>DASSKK010000112.1:0-15187 GCA_035690495.1 Nocardioidaceae bacterium | reverse complement strand
GACCAGACTCCACGACCATCTTCACTGCCTCGTCCTTGAATTCAGGCGTGAACTTACGTCGCTTTTCTTTCATTGCCTACAACCTCCATTTCGGAATGGACTCTAATTCGTCCACTGTCCGAAATCTTCGAGGCACGCCAGACCGGTGCGGCGAGCGGGATGACGCGGTCGCCGATGGTGAGCCGGCCGTCGACGATGTCGGTGAGCTTGATCGCCCGCAGCTGTTTGCCGGTCAGGGCGTGGAACGCCACCAGCGCGACCGCCAGAGCGACCACCGGGTCGGGATGGTTCAGTTCGGTGCGGATCACGGCCGGGTCCAGGGCGAGCGGGATCGTGCCTGTGAAGGTGGTGGTCTTGATGCCGCGCGTCGGGTTGGCGAAGACCAGCTTGCGGCCCTTGAGCGTCTTGAACAGCGACTTCAGGCCGAGCTCGGCGGCGTGACGCCGGCCTGGGTTGAGGGGCTCCAGCGCGTGCTCGATGTCGGCGCGAGTCACCTGCGCGAAGGAGGTGTAGCCAGCTTCGACCCACGTGTTGACGACGGTCACGATGCCGAGGATCTGAACCCTGGCCGTCTGGGGATCGCGCGGGACCTGGCGCGGCGCCTGTGTGGAGCCTTGGAGCATCGCGTTGAGCCACAGTTCGAGCTGCTCGCGCATCTGAGGCGGCAAGTTGGCGGCCTTGGCAGCGAAGTAGATCTCGACTCGGTTGGGGCGGTCCTCGATGAGGAGACCGGCGTCGGCGAGGACGTCGATGGTGGAGACGATGTTGCCGTCGTAGCGAGGCAGTTGCAGGACGTCGCTGGCGCGGATCTTCGCGGTCGGGTTCTCACGCAGCGTCTGCAGCAGCCGCAGGGACCGGATGACGTCGTTGCGTTGGCGTACGGACCAGCCGTAGCGCTCGGCGTGGTCGTCGACGACGGCGGCGCAGTAGCGGGTCAGCTCGCTGTCCTCGAGCAGGGCGCGTCGTCGTACTGCTTCGGGATCGGGCGCCATGTCGAACAGTGCCAGCTGGACCGACGCCTCGTCGTCGAAGCCGGTCCCGGCGGGATAGGGCAGCTGGTTCTTGTAGCGGCTGCGCCATGGCTCGTCGCCGGTTCGAACGCGAGTGGTATTCGCGTTGCGGGCGCGGGGTCCCCGGCGCAGGCTGGGCTGGGGAGCGAGGCGTGGGGTGACGCGTCTCTTGAAGAGCATGTTGGCAAGGAACAGCTGCTGGCTGTGCTGGTTGGCGCCGGCGTAGTCGAGGGCTCGGCCGGCCTCTTGGGTGATCTGGGCTTGCTCGACGCAGAGCCTGCAGGCACCGGAGTTGCCGATCCGGGCGAGGCGTCCGCAGTGGTCGCAGGTCCCTTCGGGGTAGTGGGTGCGCCACCAGCGACAGGGCCAGCAGGTCCAGTTGTAGCGCGGGTAGACACCCCAGGCGAGGCAGCCCTTGCAGGAGCCCGCTCGTTGAGGGCTTCGGGGGTGGCAGAGCACGCACAGGCCCTGGCTGAAGTAGTCGTTGGTCGTGCCGCACCAGCGACATGGCGGGGTTGTGAACGGTCCGCCGGGCAGGCAGTCGTAGCAGAAGTCGACGCGTGGGCTCGTCCATGCGACCGGGCTGGCCTGGCACTTGTTGCACCGGGGCGGCAGTCGCAGGGGCGCGTCGGGCCCGGGGGCTGGCATGGGGTCGTCGTCGAGGTCTCAGTCGGTCCGAAGACCGCTCACAACGGCGGGGTGGAGCGAGATTTGCCGAACCGCGGGGCAACTACCGAGCTGCCGCCGTTCGGGTCGGGCTGGTCCCCGTCGCCGTTCGCTGCCTTGGCCTGGCGGATACGTGCCGCGACCTTGTCGGGTTCGGGAGTCAACAGGTCGTCGGGGGTGCACTCGAGCAGCGCGCACAGGACGTCGAGTTCCTCCAGCCGCATGGTCGGTGGGGTCCCGGCCCACCATGACGACATCTTCCCCGCGGAGATCTCGACGCCTGCCTCAGCGAGCATGCGGCGCAGTTGCGCGGACTTCCAGATCCCTCGCTCGGCGGCGCGTAGGCGCAGGTTCCACTGCATCCTGATCAGCTCCTCTCTCGTTCTGGTCGTGTTAGTGCGGCCGGCTGGGCGCGAGGCCGAGTCGGTCTTCAACGCGCTGGTTGGCGGCGTTCCAGGCGTTGGTGATGTGTTCGCTGCGGACGTGGATGTAGCCCGAGGTCGTCGAGAGCCACTGGTGGCCGAGCAGTTCCTGGATGGCTCGGATGTCCATGCCGACGGCGTAGAGCGACGAGGCGCAGTAGTGCCGCAGCACGTGGGGTGTCATCTGACCCGACCAGGCGGGCAGGAGCCGGTCGACCTGGATCATCAGGCCACGTCGCAGTGCGTTGCTGCCCACGCGGCCACATCGGTCGAGGTCGTCGTCGAACCGTTCCGAGGGCAGCATCGGTGCATCCGGGTTGGTGTAGTCGGTGCCGTATTGGTGCCGGACTTCGGCCAGCCACCAGTCGATCAGCTTGTCGGCGCCGTTGATCGCGGGCACGAGCCGCGGCTTGTGACCGCGGCCGCGGCTGCCCTTGCCGAAGCGGACATGGAGTTTGCCGAACTCGCCCAGGTCGGGGCGCCAGTCGCGGATGTCGAGCATGACGGTCTCGTTGATGCGCAGCCCGAGTCGCCGCCACAGCGAGGCAGCGACGTAGTCCCTGGCTGCGGGCAGGTACTTGCGTGCATGCGGGATCGATTCGCGCCAGCCGGTGAACAGTGCGTCGATCTCGTCGTCGGACGGCGGGACGCGGACCTTGCCCAGCGATGCGCCGGACTGACGGTTGAACTCATCGATCGGCTGCTCGACCAGCACACCGGTGGCGCGGCGGATCTGTCCTTCGTAGCGGGCGATGAGGAACTCGTAGAACGTCGACAGGGCACCCGCCTTGCCTGCCCGGGTCGACACGGCGTGGCCCAGGCGCCGTTGCTCGGCCATGAAGGCGTCGGCGTCCTTGCAGGTCGCTTCCCACAGCGGCTTGGTCAGCGAGCGGGCGAACTCGATCACGATCGAGCGGGTCTGGCGGATGTGGTCGTCGCTCAGCCCTGCCGCCGACATTGCCATCGCGAACTGGTCGACGATCTCCTGCTCGAAATCTTCCGCCTGTTGCGGACTCGCCAACACCAGATCGGCGTCACCGCCACCCGGCAGCGCCACCAGACCCATCAGCTATCACCTTCAACGGAGGCGACCATGCGTCAATCCTACGACGAAACCGTCAGCCAGAGTGACGGTCCATCACTTCAGATTCTCGCCGGTGACGAACCGACGCTACCTGCACAAACGCAGATCGGAGCCTCTGATGCCGCCGATCGAACCTGAGTGCCTAGAGACAGGCACGGCGTCATGACCACTCAAGTTCGGGGACGGGCGGCCCGCGAAGCCAAGCTCGAAGCCCTCCAGGAGCAGCTGTCGGAGTCCGTCGCCGCGCTCGTGACCGGTGAGGACTGGAAGCGCGCCCTTACCTTCGCGGCACAGTTCCGAGGCCGCAGCTTCGGGAACTCCATGCTGATCGCGGCTCAGCATTTCGCGGCGTACGACGAGGGCCGGGTACCGGAGCCGACGCCGACGTACGTCGCTGGCTTCCATCAGTGGCTCTCACTCGGACGCAGCGTCGCGAAGGGTCAACACGGCTACGGCATTCTCGCTCCGGTCACCGGCCGGTTCGCCTCGTTCACGCCGGACGACCCGAACTCCTGGCGGCGCCTGGCCCGCAACGAGAAGCCCATGTCCGGCGAGTACGCGCGCACCCGCATGATCGGCGTCAAACCGACCTACGTCTGGGACATCTCCCAGACCACCGGCGACCCAGTGCCAGAACTCCCCCGCCCGCCACTGCTCCAAGGGCAGGCACCGGCCGGGCTGTGGGACGGACTGGCCGACCAGATCACGGCCGCCGGCTTCGAGCTCCGCCTCGTCTCCTCGGCCGCGGCGATCGGCGGTGCCAACGGCCTGACTGACTTCCTCTCCCGTGAGGTCTCCGTCCGCATGGACATGGACGAGGCCGCCCAGGTCAAGACGCTCGCCCACGAACTCGGCCACGTCCTCCTCCACGCGCCTCGCGAACACGCCCTGTCGACCGAGGTAGCTGCTGACGCGACCTTGCACCGCGGGATCGCCGAGGTGGAAGCCGAATCAGTCGCGCTCATGGTTGGCGCCGCGCACGGACTCGACACCTCCTCCTACACGGTCCCGTACGTGTCGACCTGGGCGGCGAGCGTGCCGGGCAAGAACCCGGTCGAGGTCGTCCAGTCGACTGCCGAACGCGTCCGCGCGACCGCACTCGGCATCCTGGACCAGGTCGACACACATCAGATCGGCGACGGCAACCCGCCCGGGCTCGACCGCGAAGCCCTCAGCAACCGGACCGGGACGGCTCCTGTCGTCACCGACGTACGGCGCGGCGGGGCGGTGCTCGGGCTATGAAGATCCCCGTCGTCCTGAGCGTCGTCCACGTCGCCATCGACGCCGACGGCGTGATGGCGGTCGACGTCAACGGTGTCCCCCGCGACTCTGGACAGAGCAGAACCCGCGGTGACCTTCGAGCTGTCATCGACGAGATCACCTCAGAGCTCGGCGCCCCCGTGCGAGTCGAGGTACGCGAGGCCGACGGATCGACGTACTCCGACATCGCCACTCCCCCAGAACCCCCGGCACCAGCGGCGGCGGAGCCGTCACCCACCACCTCAACTCCGTCGCTCGCTGGTGCCGGGTTCCAGCCGGGCGAGGAGGTCGCGCTGGCCTACGTCGTCGTACGGCAGAACGCCGATGCCGACGGCAAGGCGTCGCTCAACCTCCCGCCCGCGCTGCTCGCCGCAACCCGCGGCGGGCTCGTGATCCTCGGGATGAGCTCACGGACAGTCACCCCGTTCGAGGCCCCGGCATGAACCCAGCCGCACGCAGTGCGAACGACGAGCTCGTGAACCTGGCACTCATCGGGCTCCTGACGGCCTTCGCTCTGGCGCTTGTGCTGCGCGCCGCTGCAACGGTGGCCGCGGTCGCGACCGGTGCGGCCACGCCCGGCAGCGGGATCGCGGGCGGCCTGCGTGTCCTCACCGATCCAGGCCGGCCGTCGCGAGCGTTCGGCGCCCCGGGGTTGTCCGCGCTCGCCTACTGGAGCGCGGTGACACTGTTCATCGGCGTCCTCGCGACGCTCGCCTGGTGCGTGTGGAGGCTGGTCGCTCGCCTCCGGCACCGATCTGCTCGAGATCCTCACCGCATCCGGGGCACCGCAACCGCACGGGACGTCGACGCGGTGGCATCGAAGAAGGCTCTCGTACGTCGCGGCCCGAGCCTCCGTCCCTCGATCCAGCACCCAAAGGCGAGCGACCTCGGCTACCTGATCGGACGCAGCTGTGGCCGGGAGATCTGGGCGTCGGTCGAGGATTCGATCCTGGTGATCGGTCCCCCGCGATCCGGCAAGGGACTGCACTTCGTCATCAACGCCATCCTCGACGCCCCCGGCGCAGTCGTCACCACTTCCACACGGCCCGACAACATCGCCCCCACCATCGACGCCCGGAAGGAACGCGGGCCGGTTGCCGTGTTCGACCCACAGCACCTGACCGCGGGATTGCGTGCGGTCAGCGGCAGCGGTGTCCGCTGGTCGCCGATCCGCGGCTGTGAGCAGCCGCTGACCGCGATGATCCGGGCATCAGGTCTCGCGTCTTCGACCGGACTCTCCTCCGGCGGCACGGAGTCTGGCGGCTTCTGGGAAGGCAAGGCCCGCTCCGCGCTCCAGGCATTGCTCCACGCCGCCGCACTCGAGCAACTCCCGACTCGAGCCCTCTTCGAGTGGTCGCTGTCCGCGTCAGCAGCAAACGACGCCGTCGGCATCCTCGTCAGCCACCCCCACGCCGCCGCCGGCTGGTCGGACTCGCTCGAAGGCATGATCAGCTCCGATCCGCGCACCCGCGACTCCATCTGGATGGCCGTCGCCCAAGCCCTCTCCTGCCTCGCCGACCCCGACGTACTGAACGCCGTCAGCCCCGAGTCCGGCGAGGAATTCGACCCACGCGACTTCCTGACCCAGAACGGCACGCTCTACCTGCTCGCCACCGGAGCCGGCGCCGGCGCCTCGTGGCCACTCGTCGCCGCGTTCATGGAAGACCTCACCGAGGTCGCCCGCCACCTCGCCGCCGCATCGCCAGGCGCACGCCTGGACCCTCCCGTGCTCATGGCGCTCGACGAGATCGGGAACCTCGCCCCCCTCCCCTCTCTTCCGGTGCTCATGGCCGAAGGCGGTGGCACGGGCATCACCACGATGCCCGTCCTCCAGTCGCTCGCCCAGGCCCGAAACAAGTGGGGCGACCACGCCGCCAGCACCATCTGGGACGCGAGTATCGTCAAGGTCATTCTCGGCGGCGCGTCAGCATCGCGCGACCTCCAGGAGCTCTCGGTGCTCGTCGGCGAGCGAGACGAACGCACCGACACCGTCAGCATCGGTGACTACGGGCAACGCTCTCTCCAGCGGTCGACTCGACGCGTCGCGGTGATGCCGCCGGAACGCATTCGAACCCTGCCCTTCGGCACAGGGCTCGTCCTGCTACGAAGCGCCCCGCCCATCGTCACGAGTCTTCGTTCCTGCACCAATCGATAGTTGGGCCAGCCTCACTCCAGCTCACAATGACGCGGCGGCGAGCTATTCCCTGTCCTAGGCCGTTCGTCCCGGTCAATGACATCCTTCAGAGACGCACTGGCTCAGTCAATCCTGTTCGAACCACCGATCGGTTGAAGCGAGGCCCGCGATTGCTGACAGGCGTCCAACCTTGGCCGATTCCACCTGGATGGCCTTCGACACGATCTCCAGCGGCCACTCTTCGGGGTGTTGCAGCACTTCAGTTGCGGCTGCGGCTCGCAGAGCGCCGAGCTTCACCTCGCCAGTCCAGCCACCGGGTCCGAGGTTGGCCCGGCTACCTCTAAGCCCTTCGATCTTGGTCGTCTTCCTGTTGCCGAGTAGACGCAGCACGGGCCGGCGATCCCCCATGCCCGGCCGCAGGAGGTCGGCATATCCGGCAGCGAGCTTCTTCTCAACCTGCTCGTAGCTGCCGTCGGTGGCAACGATGCGAAGCAGCCACAATGAGCGGGAAGTGAAGCTGACTTGGGCTCGTCGAAGCGGCTCGTGAAGCGGCAGCTCCCTGGCATTGGAAGTTCTCTTGAACGCCTCGAGGGCAGCTTCCATCGCTCGGTAGTGCCGAGGCGCCAAGGCGGCGGTCGCCGCGTCGATCTGGTCAGCACATTCAAGGACGACGGCGAGGTGCGCTGTGGTGAGGATGGAGAACAGCCACATCCGACCGTCCAGCTGACTGGTCGGGCCCTGCGCCTGCGAGCGCCACCACGACGAGTCTGAGCGATGCGCCCGAACCTGTTCCTCGCGGCAGACGGCGGCTGCAATCGCCGGCTGGCTTGCGGCCGATTGAGCGACGGCACTCAAGTCGAGAGATCCCGGCACAAGCGTGGCCGCCTGACGGCTCACCCAACTGTCGCCCCAGATCTCGCCGACCGTTACGAGTCGCTTTGCCCAGTGCGACGCGTCGGCATCGTGCTGTGGTCGGGTGCGGAGAGGTTCGGAGGCAGTGACGACTTCGGCGACCAACTTGCGCCCTCCAGATGCGCGGAACCTGGTCCGACTTTGCGCGCCGGAGTCGTTCTTGACCGTGCGTCCAGCGGCGCAGGCTGCTGCCGAGACCAGCTTGCCGAGTGGCGTGGAGGGGGCGAGGTGTAGAGCCTCAAACGCGCCGTCACCGAGGTCGTCCTTGCCGAGGGTCAGGATGGCATCGGCGTTGCCGGCATAGCCGCCACGGGCCAGTACCTCGACAGACCATTCTTCGTCGCAATCGGCCTCTGCGACCGCGGCGGCCAGGTTCGTCTCCTGGTCGTTGCCCGAGGAAGTAATGATCCCGAGGTCCGCGGCCGTCAGGATCCAGTCAGCCGTCGGTTTGAACTTGCTCCACCACCAGCGCGCCAGTTCTGTGGGTTCGACGTGTCGTCGCAGCATGTGAGCTGCCGCGGCTCGGATACCGGGAGAGATGCCGGCCGTCAGACGTCCTTGGAGGTGCTGCACCGCTTGGCCTCGGCCAGCGTCCTCGGCGAACGTAAGTGGCTGCCCGGATTCGTCGAGGAAGCCATCCTCAGCGAGGACGACGCCAGGTCCGTCGAGGATGAAGTCGACGACCTTGCGGATGGTGTCGGTGGGTTGGCCCTGGTAAGCGCGGTCGTCGAGGATGCGGCCGGCGGCCAGCCGGATGTGCGGGTGGTGTGCCAGTTCAGGCTTGGCCTGTAGCTCGCGGAGGCTTCGTTCGATTCCGCGAACTTCGATCTTGGTGAACATGCCGACGAAGAACCGGCAGGTGTTCAGCCAGTACGGGCGAGCCAGCAGCGCATCGAAGCAGTCGACGCGAGAGTTGCCGACGCCGCGCGGGTCGGCATACTCGTTGACGTAGGCGGCGGCGAAGTACTCGCGGAGCGATTGAACCTCGAATTGGAAGTAGCCGGGCTGGCGCTCGATCAGGCACAGGACACGTCCTTCCATTGCCGCGAACAGTTGCTTGGCCAGTTCCTTTCCCTTGTCCCGTCCGGCCAGGTGCCGGTCGAGCAGCTGCTTTAGCTCGGCGCGGGAGACCTGTCCGGCACCGTCGGCGCCTTCGGCTTGTTGTTGGAGGTACCAGCCGAGGAAAGCGTGGATGTCCTCGATGACGTCCCGATCCGATGAGAGCAGCGGTTCCTTCTCCTCGGTCTGCTCGCGATCAAGGAATGTCTGGACGTACTCGGAGTAGAGCTCGGTGCGCTGCTGCGGCAACAGGCCACGGCGGTGGAGTAGGTGCAGAAGGATTGCCAGCTGCATTGGGTACGACGCCAGGTCACGAATGTGGGGAAGGTTCTCGTGCTCGAGGAACGTGCGCTGCAACTTCTCGGCTGACTCATTGCCGAGTTCGGCCACGCGACTCCATCGCTGGAGGTACTGCAGCCGGAGTCCGGCGGTCAGTTTCTGCAGATAGAAGACCGGGAAGGCGCTCGAGGACCACAGGGGCGACGTCGTCATTCCTGGCCGCGTTGCCACGATGATGACCAGGTTGTGTGCGTCCGCATGCAGTCGGGCGCCGGCTCGAGCGATTTCGTTCGCGACGAGGTCGCGGTGCTCCAGGTTGGCGACCTCGTCGAGCCCGTCGAGAGCCAAGAGGACAGGTTCGGTGGCGAGGAGCGTCGATAGGTCGTCGACCTTGAAGTTGCGACCGCCGCTGTGTTTGCCCACTTGGTCGGCGATGAAGCGCTCTACGTGGGGCCAGTCATCGCCTGGCGTCCGACGGACGGGGCCGCCGCGCCCCTGTCTACTGGGCTTGGCCTCCTTGGATCGTGCCCCAGCCGCCTTCGAGCTGGCCCAGCGGGCGTAGTCGCGCAGGTCGATGCGGATCGGGACGCGCACGATGTCGGTGAGCGCCTTGAGGCCCTGGGCTTCACCCGAGTAGTCGGTCGCTTGCTGGAAGCGCGCGCGGTGGAACTGGCAGACGAACTGCAGCAGCGTCGACTTGCCCTGGCCTGGGCCGCCGACGATAAGCGCGTTCCCCGTCCACTGCGGGTGCAGCAATGCTTGGGCGGCGCCCGTGACTACGAAGCCCTCCTCGGCTACTGCGTCACCCGGTGCATCTTGCGCGATCTGAGCGAGGCGGGCCGCGGCTTCTGTGTCGCCCCGTGAGGCGAAGGGGACGTCGACGAACATCGAGTCCACACGAGGTCCTTCGAGTTTGACCTGCCGGAAGAGCACCTTGTCGTCGGCCTCGTACTGGTCGGCCACGTAGGCGCGGACCGTGCCCGAGATCCGCTCGCGTCGCTCTTCCTGCCGCTCGTGGCGGCGCTTCATCGCGGTGAGGGTGACCGGGTCGTACGCCCGACCTTTCTCGGAGTCGATGAAGGTGTGGTGGATGCTGCACAGCAGGATCCGGTTCTCGTATGTCTCCAGCTTGTTGGCCGGGTACTCTGCGTCGTAGCGAGGCCCCTCGGGTGACGGCGAGTAGATGTGGGCTTCCTCGCCGACGATGGTTTGGAAGGTCTCCCCCGTCTTCGCATCGACCTGGTCCGCGGTCAGTTGGCGCCGGCATTGCGGGAAGGCGCACAGGTGCCGGGAGCGACCCCAAAGGGTCTTCCGGTCCTTCGGCGACAGGCCCACTGATCCTCGCTGATTATTGACTCGATACGGACGGCTCCATGCTCCCAGAGGACCCCGACAGCCGTGGACCGCAACGCGCGCGGCCCAGCGAACGTTGATCACTCACCCGATCGCTCTTCCAGGTCCTAGTGGCGCGCCACTGGTGATCCGATTGCTCGGCAACTGGCCCACTGGAGAGGGTCGAACTCGTGCTCGACTCGTCGTCCGTGTCAGCGACTTCACGGAAGACGCGATCCTGGTCCCCCGCCACGCGTCACATCGCCGCCTGCCGGCGCACCTCGAAACTCACTCACATAATGCCGAGTTCCGGACGTCTAATGCGAGCCACTAGCGGACGCGCCCCCACACCAAGGCGCCCCGCTTGGTCACTGTCATGGGCGGCTCGAACCCGGTGGCCGCCTCGCCCGCGGCTTGGGGGCTCAGTCCTCGACCCCGGAGGAACCGCTCGACGGCGGCGGCGTCGCGCAGCGAGACCAGCGGTCCGTCCCAGCGCTCCACGTCGACGACGTCGAACACCTCACCGATCAGTTCCGCGGCGTCCTCGGCGTCGAAAGTGGACCTGGACCCCCATTCCGGCAGAACAGCCTTGAACTCCGGATCGTTGTAGCGGCTGGGTGCACACGCCACGAAGGAGCCCCCTGGCCTCAACACCCTGGTGGCCTGTTGCAGGACCACGCGCGGCTCCGCGACGTGGTAGAGCATCCAAAGGGCAGCGACGGCATCGAACGTCTCGTCGGCGAACGGGAGTCGCTCGGCGTCGGCCAGGACGACCGGCGGCGGCGCGGTGGCCACGTACCGGGCTTGATCCAGGACCACACTGGCCATGCCGCGATCTTGCAGGTGTCGAGCCAGCAGACCGTTCCCTCCGCCCAGATCAAGGACGCGCCCGCTCGCGTGCTCACGCTGGAGGTGTTCGGCTACCGGCTCATGAACGTCTCCGGACGTCGAGAACAGTCGGGTTGCCGTTTGGTTCGTCAAAAACCGGTCGAGGTCGTTGTCGTAGTCGACCGGTTGCGCTCGGGGCTGGGTCGTTTCAGGCCCTGTCATGGTCTCATCGTCACGAATCCGGGCAGAACAGGCAACGCGTTTGCGCGCGGATCCGGATCTGGTCGCGCTCATCCGAGCGTGTCCCTCCGCCGCGTGCCGGCGGCGGTTTACCGGCTCATGCCGATGTGGGCGCACTCTCAACCGGGCTATGCGCATGATCGACCACGCCGAGGTGCGCGGCGCGGGACCCTTTCGGGTGGCCACACTACGCGGGTCCCTGCTGCCAGCCATGCCGTTCGCGATTGTCCGGTGGCGCACCCGGTCCGTGCGACAGGAACGTATCCATTGATGGCGGGCTCAGTTAGGGCGCACCCTGACCATCCCGATCGCTGAATCCTAGTCAGCGGTTGCTGCCGCAGCCACCGCCTGCTGAACCGGCGACATGAGGTCGACCCCGCTGATCCCAAGCGGTCACGTGCGATCTCGTGCACCTCATCGGCGGTGGCCGGGAACGTTTCGGTGACGAAACTCCTCCGCTTTGCCGTTGAACGCGCCCAGTGCAACTCCGCCTTCGACCAGTCCTCCGAGAAGTGTGTCTGCGTCTCTGAATGAACGATACGATTCCGCCGCGCGTAAGCGATCTCGCACTCGCGGAGCCAGTCCAGAATGCGCCGGTGCAGGTCCTCAGGCAGTCGGTGCTCCGATAGAGCTCTCGTGTGATCAACCAGCCAACGGAAGCCGCCATCTGCGGTGACGCGCTCACCGAGGTCCAGGTCATCGTTATCAAGAAGACGCGCGAACAAAGTTCGGATGCAGCCCTCCATATAGGACGCGTTCAGCGTCAGTCGACCGAGGGCGCGAACGAGTTCTTTGTCGAAGAACTTGAAGTGGTAGCGGGCGTCGTCGTCAACCTCGTACCCGTAGGAGATGCCGCTCATATGGGAACCCTAGTCAACCCCGCGCAAGGTCGTCCTTCTTCGCTCTGCCTCCGCTGCACTGGCTGATCCATCGACAGCCCGACCCGCCCTGAACCTCCGCTCACATTCCGCTGGGTCGAAGGAGTTATGCCGCTCTGTCGGTGACTCGTGATCCACTCAGCTCACAGCATCAGGAGGCCGCATGGACGCCGCGAACAATTTCCCCGATCCAAACGACGAGCTATTGCACCAGTTGCTGGTCGCCGTCGAACGGCTCATCGAGCACGGGATGGAACGCGACGAGGCGCTCACCCGTGCAGCGGAACAGATGACCAAGGTGCTGGAGGAGACCGCGCCCACCTCTGCGGAGGCCTACGAGACGACCGGGCTCGAGCACGTCGCCCAACTACGCGAATACCAAGAGGGGTTCGAGGAGCGCCTTCGTGTGCACTGGGGCGCAGCCCTGGACCTGTTCCAGGTTGTCGTCGAGATCATCCACCAGGCTTCACAGCAGTTCTCGGACCGCAACAGTCATCTGGCAGGAGACGATGCCACCCTCTTGGGCGTACTGCACCGGCTCAACGGACAGGCGCTGCGTGTCGCCCGCGAGGTTCATGCGCTGGCGTCGGCTGGCTACCCACTCGGCGCGTTGTCCCTATCACGGACCTCGCACGAGATCTCGGTACGAGCCATCGTCCTTTCCGAGTTCGGCTCCACCCCGGGACACACGGACCTGGCCGAGCGTTTCCTCCGGCATGCGGACGTCATCAACTACAAGGACGCCGTGATCTATCAGCGCGACGTCGAGAAGCTCGGGTACGAGCCTTTCGATGACAAGACGCTGAATGCGCTGCGCCTGCGCAGCGACCACGCCAAGTCTCGCTACGACAAGTACTTCCCAAGCCCGTACGGCTGGGCGTCGGGTCTTCCTGGGCTGCCGTCGCCAAGTCCCGCATTCGAACATCTAGAAGAGCTCGCCGGCCTGGCTCACCATCGCGGTCTGTATAAATGGTCGAGCCATCTGGTTCACGCGGACGCGAAGGCGCTTCGTCTCACCATGGTCGAACGAGGTGGGCGATCAGCGATCCTTACAGCTGCGACGAATCAAGCTCTGGCAGATCCTGCCCAGCACGCCCTGATCGGTCTCTACCGGACGTTCGTAAGTCTGGTTACAAGTGTTCCAATCTCCTTCTATGACCTACAGATCTGTCACGTGTTGAGCCTCTTGGTCGACAAGACCGATCATCTTTTGGTCGACGCCGAGCGCTCGGTGGACCAGGCCGAGGACCGCCTGCAGGGAGAGTTGGCCAAACGCGGCATGCGCTTCGACCCGATCGACGGCGAGGTTCCACTTGAGACCGACGACCTGACGTAGGGGAAGTGTGGCGCCCAGCCAACTGACGCTACGCCGCGTAGCCCGGGCTTTTGCAGAAGCGCTCGCGACGCGCACTCCCAAACTCAGACGTCGAGGTGTGTCCTAATCGAGGGCCCGCTCATGCCGCTGGACCTGCGTTCCAGGGTCACCCTGCGACCTGCGTCATTTCGGCTCCCTTCTGTTGTCAACCGGTACGGCGTAGCGTCTGATTCGCGGGTCCGGGAAGTGGCTGATCCGAAGTGTCGATGAGCGGGGGCAGGTCGACCGCGCTGGATTGAAGAGTCGCCCCGCAGTGCCCTCCCGGACCCGTGCCCACGTCGTCCCCGGCGGCGCGTTGTGCGTCCTCGAGAAGCTGGCGGTAGATCGCATCGGAGATCCTGCGCTTCAGGCATCGGATCGCCTCGAGCGACTTCTTGCCCTCGGCTCGCTTGCGTCGGTAGTAGACCCGACCGTCGGTGTCGAGGCGGATCTGGCTGATCGCGGCGATGTGGATCATGTGGTTCATCCGCCGGTTCCCGGCCCGTGAAAGCCGGTGGCGGTTCTGCTCACCGGAGGAGGCGTCGAGTGGTGCGGTGCCAGTCCAGGACGCGAACCGGTTGCGGTCAGCGAACCGGGTCACGTCGCCGACGTCGGCCAGGACACGGGCAGCAACGACGGGGCCGACGCCGTGAATGTCCATCAGACGTGAGCCGCGGGCCAGCACGATCGCCTTGAGTTCGGCGGTGGCCTTCTTGATCTTGGCCTCGACCGCGATCAGTTCGGCGAGCTCTTCGGCGGCGATGCGTCGGCGGGTCTTGCCGGCGATGTCGCGGGGGCGGACGGTGGCCAGCATGGTCTTGGCCTGACCGGTGGTGAGGTCGCGTTTCGCCTGTCCAGGCAGGAGTTCCGCGAGCAGTGCCTGGAGTCGGTCGACGGTCTGGACCCGGCGTCTGGTGAGTGCTTCGCGGCGGTCGGTGAGCATCCGCAGTGCCTCGAGCTCACCGTCGAGTTGCAGCACTCGCAGGGTCGTGGTGCGGACGGCAACGGCTGCGACTGCGTGCGCGTCGTGGGCTTCGGTCTTGCGGTTGTGGCCGGTGTCGAACAGTCGCACCCGGGCGGCCAGCTTTGCGGGCACGTCGACCACCTGCTCGCCGTCCTCGAGGAGTCGTTGCGCGAGCGGTCGCCCGGCACCGTTGCTTCCTTCGACGGCCCAGACTCGATTCGGCCAGGTCTTTGCGTAGGTGCGCATCGCGGTGTAGCCGGCGCGGTCGGTAGTGAACCGGCCCGAGCCCTGCATTTCCTCGTGCTGGTCGACGACCTCAATCGTGGCTGACAGCTTGTGGGGATCGACCCCGATGATCACGTGCTCCGAGTGGTGGCTCAATGTGTTGCTCCCGCCTGTGCTCGATCCAGTGTGGACGGCGAGGTGGGCATTGCTACTACGAGCAGGGCAGTCCCTTCTTGAGCCACGCCTCGTCACGGTGACCGGCGGGCCGCAGACCGAAAGAGAGCCACACCAACAGACGGGTGGGCAGCCGCATGGAGAGCTGCCCGCCGATCACCTGGACCGAGTCTGGCCGGACACCGGTCCTACCGGAATCCTCTAGTAGCCGCGTAGACACTGTTGGATAGGGCGCGGGTGCGTTTACCACAGCCATGGCGTTGCTGGGTGCAGGGCCTCGGCCAGGTGCTCGAGCACTTGGCCGCTCCACCTGGCAGTAACAACCTCAGTCCGGGACAGGCGGACGCCGCGGTTGAGAAGCACGAA
>DASSKK010000111.1:0-82145 GCA_035690495.1 Nocardioidaceae bacterium | reverse complement strand
CTCGATGCCGCCGCCTTCGACCACACCATCGGGCAGATCGCCCACCAGTACGGCGCCCTCGGCGACACCGACAGCATGGATGTGCGCCGGGCCAAAGCAGTCGGCCAGATCGCCGACCCCCAATCCACCCTCGACCTCCTCCACAACGACGAGAACGACCCAGGCGGGCCGGACACCGTTTCGACAACCGCGACCGACGGGACCGGCTCGACCGACGATGCCGACGACGCGGGCTCGACAGGCTCAGGCAACGGCATTAGCTCAGGCGACGGCACGGTCTCGACCGACGACTCGGACGCGCACGACGGGGCCGACCGCGTGGCCTCGACAGGCTCGACCGACGATGGGCAGGCACGGACTGCGACCGCGAACCGTCGGCCGTGCCGGCGGCGGCCGACGCGGCTGGTGGTCTACCTGCATCTGCACCAGTCCGCGATCACCGGCCAGATCATCCGCACGACCGACGAGGCGGATTCCGCGCCGACGCAGGACGGCACCACGCCGATCGCCAGGGCCGCAACGCTCGGCCGGTGGGAACACGGCCGCGGAGACCGCCCAGTGCTGGCCGAGCAGATCCGCACCTGGGCCGGCCGCGACGACGTCACGATCTCCGTGCAGCCGGTGATCGACCTCAACGAGACCATCCACGCCGACAGCTACGAGATCCCCCACCGACTCCAAGAACACGTCAAGCTGCGAGACCGAACCTGTGTCTTCCCCTGGTGCGAACGAGCCTCCTCGCGCTGCGACACCGACCACATCGTCCCCTACCCCCGCACCGGCGACCCGTCTGAGGCGAGCCCGCCCGGTGACGGCACCGACGGAGATCCGCCGGGAGGCGAGACCGCCACCGACAACCTCGCGCAACTCTGCCGCAAGCACCACCGGCACAAGACCTTCGGACGATGGTCCTACCTGATGCTCGAACCCGGCACCTACCTATGGACCGGCCCGCACGGACAGCACTACCTGCGCGACCACACCGGCACCCGCATCGCCGACCCCTGTGACGTCGCGACACCGGGCGGACCCGACCGGCCCGAGGCACAGCCGGGCCCGCATCCGCCTGACGAGTAACCACCACGCCCCGGACCCCGCCGGCCGCCACCACCGACGGGGCCACAGGCATGTCCGGGCCGAGGTCTGCCGACCGGCGAACGTGTGGCGGGCCTGGCGGCTCCCGATTCCTTCGGCGGCCTGGGCGAGCGAGCGGTAATGCCCTCAGGCACCATCTGGCGCGCAAACACGTGCCTACGGGCATTACCGCTGGGCAGGCGCGCCGGTGCGGAGGTCAGCCGGTGCCGGCGGCGACGAAGACGTCGCTGAACACGCCCGCGGCCAGGTCGCACTCGTGCCTGTACGCGTGCCGGTTCAGCGGCATCGTCGAGGAGCGCATGTGCGTGAACAGCCGGGTCCCGTCGGCATGCGCCCGAGCCAGCTGGCGCCACAACGGGTTGCTGGCGTCGTCGGGGGCGAGCAGGCTGTGCGGCTGGTCGTCGGTGACCTGCCGCCACGCCCAGATGTCGACCGCCTTCGCGCCGTACGCGACCGGTGTCCGCACGTAGAGGGCCACCGCGCGCCCCGCTGCCTTCGGGGAACCGGAGTAGCCCCCGGGCACCGCGAGCGCCTTGCGCGCCTGCAGCACCGTCAGTGATCCCCAGCCGGCTTCGCGGATGTGCCGCCACGCCTCGCGTTGCGCCTCGAGCCGGGTCAGGCCCCAGGCCTGGTACGTCGTTTCCGGCTCCAGGCCGGTGCTCACGTCCAGCCGGTCGATCAGCCCAGCCTGCAGGTAGCCGGTGATCGCATCGATGCTGGCGGCGGGATAGTCGCGCCGGTAGCGATCGGCGCACTCGACGGTGGCGGAGCCGCTCGTGGTGCGCCAGGGCAGGCAGCCGAGCTCGGGCACTACGACGTCGACGAGCAGCTGCGCGCCGGGTGCGACGCTCTGCAGCCCGGCGCGGGCGTCGGTGAGGAACTTCCGCGCCTGCTCGGCGGACTCCAGTCCGTCCTGGTAGCCGAGCTCGTCGGCGACCTTGAAGCCGACCACCCCGGGGATCTTGGCCAGCCGGTGCAGCCGCATCAGGTCCTGGTCGAAGGCGGTCCGCCCCTGGAGCCAGGAGGACACCAGATCGGTCTCGAACCAGATGCGCACGCCACGCTTGGCGAGCGCGCGGGCCAGATGGGCGTAAGGGTCCGAGACACCCGGCAGCTGTCCGTACTTCCGTGCGAACGCCGCCATGTCGATGTGGGCGACGTGGTTGGCCTCCCTGGAGTCGCCGCCGCCGCCGCCGACGCCGATGCCACCGACGCCGATGCCGATGCTGCCGCCACACCCGGCGAGCAGCGCCGCTGCGAGCGCCGCTGCGAGCGGCGCCGCCCACCAGCGTCTCCCTGGCCGGGTCATGGCGCCGCCCCGGCTCCCGCCGTCGGCGCCCCCCGGCTCCCCGCCGGGTCGGGTGCGATCTGCGGCCCGGAAGATTGCCCGGCCCGGCGCGACGAGCTGGCCCGAAGCAGCAGGCTGATCAGCACGGTGTCGGTGAGCAGATAGGTGGTCATCGACGCGAACGCGGCGCCGATCGCACCGAAGCGCGGGATCAGCAGTACGTCGAGGATCACCGTGACCGTGAGCCCGACTCCCATCGCCGTCGAGTTCAGGCCCGGCCGGCCGCTGCCGTAGAGGAAGCCGCTGGCCACCCCCGAGGCGCCGCACAGCAGCACGCCGAGGATCAGGATCCGCGCCGGGGTCACCGCCGGGTCGAAGCGCGCGCCGTACAGCAGGTGGATCGCCGGGCCGCTGACCAGCAGCAGGGGTACGGCGGCCGAGACCACCAGGCCGATCGCGGGGAGCACGAAGGCCCGGGCACGCCGTGCCGACTCCGCACGCTCCTGGCGCGCGAACCGAGGATAGGTGACCCAGGTCGCCGCGATCCCGGGCAGTCGCAGCAGCTCGGCGTACTTGGACGCGATCGCGTAGGTGCCCAGCACCGCGGGACCGGCCATCGCGCCGAGGATCGCGAAGTCCAGCCGCAGATTCAGCAAGGTGAGCAGCCCGCCGAGCTGGCCGCGCATCCCGTAGGACAGCACCTGCCTGGCCAGCGCGAGGTCCGGACGGACGAGCGGCAGCCGGCGCAGCAGCCGGCGCCACCGCCAGCCGGTGTGCCGCGAAACCAGCCGCCAGCCGAGGATGCCGACCAGCACGTCGGCGGAGCCGAGCGCCGCGATGATCGCCAGGCTTCCGTGCAGGTGCACGCCGACCATCACCAGGTAGCACGGCAGGAACGACAGCTCCTCCAGCGCGATCACCACGTCGCTGGAGCGTTGCCGACCCAGTCCCTGCAGGGCCGTCTTGCTGGTGGTCAGGAACATCTGGGTGGCGATGGTCGGAGCCGCCAGCACGATCGTCGACGCGGTGTCGTGGGGAAAGAACGTGTGCGCGATCAGCGGCGTGAGCAGCAGCCAGATCGCCATCCCCGCCACCGATCCGGTGGCGTAGATCGCCGCCAGCGTCGGCCACAGCCGGGGCACTCCGCGCCGTGGCACGGCGAGGAAGTAGGCCATCGAGCTCGGCAGCCCGACGATGCACAGCACGCCGACCAGGCTCGGCAGCATCCGCAGAAGCGCGTAGGCGCCCACCGCCGAGGGACCGCCGATACGGGCGACCACGATCGCCGCCAGCCCGAGACCGACGATCGCCAGAGCCCGCGCCCCGCAGTTGCGGGCCACGCTGCGGAGCATCGCGCTGCGGGTCGCCGTACGCAGGGTCGTGACGGCAGGGAGCCGCGGCCTCATCGCGGCACCTTCCGTTCCCGCACGACCGGTTGGCTCTGGCGCAGCACCAGTGCGAGCGCGGCCACCAGACCAAGCCAGGTCCACAGGTGCCGGAAGTGCAGCACCTCGTAGAACAACCCGGAGACAGCCAGCCCCGGCGCGATCGCGGCGAGGTACCAGGCGCGCGGCACGATCTCGGCGTAGGCCGGTGGCAGCGCGCGCACTGCGACCCGGCCGCAGTAGACCGCGGTCGTGACCACCAGCAGGAGCAGACCCACCGCCCCCACCACGCCGCGCTCGATCAGCGTGGCCAGGTAGTCGTTGTGCGCCTCCCGGTCGTAGGGCGCCTGGTCGGCACGGAACGTGGCCTTGGTGCGCGCCGGGCCGAAGCCGGTGGCGTCGCCGTCCAGGAACAGCCGCATGCCTTGCTTGACGATCGTCGCCCGCTCGTCGACGGAGCTGCCGCTGCGACCGAGCGAGTCCCGCAGCAGCGGGATGCTGCTTGCGGCGTTCTCGCGGATCTCGGTGACGTCGATCAGCGGCCGCACGTAGCCGATCAGCAGGACCGAGACCGTCGCCAGACCCGCTGCCACCAGCACCGCGGACGCCGGGCCTGACGAGCGGAGCCGGCTCAGGGACACCGCCACCACGCCGGCCACCAGGATCGTGACCATCGCGCCGTTGGAGGCGGTGAACATCACCGCGGCGGTGATCATCAGGTAGCCGAAGCCACGCAGCGTCGTCGACCGCGGCTGCTTGCAGGCCGCCATCACGAACAGCGAGAGGATCAGGTAGTTGGCGGCCAGGTTGGGGTCGCCGAAGGTGTACGACGCGCGGATCCCCTCGGTGGCGGTGACCCCGGTGAGCGCATTGATGCCGAGCAGGTACGCCGCCACCATCACGCTCGCGTACGCCGTGGCGGAGAGCCCCCACGCCCGGGTCGCCGCCTTCAGGATCGCCGCGTCCTGGGAGCCCAGGGCGAGCACTGCTGCCCACAGCAGCAGCATCATGTCCTGCACCAGGACGATGGCCACCCCGGGCGGGGCCGCGGACACCGTCGCCGCCAGGGCACCGCCGAGCAGCAGGCCGCCGACCCCCCAGGCGTAGGGGATCCGCACCGCGATGCGCCGCGAGGACACCCACAGCGCCGCACACACGATCGAGGCGGCCATCGTCACGTCCGCGGGTGCGGTGTGTCCGGGGCCCGCGATCGTCAGGAACGGCAGCAGGCACACGGTGATCGCCACGCAGACCGCGGTCGCGTTGAGCCTGTCGGTCCGCGGCGCGGTTCTGGGCGGGGCGGCGGGGGAACTGCTCGGCGGGGCGGCGGGGGAACTGCCCGGCGGGGCCGCGGAGGAACTGCCCGGCGGGGCCGAGGAGGAACTGCGCGGCGGCGGGGCCGGGGCGCTGCTCGGGTGGGCCGGGCTGGTCATCGTTGAGCTGGGCCTTGTGATGGGCTGAGTTGGGTCTTGTGTCGTTGCGGATGCGCGGGCAGTGAGGCGAGCAGCTCCAGGTGCAGGGCCGCGAAGTCGTCGTCGTTGGCGAACGCGGCGACCTCGCCGATCCCGGCAAGCGCGGCGTCGTACCACATCCCTCGGGGCAGTCCCAGGCGTTCCAGGCCGTCGGCGAGGAAGCTGCGGGTCAGGTCCGGCAGCCACCCGCGCCCGAGCAGGCCGTAGCGCAGCCCCGGCGCGAGCCCGGTGCGCCGCAGACCCGGGTGGCCGGCGACCACGTGGCCGTGGCGCGTGTGCCGGTCCAGGTAGAGGCAGTAGCTGAGCGCGAACCGGGCCACGTCGCGCAGCGGGTTGCCCACGGCGGCGCCGTCCTCCCAGTCGACGACGCCGGCGATGCGTCGGCCGTCGACCAGAAGGTTGCCGCACCACAGATCCCCGTGCACAGCGGTGGAGGGCACGGGTCGCCTCGCGAGACGGGACGCCGCCGGCGCCAGCAGGTCCAAGGCGGCGCCGAGCCGGTCGTGGCCGTCCCAGCGTCCGCGCACTCCCTCGACGACATCGGGCCACCAGACGTCGGTCCGCGACGACCCCGCGGTGCGCGCCTGGAACTGAGCGAGCCAGTCGGCCGCGAGGGTGAAGTCCGTGCGCACGGCGTTCGGCCGTGCGGTGTGCATCCACTGGTGGTAGCCGATGCTCATCGGCGCGCCCGGCATCGCGGTCGCGACCAGCACCGGCCGCTGGTCGACGCGCAGCGTGGTGACGTAGCGGGGGATCGTGTCGGCAAGATCCCCCAGCGTCATCCGCCGCAGCGCGACCAGCAGCCGGCCCTCCCGCTCCACGGCGGCCCCGGCTCCGTCCGTGGTGGGGATCTTCACCGCCAGCCTGGTCCGGCGTCCCTCGATCTCGTAGGTGCTGGGTGTGGTGATGATGTAGGTCAGCTTGGCGTCCGGGATCTTCGACGCCGCGATCAGAACGCCCCTCGAGCGAGGGTCCGCGAGCAGCTCCTCGATCTGGCAGGACTGCTGCAGCTGGAAGGCCCAGGTGCCGGTGGTCTGGCTCATCGCCGCACCCCCACCACGACCCGGCCTGGTGCGAGTGCGGCCGTCCACGACCACGGCAGCCGCCGGGCCAGCATCAGCACCAGCGAGGCCGGCACCGCCGCCCAGGTGATGCCCGGCGGGACGGTGGCCAGCGCCCAGAACTGCTGCACAGCCTCCGGGGTCACGTCGACGAGCGCGACCGGGTGGGCCAGCGTGGGCAGCACGACCACCTCTCGCTCGATGCTCAGCGCAGACCGCCAGCGGGCCTGTCGCCACCGACTCAGCAGCCGATGGTCGGCGACCATGACGGGCGTCCCCGGGGGGAGGCGCCTGACCGCGCGCGACTGGGTCGCGGTGAGAAGGACCGCACCGGTGGGCTGGAAAAGGCGCCAAGGGGGGGCCAAAGCGGCTGCGCCTTCTTGGCCCACCGGTGCGGCGATCGGGGTAGGCATGAGGGTGGAGCTGTGCTCGGTCATCAACCCACCGCCCGGAGCAGGTTGGACTCGAGTCCGTCGGTGTAGGTCTCGTCGAGGATCTCGCCGAGCCGCGACGCCTCGTAGGCGACGCCTGCGGCGGCCAGCCCGCGTGCGGCCATCTGCGCGGCCGACACCGGGTGGTCGAGCAACATGTCGATCCCGGCGGCGAGCTGGCGCGGGCGCCCGGACGGGACGAGCACGCCGGTCTCGCCGGGGACAACCAGGTCGGGCACCGAGTTGACCGCGGTGACGGCCGCAGGCACGCCGCAGCGCATCGCCTCCACGAGCGCGCACGGCAGTCCTTCGTAGCGGCTGCTCATCGCGAACACGTCGAGCCCGGGCAGCAGCTGGGGTACGTCGTGGCGCTCGCCTGCGAACCGGAAGCGGTTCTCCAGGCCGAGCTTGCGCACCAGCGCCTGGGTCGGCTCGAGCAGGTCCCCTGAGCCGATCCAGCAGCCGATCGCGTCCCGGTTGCGCAAGGCGGCGATCGCCTGGACGAAGTGCTCGGGCGCCTTCTGGTAGTCGAGACGCCCGACGGTGCCGACCACCCGAGCGTCGTCGGGCAGCCCGAGCAGCAACCGGGCGGCGCGACGGCTCGTCGGGGTTCGAGGCACGGTGTCGGCCTCGACCGCGGGGGCGACCGTGCGCAGGTTGGCCGGGGTCGCCAGCCCGCGTCGTAGGGCCTCGGTCGCGACGCCTCCGCCGATCGCGAGGACGACGTCGGTGATCTTGGCGAGCCGGCGTTCGATCGCGACATAGGCGGCCCGGGTCGCCGGGTTCTGGAAGTCGTGGAACGGGAAGCCGTGGTAGGTGTGCACGATCACCGGGACCCGTGCCCGGTAGGCCGAGAGCCGGCCGATCGCGCCGGCCTTCGCGCTGTGCGTGTGCACCACGTCGAAGCCGCTCGTGGCGATCAGCCGGGTCAGTCGCTGCAGCGCGATGCTGTCCTGCTTGGGCGAGATCGGCGCCACCAGCGACGGCTCGAGCACGACGTGCACGCCGCGCTCTTCGACGCCGTCGAGCAGGGGTCCGGTCTGCCCGGTGAGGATCGTGACGTCGTAGCGGCCCGGGTCCAGGCTGAGTGCGCCGCGGACGACGACGCCTCCGGCGCCCGCTGCGCACCGGGTCACCACCTGCGCGACCTTGATGCGATTCCTGGGCTGTGTGTTCATGACGCCACCTCGGTTGTGGGTGTCGGGTTCAGGTCGTCGACGAGCAAGGAGCGCAACGTGCTCCCGGGTCGGATGCCGAGTTCGAGCGACCGGCACGGCAGCCGATCAGCCAGGGCCGTGGCGACCGCCTCGACGGGAGGGTGCGCCGGGCCGTGTCCGGTGGCCAGCGCGAGCTGGGCTGCCAGCGGCCAGAAGCGGGACAGCTCGCCCGCCGCGTACGTGCCGGCGACCAGCGCTCGGGCCACAGCTGCCGGCGTCGCCGGCCGGACGTACGGGCCGGCCGCCGAGCCACGACGTACCACCGCGACCAGGGCCGGGGCGAGCGCGTCGGCCTGGTTGTTCCAGGGCGTCTCGCGGCGGCCGTGCATGGCTCGGGTGGCGCCCTTGGTCCCGGCAGGCAGAAGGCCCAGGCGTGCGACGTCCTCGCGGTGCAGCCGGAGCGGTTCGCGCAGCCCGTGCACGGTGCCCCCGTCGCTGACCGCGAGGTTGTCGCAGGCGGCCCGGCCGCCGGCGCGGAGCTCCTGCGTCACAAGGGTCGACTTGCCGACGCCGCCGGGGCCGGCAAGGAGGACGCCGCGACCGGCCACCTCGACCAGGGAGACGTGCAGCGGTGCCATGCCGCGCAGCAGCGCGGCCCACAGCACCGGGTAGTGGAGCAGCACCTGGGTGCGCAGTGCCCGGAACCGCTCCGGGAGCAGCTTCGCGGCTGCGCGTTCGGCCCGGCTGGGCGTCCACCTGCTGTGCACCCGCAGCTGGCCGTCGCGGACCTGCCACAGCTGCGCGAAGCCGGACGACCCGACGTCGTCGAGCACCACCGCACCGCACGGGTCGCTCCACACTCCGCGGGTGACCGGGCGCAGGCCGGTGGTGTCGAAGCGGGCCGGCGACCCGTCCAGGACGAGGATCACGTCGGGTCGGGTCGAAGTGATCCCTGTGTTGCCCGCGTCCTCTCTCCACTGTTCCGAACCGCCGGCCCCGTCGAGCAGCTGGTCGCGCCACCGGGGGCGATCGGTGTGTACGGAGACCAGCAGCCCGCCCGTGGTGAGGGTCGTCATGACTCCTCCCTCGGTAGCTCCCGCGGCAACGAGGATCCGTCGAACACGCCGAGCACCGGCCAGCGACCGGCCTTGACGATGTCGTCGAGATGCTCCAGGCCACGGCGTGGCATCGACCCGGCCGAGACCACCACCAGCCCGGCCGCCACCTCGTCGGTCGGCCGCAGGTCGGAGAGCTCGGTGAACTGCACGGTCCCGAAGTCCGACAGCTCGTCGAGCTCTCCGTTGTAGTTGCTGTCGAACAGCACGGCCGTCTTCGAGCCCTTCGCACTCGCGGGCACGGACTTGGGCGAACGGTCCGGGGCCTGCGGCTGGAGCGACCTCAGCCTCGACAGCAGGCTCAGCGCCGTCCAGGTCTTGCGTTGGTCGGCCGGGACGAGCACGACAGTGTCCACGCCCTGCCGCCGCGCCACCCACGCCAAGGACTCGGCGAGCTCCGCGGGCTCACCGGAGCCCTTGTGCAGCAACGGTGCGTCGAGGACCCGAGCCAGCTCGCGGGCGTTGCCGATCTTGGGGCGCATCACCTCGAGGGCGGCCGCTGCCGCCAGCCCGAGCATCAGTCCGAGCAAGGTGGCGAGTGCGATCCGTGCGGCGAGCCCGGAGGGTGCCCGGGTGACCTCGGGCAGGCCGGTGTCGACCACGACGGCGCGATCGCGGCTCGCGTCGGCGACGGCGAGCGCGGTGCGCTCCTGGCGTAGGTCGTTGATCTGCTGGGTGAGCGTGCGGATCGCCAGCTGTGCCTGGTAGCTGGTGGCGCGCCCCGTGACCTGCTGCGCGGCGGCGAGCTTGCTTCGTTGCCGGTCGGCGCTCTGGATCTGGTTGGTCAGGTCGGCGACCACCTTGTCGAAGTGCTTGCGGGAGCCGCGGTTGATGAAGCTCGCGACGTTGGTCGCGAGTGCGCTGGCCAGCCGGCCGGCGACAGCGCGGTCGTGGTCGGTGACGCTGATCTCGACCACCGAGGACACGCCGAGCTGCTGGGCGTTGACGTGATGCTCGGCGACCGCCGCCGCGTCACGGCGTACGCCGATGTCGTCCAGTGACTGCGCGACCAGCGACGGTGTCGTCGCGAGTGCCAGCACCCGCGCGCTCATCGCCACCGTCTCGTTCGACGAGCCGGACGGGTCGTCGGAGACCTGGATGCGCACGGCGCCGTGCCACATGTCGGGCGCGCGCACCGCCAGGATCGTCGTGGCGGCGACGGGCAGCAGCACGCACAACGCGATCGCCACCCAGTGTCCGCGCAGGATGCGCCGGAACAGTTCGTCGATGGTCATGAGGACCGAGCCCTTCTCTCAGTGCTGTGCGTGCTGTTTAGTTCAGGACCGCGACCGGCCGCATGCGTGCGACCGGGTGGACCAGCCCGTTGCGGACGAGTACGTCGAGGGCGGCGTCGACGCCGCGATTGTCGAAGTGGTGGGCGAGCGCGGGCTCGTTGTCCGTGTATCGGTAGCGGCGCGTCGCGTGCTTGCCCGGGTCGTCGCCCGAGATGCCCCGCGCGACCAGGTCGGCCACGACCGTCCCCGCACCATGGCAGGCCGAGTGCAGGCTGGTAGCCGCCTGCGGACCGGCGACTCCGAGGTAGGAGCACGTGCGGTGCGTGCCGGGCAGCAGCACCGCCTGACCCGTGGAGGCGAACGTGGTGCCCACCGGCATCCGGTCGGCCGGGTAGGCCCGGCACGAGTTGTGCCGGTGCACGACTGCGGTGTCGCCGTCGACGTTCTCCTCGTAGATGCTGTTGTGCGGTGAGTCGACGACCAGCCGTCCCTCGGCACCCCCGAATGCCTGGCTGGCCAGCCGGCGGAGGGCGGCGTACGTCGAGACGCGGAAGGCGAACCCGTAGTTCATCGCTGCGGCGTTCGCGAGCATCAGCCGCTGGCCCTCGTCAGACTCGACCGCCAGCGGAGGACACCCGTCGGTGAAGTACAGGCTGAGCCGTTCACGCAGCTGGGCGTACGAGCGTGACGTGCGCAGGTGGAACCAGGGCTTGAGGACGCTGTTGACCATCTTGATCTGGCGCGGGTAGTCCTTGCGCCGGAAGAAGAGCCGTCCGACCTCGCCGGCGAGCACGCCGCCACCGCCGTGGTACTGCAAGGTGACCTGTCCCTCCGCGACGCCGAGCTGCGCGGCGCGTTCGTGGTCGAGGACTTCCTCGACCTGCTGCAGCTCGACGAAGTGGTTGGTCGGGCCGATCGTGCCGAAGCGGTACGTCGCCAGCTGCAGTGCGAGGCTGGGCAGCTCGGCACGGAGCCGTTCCACGCCGCCGTAGCGGCGTAGGTCCATGCGCCCGCCCTCTTCGATGCGCTCCAGGTCCTCCGCGGGGGCCTTCCAGCGCTCGACCGCGAAGTGCGCGCCGTCGTCCATCGCCTCCACGACCTCGCGGGCGGTGAGCTCACGCTGCCCGCGCGTCGGGAACGGGAACCGCTCGCGCACCGAGCGCATGAACGTGTCGATCGCCTTGTCGCCGGGCAGCTCGCAGTCCAGCGCGACCAGCGCCATCCCGCAGTTGACCGACGAGCCGGTCAGGTCCGGGCGCACTGTGCCGCGGGTGGCGACCGCGACGCTGGAGGGGAGCTCCATCTTCTGTTTGTGGTGGAAGTCGGGCAGCACCACCGGCGGCGCGGCCAGGTCGGCGCCGGCGGTCCGGCCGAGCACCGCGTCCAGCGACGACGGGTCGGCGGGCAGCAGCATCTCGTCGTCGAAGACCCGCACCTGGCTGTCGATCACCCGGATCGGCAGGTCCGGTTCGCTCTTGTACGTCGTCATCGTCTGTCCTGTCAGTAGTCGTCGGGGTAGGGCGCGGCGAGGACGAGCTCACGCTCGCGGGCACCGCTCAGCCGGCCGCCGCCTTGGGCTCGTTCCGTGCTCGCGTCGGCGGAGGTGTACTCGGGGACGAGTCGTTCGAGACACTCGAAGACCTCGCCGGGGCGGTTGTGCCAGGCCGCGTCGTACAGGTCGTGAAGGCCGGCGTCGAATCCGCCCACCGGCTCGCTCGCGCCGGTCTTCCAGATCCGCGGGTGGTCCGTGCCGACCCGCTCCTCGCCGTACCCGAACAGCTCCTCCTCGAGCTTCTCCCCGGGACGCAGCCCGGTGAACTCGAAGTCGAAGTCGTGCACGTTGAGCATCGATGCGAAGTTCTTGCAGAGGTCGAGGATGCGGACCGGCTCGCCCATGTCGAGCACGTACGTCGCGCCCGGCTCGGCCATCCGTGCGGCCTCGAGCACGAGGCCGACGGCCTCCTCGATCGTCATGAAGAACCGGGTGGCGTCCGGGTCGGTGATCGTGACCGGCTTGCCCTTCGCGAGCTGGTCGCGCAGCACGTGCAGCAGCGAGCCGCGGCTGCCGAGCACGTTGCCGAACCGCACCGAGCAGAGCGCGGTCCTCCTGTTGGCGTGCGCGTCGAGCACGAGCTCGGCGAGCCGCTTGGTCGCGCCGAGCACCGAGGTGGGGTTGGCCGCCTTGTCGGTGCTGATCAGCACGAACCGCTCGGCGCCGTGCCGGATGGCGGCCTCGACGAGGTTCTCGGTCCCCTTGACGTTGGACTTCACGCCCTCGCAGGGGTGTCGCTCCAGGGCAGGTAGATGCTTGAGTGCTGCGGCGTGGAAGACCAGGTCGGGACGCTGGTCGCGGAACACCTGGTTGATGCGCTCGGCGTCGCGGATGTCGGCGACCACGACCTCGGTCGCGTCGAGGTTCGCCTCGCCCCACACGTCGAGCTGGAGACCGTGCAGGTTGGTCTCGTCGTGGTCGAGCATGACCAGTGTCTCGGGGGAGAAGGCGGCGAGCTGGCGGCACAGCTCGCTGCCGATGGAGCCGCCGGCACCGGTGACCAGCACGCGCTTGCCGGTGACGGAAGCGGCTGCCCTCTTGCTGACCACGTGCATCTCGCTGCGCCCGATCAGCGACCCGACCTGCAGCGCCCGCATGTCCGTGCCGGCGATCTGCCGTTGCAGCCCGGCCAGGAACGACGGCAGGTGCCAGGTGCTCACGCCGTGTCCGGCCGCGGCCGCGGCCAGCGCCATCAGCTTGGCCCGGTCCAGCGTCGGGATCGCGAGCACGACGACCTCGACGGCGTGCGACTCGATGACGTCGCCGAGCTGCTCGAGAGGGCCGAGCACCCGGTGCCCGCGGAACCTGCGGCGCCACGTGGTCGGGTCGTCGTCGAGGAAGCCCATCGGCGCCAAACCGAACGAGGCCACGCGGTCGAGGTCGCGGGCCAGCGCCTGCCCCGCGGTGCCCGCGCCGACGATGAGCGTCCGCATCCCCGTTCGTGTCGTCTTCCTTGACTGTTCCGGTATCAGCTGAGCCACGGGAGCGCCTCCTGGGATGTCTGTCGAGATGCCAGGAACGCTAGGTGCGGCCCGAGGGGTGTTGAACCGCCCGTGAGGACGACTCTGCTACGTCATACAGACGAGCGCGGAGCTCCGGTGGTCGAGGTGCGGGGGAGCGAAGCGGAGGCCTGTCCTGAGGTGCGAGCCTGCGAGCCTCGAAGGTAGCCTCGAAACCACCGGCGCTTCCCGGGGAGGGCCGACGTGGGAGATCCTCAATCACCAGGCGTCGGCCACGATGGCGATCGCCTCCGCGTCGTCGGGAGCTTCGGATGCGGTCATCAGCACGGCCTCCTCCAGGCGAAGGCGGGCCGGCTCGCGGCTCGGGTGGATGCGCGCCCGGTCGTTGCTCCGCACCCGTCGGCGGATGAAGGCGTCGTCGAAGCCTGCGGCGAGCACCCGGCGACGGGTGATCACGCCGTCCTGGTCACTCAGCACGACGTCGAGGCTGTCCTGCATGACAGACAGCTCGGTGTCCGCCCTCACGACCCGCAGTCGCTCCTCGCCACCTGTGGATGGCCGTTCGCGGCGTCGAGCGGATCGGTGCAGGCTGACTGCGAAGCCGTTGGCTATGGACGGAGGGCGTGGGACCATGGCGGTGAGCAAAGGTGAGCGACGTAGGCTCATGGAGGCACTGGTGGACGTCATCGGACCCGAACAGACCGACACGTTGTTCGGGCACCTGCCACCCGACGGCTGGGGCGAGGTCGCGAGCAAGCACGACCTGGACATTCTCGCGGCCCGCACCGACGCGCGGTTCGACGCGATCGATTCCAGGTTCGACGCGATCGGTTCCAGGTTCGACGCGGTCGGTTCCAGGTTCGACGCGATCGACGCAAAGATCCTGGCGATGCAGTGGATGCTGGGCCTGTTGGTCTTGCTGGTAGGTGCTTTGCTGGGCACCGCCATCTTCGGCTGAGCCGACTACCGGGTGAAGATGCCGAGGTCGACGGCGATGCGAGCGGCCTTCCCGCGGCCGTTGACACCGAGCTTGGACAGCACGTTCTGCACGTGAGTGCGCACGGTGTTCTCCGAAACCTCGAGCGAGCCGGCCATCATCCGGGTGGAGAAGCCGTGCACCAGGAGCTCGAGGACCTGCCGTTCCCTGCCGGTGAGCAGCTCGGCCGGCGCGGCGTCGCGCTGGGCGGGGACGGCGACCGGACGCGACCACCCGACCACGGTCCGTCCGCCGCCGGCCACGAGCCGGATGGTGTCGTCGACCACGTCGGTGCCGCAGGACTTGCTCACCACGGCGTCGACGGTGCGGGCGTCGTACAGCTCCCACGGGCACTCGCGACCACTGAGCAGCAGCAGGCCGACGGCGGGAGACGCCGCGCGGATGCGTGCGCAGGCCTCGGCAAGGCCCGGCCTGGCGGACGTGGCGTCCACGACGCAGACGTCGGGATCGAAGGCAGCGACGGCGCCGGACAAGTCGCCGAGGCCGTCGACGGTGGTGACAGCGTGACCGCGGATCTCGAGCGCACGCCCGAGTGCCTCGGCGAACAGCGGGTGCGGGTCATGGACGAGGATCGACATCGCCCGAATGGCAACAGCACACTGTGGCATTGCAGTCATTTGAAATACCCCCCCAAGGAGTCAGCACTGACGCTAGGCGCGTGCCGTGCGGCGCCATACCCTTCAGCGGGGTGATCTGGGTACGCCAATCGGCGTACGCCGTCTACGCGCCGCCCCGCGCCGCGTCGTCCCCCCCGCCCCGCCAGGTCGTCCCCCACCACCCCGCCCATGGAGTAGACCAGCCTTTGAGCGAATCCGGACGTTTCCGTATGGTGAACGGTTGTGTCGGACTCACACCGCCGGGCCGATCTGCCAGGCGACGTGCCAGCGGAGTACGCCGAGGCGTACCGCCGCGGGTACGAGCGTGCCCGCGCGGAGGCGCATTCGTCGGTCGAGACCCAGGAGCTGCCCCAGCAGCGAGCCGAACCCACACCCCGGGTCGAGTACCTGCCGCCGGCTGAGCCCGAGCCCGCGCAAGAACCGGTCGACCCCTTCGAGACGGCTCGTCCCTCGCCTCCTGCGGAACCACCCGACGAGACCTCGTTCTTCTCCTTCACCGAGGAGCCGCCGAGCAGCGCAGACGACGCCTGGCACGCGGACCGCCACAGTGAGCGGCCGAGCTGGGTGGTGCCGGCGATCCTCGCCGCATTGGCGCTGCTGCTGCTGATCGCGGCGTACGCCGTCGGCCGGGCCTTCTCCGACACGGTGGCGTCGTCGGGCACCTCGGGCGCGGGCAACCTGGTGATGGGTGGCAACGTGGGCCAGGGCTCGTCACAGGCCGCGAACAGCCCGAGCTCCAGCTCGGGCCGGAGCCCGAACGGCCAGAACACCGGCCACGGGACTGCCGGGCATCGCCAGCCCTATCAGGGCGCGGTGCGCGCGGTCTCCGTCGGCGGCGCCACCGCGTCGTGCGAGTCGCCGCCGGCGTTCGACGCGGCGCACCGCAAGGTGGTCTACGACCCGACCGCCGTCTACGACGGGAACCTGTCGACCGCGTGGCGCTGCAACGGCGACGGAGTCGGACAGACGCTCACGCTCGAGCTGCCGAGGACCACGACGCTCGGCGAGGTCGGGCTCATCCCGGGCTACGCGAAGACCGACCCACGCAGCGGGGCGGACCGCTACGCCGAGAACGACCGGATCACCAAGGTCCGCTGGGACTTCGGGAACGGCCGGTCTGCGATCCAGACGTTCGACGGGTCCGCGCACAACCGCAGCCTGCAGACGATGCGGATCCCGAAGGTCAGCACCGACCAGATCGTGGTGCACATCCTCGCCTCTACGCCCGGCCCGCGGCACACCGTGGCGGTCAGCGAGGTTCGCCTCGCTGCGCCCGCGGCCGGCTGAGCGACCGCCGCGCCCAAGCCGGACTCATCGTGCTCCGTGCTCTTGACAGCACCGTCGGCGCGGCGGACTCTGGTTGAAAGGGAAATGCCGCGCAGCGGCGGGGGCCGAGGCGTCGGGGGCTTGGAGCAGACGAGCCGAGGCTGGGTGGGGGGATGCGGCTTCCCGCCACATCCTGTTTCGCCCCTTACCTCTGTGAGGTGATCGGGAAGTGGCGAGTAGGTACTACGGAGAGCGGGCGCCGGACCTGTTGGGCCTGATGTCGCCGTCGGAGGTCTCCGCACTGTTCCACGTCGATGCCAAGACGGTGGCTCGATGGTCCGAGCAGGGCAAGCTGCACGCGATCCGGACCCTGGGCGGCCATCGTCGCTACATGGCGTCCGAGGTGCTCGCGCGGCTGCACGGCATGCCCGGTCGCTGACAGCCGGACCCTAGTCCGACCCTAGTCCAGGTCCAGCACCTGGAGGGGGGCGCAGGGATAGACGACGGCCGTGCGGCCGCCTCCCTCGGCAGCCCGGTCGAGTACGTCCGCCCACCGGTCGACCGGGACCAGCCCGCGCACGCCGGAGCAGTCAGCGGGGCGCCCGGGGTACCACAGGATCGGCGGTCTGGCCGCTGACTCATGGCCCTCGCCCGCCGTCAGCCTCCTCCGTAGCGAGGAGATCGCCTTGCCGGGGGCGGCTGCCGGGTCCGCGCTCACCTTCCGTCGCAGCTGCCGGAGGCGGTCCAGCGGCCCGGGTGCCAGCGGGAACAGGTCGTGCCTTCCGAGCCCCTCGGCGCAGCGGGCGACCAGCACCCGGGTGGCGCCGGGCCGCGCATGGTGGAGAGGAATGGCTCCTTTGCTCATCGCGAACGTCAAGGAGACGTCCATCGGATAGGCGTTGGCGACCACCAGGTCGGCGTCGCCGGGCCCGGGTGCAAGGTAGGTGCGCCTGGCGTAGTCGGCCTCGGCACCGTGAAGGGTCACCGGCTCTCCTGCGACCACCCGCACCAGGGCTCGCTGCGCGTCGACGTGCGCGAGCACCCCGAAGCGCAGCCCGGCCATGCCGGCCATCTCGCCGACGTCGCGACGGAAGTCGTTGTCCACGTCGTAGGAGCCGCGGCCGCTGGGGTGCCCGTAGTGCAGCGCGGCGATCGAGCGCGTGCCGAGGGCGCCGAGCACGATCTTGGCGCCGCCGCCGAACCCTACGGTGTGCTGTGGGTAGACCCCGCCGACGCCGACCACAAGGTCGGAGCCGGCGATCTCGCAGTCCAGGTGCACCGGTGTGCCGTACGTCGTGACGCCGAGGTACGTCGTCGCTGCCCGGTGGTCGTGGACGACGACCCGGCAGCGATCCATCGTCTCCGCCCCCAGCTTGGCCCGCAGCGCCTCCTCGCCGACGCGCCCCCCGTGCGCGCCGGTTGCCAGCAGTATCGTGACTGCAGAGGCGGGGACCCCGGCGGCGACGAGCTCGGTGAATATCGAGGGCAGGATCGCCGCCGCCGGAGTCGGTCTGGTCAAGTCGTCGACGAGAATGGCGACGCGGTGCATTCCCACGGCCAGCTCGTGCAGTGGTGGGCCGGCGAGCGGGTTCCGCACCGCCGCCGAGATGTCGTGCAGCGTGAGCGGCGCCGGCGTCCGGGGACGGTGGACATGCACGTCCCACCCGGGCGGGAAGGCGAGGTCGATCCCGGCATCTTCGTGCCAGGCGCCGGTGCGAAGTCTCACGCGCACGTCACCGCGCGTCTGGTTGGTCGTCACCCGCGCCTCGCAAGGACCAGGTACTGGCAACCGCGCGTGCGCAGCACCGGTGCCCCGCGGCTGGCCCTTCGCTGCAGAACGTGGTTCAGCGTCCGCCCGGCGCGGTCCGGCAGGCATCGGTGCCTGAGGACCGTGAAGGGCCCGAAGCCCAGGGGCTGGCAGTCCACGATCTCCAGGCCGGCGTCTCGGCACAACCGGCGGATCTCGCCGAGGGTGTGGCTGCGTGCTCGCACGCGCGTCGGCCGTGCACGACCGAGGACCCGGACGGAGACGAATCTGCGAGCCGGTGCCAGCCAAGGATTGAACAGCGGGTCCAGCAGGTGCGTGAGCCGCCGGGAGTTGTCGGCACTGAAGATCACCCGCCCGCCCGGGGATACCACGCGGGCCATCTCGCCGAGCACCTTGGCAGGGCTGTCCATCCAGGGAAGCAGACCGAGTCCTATGACCAGCGGGAACGAGTCGTCGCGGAAGGGCAGCGTGCCGGCATCGGCGCGCACCGGCATGACGTGCTTGTCGGTGTCCTCGTCGGTGGCGGCCAACGCCTTGGTCAGCTCCAGCATCTGTGCGGAGCGGTCCACGCCCACCACTCGCAAGCCGCGTGCGGCCAGCGCGACGGCCAGTCCTCCCGCTCCGACGCCCAGGTCCAGGGCGGTGGTCTCGGTGACCGGCTCCTGACTCTCGACAGTGGCGAGCGTCCAGTCACGGCGCTGGCGATGGATGTCGGAGTAGACGTCCTCGTGCGCGTCGTACACGTCGCGCCAGAAGGACGCCTGACGATCGAAGTACGACGAAACCGGCTGGCCCTGGGTCACTCGCCCTCCTCTGTCGCCCTCCTCCACCTCAACAGAGGAGGGCGATGGGGGGCGAGATACCGAGGTCTACAGCAGCACCCACGCGGTCTGGAGCAGTGGGTCGCCGGGCTGTGCCGGCCGCACCAGCAGACTCCTCAGACCCTTCCCGACCGTCACGGTCGCACCGGAGATGCCCAGCGGGATCGTCTCGCCGGTGTCGACCGCTTCGACACTCTCGGCGAACCCGGGCGGCTGCACGCTCACGACCAGGTTGAGGCGGTCGTCGGCGGGGACGACCGTGATCTCGATGCTCACATCGTCCGCGGTGAAGGTGAGCCTGCGATCTGCGTCGTCCTCCGGGGCGTCGAGCAGCGAGTCGAAGGTGATGTCGGCCACGGAGCTGCCGGGCACGCGCTTGGAGAAGGCACGCCTGGCCGCGTCGCGCACGCGACGTGGCTCCTTGTCCATCCTCGGCTCCCGTCGCAGCCACCGCACGTTGACAACCTGATCGCCTGGTTTGCAGTGCGCACTCTAGTAGGCCCCGCGGCCCGAGATCACCGCCGGCACGGTCTTCCACAAGATCATCACGTCGAGGGCCAACGACCAGTTCTCGACGTAGAAGAGATCCAGCCGCACCGACTCGTGCCAGGTCAGGTCCGACCGGCCGCTGACCTGCCACAGCCCGGTCAGACCGGGCCGTACCATGAGCCGTCGACGGACGTCGGGCTCGTAGCGGGAGACCTCGCCGGGAAGCGGCGGCCTGGGACCGACCACCGACATCTGCCCACGCAGCACGTTGATCAGCTGGGGCAGCTCGTCGAGACTGTGATGGCGCAGCCAGCGCCCCAACCGGGTCACCCTCGGGTCGCGATGCATCTTGAACAGCGCACCGTCGCTCTCGTTCGCCGCGGCCAGCTCGGCGATCCGCTGCTCGGCACCGGTGTGCATCGTTCGGAACTTCAACAGCTGGAACTCGCGGCCGTGCGCGCCGATGCGCGGCTGCCGGAACAGCGCCGGGCCCTCGCTGGTCGCACGGACGGCGATGGCGAGGGCGACGAGCAGCGGTGCGAGCAGCACCAGTAACGAGAGTGCGAGCAGCCGGTCGATGCAGCTCTTCAGGATGCGGTGCGGTCCGCTCAGCCGTGGCTGTTCGACCTCGAGCAGCGGCAGCCCGTCGACCGGACGGATGCGGATGCGCGGGCCGACACAGTCGACGAGGTTCGGTGAGACGACGATCTCGGCGCGATGCTTCTCGAGGTCCCATGCCAGCCTTCGCAGCGCCGTGGGCTCCATGCGTTCGCTCGGCGAGACGGCCACGACGGTCGCGCCGGTGTTCTGCACCGCCTCGACGATGCCGTCGTAGTCCCCGTACGTCGGCAGCGCACCCGACCCTCGGACGGCGGGGCCCTCGGGCAGGCAGCAGCCGACCGGCTGCAGGCCCACGTGAGGGGTGCGTGCCATCCGGCCGGCCACGTCGTCGACCCACGACGACGTACCCACCAGCAGCACCCTGCGCATGCACGCACCGGCCCGGCGCCGGGCGTGCAGCCACTTCCGCACGGCGTACCTGCCCACCAGGTCGAGGACGAGCGCACAGGGCAGCGCAGCGACCACGAGGCCGCGGGAGACCTGCAAGCGCAGTCCGAACGACAGCAGTGCGATGACCACCATCAGCCCGAATGCGGAGGCGATCAGCCGGCGGAACTCCTCCGCCCCGGTGCCCAGCATGCGCGGCTCGTAGGCGCGGCCCAGCGCGAGCGCCACCACCCACGCCACCGGAAGGATCACGACCAGCCCGAGGGAGAGCGGCCGGCCGTAGATGTGGAAGGCGTTGACGACCAACAGCACCGTGATCACCGCGACGACCGCACAGACGTCGACGCCGAGAGCGGTGTGTGTCAGTCGGCGCTGCCAAGGTCTCGTCTCGACCACAGGGGCGTCCGGGAGGCTGGTCAGCGCACGCGGCGCGGGACCGGCGACGTCGACAGGGAAGGGAGCCGTCGTGTGTGCAGGCTGGGGCACGGACATCTGCGCCCTCTCTCGCTCGGTTTCCGAGCTCCTGCCCGAGCAAGTAGAGCAGCGACCGGTCCGCGGTGATACCGGCCGGCATGCCGGTATCACCGCGCGGGTGATCCTGCTCGTGTGCACATAACTGGCATGGAGCATGGTGAGGAGAAGCGCATGACGGCTGACCCGACGATCCGCGGCTACCTGTCCACGATCGGGGTGCCGCCTCCCGTTGTCCGGACCTGTCCTTTCGACCCCGGCTACGACCTCGGCACGCTGCGCGGTCATCTGGAGCAGAGCGCCCACCTGATGGCCGTGCTCAAGGTGTCCATGGCGTGCTGGATGCTGGCCGACGAGCAGGTCAGCAGGGCCAAGGTGCGGCTGGCCAGGGCGCACGGCGTCCCGGTCACCTGCGGCGGCGGCCCGTTCGAGGTCGCGGTGGTGCAGGGCCGGCTGCCGGAGTACCTCGACCTCGTCGCGGACATGGGCTTCACCCGGATCGAAGCGGGCCAGGGCTTCACCGACATCGATCTGGACCCGCACACGATCGTGCAGTCGGCCGCCAGCAGAGGGCTCGAGGTGCAGTACGAGCTCGGCGGCAAGCACGACGGGCCCCTCACCGCCGCCACGCTCGACGGCCTCGTCAGGCTCGGCGACGAGTGGCTGCAGGCGGGGGCGGTGGAGCTGGTCATCGAGGGACGGGAGGACGCGCGGGCGGTCGGGCTGTTCGACTCCGACGGCGCGGCCAACTGGGCGTACGCCGACCGGATCGCCGTCGCCTTCGGGCTCGAGACCGTCACGTTCGAAGCACCCACCAAGGCCACCCAGTTCCAGTTCCTCGACCACTTCGGGCCGACGGTCCGACTGTCGAACGTGCGTCTGGAGGAGCTGCTGCGCGTCGAGATCTACCGCTGCGGGCTGCACTCCGACGCATTCGCGAACCCCTTGCTGCGCCCCTCTGCGGTCCAGCCGCTCCAGGACGTGTGAGAGATGCGAGGCGAAGTCGTCGTCGACTTCCTGCCGGAGGCGGCGCAGCGCTACGGGCGAGGCTGGGCCCTGGTGGCCGTCGACGTGATCCGAGCCACCACGACCGCGGTGACGGCCGCGTGGCGCGGCTTCCGGGTCTACCCGGCCGCGGACCTGGCGGACGCACGCGCCCTGGCCACGATGCTCGAGGATCCGCTGCTCGTCGGAGAGCTCGGCGGGACGGTGCCCGCCGGGTTCCATGAGGCCAACAGTCCCGCCGTCATGGAGGAGCTCGCCGAGAAGGACCGTCCCGTGGTGCTGCTGTCCACCAACGGCACCAGGCTTCTGCAGCCCGACCCGCGTCGCGCGACGACGTACGCCGCGTGCCTCCGCAACGCCTCGGCGCAGGCGGACTGGCTGATAGGCCGTCATCGGCGGGTCGCCCTGGTCGGCGCCGGCTCCCGTGGGCAGTTCCGCGAGGAGGACCAGTACGGCTGTGCCCGGCTGGCCGTGCCGTTGCTCGAGGCCGGCTTCGTCCCGGGCGGAATGACGCTCGACGTGGTGCGGCGATGGCAGGGCCGTCCGCCGACCGCCTTCGCAGACGGTGCCAGCGCGGACTACCTGAGGCGCACCGGACAGCTCGCCGACCTCGACTTCGTGCTCGCCCACGACGACGACATCCCGGCCGTCGTCGCCCTCTCCGGACGGCGGCTGAGCTGCGTGGCGGCGGACCGGATGCAGGTGGCTGCCTCGTGAACCGCATCGACGCGACGACACCCGTGGTGGTGTTCACGACGTCGGTCGACCCGCTCCTGCACAGCCCCCTCGGGGTGGCACGCAGCCTCGGCCGGCTGGGAGTCCCGGTCCACGTGGCACAGCCGGGCCGGCGGTCCCCGACGGCTGCCTCCCGCTACGTGACCCGGACCTTCACCCTTGTTCCGCGCGGCAAGGACGACGGCGCGCTCGTCGAGCAGCTCGTGGATGTCGCCGACGCAGTAGGGGGGCGTCCGGTGCTCGTCCCCGTCGATGACGAGGCGGCGCTGCTGCTCGACGACTTCGAGGATCGCCTGGCCGAGCACTACAGGTTCCCGCGCCGGCCCCCGGGCCTCGCCGCGCGACTGGCCGACAAGCGCGCGCTCGACCAGCTGTGCGAGCAGTCTGGGGTGCCCAGGCCGCGATCCTCGTTCCCCGCTGACCGGGACGACCTGCGGGCATCCGCCAGCCGCTTCCCGGTCGTGGTCAAGGCGGTCGATCCCCTGCTGCTGCGGCGTTCCCCCGGTGCCCGCAGCGTCACGATCGCCGACGACGAGGAGCAGCTGCTGGCCGCCTACGAGCTGCTGGCCGCAGCGGGCACGGGAAACGTGATGGTGCAGGAGTACGTCCCCGGGGGCCCGCAGACGATCTGGATGTTCAACGGCTACTTCGACGCATCGTCGCGCTGCCGCTTCGGGGCCACGGGGGTCAAGCTGCGGCAGTGCCTGCCCGGAACGGGACCGACCAGCCTCGGCGAGACCAGGGCCAGCGCGCAGGTCCGTCGGGACGCGGAGCGACTGCTCGGGGCGCTCGGCTACACCGGGATCGTCGACCTGGGCTTCCGGTACGACGCACGCGACGGCGCCTACAAGCTGCTGGACGTGAACCCGCGGATCGGCGGCACGTTCCGGTTGTTCACCGCCCGCTCCGGGCTGGACGTCGTGCGCGCGCTCTACCTCGACCTGACCAGGCAACCGGTGCCGGAGGGTCCGGATCATGCGGTGCCCGACCGTCAGCGCTGGCAGGACGAGCCGCACGACCTGCTGGCGCAGGGCATCTACCGTGCCCGAGGGGAGGCGACCTGGCCGCAGTGGCTGGCATCGATGCGCGGCGTCGACGAGAGGGCCTGGTGCGCCGCAGACGACCTGGTCCCGTTCGCGCTGATGTGCCGGCACGCGGCGATGCGGAGCAGACGCGGGCTCACTCTGATCGGGGCGGGAGCCGGCGCTCTTCGTCGCCCCCGGGGCCCGGCTGGCGACGCCTTGATCGCGCAGGGAACGGCAGCGGCACGATGGTGAGAGCGAGGAGCCCAGCCGACACCCGGTTCGTGTTCATGCTCAGCAACGGACGGTCCGGGTCCACGATCCTCGGCGACATGCTGTCGCGGCATCGAGACGTCGGCTTCGTGAGCAACCTCGACGACCGGGCCCCCTGGCTGACGCGGCCGTGGCAGCAGCACAACTCGGCGATCTTCCGACGTGTCCCGCAGCGACTCACCGAGAAGGGCAGGTGGGCGCGCTTCGCGCCGTCGGAGGGCTGGCGGCTGCTGGACTCGGAGGTCTCGCCCATCCTCTCCAAGGCCCCCCGCGCGCTGTCCGTCGCCGATGCGAGCCCGTGGCTCACCGCGCGGCTCCGGAGCTTCTTCTCGACCAGGGCAGCGGTCCAAGGCCGCCCGGTCTTCCTTCACAAGCTGACGGGCTGGCCGCACGCCGGTCTGCTGCGGGCCGCGTTCCCCGCCGCGCGGTTCGTGCACGTCGTCCGCGACGGCCGGGCCGTAGTGGACTCCGACCTGCGCACGTCCTGGTGGGAGGGCTTCGGCGGCCCGATGGCCCTGCTGGGCCGCCCGCTCCCGCCCGAGGACGACGCGGTCTGGCTGTCCTCCGGCCGGTCCCACGCGGTCCTCGCCGCCCTGGTCTGGCGGTCCGTCGTGAAGGAGGCGGCGCGGATGCGCGACACGCTGCCGGACGGAGTCTGGATCGACGTCCGCTACGAAGACCTGCTCGCCGACCGGGAGCTGGTCTTCAAGCGGTTGCTGGACTTCACCGGCCTCGACCCGTCGAGCGCCTTCGACGCCTCGGTGCGGCGCACCAGGCTCTACCCGGAGCGGAGGGACGCCTACCGGCGCAACCTCAGCCCGGAGACGATCGCGGCGATCGAGCAGGTCGCCGGTGACGAGCTGGCCGACTGGGGCTACCTGTAGGCCCGCTCGGCAGTCGCATCAGGGGCGCTACCGGACTACCAGGACCTGCGCGTGGTGTGGCCGCAGCCGGAGCCGGTGGACGTGTCGGCCACCGAGCGTGACGTAGCTGTGGCCCAGCCCGACACGGTGCCGGTGGCGAGTGGGGTTCACCACCACGAGACCGTGGGCGAAGTGGCGCCGGTAGACGCCGTGGGCGTGGTGGACGCCGCTGGTGGGCCGGCCGAGGTGACGCGGCATCCGGTAGGGCAGGTCACTCCCGAGCACTGCTGTCTTCGTCCGCGCGTCGGTGAACGCGAAGTAGCTGTGCCCGTCGGCCCCGAGCAGGAAGGTGGCCATCGCGTAGGCCTGCCAGGTCCTGAGCTGGGCCGGGGTTGCGGCCACCCACAGCTTTGTCAGGAACAGCCCCGTTCCGCCATGGCTCTCGATGTCCCGGACGGCGTCGAGGTTCTTGCGCCACCGGGCGCCGGTGGGGAAGCGGCTGACCCGGTCGCCGGCGCCGCGCATGAAATCCTCCATCGCCGCCGCGGGCAGGTTCCGCACGACCCGCCGCGACGAGACGGGGTCGTCCCAGTAGCGGTACGTGTTGCCGACCGCGTTCCCGGCGTAGGTCAGCCGGGGTCGGTGACGGGCGAACGCGTCGGAGAGGGCGACCAGCTCATCTCGCCACTGGCGCTGGGTGTAGGGCCGGTCGGTGCCCGGCACGACCGGGAGCGCGGAGACGAAGTGCGCGGAGTAGATCGCCATGGCCAGCCCGTCCAGGAAGCATCCGTCGTAGTGGCCGAGCGTGATCCGTTCAGCGCACACCTTCACGGAAGTGCGCTGCCACCCCGGGTCCGAAGGCTCCATCAGGTAGCGGCCGAAGCCGGTCGAGCGGATCCGCTGGCCGTCGGCGTCGTGGGCGAACTGCTCCTCGGGCAGCGCCGAGGCGGCGTCGGCGCCGCTCGTAGTGGCGCTGGAGTAGGCCAGCAGGGTCAGCGACGGGTTCGCCCGCCGCATGGCCCCGGCGTATCGACGGAACGCGTAGGGCACTGCGGTGACGACGTCGTTCCGGTGGGCGAGCCGGAGCGCCTGCCGGCGCGTGTAATGACTGTCCGGCGACATGTGGGCGGGCGCCCAGGTGAGCGCGACCCCTCTGCCCGGGCTCGGGAACGGGTCCGACCGGCCGCCCCCCGCCATGGCAGCCGCGCCGGTGGTGAGGCCGACCAGCACCGTGGCCGCCAGTGCCGTGATCAACGCGACAGCGCGGGTCCTGGCAACTCTCACGCCTGGACCCTACGGCCAGCGCTCCGTGCGCGGCGGGCATTTCGGCAGGGAGGCGCGTGTCACGAGTCACGGGCTGACCGGGCCTTGGCACGACCAACCACCTGCTGCAGCGTGGCCCTGTCGTCACCGGTCAGGCTCATCGCGGTGAGTACGGCGTACGACGCAGTCACCACCAGGACACCCACCGCAAGACGCGTCGGCCAGCCCGACCAGTGCGTTGCCACCGCGGCCATGAGTCCGGATTCCAGGCCGATGAGGACCACGCTGGCCTGCGCGAGGCTGAACGGCCACATGCCCAGCAGCCGGCGTACCTGCAGCAGGCGGGCGAGATTGACGGCCAGCAGTGCCGCCGTCCACGCCCAGGCTGCGCCGATAACCCCGAAGCGCGGAATCAGGACGAGGTTCAGCGCCACATTGAGCGTGAGCGCGGCTGCGTTGTTCAGCGCACCCCACATCGGGTGCCCGGACATCGTCAGCATCTGCATGCCGGGGCCCGTCCAGGCGTTCCAGAGCGCGCCGAGCAGCAGCACCAACGTCACCCCGGCGGCCGCAGGGAACGCCGGTCCGAACACCCGCAGGATGTCCTTGGTGAAGACGGCGAGCAGGGCGATGCTCGGGATCGACAGCCGCAGCGTCCAGGTCGTGACCATCACGTAGGACCGGCGCAGGGCGGCGTCCTCGCCGCGCAGAGTGAAGGCAGCGATCCGGGGCGCGAACGCCACGTTCAGCGCGGGGCTGACGAACGTCGCCAGCATCATGATCCGGGTAGCGACCTGGTAGACGCCTACGTCGCCGCTGGAGCGGTACACGCCGAGGATGATGCTGTCCGCCCAGATCAGGCCCATCCCGGCCAGCGCCCCCAGGCCGGTCGACATGGAGAAGCCGCAGAGCTCACGGACCCGGTATCGCGCCGGACCGGCGTACCACCGGCCCGCCCACCGCCGCAGGGCCAGCCATGCCAACGCCGCCTCCACGCTGCAGCTGACCACCAACGCGGCGACGGCACCGATCGCGCCCAACCCGACGATCACCAGGACGGCGAGCAGGCCCAGCCGGACCGCCGGCTCGGTGACCAGCTTGACCAGCGCATAGGCACGCATCCGCTGGTACCCCATCGAGCTGTTCAGGAGCGCATCGGCGAGCGCCATCGGCACCAGCGCGCCGGCGACCAGCCGCAGCGGAACCAGCAGACCGGAATCGTTCAGGACAGCCCGAGCCAGCCAGGGCGCGCCGGCGAACAGCATTGCGGCGAGCACAGCGGACGTCGCACCTGTCAGCCCCACGGCGACGCGGATCGTTCCGCGAACCGTGCTGGGGTCGTCGCGCTGCACGGCGACCAGCCGCATCAGGCCGCTTCCGAACGGCAGCAGTGCCACGAGCTCCAGCACCATCAGGATGGCAAGAGCTTGCGCGTAGCGGCCTACACCCACCTTGCCGAGCAGGGTCGACAGCAGGATCGCGATGACGAACGTGACCCCCTTGGACCACGTCCAGCCGACGAGGTTGACGCCCATGCCGCGGGCAAGCCCACCACCTGGGGAGACGTTGCCTCGAGAGAGGGACAGCCGGGGTGGGGTGAGGCTGTGTCCTGTAGTCACGCGCCTGCGCCGGCGGGCTCGCCGTGCCGCCGGGAGCGCAACGGATAGCCGTGGTAGAGCAGGAGCGGCCAGGTGAGCGCAGTGACGACCTCGCGGTCTCGCCAACGCATCGCGTGCCGCCACTCGTCGTCCACCCGGATCGACACGGCTCCGGTCTTGAATCGGGCCGGGTTGCCGGACACCGAGTGGGTCGGTGTCAGATGGACTGCTTGTTCGTCGACGAAGTCGGGACAGCCTGCTTCGCCGACGAGGCGGACCAGGCGGCCGATGACCGCACGGGGGTCACGAGCGAAGTCCTCGTATCGCACCCGGTGGTAGTCGCCTACTGTGCGCCGCACGAACGAGTCGGCGACCGCCTGGGCCTTGAGCCAGCGGCGGGCGCCGACCCACGCCGGCTCCTGCGTCATGAAGCGTGCGTCGCCGAAGTCGTGGAGCGCGACACGCCTCTTCATGGAGAAGCAGACCGCTCGGGGGTCCCGCACGACGTGAACCACGCTCACCCGGAGACCAGGCAGACCGGCCAGGATGAGCCCGTACTCAGGTCCCTTCGACGAGTCGACGACCACGCGACACCCCGTCACCTCGACCACTGCGCGATAGAGCCGCTGCAGGATCTGTCGATAGTCGTCTGGGTCGTGCTGGGGCTGTGTGCCGAAGGCGGCGACGATGGAGGTCAGCTCGCGAGTCCGCTCCTTGGTGCGGGCCAGCGCGTCGAGGCGGCGTGACTCTGCTTCGTCGGGCACGGACCCGGCGAAGCAGTCCCGCAGGATCGCGTCCCACACCGAGCACTCCGGCAGCGGCACCCCGCAGCCACAGAGGCGCCGTTCGAGGAGCCCCCGTCGCCAGATGTTCCAGAGCTCGCCCACTGCAAAGCACCCTTCCAGCTGGCCCAGGATGTTGGCGATGATGGTGCTGCCGGTGCGGCTGGCTCCCATGACGTACAACACATGCACGGGTTCCTGGTTCACGAGCCACACGCCCGGAGCGCCTTGTCGAGGTCGAGCTGCCCGCCGGTGGCGACCTTGCCGGTCAGAGCTGAGAGGACGTCGACGTGGCCGAGGATGTCCGCGCGCAGCCGGGTGACCGACAGCGACGGGCAATGACCCGCGATCAGGCCGGCTGCGCCGGAGACGTATGCCGTGGAGAACGAAGTCCCGTTCCAGTAGCCGTAGCTCCCCCCGGGCAGGGTGGAGTAGATGTTCTTCCCGGGCGCGGCGAGGTCCACCGTCTTCGCGCCGTAGTTGGAGAAGTAGGGGAGCTTGTCCCACTGGGTCAGGGCGGCGACACAGATCTCGTTGCTCGCGCCGTAGTCGCAGGGATAGCGCGGGGTGTTGTCGTTGTCGGAGTGGTTGTTGCCCGCTGCGGTGACGAACAAGACGCCGTTGTCTGCCAGCTTGGCGAGCTCGTCCGAGAGAGCCTGCGAGTAGCTCCAGCCGCTCCAGACCGCCGAGTCGTTCACCACGTCCACATCCACGCCGGCGCGCTTGGCGGCCACGATCCAGTCGAGTGCCTGGATCAGCTGGCCGACGCTCCCCCATCCTTGGGCGTGCACGAACTGCACCGGCAGCATCGTGGTGTGCCAGGCCACTCCGGCTACCCCGGTGCCGTTGTTCCCGGACGCACCCATGATGCCCGCGACGAAGGTGCCGTGCCGGTTGTTGTCCATCGGGTCGCACGTCCTGGTCACGACGCTGTAGCCGTGCGTCCCCGCAGGGCAGCCGCCGATGCCACCCGGGTTGCTCCAGATGTTCGCGACCAGGTCGGGGTGGTGATAGTCGATGCCGCTGTCCACCTCGCCGATGACGACCGGTCCGGTGGTCGTGGTGACATTCCACGCGCTCGTGGCCGAGATGTCCGCACCTGACCTCCTGCCCCTGCTGCCGTTGACCAGCTGCCCGGTGTTCTCGAGGCCCCACTGGACCGGGAAGCCCGGATCGTCGGGGGTGGCGGACTCGTGCATGACGTAGTTGGGCTCGGCGTACTCGACCGCTCCGCGCGTGTGCAGCGCGGCGATCGCGGTCTGTACGCGACCCTTGCCGACATCGAGCAGCATCGCCCGTCGCCCGAGCATCCGACCTCGGGACGCGCCCGCCGCCCTCTCCAGGGCGGCCAACCGGGCGGGTGACGTGCCCGGCCGGTAGCCGACAATCACCTGGTCGCCGACGTACGCGCCGGCCGGGCTTTGTCCTGTCGCCGAGCCCGTCTGTGCCGGCGTGCCCGCCCGGGCCGGGACCACAGTGGCCGTGCACACGGTCGCGGTGGCCAGGGCGGCCGCGGCGACAACGCCCGTCAGGCGCGGCCGGCGCGCTCGGCGAGCGGTCCGCAGTTGCGCATCGTTCATCCGTGTCTCGACTCGTCCATCGGCTAGTGGACAAGAGCACCCGTCGTGGCGCGTGATACCCCTCTCCGGCGGGGGGCCCGAGCAGCCTCCCGGTAGATCCCTGCAAGCGCGTCGAGATGAGCCTGGGGAGAGTGTCGGCGCAGCACCAGGCTGCGGGCTGCCGCGCCCATGGCGTGGGCACGGTGCGGATCGCCGAGCAGGGCCTCCAGCCGATCGGCGAGATCGTCGGCGTCATCGGGTGCCACCAGGGCCCCGCAGCCGTCCGACACCAGCTCGGGCAGCCCGCCCAGCTGCGACGCGACGACCGGGACGCCGCACGCGAACGCCTCCAGGACCGCCATCGGCTGGTTCTCGTTGCACCGCGAAGGGACCACTACGACAGCATTCGCACGAATCACGTCGAGCACCCGGTTGCGGGGGAGTCTTCCGTGGAACCTGACCCGGCCGGGGGCGAGCTCGTCGCCGAGTGCCCGGAGCGCCAGAGCGTGCGGCCCCTCGCCGACGATGTCGACGCGCAACCAGGGGAGCCTTCCGGCAGCGGCGACAAGAGTGTCGACGCCCTTCTCGGGGGAAAGCCTGCCGACGTAGACGGCGCCGCCGCCCGGTGCGCGCTTGGGCGTCGTCGCCGACGCGTCGACGAAGTTGCCGAGCACGGCCAGCCGGTCGACGTACACCCCGGCGCGCTGCATCACCCCCGCGAGAAAACGACTCGGGCACACGAACGTGTGCACCGGGTCGTAGGCGCGCGACCGGCGCTGGAAGGCCGACTCGGCGGCCAGCAGCGCGCTCGCCGCCAGCGATCCGTCCTTGCAGCGTCGGGTGACCGCGTGCCGGAAGTGGCCGTCCAGGCAGGCGTCGCAGACCCGGCCGTCGGCGAGCATGAGGTACGACGGACACGCGAGCTTGTAGTCGTGCAGCGTCATCACCGCCGGAATGCGTGCCTCGGCCACCGCCCGCAGGACCGAAGGGGAGAGCTGGTGGTAGACGTTGTGCAGGTGCACGACGTCCGGGCGGAAGTCGGCGAGCACGGCCGCGAGCCCGCGGCGGCTGGACGGTGAGTAGAACATCCGTGCCGCGACGCGCAGTCGCTCGTTCACGGACTCGGGGGCAGTCTCCAGGTCCACCTGCGTCGGGAAGTGGGCCGCATAGGGGAGCGGCCCGTTCTCCGGGTGCTGCATGCCGAAGAGCGCGACTTCGTCGCCTGCGGCACGCTGAAGCGTGGCCACGTCGAGCAGGTACGCCTCCGCGCCTCCGCGCCGGTACAAGAACTTGTTGACATGCAGCACACGCATGGCTCAGCACGCCCTGTCCTTGTTCGCCCGCAACGCAGCGGGGAGGGGACGGGCTCCCTTGCGGTCCGTATCGAGCAGCGCGACGAAGGCGGCGGGGCCGTGGTGGGCGTCCAGCATCACCCTGCGCACTGTCCAGGGCAGCGTGCCGGCGTCGTTGCGTCCCGGGATTGTGGTGATCGCGAAGCGATGCCCCGCATTGGCGACGATCTCCATGGTCTCGCCGGTGAAGTCGCATGCCCGGCCGTTCGGGTAGCAGAACGTGTGCGCCTCGATGCCCAGCCTGTCGGCCAACGCCTCCCTGGCCTCGACCACCTCCTGCTTCTGGGTGGTCTCCCTCTCCTGGCCGAGGATCCAGTGGGAGACCGTGTGCGAGCCCACCGTGAAGCCGGATTCGACCAGGCGGCGTGCGCCCGGCCAGTCCAGGAGCAGACGGTCGGTGTCGAGCGCGGCCGCGGGACGACAGCTCTCCACCAGCTGGGAGATGGCCAGGTCACGGTCCACGTGACCGGTCTCCTTCAGGTCGTGCAGCACGACCTCCATCGCGGCTCGACGGTTCCGCGGCACGGACAGGGAGTAGCGCCTACCCCGCCAGTCGACTCGGGGGCTGCGGCCGGCCCGGATCGCCCAGCTGGCCACCTCCCACCAGGGCCTCACCGTCCGCTCCAGCAGTCCCGGGCAGACGAAGAAGGTGGCCGGCATCCGATGGCGCCGCAGCAGGGGGGCGACCACGGTGAGCGTGTCGGCGTACCCGTCGTCGAAGGTGAGCGCGACAGCCCGGGGAGGCAGCGGCCGCCCTTCGGCGAGACTGGCCAGCCCGTCCTCCAAGGGGACGACGTTGGCCAGCCGACGGAGGAGCGCTACCTGCCACGCGAAGCCCCCTACCGACAGCGCCCGGCGCCTGGGGAAGCACCATGAAGCTTCGATGCTGTGCCAGCCCAGCACCAGCAGTTCCCCTCCGCGTGTGGACAATCGATACCCCTCCTCGACGACATGTCGGTCTCACTGTCAAGGAGCGCCGGGCAGCAGGTGAGATACGTGTTCGGTGTATCACCGGCGGGTCCGAGGCACTCGGCTGAGGGTGGGTGGAGGACGAGCCGCTGTGGCCAGTTGCGTGGTCTGGGTCCTCTTGTCCGCCGGCTGCACGCACACCCCACGCGCGGTCACACCGAAACCTCCGCCCGCCGCGACCGTCGTCAGCCATGGCAGAGCCCCTCTCGTGACTCACCATGCGGTGCTCGGCTTCAAACCGGATTGGTACCACGTCAGCACTGCTCGCCGGTTCCTGCAAGGGTTTCCGGGAGCGACCAGCTGGCTTCCGGTGGTCTGGTGCGACGTGGAGCGATCGCCGGGCGAGTGGAACTGGTCGGCACCCGATCGGATCGCCGCCCAGGCGCGGTCGTTGGGCGTCCGGGTGCACGTCCGGATCAGGGTCGGTGCGTGCTGGCTGACCCAACGCCAGGCGCAGCATCGCCACGGGACGAACTCCGAGTCGCAGATGCCCACGGACCTCCAGGCGTACGCCGCCTTCGTCAAGGCGACCGTGAACCGCTACTCAGGGGACGGCATCCACGAGTTCGCCGTCGAGAACGAGCCGAATACCGCCTACCAGTGGGGTGGGACGCTGGCACAGCTGATGCGACTCACCGCTGTGGCGGCGACCGCCATCCGCCGGACCGATCCGGACGCCGTCGTGGCGGACTGGGGGATGTCGACCGGCGTGTATGGCAATGCCGTGGCACAGCGGCTGCTGATGGCCGGCCACCCGGCGAGAGCGGTGGCGGCGTTCAACGCCTACTACCGCACCGCCCGACAACCCGAGCACGCGTCGTCGCCGGACCAGCTGAAGACGATGCTCTACACCGGACAGTCCCGGCGTGACCTGGTCTACCTCGCGGCCGACGCCCGGCTTCTGGACAGGCACGTGTTCGACACCCGACAGCTGCACTTCTACGAGTCCGCCGCGGTGCTGCCGGCAGTTCTCGCCTACCTGCGGGCGACGACGCCGGCCGACATTCCGGTGCAGGCCTGGGAGCTGGGACGTAGCACCGATCCGATGACCGGTGCCGCCCGGGCCGAGATGGTCAAGTCGGTGTGCCTGCTGCTCGCCGCCGGTGTCCGCGAGATCGACTGGCTGCCGTTGAAGGCTCCGCAGAGCAGCGATGAGTCGCTCTTCGCGCTGGTGGACGACGATGGGACGGTGCGTCCTGCCGGGAACATCTACCGCCACCTCGCGAGGTTGGTCAGGTCGGCGTCCTACATCCGGGCCACGGCCGTGCCCGGGGTGAGTGGGGTCGCGATCGGAAACTCCCGGCAGACCACGCTGGTGCTCTGGGCGAGCCAGGGCGACGGGACGCGGGCTTCGGACGCCGCGGTGCTCCGGCTCCCCGCGTCCGCCCGGGTGAGGACCCTGACGGGCTCGGCCGCCCCCGGCTCGCTCCGCTCGCAGACGGCAGCGCTTCAGGTGGACGCCGACCCCCTCCTGGTCACGATCGATGCGCCGCCGAGGCAGGCGCTCGCGGAGGTCGGACCGTCGGGTGGGACGGCAGTGTCCCCGCCTCAGCAGTAGCCGTAGCGTTCGAGCTCCTCGTGCTGCACCGACTCCACGACGGCGCGGTCCTCCTCGGAGAGAGTCGCCCGCCAGCGTTCGTTCTGGTTGGGGAACCTGACCTCGCCCATGCCGCGGCGCCAGGCGGGTGCCGCGGCGTCGAGGCCGCAGAACTCCATCGCCTTCTCCAGGCTCGTCATCGGGTCGCGGACCACATCCTCGTAACGGACTGACAGCACCCTCGCAGCGTCGACAGCGGCGAAGCCCCGACGGATCGTGCGCACCTCCTCGACCCAGTTCCGGGCGCACAGCTCCCAGGGGTGCCCGCCGGTGGACCGCCAGTCCCCGGGAGTTCCGCCATACCACCACACTGTGTTCGCCTCCCACCAGTCGACGGCCGCCAGCGACGCGGCCACCGCGCGGCCGTCGCGGACGATCTCGATGAAGCGGGCTTGCGGGAACACCTCGCACAGCCACGGGATCCGGCGGTCGTTGGCGATCCTCTTGCTCAGCACCTGCCGTCGCCCGTCCCAGCGCGAGATCGCGCTGAAGTCCCACCGGAGCCGTTCCGCGACGGCTCGGTCGAGCTCCGCGTCGCCGGCAGGAAACTCCGGGATGCCCGCGTGGGCGTAGAGCGGCTCCGCCTCGTGGGGTGTCGGGAGCAACCGGTCGCGCAGCGGTCGGCGAGCGCCGTACACATAGGCGTTGTCGCCGTGGCGCCCGAACCACACGTGGCTGCGGCGCCCGGGCAGGGCGCGGGCGACCCGGTTGAGCGCCGCGAGCTGAGGCACCGCCGGGAACCGCGCCACCCAGTTCGACGGCCAGGACACGTCCGGGTGGAGCGCCATCGCCTTGTAGAGCAGGGTCGTCCCCGAGCGGGCTGCTCCGACCAGGAAGACCGGCGCCTCGCCCGGGCGCGCACTCGTCCGCGGGTGGTGGGCCGGGAGCGGACTGAGCCCGACGTCCTTCATCGGCGCGTGGCGGGCCCGGCCCGGGATGGTCCGCCATTCGCCGGACTCCGCTGAGGTAGCGGCCCCAGAGGCGAGCGCGGTAGGCGCGGCCGGAACGACGGCTCACCACGGTAGTTGCTCGACACCGGGAACGGACGCAGAGCCGACGTGCGCCGAGCCGGAGGTCTTGGCCGGTTCGCGGGGTCCTGCTCGGCACCACCAGGGCGTCCGCGGTTGCCGGCCAGCAGCTCGAGTGCCGCGACGAGGCAGAACGCCACCAGGAGCGCCGCGATCATGGCGGGCAGGACCCCCTTGAGCAGCACGACGCCGAGCCCCACCGAAGTGACCGGGAGCATCGTGACGGTGTGCGGGGCCACTGCGGCGGCGTACTGGGACCTCACCGACTGGAGGTCTTGCTGGGCCGTCGCGAGCACGCCGGTGGCGGCACGCCTCTGGGCGGTCAGGCTCTTGTACGTCGCCACCTGGGTCTCGAGGGTGGCCACTTGCGCCTTGGTGATGGCGATCTTGGCCCTGGCTGCGGCCGCGGCGCTGGAGTGGCCGGCGGACCGGGCGGCGGACCGCTGGTCGCGCAGCCGTGCGAGCAGGTCGAGCTCGCTGCTGTACAGCTGGACGGGGGCGGCGGTCCCCGAGGCGGTGGCGTTGGCCAGCAGCTCGGTGTTGATCGCCTGCAAGCTGTGCTGGGCTCTGCTCACGGCCTTGTCGGCCTGCTCGAGCTGCGGCGCGAACAGCGCCTTCGGCGTCCGCGTGGCCACGTCGCTGACCACGTCGCGAGCGACGACGGGACTGGTCCCGGCGAACTGGACCTCGAGCTGCGAGCTCTGCCCGATCTGGGTTACGGTCAGCCCGTCGGCGATCTTCTTGGTCGGCAGCCCGACCCGTTCGGCCACCGGCCGCGTCACGATCGGGGAGGTTGCGGTGGCCGAGAAGGCGCTGACCCAGTTGCCGGCGCCCCCGGCGCCGCTGTAGGCGCTGTTGCTACCCGAGACGACGTCGGGGATGAACACGTAGGCGGACGCCTGATAGGTGCTCGGGGCCGCGAAGTGGTAGGCGAGCACTCCGCCCGCTGCGAGCAGGGGCACCACCATGAGGATCCACAGCCGCCGGCGCGCCACCTTCAGGTAGTCGACGATCTCCACCCGAGTCAGAGCGTTCGCGCCCCGCGCTTGATACCGGTATCCCCGCTGCGCCGAGGCGCTCCTCCTTCCATGAGCACCCAACCGCTGATCCCCGCACAGCGCCCTGCTCCCGCAGAGGAGCGGATCCGGACCGAGAGGGCCCGGGCCGACCAGCCGCTGCACATCGCGATGATCGGTCAGAAGGGCCTGCCTGCGACGTACGGCGGGGTCGAGCACCACGTCGAGGAGCTCGGCGCCCGGCTCGCGGCGCGCGGGCACCGGGTCGACGTGTACTGCCGGGCGAGCTACGGCACCAGCCAGGAGCACACCTACCGCGGCATGCACCTGTGCGGGACGTGGACCGTGGGCACCAAGCACCTCGACGCGATCGGTCACAGCGTGGCCTCGTCGCTGTCCACCGTCGGCGACCCGCCGGACATCGTCCACTACCACGCACTCGGGCCCGTCCTGGCGGCTCCTTTGGTTCGTGCCCTGTCGCCTCGTTCGCGGGTGGTGGTCACCGTCCACGGGCTTGACCACGAGCGTGCGAAGTGGGGGCCAACCGCCCGGCGGGTGCTCGGGCTCGGCCACTGGATGAGCGCTCGGGTTCCTCATGCGACCGTCGTGGTGAGCAAGGAGCTGGAGTCCCACTACGCCGACGCCTTCGACCGGCACTGCTGCTACATCCCCAACGGCGTCGACGAGCCGGTCCCGCGTCCTGCGGACGAGATCGTCCGGCGGTGGGGTCTGCGAACCGGCGAGTATGCGCTGTTCGTCGGCAGGCTGGTGCCCGAGAAGGCCCCCGACCTGCTGATCCGGGCCTACCGGCGGGTCCCGGGCGACATGCCACTGGTGATCGCCGGGGACTCGTCGTTCACCGACGACTACGTCGCCAGGCTTCGCGAGGAGGCGGGCGCCGATCCTCGGGTGCGGATGTGCGGCTACGTGTACGGCGACGCCCTCGCCGAGCTCTACTCGAACGCGGCGGTGTTCGTCCAGCCGTCCCTATTGGAGGGCATGCCGTTGACGATGCTCGAAGCGGCGTCGTACGGCGTACCGGTGCTGGCCAGCGACATCGCGCCGCACCGCGAGATCGCCGGCGACTGTGCCGCGGCCGCCCACTTCGTGCCCGCTGGTGACGAGCAGGCGCTGGCGCGTCGGCTGACCGACTTGCTCGCGAACCCCGACGAGCTCGGTGCCCGGGAGCTGTGCAGGCACGTGCTGGGGACCTTCCGCTGGGAGGCGGCGGCTGCTGCGTTGGAGCGGCTGTACCTGTCACTGGTCCCGGCGGCGTCGTACGACGCTGCTCGCAGCCGCGGCGAACGCCACGAGATACCACTGCACGGCCACGTTGGTGAACACGTTGTCGGCGGCGCTGGAGGCCACGATGGCGACGGCACACGCGAGAAACCCCGCGCCGACTCCGCGGTCCAGCGAGCCTCGCGGTGAGGCCCGGGTGGCCCGAACACCGAGCGCCACCATGGCGGCCAGCACCGCGAGGAAGGCGAGCTCGCCGACGACTCCTTCCTCGACGTAGGCGCGGAGGAAGTCGTTGTGCGGCTGCTTGTTCTGCTCGGTCATCGTCGCGGTCATGTTCAGACCGATACCGGTGACCGGGTCCGCGTTGGCCAGTGGCAGCACCTGCTCCCAGTAGGAGAACCGCCAGAGCAGCGAGCTCGAGTGGTAGCCGGGGGAGTTGTATGACGCCGATGTCGGCCCGACGCTGTTCACCCGGGCCACCAGCTGCGGAGCCACCACGAACGCGCACAGGCCGGCGACCACCAGGCCGACCAGCACCCGTCTGCTGTGCCAGATCCCCAGGACGAGCAGACCGAGCGCCGTGCCGAAGATCGCTGTCAGCGTGTAGGTGAGGAGCATGAACACCGCGCACGTGCCGATCATGAGGGCGAATGCGGGCCGCCAGTTTCTCTTCACGTGGCGGAACACCGCGACGCCGAAGAGGATCAGGATCATCAGGTAGCGGCCGAAGTCGTTGGTCTGGGTGAACGTGCCGGCGAGCCGGAGGAAGTCGCCCTTCACCTGCGCCGCCGGGTTCCCGAGCGCGAATCCGGCAATGGTGTAGAGCAGCGGTCCCAGCGCGGAGGCGTAGACAGCGGTGAGCAGTCGGTTCCGTGTGCGGACGTCTGTCATCAGCTCGTCGAGCACGACGTACATCAACGCGATCGCCAGCACCTGTGCCGCCCCCACGAGCGTGCGCGTCCGGTCCGCCGAAGCCAACAGGCTGAGGAAGCCCGTGAGGGCGAACAGCACCCACGCTCGTCGCAGGGCCAGACCGCGATGCAGGTTCCCGGACCGCGCCTGGGCGAGCAGCCACAGGGCAGCCGCCACGATGAAGAGCCCGACCACGAGCGTGGACGGAGTGAGCACGCGGCTGGACAGCTCCTGCGCACGGGTCGCGCTCTGGCTGCTCGGGGTGAGCTTGCTGACGTCGACGCTGGCTCTCAGCGCGATCATCAGCATGACGAACACGGCGAACCTGGTCACCGCGAGCGCCGCTGCCACGGCACCCACGGCGAGCGCCAGGGGGACGACGACCAGCGGCTTGTCCGCGTTGAGCAGGCCGACCGCACTCACTGTGCCCCCCGCGGCACTCAGCAGGATGGCGGACAGCAGCAGCGCCGTCCGCGCAGGTGGCAAGCGCTCCGCGGCCGGTGCCGGCGCGGGCGCGAGCTCGGTTCTGACCGTCATCGTTTCCCGGACGTCGTGGTGGAGTCCCCCCGAGACGAGCAGCGCCGGGCCCCCGGTGATACGAGGACGAGCAGGAACTCGCGGCCTAGGTGTGCTCGACGTGCTGGGTGTCGAGCAGGTCGCGTAGCTTGCGCAGGCACCTGGCGCGCGTCGGCCCGATGCTGCCGATCGGCATCGAGAGGGCGGCCGAGATGGTGACGTAGGGCAGCGGCGGTTCCTGCATGAGCAGGTGCATCAGGCGCCGGGAGCGTTCCGGCAGCTGGCTGATCGCCTGCTCCAGCGCCTCTGCGCTCTCGGTGCGCAGCAGGTCCGCGTCCATGTCAGCCTCCGGCGCCGGGCGCTGCTCCGGGATCCGGCTGTCCTCGGTCGGGACCATGCGTCTGCTCCGGGCGGCAACCCGGCGAGCCTCCCTGCGTGCGGTCGTTGCGAGCCACGCGCTGACGCGATCCGGCTCGTTGATCCGGTCGATGTGCTCGACCAGGCGCAGCCAGGTGGTCTGGCTGACATCGGCGGCATCGCTCGCCGAGCGGACCTCGCTGCGCGCGACGGACCAGACCAGGCCGCCATAGGCGTCGACCAGGGCATTCCATGCCTCACGCCTGCCGGAGGCCGCGTCGCGGACCAGCTTCCCTGCTTGAAACGAGTGGTCCATTGCACCACCCTCTCGGTGGACCAGACCCTCCCCGCCGGGCCCGATACCCAGTGCGGAGCAACCCACGCATCCACTACGGTCATTCGTAGGAGAGGCTCATGGCAATGGGGCAGGTGGACTAGACGATGCCTGCTTCGTCGGTCGAGTCCGGGATCGGGGACTCCGGCGACTCGACGGACATGCCCGAGAGGTCCGGGTCTACCGGCTCGTCGGCGCGGTGCTGTCCGGAGCCACCTCGAGCACTCCGGTCAGCGTCGACTGGAGGTGCTCGGCCTCGATCCGGGCCGCGAGATCCGGGTCGCCGTTCCGGCACGCGTCGAGGAGCTCCCGGTGCTGCTGGTTCGCCTTGGCCACGAACCCGGGGTGCTCGACGATCGACCAGCGCACGTAGGGCGACGAGCTGTCCCGAAGGCCGTTGAGGATCCTCATCAGGTTCGGCGACCGGGCCGCACGGGCGAACACCGCGTGGAAGTCGTGGTTGGCCTCCGACCAGGCCTGGATGTCGTCGGACTCGTTCATCCGCTCCCACGACTCCTCGTTCGCGACCAGCTCGTTCATCCGCACCCACAGCGACTCGGCGAGGTCCAGCTCCTCGGGGGTGATGTTGCTGGCCGCCTTGCGTGCGGCGAGCGGCTCGAGGAGCAGCCGCAGCTCGTAGATCTCCTTGAGCTCGTCGATGGCAAGACCGCGTACGACGGCGCCTCGGTGCACGTCGATGCGGACCAGCCCCTCGCTCTCGAGCCGGCGTAGCGCCTCCCGCACCGGTGTGCTGCTCAGCGACATCTGCCGGGAGACCTCGCTCTGGGTGAGCCGCGTCCCGGGCTTCAGAACCCCCCGCATGATCGAGCGCCGGAGCACCTCGTAGGCGAACTGCGCCGAGGTGCGTGGCTGCTGGCCCGGATCCAGATGCAGGTCGAGGGCACCGGTGTAGGGCATCGAGTCCGTCATGCCTGTGCCTCCTCCGTGCAAGCGGTCTGCGCCTCGAACAAGGCTGTTGCCTCGGCCGGGTCGTCTGCCGCGAGCAGAGCCAACGTCATCAGCAGGCGGGCCTTGAGCCCGTCGAGTCGCCCCGCTGATAGTAGGCCCGCCGACAGCAGTTGCTGCTCGGATCCGGGGAAGCCGTAGGTGTGGCGCAGAACCGGACCGGTGCCGATCCGGGACGCCAGCACGACCGGGATGGCTCGCGCAGCCTCGGTCAGCGGGTCCACCCACCAGGACGGGACGTGGCCGACCCCGAAGGCCTCCACGACCAGCGCGTCGCACGAAGACACGGCGTACTCGAGCAGGGACGTCTCGGCACCCAGCCCCAGCTTCAACAGCGCGACGCTGGGCAGGGTGCCGGGATCGGCGCCGACGTCGACGCGCAGCGCGGCACGACGGGACGCCTGCGCGAAGAAGTGCACTGCTCCTTCCGCGACATGCCCGACCGGCCCGGCGCCGGGTGAGCCGAACGCCGCCGGGTTGGTGGTGTGCATCTTGCGCACCGCCTCGGCGCGGTGCACCTCGTCGTTCATCACTACCAGCGCGCCGCGGCCGGCAGACGCGGGGTCGGCGGAGACCGTCACCGCCGCGAGCAGGTTCGCCGGCCCGTCCGCCCCCGCCGCATCGGCCGTGCGCATCGCACCCGTGAGGACGACGGGCTCGTCACGGGTCCACAGACGGTCGAGAAGGAACGCCACCTCCTCCATGGTGTCGGTGCCCAGCGTCGCCACCACGCCGCGCGCGCCGGCTCGGCACGCCTCGGCGAGATCCGTGGTCAGCCGCAGCACATCCACGATTTTCAGCGATGCGCTAGGCAGCCGGCGCAGCACGGAGATGTCCACGCTGGCACGTCGCCGCAGCTCCGGGATCGCGTCGACCAGGCCGTGCACGTCTTCGACCGGTTCCGCGGCGGATCCGGGCTCTGGCGCCGCCATGGCGATGGTGCCGCCCAGCATGCGCACCGCTACACGGGGAGCCGTCGCGGTGTTCACCCCCGCATCCTAGTCGTACGTCGTGCATAGTGCATCGCTACGATAATGCATAATGTACGATGTCGCCATGCGTGCTCCCGCGTTCCTGCGCCCGACCACGGTGGAGGAGGCCAGCCGTCTGCTCGCCCAAGATCCCGACGAGGCCAAGGTGCTCTCCGGGGGGACCGCCGTGGTCCTGATGATGAAGCAGGGCCTGATCGCGCCGTCACTGCTGGTCAGCCTCGCCGGGGTCGACGGTCTGGGCGACATCGCCCGGGTCCGCGGGGCCCTGCGGATCGGCGCTGGAGTGTGCCTTGCCCAGATCGCGGCGTCCGCCGAGGTACGCCGTGACGCACCGAGTCTCGCCCATGCCTGCTCGGAGGTCGGCAACCCGAGAGTCCGCAACGTGGCGACGCTCGGCGGCAACCTGGCCGAGGGCGACTACGCCTCCGACCCGCCCGCGGTCCTCGCCTCGCTCGGCGCGCGGTGTCACCTCTCAGGCCCGGCCGGATCGCGCACTGTCCCCGTCGACGGGTTCGTGACCGGCTTCTTCCAGACGGTTCTCGAGGACGCCGAGATCATCACCCACATCGACGTTCCGGTCGTCGCGGACCGGGGGACGGTCTACCTGAAGTACCGGTCTCGTTCCTCGGAGGATCGCGCGTGCGTCGGTGTGGCAGCCCGTGCCGACTTCGCCGGAGACCGGGTCGCCGCGCTCGACGTACACGTGGCTGCCGTGGCCGCCACACCCCAGAGCGTCCCCGCCGCCTGCGAGCTCGCCACCGGAGAGCGCCTCAGCCCCGAGCTCGTCAGGCGGGTCGCGCGGGGCTACGCGGAGGCGATCGACCCGATCGACGACGCCCGCGGGTCCGCGTGGTACCGCACTCGCATGATCGAGGTGACGGTGGAGCGGGCCCTGAACGAGCTGGGCGCAGGACGCAGCCAGGAGGTGGACCACGATGGGAACTAGCCCGCGCTCCCGTCCCGACCGGCCGGACTTCGCGATGCCGGACGCGGTGTCTCGGGTGCGGGGCACGGTGGAGTTCGTGCTCGACAAGACCGTCGAGAACATGGCGCACGCCAAGGTGCTCCGGTCCCCTCACCCGCATGCGCGGATCGTGTCCGTCGACACGACCGCGGCCGCCGAGCGACCGGGTGTGCTCGCGGTCCTCACCGGCAGCGACCTGGCAGACGATCCCGACGTGGACCCCTACTTCGGCGCACAGCGTCCCGACCAGCCGGTCCTGGCCATCGGCAAGACGCGTTACGCCGGCGAACCGGTGGCTCTCGTGGTGGCGACCACGGCGCGCGCGGCGGCCGAGGCGCTGGTAGAGATCGACGTCGAGTACGAAGAGCAGCCCTACGTCGTCGACGAGGTCGAGGCCCGGAAGCCGGGTGCCCCGACGGTGCATGAGGACCATCCAGGCAACGACTGCGGCTCCTGGCGCCTGCGTCTCGGTGACTGCGAGAAGGGACTCGCGCAGGCCCACCGCGTCTACACGCACACCTACCACTCGCCGCCCGCGAGTCACGTGCCGATGGAGCCACACGTGTGCCTCGCCTCCTGGACCGACGACGGGGTCGAGGTGTGGACGTCCGCGCAGGCGCCCTACGCCGTCAAGACCGGCTTGCAGAAGATGTTCTCCCTCCCCGACGGAGGGGTTCGAGTTCGCGCCCTGAACCTCGGGGGCGCCTACGGGGCGAAGGGCCAGATCCGGATCGAGCCGATGGTCGTGTGCGCGTCCCGGGCGGCGGGGGTCCCGGTCAGGCTCGAGCTCGCGCGCGACGAGGTCTTCTTCACGATCGGCAAGCACGCGGCCACCGTCGAGATCACCACCGGCGTGATGCGGGACGGCAGCATCGTCGCCCGGAAGATGAACGTGGTCTACAACGCCGGGGCGTACGCCGTGACCAGCCCGGGCGGTGCCGGGCAGGGTTTGACGCGGGCGCCGGGGCCCTACCGGATCCCGAACGTAGCCGTCGACAGCGTCGCCAGCTACACCAACACCGTGCCCACCGGCCCGTTCCGGGGCGCGATGACCTCGCAGCTCGCGTTCGCCTACGAGTCGCAGCTGGACGATATCGCGGCGGACCTCGGGCTCGAGCCGCTCGGGATCCGTAGGCAGAACCTGCTTCGGTCCGGCGACGTCTACGCGACCGGAGAAGCGCTCGAGGGTCTGCACTACGACGACCTGCTCGACGATCTCGAGTCCGCGCTTGCCGTTGACGAGCCGGCCACTGTGCCGGATCCGGGCAAGAAGCGCGGCTCGGGGCTGGCGATCATCATCAAGAACACGCTCACGCCGTCCCGGTCGGAGGCAGGGATCCGACTCGACGCCAGCGGCCGGATCAGCATCCTGTCCAGCAGCGTGGAGATGGGCCAGGGTGCGACTGCGACGATGATGTCCCTCGCGGCCGGTTATCTCGGTGTCGGGACGGACAAGGTGCAGATGGGGCTCCCGGACACCCGGCACACCCCGTTCGACACCACGACCAGCTCCAGCCGCTCCACCTACTCGATGGGGTTCGCGCTTCGGGAGGCAGCCACCGACCTGCACCGCAGGGTCCGCGAGGAGGCCGCGAAGCTGTGGGACGTCACGTCCGACCAGGTGACGGTGGAAGGTGGCTGTGTGCGTGTGAACGGCGGCGCGCAGGCCGAGGTGTCGTGGGAGCACGTGCTTGGCCAGGCGGGGCTGGAGGAGGTCGTCGGCCAAGGCGTGTTCCAGAGCGACTTCGGCCTGTCGAAGATGGATCCGCACGACGTACACGGCCCGGTCAGCGTGCACTGGCACCAGGGCGGTGCTGCCGCCGAGGTCGAGGTGGACCTGCAGACCGGCCGGGTGGAGGTGCTGCGCCTGCACGCCAACTGCTACGCCGGTAGAGCGGTGAGCGCGCACCGGGTCAGGCAGCAGAACCTCGGCTGCGCGATCTTCGGGCTCGGGCCTTCCCTGTTCGAGGAGCTGGAGTACCTCGACGGCGCGATCACCAACCCGAACCTGTCGGACTACATGATCCCCTCGATCCTCGACGTTCCCGTGGCGATGACGAGCACGGCGGTGGAGTCGTCCGAGGCCGATCCGGAGCTGCACGGCGTCGGCGAGATGGCGCTTCCTGCGGTCGCACCAGCCATCGCCAACGCGATCTTCGCCGCGACCGGCGTACGCCTTCTCGACCTGCCGCTGACCCCGGAACGGGTGCTGCGCGGGCTGCTGGCCGCCGAGACCACCACGGAGCCGGAGGAGCACTCGGATGAGCACTGAGCAGCGCACGGAGCCCGAGACGACGCGGCTCTCCTTCACCCTGAACGGCGCCGAGCGGACCGTCGAGGCGCGGACGGACGACACGCTGCTGAGCACATTGCGCGGGCAGTGCGGTGTCACGAGCGCCCGTGAGGCCTGTGGCATCGGCATCTGCGGCAGCTGTACGGTGCTGGTGGACGGCGCGGTGGCCAGCTCCTGCATCATGCTCACCGCCCAGGCCGCCGGGCGCCAGGTCACCACCTCAGAGGGGCTCAGCCCGGATCCGCACCAGCTGTCCGCCGTGCACGACGCGTTCGTGCGCAACGGCGCGTTCCAGTGCTCGTTCTGCATTCCCGGCATGGTGCTGGCCACCCACGCGGCCCTGCACGACCCGTCGGTGCCGAACACGGTCGAGGCGATCCGCTCCTACCTGGCCGGCAACCTCTGCCGGTGCGGCAGCTATCCGGACATCCTGGCTGCGATCGAGGACCTGCTCACCTGATGGACCTCTGGCAGTCGCTGTTCCTGCTCGTGGCCGGGGTCGTCGCCGGCGCGCTGAACGCGATGGTCGGGTCCGGCTCCCTGGTCACGTTCCCGACTCTGCTCGCCCTCGGCTACCCCCCGGTGGCGGCCAACGTCACCAACAAGATCGGGATCGTCCCGGGAGCGATCAGCGGCGCCCTCGCCTACCGCCGCGAGCTCCGGGCGCACACGGGCCTGCTGGTCAAGCTGATGCCCGCCTCGCTCGTGGGTGGCTTCCTCGGCGCGCTGATCCTCTTCGCGTTGCCGGCGTCGACGTTCGAGGCCGTGGTGCCCGGGCTGATCCTGTTCGCCTGTGCACTGGTGCTGGTGCAGCCGGCCGTGCGCCGGCTCACCGGCTGGAGCAGCAGCGCGCTCGACCGAGGACGGTCGCGACTGGCCGCGCTGATCGCGCTTGCGTTCGTCGCCGGCATCTACGGCGGCTACTTCGGCGCTGCGCAAGGCGTCGTGCTGATCGCGGTGCTGACCTTGCTGTTCGACGGCAGCATGCAGACCTCGAACGCGGTCAAGAACGCGCTCGCCGCCACGGCCAACACGGCCGCCGCGGTGGTGTTCATCGTGGCCGGGGGCATCTCATGGCTGCCGGTGGTGATCCTGGCCGTCGGCTCCTCTGTCGGCGGCCAGATCGGCGGCCGCCTCGGCAAGCGGCTGCCCCCGCTGGTCTACCGCATCGTGATCGTGTGCGTCGGGCTGGCCGCCGTCGCCAAGCTGCTGGCCGACTGACGCTCGAACCGGGAGGCCGTGAGGATTTCCGCACATTAACTGGCTGAGAGGTTATGTTCACACATAACTTGTGAGATGATTTCCGCACGTTTGGAGGTGAGGGCAGTGACGGCTCCACCAGTTGTCCGTTCTCCGCAGGCGTTGGGGCAGGTCCTCGCGCGGCTGCGGTACCGGAAGGGTCTCACCCAAGACGAACTAGCCGAGGCTCTGGGCGTGAGCCGGCGCTACCTGTCCGAGATCGAGAATGGGAAGCAGAACCTCTTCGCGACTCGTCTGTTCGAGTTGTTGCGTGAACTCGGCGTGCACCTCGAAGTCGTCCCCGACGATGACCTGCCGTGAGCCGCGACCCGCTCGACGTCTGGCTGTACGGCACCAGGATCGCGCACCTGCAGGAGGACGCCCAGGACCGCATCAGCCTCATCTGGACCGCCGAAGCCGAGGAGCGGTGGGGGCATGGGGCGCGGATGCTCTCGGCGAAGCTGGCCGTCGGCTCCACTCCCGCTCCGGCGCTGGTGCGCACCTACCTCGACGGGCTGCTGCCCGAGGGCAACACCCGGGTGAACCACGCAATGACCGCCGGGGTCCCTCCGGACGACACCTACGCCCTGGTCCGCGCCTACGGGCGCGACACCCCAGGCGCTGCGATCTTCGTTTCCGCCGGTACCCCCGACCCCACCCGCGCGGGCCGCTACGTGCCGCTGACCGATCAGGAGGTCGCCGACCGGCTGCGGCGCGCCGATGAGCACCAGTCCGCCTCACCGAAGCAGACCACCGAGTCGTCGACGCTGCCGGGCATGGTCCCCAAGATCACTCTGCACCGGATCAGCGGCCGGTGGCAGGCGTGCAAGGAGGGAGCCCCCTCCACGTGGATCCTCAAGCGTGCCGACGCCCAAGACGGCGGCATCGCCGACATCGTCGACACCGAGGTCGCGTGTCTGGCGCTCGCCCGGCAGATGGGGCTGACGAGCATCGACGCCGAGCTCCTCGACTTCGGCGATGTCCGCGCGATCGCGGTTTCGCGCTACGATCGCGACCCGAGCCGCCACAACGCCCGGGTCCACCAAGAGGACCTCGCGCAAGCGGTGGGACTCAATACCGCCGACCCCAACCGCAAGTTCCAGTGGGGAGCGAGGATGCCGTCGCTGGCACAGGCGGCCCAGGTGCTGCTGCTGGACGGTGGCAACCCCGATCACCTGCTGCGGCTGCTCACGTTCTCACTGCTGGTCGGCAACACGGACCTGCACGCCAAGAACATCTCCTTCCTGCGGTACGCCGACGGCCGGGTTGCCCTAAGCCCCGCCTACGACATCGCGATGCATCTGCACCATCCACGCGACAACCGGCGGTTCGCTCTCGACGTGAACGGCCGGTTCCGGATGGAGGACCTCGACGTCGGCGACGTCGTCGCCGAAGCGGGGAAGTGGGGGGTTCCGTCGCGACGCGCGAGCCGGGTGGTCACCGAGACCACGCGCGCGCTCGACGATGCGCTGGGGAAGTTGGACCGGTCCGCGCACCCGGGCGTGACGCCGCAGGCGTGGGGCCTCGTGGAGCAGCGCACCACCACTGCCCTGACGTCCCTGGCCGCTCCCGACCCTTCCCGTGCCTCCACCGCCGGCGCCCCGGAGGGCGCACCCGGCAGGCGCCGCGGCCCGCGTCGTCCACGCTGAGCCACAGCCGGCGTCGGCAGACTCGCGGCTGAGCTACGGCGTCCGGCTGTTGCGGAGCAGGTAGTCGTAGCCGGCTTGGAACTGCGCCGGGAACCACATCTCCTCGCGCTTGCGGTCGACCTCCGCGTCGCTCGACCAGAGGGTGACCTGGCCACAGGCCATCGCCTGCAGCTGCACCCGGCACGCCCGGTCCAGCAGGACGGCGTACATCACCGCGGTCGCGGGGTCGGCTCCCGCGGTGACCAGGCCGTGCTGCGGAATGAGTACGGCGACCGCGTCGCCGAGCGTCGCGGCGAGCTCGTCCCCGAGCGCGGTGGTCTTGATCAGGCTGCCCGTTCCCTCGTAGCGAGGCACCTCCGGCTTGACGAACAGCACGCCGTCGTGGGAGATCGGCCGCAGCGGCACCTGCAGGCTGGCGAACGCGACCGCCGCCTGCGAGTGGGTGTGCACGACGCAGCCGACGTCGGGGCGGGCGGCCATGATGCGGGTGTGGATGGGGTACTCCACGTGCCGTGGGCCGCCGCCCTCGACCACCTCGCCGTCGTCGGACACCAGGTGCACCCTGTCGTCGGTCACCTCCTCGAAGCCGATCCGGGCCGCCTTGATCCACACGCCGTGCCTGTCCGGGTCGCGCACCGACGCGTGGCCCCAGACCATGTCGGACTGGCCGGCCGCGGCAAGCGCGCGGTTGGCCTCGGCGGCGTGCGTCGCCGCGGAAGGTGCTGCCATTCGTTCCACCACTTTCGATCGTTGTGCCTCTCGGACTCTGTTGCCTGTCAGTCGGCGGGCCGCTCGGGCCAGGGCTCGACGGTATTGGTCAGCGCGCCGATCCCCTCGGCCTGCACGGTCATCGTGTCGCCCACCTGCACCGGGCGGATGCCAGCGGCCGTGCCGGTGAGGACCACGTCGCCGGGTTGAAGCGTCATGTGCGCGGTGATGAAGCAGAGCAGCTCCTCCACGCCGTACACCTGGTCGTTGGTGCGTCCCTGCTGGCGGAGCTCGCCGTTGACGGTGGTGCGCACCTCGACGTCCCCCGGGTCGGCCAGGTCCGTCTCGATCCACGGGCCGAGCGGGCAGTGCGTGTCGGAGCTCTTGGCGCGCAGCCACTGGCTGTTCGGGTCCTGCCAGTCCCGGACGGTCAGGTCGTTGGCGCACGTGTAGCCGAGCACGGCGTCCGCGACCTCGCTCGCCAGCAGCCGGCTCGACCGCCTCCGGATCACCACGGCGAGCTCTCCCTCGTGCGCGAGGTCTGCCACGCCTGCCGGATAGAAGACCCGCGCGCCCGGCCCCACCACGGCGTTGGGTGCCTTGAGGAACAGGAAGGGTACGTCGGGCACGTCGCGTCCCTGCTCGGCGAGCAGCGAGCGGTAGTTGCGCCCGGCGCAGACCACCTTGGTCGGCTCGCACGGCGCAAGCAGCGTCAGAGATCCGACGGGAGCGACCGGTGCGCCGGCTTCGCAGTCGGCGAACGGATCGCCGCGCAGCCTCGACACCTGGTCGCCCTCGACGACTCCCCACGCCGGGGTGTCGCCGTCGAGGAACCGGCAGACTCGGATCGGTCTCTCCTCTCGGCCTAGCGCGGGAGGATCTCGCGCAGCACACGCCTGAAGTTGCCGCCGAGGATACGGGCCACCGAGTCCTCGTCCAGGCCGGCGCCGAACAGGGCGTCCACCAGGTTCGGCAGCTCATGGGCCTCGGAGAGCCCCTCGATCGTGGGCGGCTCCACCCGCGGGTCGTGGAACAGCTGCTCGCGTCCGGGCCGCGGCCCGTCGCAGGCCACGAAGTCCCCGCCGAACCCGACGTGCTCGACGCCCGCGACGTCGACGAGGTGCGCGACGTGCCGGAACAGCTCGTCGATGCCCGGCTTGCCCTCGCCGACGAACGTGGGCAGCGTGTGGATGCCGACCACACCGCCGCGCTCGGCGATTGCCTCGACCTGCCGGTCGGTGAGGTTGCGCGGGTGGTCGTAGACGGCGCGCGAGTTCGCGTGCGAGACGACCACGACCCCTTCAGTGACCTCCATGGTGTGCCAGAACGCGGTCTCGGACATGTGGGCCAGGTCGACCACCATGTGCAGCTGCTGCATCCGCTGGACGACCTGCACGCCGAAGCGGGTGAGGCCACTGCGGGTGTCCCGCTCCTGGACGCCGTCTCCGAGCTCGTTGCGCACGTTCCAGGTCGGCTGGATCGACCGCACGCCGAGCTCGAACAGCGCGTCCAGGGCGAGCAGGCTCCCTTCGAGCGGCGTGCCGCCCTCGAGGTGCAGCAGGAACCGCACGCGGTCGTCGGGCTCGTCCGGGATCTGCGATGCGCTGCGCACCACGCCGGCGTCGTCGGCCTGGGACAGGTAGCCGGCCAGCGACTCGATGTTCTCGATGGTGGCGAGCAGCTTCTTGTCCCGGCCGTTGGAGTGGGCGAGGGTGTCGCCGCCCACGGCGTACACCACCAGGTCGACGCCGCCGGTGCGCAAGCGGGGGAGAAGTCGGTCCCGGACGGGATTCTCCTCGCCCATGTTCGACCAGTGGATCTGCTCGTAGCAGTCCCGGTGCGCCTCGATGAGATACGGCGGGGAACCGAAGCGGCCGTCAGGCGACGACATGGTTCTCCAGCACCCCGAGGCCGGTGGCGGCGACCCGGACGACGTCGCCGGGGCGCAGGAACCGGGGCGGGTCGAATCCGAGCCCGACCCCCGAGGGTGTGCCGGTGGCGATGATGTCGCCGGTCTGCAACGTGATGCCCGATGACAGGTCGGCGATCAGGGTCGGCACGTCGAAGACCAGGTCGCTGAGGTGGCCCTTCTGCCGGGGCTCGCCGTTCACCCACGACTCCAGCACGACGTTCGGCACATCGACCTCGTCGATCGACACAGCCCAGGGGCCTACGGCGCAGAAGGTGTCCAGGGACTTGCCCAGGAACCACTGCCCCCGGCCTCGCTGCAGATCTCGGGCGGTGACGTCGTTGACCAGCGTGAAGCCCCACACGTGGTCCCAGGCGTCCTCGGCGGCGATGCCGCGGCCGCCGGCGGAGATGATGACGCCGATCTCCGCCTCGTAGTCGACAGAGTCGGTGACGCCGGAGTGGGCGAGGACCGCGCCGCCGTGGGTGACCGCCGAGGCGGACAGCTTCGTGAAGTAGATCGGCGCGTCCGGGAACTGCTCGTCGCGCGGCGGCACGAAGTCGGTGCGGTCGAGCTCCTCGACGTGGGCACGGTAGTTCTTGCCCACGCAGAACACGTTGCGCCCGGTCGACGGGATCGGGGGCAGCAGCTTCAGGTCGGGATCGTCGATGCGGACGGCGGTCCCGGAGTCGGCAAGCTCGTGCGCGCCGCCTTCGATGAGGCGCAGCAGCGTCGTTCCCGGGGCGGCTGCCTGCTCGCGGAGCGGGACGAGCATCTTCTCGTCGGCGGACACGGCCCCCAGCAGATCACGGCCGTCGAGCCGGTAGGCGACGTACTTCACGGGACACCTTCTTCGTTGGGCGGGTCGGTGGGTTGATGAATCGTTGGGAAATGACGAGCAATGGGTCGGGAGGGCGGCAGGCGGCTACTCCATGCCGTGGCCCTTCCACGTGGTGAAGTGGTTCTCCAGCAGGGTGAGTCCGCCGAGCATGACGATGCCCAGGAACATGAAGACGACGACCCCGACCAGCATGTTCGCGGTGTGGAAGTAGGCCGCGCCGGTGGCGATGATCCCGCCGACGCCGGTCAGGTTCAGGAACATCTCCGCGATCACCACGCCGAGCAGCGCCCGCCCGGCCGCGATCCGCAGACCGGCGACGATGTAGGGCAGGGCTCCGGGCAGGATCACGTGCCGCATCAGCTGCCGCTCGTTCGCGCCGAACGAGGTGGCCACCTCGACCAGGTCGCGTCGGGCGTAGCGGACCCCGATCGCTGTGTTGAGGATGATCGGGATCACCGTGCCGATGAACACGATGAACAGCCGCCCGTTGTAGCCGACGCCGAACCACACGATCACCAGCGGCGTGATCACCACGCGCGGCGTCGCGTAGATCGCGTCCAGGTAGGGCGTCACCACCGCCGAGAGCGTGCCGCGCCTGCCGAACAGGAAGCCGAGACCGACGCCGACGACGCTGGAGACCAGATAGCCGACCACCAGGGTGTTCAGCGTGGTGGCCAGCGCGGACGGCAGCGCCCCGGAGCCGGACAGCTCGACGAACGACTCGTAGACCTTGCTCGGCGGCGCGAACAGGATCGGGTTGGTGGCCCGTCCGATCAGCTCCCAGGCGACGAGTACGGCGATGCCCAGCAGGACGGGGAGCACGACGTCGAGGCGCGTGACCCGGCGCAGCGCGGCGTGCACGCGGGCTCCCCCCAGCGACCGGGCCCGAGGGCGTTCAGGGGTTGGGCCCGGTCGCTGGGTGTCGGCGGCTTCGACAGTTGGCATCTCAGTGCTGCGAGCCACAGCCCATGTCGGCGGCCTTCTGCAGGTAGCTGTCGTCGGTGGCCTCGGACAGGTCGGAGGCCTTGTTGATCTCACCGCTGATCAGCATCGCCTGCTGCAGGTCCTTCAGCCCCTGGCCGGGCAGGATGTCCGCAGGGTCGGAGGGCCACATCTTGGCGGAGATCGCGTCCTGCCAGATCTGCTTCAGGCTGGCCTCGTCGGAGCCTTGCACCTTCTTGAGAGCGAACTTGACGTACTGGTCCTCGTTGTTGCGCAGCCAGTCGTTGGCCTCGAGGTTCGCGCACGCCACGCCCAGTGCCAGCTTCGGGTTGGCCTTCAGGTAGTCGGCCTTCGCGTAGTAGACGTCACCGGGGAAGTCGGTGGTCTGGGCGAAGTTCTTCAGCAGGTGCAGCTTGTCGCTCTTGGTCTGCAGGTTCTCCCAGCCGGCCAGGAAGATCGTCGCGGCGTCCACCGTGCCGGACAGCAGGGCCGCCGCACGGTCGGGGCTGCCGCCGATCTGCACGAACTTCGCCGCGTTGGGCTGCATGCCCGCCTGGTGGAGTGCGTACTTGCTCAGCAGCGTGTCGAAGCCGGAGGGACCCGACATCGCGATCGACTTCCCGCTCAGCGCCTTCACGTCCTTGACCGACTTCTTGGCGACCAGGACGTAGTGCTGCTTGGAGTCCGGCGACCCGATGGCCGTCACGTGCGCGCCCTGGGCGTTGCCGAGCACCACCTCGTCGGCGCCCTGGGCGGCCAGGTCGCTTTTGCCGGCCACCATCGTCTGGATGCCCGAGGTGCTGGTGAGCACGACGTGGTCGACGTTGGCGCCCCACTGCTTGAGCTTGCCGAACATGAACAGCTCGCCCATCGTGAGCCCGTCGGGCTCCGAGGAGGTCACCGTGAGCGAGACTCCCGAGAGGTCCACCTTGGGCCCTTGGTACGCCGTGATGATCGGGTCGACGTCGCCCGAGCCTCCGCCGCTGGAGTCGACGGCCGTCGTACCGCCTCCACCGGCCGAGGACGCCGCCCCGGAGCCGCACGCGGACGCGAGCAGGCAGATGCCCGACGCCACCGCCGCCCACCGGTACCTCTTCATTGTGGGTCTCATGTCATTTATCCACCTCTCGGTCTGCTGTGTGTGATTGCGTCCCCCGGCCTGGTGTGTGCTCCTCATGTCGGCCGCCACGAGGAGAACCGTCCTTCCACGCGCGCGAAGACCTTGGTCAGGCCGATGCCGAGCAGCGGGAGCGGCAGGATCGCGGCGAGCACGTAGTCGGTCTTGAACACCGCGCCGTAGGAGACGATCAGCGATCCGATGCCGCCGAGCCGCAGGTAGACCTCGGCGACTGCCATGCCGACGACGGCCCGGCCGATGCCGACGCGCACGCCGGCGAGGATGTAGGGCACCGCGGAGGGGACCACCACCTGCCGCAGCAGCAGGAGCTCGCTGCGGGCGCCGAAGCTGCGGGCCACCTCGATCAGGTGGCCGGGCGCGTCGCGGACGCCGGCATAGGTGTTGATGAACATCGGGAAGAAGCAGGCCAGGAACACGACCACGACCCGGCCGCCGAGCCCGAAGCCGAACCAGACCAGGATGAGTGGGACGAGCGCGATCGGCGGCGTCGCGTAGAGCGCGTTGACGTAGGGGTTGAACGTGATCCCCGCCAGCCGGTATCGGCCGAGCGCGATGCCCATCACGGTGGCGATCACGAACGCGGACGCGAAGCCGAGGACCAGCAGCCGCAGGCTCGCTCCGAGCGCAGGCAGCAGGTCGCCGTGGACCAGCAGCTTCCACAGCGCCACGACCACCGAGCTGATCGGCGGGAAGACGATCGGGTTGCCGAAAGTCCCGAGCAGCTGCCAGCCGCCGAACACGATCACGGCCAGCGCAAGGTGCTTGATGCGCCGAGAGCGGGCCTGCGCGCGCTGCTCGCGAGTTCGGACAGGCTTTGCCTTCGGCTTCGCCTGGAGGGCTGTGGTCACGTCCGGTCAGCCCTCACTCGCCGGCGTCCTGGCCCGGTGGGCGCTCGATGCCGGCCTTGAGCAGGCTCCAGATCTCCCCTCGGACCCGGGCGAACTCGGGCTCGGCGCGTACGTCGTACTCCCACCGCGGGCGCGGCAGCCCGACCGGCACCACCTGCTGCACCGTGCTGGCCGGGCCGGCGCTGAGAACCACTATCCGGTCGGCGAGCATCACGGCCTCGTCGAGGTCGTGGGTGACGAACACGATGGTCTTCTGGGTGTCGGCCCAGATGTGCAGGAGCTCCTCTTGCATCAGCTCCCGGGTCTGCGCGTCGATGGCGCCGAATGGCTCGTCCATCAGCAGGATCTCGGCCTCGGTGGCCAGCGCGCGAGCCAGGCCGACCCGCTGCTGCATCCCGCCGGAGAGCTGGTGGGGATAGCTGTCCTCGAACGTGTCCAGACCCACCCGCGCCAGCTCGCGGCGGGCGCGGTCGTTCGCCTCCTGTTTGGACATCTTCCGGATGTTCAGCGGGAACGTGACGTTCTCCAGGACCGTCTTCCACGGGAACAGACCGAACTGCTGGAAGACCGTGGCGCGCTTGGGGCCGGGCTGGGTGACCGGCGTGCCGTCGATGAGCACCTCCCCGTCGTCGGGCGGGATCAGGCTGGCGATGATCCGCAGCAGCGTGGTCTTGCCGCAGCCGCTGGGGCCGATGATCGCGACGAACTCCTTCTCGGCGACCTCGCAGTCCACCCCGCCGAGCGCGTCGACGCGACGCTTCTTGGTGTCGAAGGACTTGCGGATGCCGCGCAGCTCGATCTTGGCCGCGGCGCCGCTTGGGGGCGTCTCGCTCGGTTCGCTCTGCTGCACTGTCCCGTTTGTGCCTTCGGTGTCCTGGGCGAGGTTGCTCACTCGCGCTCCCCCCACGTCCGCGACCCCATTGCGCGTGATGCATCATGCATAATGTGTACGATCGTGACCCAGCGCACACGCCTTGTCAAGACCCGGGTCAGCGGTCAGGGGCGGGCCTCTAGGATTCGCGTCGCGGGGACAGCGGCTCGTCCTCGAGCCGGGCGGTCAGCAACAGGCCGACCGCCACCGCCGACATGGCGATCACCTCGATCACCAGGAAGAGCACCGAGTGGCGGGGGATCTCATGGAAGACGAAGTACCCGAACGCCAGCGCCACCAGGCCGTCGACGATGTTCAGCACCGGCATAGACGCGGACAGGCGCGAGCTGCGGTAGGCGAGCTGGTTGACGACCCCACCGGCGACCCCGAACACCACCAGCAGCCACGTCTGCCAGGCGAGCAGCACCTGGGTGGCTCCCTCGTCGGCGAGTATCTGCAGGACCATCTTCAACAGGCCGGCCACCAGGCCGAAAAGCACGCCCGCGGTCACGCCGAGATAGAACGCGCGTCGGTCGGCTTGTCGAGTCACCCAGGCCGTCGCTGCCGCTGCGAGTGCGATGACCACACAGACCGCGACCTGCACGGCGGCACGCATCTCTATGCCGATGTGCGTGCCCGCGGTGGGGTTTGACGCCACCAGGAACACCGCCAGCCCTGCGCCGGTCAGGGCAACCGCCCGGATCTCGGCTTGTGAGGGGAGTCGCCTGCTGATTGCTGCGCGGGTCGGGACGGCGAAGATGATGCCGCTGATGATGATCGGCTGCACCACAGCGATCCGGCCGTAGTGCAAGGCGGCGGCGTGCAGCCCCAGCCCGAGCACTCCGACGAACTGGCCGAGCAGCCAGGTCGGCCGACCCAGCAGGTGGCGGACCAGCCCGACCACGCCCCCCGCGGAGCTGGGTGCCGTCTCGGCGGCGTGATGCTGGACCGAGGTGGAGACCGCGAACAGGGCCGCGGCGAGCACCGCGACTCCGGACGCGAGCGCGATCAACGGCGTGGCCGTGCTTGCGGGGTCACCCACCATAGTTTATGGCGACCAGGTGGTCGCGAGATGGGCCGACCGCTTCGGCGGGCATGGAGCCGGCTAGGAGCGGTCGTCGTTGCCGGGTGACTGACCGGCGCCGGCCATCAGCGTGGACGACGCGGTGATGAAGTGCTCGCGCAAGGTCGCGCTGAGCTTCTCGGGCTCGCCGGATCGCAGGGCAAACTGCAGGTCCGCGTGGCGGGGCGTCAGGACGTGGAGCTGGCGCCTGATCCGCGGCAGCACGCTGTGCCAGAGCTGGATCGCATGGTAAGCGCCCGAGGCTTCCATCGCGAGCTCGTGGAAACGGACGCCGTCCCGTCCTCGACCCAGCCTGGGCAAACATCATCTGGCGCTGCTGCCAAGACCAGCGGCATCGTCTACTGGCAGTCCCACGTTGGCGTTGGGGTCTTGCCCTATTCGAAGTGGCCTGTCTGCCTGCGCGCAGGGCACCGATATGGGTATCTTCGCCGTGCCGTCACACGCAGCCAGGAGGACACCGTGCAGGCTGCTTCGCCCTGGCCAGTTCGGCAGGATGTTAAGAGCGTCCGCTGCTGCGCGCTCATTCCCTACTTCGAGGCGGGTGACGCGCTGCTCAGCTCGATCGACTCGATCGGCGAGTCACCACGCGTCGACGTACTGGTCGTGGATGACGGGAGCCGGACGTGGCCCGCACGGGACGCCCTATCTGGGTACTCCGGATCGCTGGAGGTGCGCCTCATCGAACTGCCCGAGAATCGCGGCATCGCTCATGCGCTCAATGCGGGCCTGGCGGAGATCGTCGACCGCTATGACTTTGTCGCCCGCCTCGACTGCGGCGACACCTGTGTCAACGACCGGATCAGACGCCAGATCGACTACCTGGACAACAATCCCGACTGCTGGCTCGTCGGCAGTTGGGTGGAATGTGTCAGTCGGGAAGGATGCCACCTCTATGAGCTCCGACACCCGACGACACCCGAAGAAATACGTCGACGAATGTTCGTAAATAGTGCATTCTCCCACCCGGCCGTGATGTTTCGATCGACACTAATCACAGAACTCGGCAACTATCCGACCAATCGACCTTTCGCGGAGGACTTCTCGTTCTTTCGGGCAGTTGTTCGTCACCACCAGGGAGCAAACCTGCCCTGCGTGATGGTCAGATATGTAATCGACGCACAAGCAGTCTCGACCAGGAGGCGCCGCCGGCAGCTACTCAGCCGGCTCCGAGTGTTGCTCGACAACTTCGAGCCGAAGGGAATTGCGTTCTATGGACTGTTGAGGACTTGTCTACAACTCCTCATGCCCCGGTCGGTTACAGTGCAGCTTTACCAGTGGCGCCAGCGAGCATGGCGATGAGGATCTTGCTTATCTGTCCGTATTTTCCACCCGAGAACGCGATCGCGGCTGTTCGTATGGGCAGTTTCGCAAGACATCTCGCCGAGGCTGGCGACAGCATTCGAGTCCTTGCCCGAGAACCAGAGACGTCCGGATTGTCGGAGCCGGACGCGGAACTGGAGATAGCGGTGCAGCGAGTGCCGGATCCCGCTATCGCCACGAAGATGCACCTCCGTCGTCTCGCGCTCATGACCGACCCCCGCCGCCTCGTTGACATCCCGGGCAATTCGCAAGGCAACCAAGGTCTTGTGCCCGCGGTACGAGACAAAGTAGAACGAGGGGTGCGGTCGATCGTCAATTTCCCCGACCCCTTCACGTATTGGGCCTTTCGCGCCATCCGCAAGGCAGATCTTCAGGACTGGATGCCGGATGTCATCGTCGCCAGTGCTGGACCGATGTCAAGCTTTGTTGTCGCCCAGCGACTCTCGCGCCTATACAAAGTGCCATGGGTTGCCGATTATCGCGATCTCCTGTCCACTGGCTTCTACTTTCCATTCGGGCGCTTTCGCCGATCCATTGACCGCCGGGTCGAGTATTCGCTCGTCAAAGGCGCATCCGCCATAACAGCCGTGTCTCAACCAATGGCAGATCACTTGGCTCGTTTTCATGGAGCGAGAGTGCATCTCGTCATGAATGGATACGAGCCGACAGAGTTTGGCGTACCACCGGCCAGTGAGTCGTCTCCCGCTGCCGTCTCCCAGCTCTCCTTGGTCTATTGTGGTGAGGTATACGCCGGAAGGCGTGATCCCTCGCAGCTATTCAAAGCTATGCGGACGCTGCAAGGACACGGCTCAGACGTGACGGTTGACTTCTACGGGGCAACTGTCAACTGGCTTCAAGAGCTAGTCGTCCGAGAGGGTTTAGTGGGCCGCGTCCATTTGCATAAGCGCGTAAACCACGCCGAGTCGCTTTCCCTGCAATGTTCGGCGGATGTATTGCTATTACTCACTTGGAATGATCCGCGCGAAGCGTACACTATGACAGGAAAAGTCTTCGAATATATAGGCGCCCGTAGGCCTATCCTCATGCTTGGGTACAAAAATAGCGCGGCCGCCCGCTTGGTGCGCGATCGTCGTCTCGGTGTCATCGCGAATGAGCCGGATGACATCGCTGCTGCCCTAAGCGCGTGGGCACGAGAGAAGCAATCTAGGGGAGCCATCTCCCAGGTATCGGAAGGCGCGGGGGTCGGGCTCACGCGTCGGGACCAGGCTTTAGCTATGCGCGCTATCCTGACGCGCATCACCCCTTGATTGCCAAGCGATAGATGCGACTCAATGCCTCGCCTTGGGCCTCCCTGGTGTATCTGTGCTCGACGAAGTCAATGCCCTTTCGTGAAGCCTGATGCCAGCGGGTCTCGTCAGCGAGGAGATCTCGGAGCGCAGCCGGGAGGTCGTACGCGGGCCGGTCGAAGCTGGCGGCGATGGGCAGGCCTTCGAGGTAGGAGGCCCTAGCGGCGATGACGGGGGTACCAGCGGCGAGGGCCTCAAGTATGACGAAGGGCATGCCTTCATAGCGTGCGGGGTGGAGCAGCACCGCTGCCCGGGCGACCAAGTCTACGGTCTGTGACCGGGAGAGCCAGCCCGTAACCTCCCAACCATGAGCCTCCAGCAAGTGCCTGCGCCGTGAATCGCCATCGCCTATCCACACGAAGCGGGAACTCTTGGGGAACATGCGTGCGCTCGGCAGTGCTGCCACCGATTCAGGGTTCTTCTGGTGCGACAGCCGTCCGGCCGCGACAACGACTTCCTCGCGCCGGTCCCTAGGTGCGACCTGGTGATGGAACTCGACGTGATGCGGTACCACGATAACTGTCCGAGGACCTGCCAGCCGCATCAGCGCCGCGGCTTCCGCTGTACTCACGGCAGCGAAGCACCGCGTTCCTGGCGAGAGGAGACGTTCGACCACGTTCGCCGCCATACGGATCGACGGACGCCCATGCATCGTCGCCGGTGCGTGTGGACTGTAGATCAATGGGGCAGCAACGGGCCGCAGCGTGCGCGCAAGTAGGCCCGCCCAACTAGAATGCGCATGAATCAGGTCGTACTCGCCCCGTCTCTCCCACAGCCAACGTTGTATCAGCTCACCTCGCCCGTGTACGTACGTCCGATTGCCGGCGCGGTGCAATTCTGATGGATCGATGTCAGGACGCAGTCGAGCCAAGAGGTGGTGCTCTGCCGCCGGTTGCCCCATGTACTGCTCGATAGCAGTCGCGACACCACTCCCGAATGCCTCGGTCAAGTGCAGAACTCTAGGACTCATCGAGGAGTGGCACCGGCGATATGTCGAGAGAAGTCATGCAACGATCCAATCGGTGAGCACGCTGAGGGTCTTCTCAGCCGCGTCGCCGCCTCCATATGGCGCTGCCCGCGGTGCTGTCGGACGATCGCGTGCCACAGCACTCGCGATTTCGGCCGGATCCGCGGCGAGCACATTCCAGCCATTGGCGAGCGTCTCGACCCATTCGGTTTCAGGTCGAAGCGTTGTCGTCGGAACACCCATGACAAATGCTTCCTTCTGCAAGCCCCCGGAGTCCGTGACAACAGCCTCCGCGCTGCGGAGAGCTTGGACAAGTTGAGGATAGGCGAGTGGAGGAATGGCAATTACGTTGCCACGATTCAGCGCAATGCCAGATCGGTCGGCACAGGCCACAAGTCGCGGATGAGCCGCAAGGTAGACGCGAGTACCGAGCTGAGAAAGAGCGCCGAGAATGCGCTCGAGCCTCGCGGGATCGTCCGTGTTGTTAGGTCTATGGATCGTGGCAATCGTAAAAGCATCATGAGAGTCGATCGGCGTATCGACCGGAGCCAGCTTGACGCTCGTCTCGACGCGCTTCAGCAGATCCACCATGACGTCGCCGACTAAAACTGAGCGCGCGGCCAAACCCTCGGCTGTAAGATGCTTCATGGCTACAGCGGTCGGCGCCAGACAAACGTCAGCGGAGTGATCCGTGAGGACTCGATTATGTTCTTCAGGCATCAGACGGTTTAACGAACGCAATCCCGCCTCTAGGTGCGCCAGCCTCAAGTGAAGCTTCGTTGCGCACACGGCCGCTGCCAGCGTGGAGTTTGTATCGCCGTACACGAGAACCCAATCGGGCGCATGGTCCTGCAGAACCGGCTCAAGCGCACACAGCATGGCCCCGGTCTGGGCGCCATGGCTGGCGGATCCGATTTCAAGGTTCACGTCGGGCTCGGGGATCGCTAGGTCTTTGAAGAATGCCGCTGACATTGCCTCGTCGTAGTGTTGACCTGTGTGAACCACCACGTGCTCGATGTCGGCGGCCGCTGCCGCCGACGAGATCGGCGCCAGCTTGACGAATTGTGGACGCGCGCCCACGACGCTAAGGATCTTCACCGCACCTGCCTCTCGTACAGAACCCAACAGAGAACATCGTCCCGTCATCGCTCACACGCTGTGTGGGTTTCGCGAAACCTGGCCTCCAGCGAGTGGTTGGCGGACTGGTCGCGGTATGGCCCCGCGGCCAACTCGCGCTGAGGGGTCACCTGCGTAACGTTCGGGCCGATAGCAGCAGAAGCCCTACGGTCTTGACGTCCCTCAAATTCACGAGCCGGCTGCGGGTCAATACAACGAGGAACGCGATGGTGAGTAGAGCGCCAGTCAACAGCGCAGCCCATGACGAGCGAAGATGGTGCTCCGCCAACTGAGAACCCACCAGGGCAGCAATGAACCCAGTGGAACTTATGCCGAGGGCAGGCCAGGCGAATGGGACGGGGTAGTGGCGTTGGCTGACGTAGGCCCAGAGCACGAACATGGTCGCTGACGACACAAGAGTCGCGATGGCAGCCCCCATGCTCCCCATTGGGGGCACGAGAACGATGTTGGCTGACACGCTGACCGCACCTGATATACCAACGATAGTCAACTGCGTATAAGTCTTCTTGGCGATCGCGATTCCTGGAGCGAAGATGTACATCTGCGAAAGTAGGAGGGCAGGCGACAGAAGAGCGACTAAGGGAACGCTGGCGAGGTATCTTGTTCCCGCGAACGTCCTCACCAGGAAAGGTGTCGCCACAGTGAGCGCGAGGCACGCGGTCATCGCGAGCGCGGAGAATCCGGCGAACAGCCGCGCGATCTGCCTCGGAGTCTCTGGGCTGCGGTAATGGGAATAGACCAGGGGCATTAGGGCTCCTTGTATGCCAACAATCAGCAGCGTAATCATGGAACCGAATCGGTTAGCCACCCCATAGATGGCTACGTCACTAAGGCTTCCGAAATGCGCGAGTGCCAAGCGATTGAAGTAGAGCATGGCAAATGAAGCGACGCCCGAGGGAACTAGAGGTGTCGAGTAGCGGAGCATCTCAGCCAGGAGACGACGATCGAAGGACAAGCCGATCGAGATGCCGCCCGACCCGACGATGCAGCCAGTGACGCCGAGCGCGGTGGCGAGTGATTGCGCCGCCAGTAATCCCGGGAGTCCGGAATGGAATAGGACGACCGCGAGAACGCTCATTACAATCATTGCCATCGAATACAGGAAATTGACAGCCAAATAGCGGCCGCTGCGCATGCTCCAGCGCAGTTGCATCTGCGCGAGAAAGAACAGGCCGTTAAGCGCGATATAGCCGGCGGCCACTTCCACCGTTCCGGTGGTTTCAGGTGAGCCAAGTAGCCCGCTTGCAATTTGAGGCGCGAGCAGGTTGCTCGCCATTACGAACGCGGCGAGCATCACCACGGTGAACCACCATGCGCTGTTCACTAGGCCCTGGCGACGCTTCGCGTCGCCCTCGCTGTAGAGGCGCCCGAGACCCTGGCTCACTTCGAGGGGAACGACAAGAGCAACAAGCACGCCTAGAGTCGTCACTAGGTCGAATGCTCCGAACTGAGCCGGGTCAAGGGCGAATGCGTACACCGGCAACAGCGTCAAGCCGATCGCTCGGCTGAGCAGAGCTGCGAGCGAATAGATTGCACTGTCGCGCAGGAGTCTTTCGAGCATGAAAGGATCTACCTGGCTACCTAAGCCCGGCATAGGCAAGGAACGCTGCTTCGAGATGAGGCTTATCCGGGACGGCGAGCGCGGATGTGCCGTATCTCTCAACCAACTGGCGTACCTGCTGTTTGCCTGCTTGCTCGGCCATGCCGCATCCGCTCACGTATACGAGATCAGCCGGGTTCCGCAGCCACTCCGAGGGTGCCCCATGATCCAGCACCTGCAGCAGCCGCCCGGCAACGAGGCGCGGGAGCCAGTTGGCCTCAAGGTAGTCGTGCGCCTTAGCGCCGAGAGCGTCTCTGAACTGGGCGTCGTCGATCAGGCGTGTGAGTGCCATTTCGAGCTCGTTGATTGAAACATATAGGCTCGGCGGACAGTGTGAGACCTGTCGAAACAACGGGGCGGCGGGGCCGGAGACTAGGCAGGCCTTACCGTGTGCCGCTGCCTCGGTGGCGAAAGCGCTCCAGGGAAGATCCGAATACACTTGGTCAAAGACAAAGTCGCACTCTGCCAACGCGCTCTGGACTACGGAGTTGGGCTGTCCTTCCAGCGTGATCAACTCCGCGCGCTTACCTTCGGCTACGAGTCTTGCGATAAGGCTTTCGACGACTACTGTGCCCTTGATTCGCCGATTCGACGGGCTGTGCAGTATTCTCACGCGACCACATGTGCGCCGTTCCCGATGATGCTCAATCCCGGCGACTGGCTTCGGAACACCAAAATGTAAAGCGTCTATGAACGGTCTGGTGAGAAACTGTGCGGTAGTGATCGAACTGACACACTGAACGGCTATTGCCTCTTGTCGAGCAAGTCTTTGCCTACGTCGATGGACAGAGCGTCGAAGCCGCCGCAATTGACGACTCGACTTCACTTCTTCAACGCAGCTGATGTAGTCGGGTCGCGCGTCGCTCCCCGCATACACGAAAACTACTCGCTTGCGAAACAGCTTGAGCAAATAAAGTTCGAGGCGAGTATTCGTAATCGTTTCTGCGAAGAGGAATACGAAATCTCTAACCCTGAGCAACTCATAGAAGAGCACGAGCCAGCCCAGCAGTATATGACACGCCTTGAGTGGAATCTTTTGATGAAGCGAGCGTGAGTTAGTCGCTCTAAGACGTGTGCCTACATTAGTCCAAGCCGAGAGTAAAGCCGAAGTAGGCGGCGTGTGGTAGCCGAACGGATGTTTCGCGGATAGCCCAACATCAACCTGAATACCGATTTCTTCGAGCCCTTCTGTGAGGCCATGAATGATACCGGATATTTCCACGGGCCCTAGGAACAACCGTCGCCCGCCTCGGGAGGTCACAGCTGACATGGGCTGCACCGTTCAGTCTCTGGGTGTGCGCGCAAAGGAGTGCATGTGCGACATGATGCCAAGGGAGGCGCCGGGTTGGCGGAATTCTGGCGAGATCCGGATGCGGTGAGTTGGTGCGGCTGGCGCCCGACAGCTCGGAAGGCAGATGGTCCCGTGCATGCTTGCAGCGTGGTGCAACCGCAAACCCGAGACGACGGCAGCCACCCGCCACGGTCTGCTACGAGCCGGTGTTGAGCATTCCTGCGCCAATGGTCACGCCCGTTGCTTCGTCGACGAGGATGAAGGAGCCGGTGGTGCGGTTCTTGGAGTACGCATCGCACAAAGCGGCGTGTGCGCGGACCTGGACGCGGCCGATTTCGTTGAGGTCGAGCTGCTTGTGTCCTGTTCGCGGTGCAGCGTGTTCACGTGCAGACGGTCGTGGATGTCTTTGAACAGCGCTCCCCGGTACGGGTGGTGTGCTTGAAGGCCGACCTGCGCCGCGGGAGACCGGGAGGTCGTCCTCCACCGGACGGTGAGGATCGGCAGTCTGCCTCGGAGATGGCCACTTTCGAGGTCCGGACGGAGGCGAACATGAGCACCTCGTCGCGGGCTTGATCACGCCGCCGGCGACCAGGTCGGCGCATTACCCTGCACTGGGCCGGCAATGACTCGGTGAAGTGTCGCGGTCGTCGGCGCCGGTGGTTTCGAGGCTCGCAGGCTCGCACCTCAACCACCGGTCTCGACAGGATTGACCGGCGGGGTGAACGATGATGGCCATGTCCACGAGTGGTGAGCGGTCGCTGGAGCACTACGGCTACGAGCAGGAGCTCAAGCGGTCCCTGTCGATGTGGGACATGATGATCTACGGGCTGATCTTCATGGTCCCGATCGCTCCGTTCGGCATCTTCGGCAGCGTCTACAACGCCGCGGGCGGGATGGTCGCGCTGGCCTACATCATCGGGCTGATCGGGATGGCGTTCACGGCGTCGTCGTACGCCCAGATGTCGAGGGCGTTCCCGATGGCCGGCTCGGTCTACACCTACGCCGGGCGGGGCATCGCCTCACCGGTCGGGTTCATCGGCGGCTGGATGATCCTGCTCGACTACATCCTGGTCCCGGCGCTCCTCTACATCGTCGCCGGCGTGGCGATGAACAGCTTCGTACCGGTGGTGCCGGTGTGGGCCTGGGTGGTGTTCTTCATCGTGCTGAACACCGGCGTGAACTACTTCGGTATCGAGCTGACCGCCAAGGTGAACAAGTACATGCTCATCGCCGAGCTCGCCGTGCTGGTGATCTTCCTGGTGGTCGGGATCTGGGCACTGTTCGCCGGCAGGGGCATCGGGTTCTCCTCGATCCCGTTCTTCGACGGCCGGACCTTCCACGCGGGCGTCATCTTCTCCGCGGTCTCGATCGCGGTGCTGTCCTTCCTCGGCTTCGACGCGGTCTCCACCCTTGCGGAGGAGAACCGCGAGAGCGCCCGGTCGATCGGCCGCGCGATGGTCGGCGCGTTGGTGCTCGCAGGGGCGCTGTTCGTCGTACAGACCTGGGTGGCGGCGCTGCTGGTGCCCGACCGGAACCAGCTGCTCACCAAGGGCGATACCACTGGCACGGCGTTCTACGACGCGGCCGCCGTGGCCGGAGGGCACTGGCTGTCGGTGCTGACCGCGGTGGCCACCGCGATCGCCTGGGGGTTCGCCGACGCGCTGGTCGCGCAGGCAGCCACCTCGCGGCTGCTGTTCGCGATGGCCCGCGACCGGCAGCTCCCGCGGTTCCTGCGCCGGGTGCACCCACGGCACCAGGTCCCGGTCAACGCGACGCTGCTGATCGCCGTGGTCTCGATCGGGCTCGGCGTCTACATGGCGCAGCGCTCCGACGGCATCACGCTGCTGTCGACGATGGTCAACTTCGGCGCGCTCACCGCGTTCATCCTGCTGCACATCGCGGTCATCACCCACTTCGTGGTCCGGCGCGGCAGCCGCTCCCCGGCGCACTGGCTGGTGCCGGCGATCGGGATGGTGATCCTCGGCTACGTGCTGTGGTCGGCCAACATCGCGGCACAGACGATCGGGCTGATCTGGCTGGGCATCGGCATCCTCGCCGCGATCGGGCTGCATCTGGCCGGCCGGCGGCTCGAGATCGCCGACGTCCCCGACGAGCTGGACGAAGGCGAGCGGGTATGACCGGCCTGGACGTGCTTTCCTACACGCCGAGCCCCGACGAGCTCGCCTGGACGTTCGGCGGCGTGCGGCCGGTGCGCACGATCAGGCCGGGCTCGGTGCTGGAGGTGTGGACCGAGGACTGCTACGCCGGGAAGGTCAAGAGCGCCGGTGACCTGGTCTCGCAGGTCTGCGAGTTCCCGTTCCTGAACCCGCAGAGCGGCCCGTTCGCGGTCGAGGGCGCCCGGCCCGGCGACACCCTCGCGGTCCACTTCGTGAGCATCCAGCCCTCGCGCAGCTACGCCTCCTCCACGACCGTGCCGCTGTTCGGGGCGCTGACCTCCACCCACGCCACCGCAACGCTGCAGCCGCCGCTGCCGGAGAGGGTCTGGATGTACGACGTGGACCGGGCCGGCGGCACCGTCGCGTTCACGCCCGGGTCCGGTGACCCGATCGTGCTGCCGATGGACCCGATGCACGGCACCGTGGGGGTGGCCCCGGCGGCGTTCGAGGTCCGCTCGGCGATCGTGCCCGACGCGCACGGCGGCAACCTGGACACACCGGAGATGCGCGCCGGGGTCACGGCGTACTTCGGGGTCAACGTGGACGGCGCGCTGCTCTCCCTCGGCGACGGGCACTGCCGCCAGGGCGAGGGGGAGGCGTGCGGAACGGCGGTGGAGTCGGCGATGGACACGGTGCTGGCCGTCGACGTCATCCCGGGCGTCCTCACGCCGTGGCCGCGGATCGAGTCGCAGGACCACCTGATGTGCCTGGGCTCGGCCAAGCCGCTCGAGGACGCCTACCGGGTCGCGCACGTGGACCTGGTGTCCTGGGTCGCCGAGCTGTGCGGCATGGACCAGCTGGACGCCTACCAGCTGGTCTCGCAGACCGCGGAGTCGCCGATGGCGAACGTGTGCAACCCGAACTACACGGTGGTGGCGAAGATCGCCAAGAAGTGGCTGCCGGGCAACCCGGACATCTACGGCGGTGTCCACAGGCGGCTCACCGAGATCGGGGACGCCTACGCCTCCTCAAGGCAGTAGCCCGCGCTGTCCAAGCCGCCAATCCGGGAGTGGCTGCGAGCTTTCGGTTCGCGCGGAGGGGCCCTCGTAGGGTGTGGGGATGGACGACAGACACGAGGCGCTTCCCGAACCGGCAGACCTGATCGAGAGGTTGCTGGCGCAGGTGGAGAACATGCCACCAGAGCAGATACGTGCGGTGGCAGACCAGCTCATGGGCGCGAGAACGCTGGGCTTCGCGCTGCCGCCGCGGCCGGATCTGCGTCGGCCGCGGCGCGAGGAGGTGCGCACCTACCGGCTGCGGCTGGACCTGGCGGGCGCGAAGCCGCCGATCTGGCGTCGGCTGGAGGCCGACTCGCACCTGAGCCTGGCCGAGTTGCACACCGCGATCCAGATCGCGTTCGGCTGGTACGACTACCACCTGCACCGCTTCGCGCTCGGCGGGTCGGTGTGGGACCGCGACTCTCAGCTCTTCCTGTGCTCGCAGGACCTCGACAATCCGGAGTTCGAGGGTGACGTGGACGGGCTGCCGGAAGGCGACGTACGGCTGGACGAGGTGCTCACCGAGGCCGGCGATCGGCTGAGCTACGTCTACGACTACGGCGACGACTGGGATCTGCGCATCCGGCTGGAGAGCGTCACCGAGCGGACGGCGGACGCTGCGCCGGTCCGATGCGTCGGCGGTCGCCGGGCCGGTCCGCCGGAGGACTCCGGTGGCGTGTACGGCTACCTGGACAAGCTCGCCGCCGTCGAGGACACGTCCGACCCCGAGCGGGAGGAGCTGGCCGAGTGGCTGGGGTCCTACGCCGGCGGGGAGCCGTGGGACCCGGCACACTTCGACGCCGAGGAGGTCGACGCAGAGCTGGCCGGCGAGTTCGCGTCGGCGCCGCGCGCGGCGTACCACTCCCCGGTGCTCGGGGAGCTGCTCACCTCGGTCAAGGGCGGCCCGTCCGCGGACGCGCTGAAGGCGGTGGCCGTCGACGCGCATCTCGATGAGCCGGCCGAGCTGTCGGAGCAGGACGCCGAGCGGCTGGTACGTCGCTACGTGTGGCTGCTCGCGCGCGTGGGCGACGGGCTTGAGCTGACCAAGGCCGGGCACCTGCGCCCGGCCGACGTGCGGGCCGCGATGGACGAGCTCGGCCTGGACCGGACCTGGATCGGCAAGGGAAACCGCGAGGAGCTCACCTGGCCGGTGCTGTCGCTGCGGGAGACCGCGCAGCGGCTCGGACTGGTGCGCAAGCAGCGCGGCGAGCTGCGGCCCGTCAAGGCGGTCCGTGCGATGGCAGGCGACCCGCTCGAGCTGTGTCGGCACATCGCCACCCGGCTTCCCCTGGGCAAGCCGGGAACCAGCGAGCCGCCTGCCGGCGCGGTGCTGCTGGCGCTGGTGGCAGCCGAGCGCGACGTGCACGGCCGGGATTCGGACGCGTACGCGCTGATCGGCTCGGCGCTGACAGACCTCGGCTGGCGGGTCGGGCAGGGTGATGCGGTCCCTTCGGGTGCGGCCCGCCAGGAGGCTGGCGCCACGCTCGACGTACTGGACCAGATGGAGGTGTTCGAGCCTGCCGCGGGGCTGCTGCGAGGCTCGCCGACGCCCGCCGCGGTGCGGTTCGCGCGCCTCGCGCTGCGGAGCGGATGAGGCGCCCTGGGAAGCCGGTGTCGATCAGATCCCGGTTCCAGGCGTGGTGGATCCGGTAGCGTCTTCAGCATGTACTGCCCGCGGCCTTGGCAGACGCCTTGCTGGAGGAGGCGCCGCAGAACTACGTGCGCGTCGTGGCGCATTGGCTGGTGCACGGTCACGACCTGGAAGAAGCCCCCACATGCACGGGTTCCGAGCTCATCGTCGCGCTAGTTGCGGCCGCAGCCGCCTATCGGGCGCAGACGACCGGCGCGCCGGTGCCCTCATGGGCAAACGGGCGCGAGGTGTCCCGCTTCTGGCACCCCGGTGAGGACGTCTTCTTCGGATACTCGCTCGCGCACAGTCCGCAGCCTTTCCTGCTCCGCGGCCTCGTGGTCGAGGAAGACTCGCTGGCGTCGGTGTGAGCGCCGGCACCCTCGGCCATGACGAGAACACCCGCCGGATGACGTCGGCGGCGTCTTCGAATCCAAGATGGTCATCTACGGAGTCGCCCGAGAGCTTGCCGAGGCAGAAGGACTGCCACCTGACTGGCTCAACGATGCCGTAAAGGGCTTGTTGCCGGGCGCCGACCCCGACGCCCGGGAAGTGCTCAACGTCCCGGGGCTGCGGGTATCAGTCTCCTCGCCCCGGTATCTGCTCGCCCTCAAGGTCCAGGCCGCCAGGATCGACCGCGACTCGGACGACATCCGGTTCCTTGCCCGTGAGGCGGGGGCCTCGACGGCCGAGGAGGTGCTGAGGATCGCCGAGGAGGTGATCGGTACGACTCGGCTCATGCCGAAGGCGAGGTACATCATCGAGGAGCTGTTCCCGCCAGGGCCGACCGGCTCGCCGACCCAAGGCGGCTGAGTTCGCGGCAGCCCCCGGATGGTCATGTCGCCGCGGAGACGTCCCGGGACACGGTATATTGAACGATATGTCAGCGGATGGGAATCTCGTGCGGCACCTGCGTGCGGAGGCGGGCCTGACGCAGGCGGAACTGGCGCGCCGTTCTGGGGTTGCGCAGCCCAATATCGCTGCCTACGAGACCGGTCGCCGCAGCCCGACTGCATCGACTCTCGCGCGGCTCCGTGCGGCGGCGAAGCCACGGCCTGCGGCCGTGCTCTCGAGCCTGCGAGAGAGGGTCTTGGAGGTCGCCGCGCAGCACAAGGCCACCGACGTGCGGGTCTTCGGTTCGGTCGCCCGCGGGCAGGACGCGTCGGGCAGCGACCTGGATCTGCTGGTGCGCTTCGCCCCGGACGCAGACCTGTTCGACGTGGCCGACCTGGCGGCTGTGCTGGAGGACCTGACCGGCCTGCATGTCGACGTGGTCTCCGAGAACGGCTTGCGCCCCGGACCCAACCCCATCCGCGACGAGGCAATTGCCCTGTGAGCGACGACGACCTACCGGTCCTGGTCTTGCGGGACCTGCTCGCCTTCGCGGACATGGCAGCCCGGCTGGTGGCCCGCGGAAGGGCCGCCTACGACGCCGACGAGACGCTCCGTCTGGCAGCCGAGGCCGTCCTGCACAAGATAGGCGAGGCCGTTGCCCGTCTGCCCGATGAGTTCGTCGCCGCACATCCCGAGGTGCCCTGGCGGAGCATGAAGGGCATGCGCAACATCGTGGCGCACGCGTACGAGCAGGTGGACTACCAGATCGTCTGGAACTCCCTGGAACGCCGACTGCCGCTGGAGACGCAGCGTATCCGAGATCTGCTGGTGGACTAGGAAATTCGTTCGGAGCGTGGTAGGTAGCTTCCAAGCGGAGGGCTACAGGTCAGTGCTACCGGTCGCGGACGCTCGCGCACACCGCCGCAGACGACTACGACACGCTGCAAGACACCATTGCCGTCCTCTCCGACACCGAACTGCACGCTGCTCACCGCGAGGACCGTACGGCGATCGACACCGGCGACTACCTCGACGCCGACCAGCTCGCCCACCCCATGCGCGAGGCGGGGCGCCTCTCAGAGTGAGTGAGCGTTACCGGCTGCGCATCGCGGGGCGGGCGGCAAGAGCGCTCGCCGAGGTACTCCCGGAGACGGTGGCCACCGCGGGTTACGGATTCATCACCGGTCCGCTGCTGGACAACCCCCACCGCGTCGGCAGACCCCTCGAGCCGCCGCTGGCACCGGCGTGGACGGCGCGGCGCGGCACGTACCGAGTCCTCTATTTCCTCGACGACGATCACCGCGTCGTCGAGGTCACCGCGATTCGGCACCGCTCGGATGGCTCCCGAACCTGACTGCTGGGGAACTGGATCGGCCGGATGGTTTCGAGGCTCGCTTCGCTTCGCACCTCAACCACCGTGGGTGGCGGTGGTTTCGAGGCTCGGCTAGCGCCTCGCACCTCAACCACCGTCCGCACCTCAACCACCGTGGGTGGCGGTGGTTTCGAGGCTCGGCTAGCGCCTCGCACCTCAACCACCGTCCGCACCTCAACCACCGGGTGGCGGTGGTTTCGAGGCTCGGCTAGCGCCTCGCACCTCAACCACCGTCTGCACCTCAACCAACGTCGGGCACCTCAACCACCGTTGACGCGCAAAGTGTTTACAGTTTACTGTTTTCGGGTCCACGACAATGGAGGACTCATGTTCCGCTCTCGGGCCTTGCCTCTCGCTGTGCTGACCGTTCTCGGTCTCACTCTCACCGCGTGCACTCAGCCGGCCACCAGCAGCAACAACAACAGCTCCAATGGGAGCGGGGGTGGCGGCAGCGGCGGAAATGGCGGCACGCTCACCGTCGGCCTTGCCGAGGCGCCGGACGCGCTCGACCCGACGGTCGCGCAGACCTACGTCGGCCGCATCGTGTTCGCCAACATGTGCGAGAAGCTCTACGACGTCGGCCAGGGGTTGCAGATCGTCCCCCAGTTGGCGGCGGGGATGCCGAAGATCTCCAACGACGGCAAGACGTACACGATCTCGCTGCGCAAGAACGTGAAGTTCAACGACGGCACGACGTTCGACGCCAAGGCCGTCACGAAGACGCTGAAGCACTACATGACCGATCCCAAGTCGGCTCGTGCCGCCGAGCTCGCGGAGGTCAAGTCGGTCGAGGCCGTCGACCCGACCACCGTGCAGCTGAACCTGAAGCAGCCCTACGCGCCGCTGACCGCGATCCTGGCCGACCGGTCGGGGATGATCCTGTCGCCCAAGGCGCTGGACAAGCTCGGTGACAAGTTCTCCAACCACCCGGTCTGCGTCGGCCCGTTCTCGTTCAAGGACCGGCCGTCCTCGGACCGGATCGAGCTGACCAAGTCGAAGTACTACTACGACAAGTCCAAGGTGCACCTCGACGGCGTCAACTTCGTCGTGGTCACCCAGCCCAACGTGCGCGCGGCCAACCTCCGGTCCGGGGACATCGACGTCGCCGACCGCATCGCGCCGCCGGACGTCGCGACGTTGCAGAACTCCAGCAGCGTCAAGCTGGATCCGGTGACCTCGCTGGGCTACCAGGGCATCACGATCAACGTCTCCAACAGCAACGGCGCCGGCAAGTCCGGGAACCACACAGTGGACAACCCGCTCGCCCAGCACCCGGAGCTGCGCAAGGCCTTCGCTCTCACTTTGAACCGGGACACCATCAACAAGGCGGTCTTCCAGGGCCAGTACGTCCCCGGCTGCACCCCGATCTCGCCGAACAGCCCGTTCGCGCCGGACATCACCTGCCCGAAGCAGGACATCGCCCAGGCCAAGAAGCTCGTCGCCCAGAGCGGTGTGCAGACGCCGATCAAGGTCAACCTGATCGTCCAGGCGGCGAACTCCGAGGCGACCAAGCTCGGCACGGTGGTCCAGTCGATGGCCAAGAAGGCCGGCTTCGACGTGAGCGTGAAGCCGACGGAGTTCACCACCGCGCTGAGCCAGAGCCAGCAGGGCAACTTCGAGACGTTCCAGATCGGCTGGTCGGGGCGGCTCGACCCGGACCAGAACATCTCACCGTTCTGGGACCCGACCAGCGCCTTGAACTACAGCGGCGCGAACTACTCCGACGTGCAGCAGCTGCTCGCCCAGGAGCGGTCGACGACGGACCAGGCGCAGCGCAAGCAGATCTTCCAGAAGCTGTGCGAGGCGTTCCTGCAGCACGACAACATCATCTACCTCTACCACCCGAAGGTCGTCTTGGGCTACGGCAGCAACGTCAGCGGCATCGAGTACTACGGCGACGGTCTGATCCGGCTGAAGACCGCGCAGCTGAGCGGCAGCTGAGGCCGGTGGGGTGGTACCTCCTGCGCCGGGCAGGCGCCTCACTGGTCACCTTGTTCATCGCGACGATCGTCGTCTTCGCGGGGGTGCGTGGTCTTCCCGGTGACCCCGCGGTCGCGCTGTCGGCGGAGACGTCGAACCCGCAGGTGCTGCAGGCCATCCGTACGGAGTACGGCCTGGACAAGCCGGTGCCGGTGCAGTACGGGCTCTGGCTGAGCCACGCGTTCCGCGGCGACCTGGGCACCTCACCGAACACCGGCCTGTCGGTGTCACAGACGCTCGCCGAGCGGCTGCCGATCACGCTCGAGCTGACCGTGCTCGCCCTGCTGCTCGCGGTGGTGATCGGTGTGCCCATCGGCATCCTCGCCGCGGTCAAGCGCGGGTCGGCGGCCGACTACGTGGCGAGCACGGCGGCGCTGGGCGGGCTGTCCGTGCCGCACTTCTGGCTGGGGATCCTGTTCATCCTCGGCTTCGCGGTCAACCTCGGATGGCTTCCCGCCTCCGGGTTCGTCCCGCTCACCGACCCTGGGGCCAACCTGGCGCACATGATCATGCCCGCGTTCGTGCTCGGGATCGGTCTGGCCGCGGTGGTGATGCGGCAGATGCGCTCGGCGATGCTCGAGTCGCTCGGCGCCGACTACGTGCGCACGGCCCGGGCGAAGGGGATGAGCGGGTTCGTGGTCGTCGGCATCCACGCGCTCCGCAACAGCCTGGTCACCGTCGTCACCGTCGTCGGCCTCCAGCTCGGCGCGCTCATCTCAGGGGCCGTCATCACCGAGCAGATCTTCATCATCCCCGGCATCGGTAAGCTCACCATCGACTCGGTCTTCAGCCGCGACTACCCCACCCTGCAGGCGGTCGTGCTGCTCACGGCGACCGCCTACATCGTCGCGAACCTGCTCGTCGACATCGCCTACTCCCTGCTCAACCCGCGGATCCGGGTCGCCGGAGGCAGCGCATGACCGCGATCGCCGCTGAGTCGCAGCCACGAGTGGCCCGCCGGGGCCGGATGCGCCGACGGTTCACCCGCCGGCCACCCGCGGTCGTCGGCCTGGCCGGCGTGGTCATCGTCGTCTTCATCGCCCTGTTCGCCCCGCTGATCGCGCCGTACGACGCGAGCGCGAGCAACTACAACGACATCCTGCTGGCCCCGGGGAGCCCCGGCCATCTGCTCGGCACCGACGACCTCGGGCGCGACCTGCTGTCCCGGCTGCTGGTCGGAACCCGCGCGTCGCTGACCGCAGGCGTGCTCGCCACGGTGCTCGCACTGGTCGTCGCCGTCCCGATCGGCATGGTCGCCGGCTACTTCCGCGGCTGGATCGACCTGGTCGTCTCCCGGGCCACCGACGTCGTGCTCTCGTTCCCGTTTCTGATCCTCGCGGTCGGGCTGGCCGCGATCCTCGGCCCCTCCCTGGTGAACGCCGCGATCGCGCTGGCGATCGGACAGGTGCCGATCTTCGTGCGGATCGCCCGCGGCGAGGTGCTGGGGCTGCGGGAGGAGGAGTACGTGCAGGCGGCGGTGGTCAACGCGGCCCCGACGCGGGTGATCCTGTTCCGGCACATGCTGCCGAACATCCTCGGCCCGCTGGTGGTGCAGGTGACCGTCGGCATCCCGGCGGCCATCATCGGCGCCGCGGTACTGTCCTTCCTCGGGCTCGGCGTACAGCCGCCGACACCCGCCTGGGGGACGATGCTCAGCGAAGCCCAGCAGTACGTCTCCCAGGCGCCGTGGTTCGCGGTGTTCCCCGGCCTGGCCATCGCGCTGACCACGCTCTCGTTCAACCTGTTCGGCGACGGGCTGCGCGACGTGCTCGACGTCAGGATGGGCTCGTGACCGCGCGCCTGGAGGTCGAGGACCTCCACGTCCGGTTCGACACCGACGAAGGGACGGTGCTGGCGGTCAACGGGGTGTCGTTCTCCGTCGAGCCCGGCGAGGTGCTCTCGCTGGTGGGCGAGTCCGGGTGCGGCAAGTCGATGACCGCGCTGGCCGTGCTCGGGCTGCTGCCGCCGACCGCGAGCAGGAGCGGCCGGATCCGCCTCGAGGGCGAGGACATCACCCGGCTGGACGAGAAGGCGCTGAGACGGATCCGCGGCCGGGACGTCTCGATGGTCTTCCAGGAGCCGATGACGTCGCTGAACCCGATCTTCACCGTCGGCTACCAGATCGGCGAGGTGCTGCGCCGCCACGAGGGCCTGAGCCGGTCGCAGGCCCGCGCGCGAGCGGTCGAGCTGCTCGACCTGGTGCGCATCCCCGCCGCCAAGCAGCGGGTGCGCGAGTATCCCCACCAGATGTCGGGCGGGATGCGCCAGCGGGTGATGATCGCGATGGCCGTCGCCTGCAACCCCAAGGTGCTGCTCGCCGACGAGCCCACCACCGCGCTGGACGTGACGATCCAGGCACAGGTGCTCGACATCATGCGCGACCTGCAGCACGAGCTGGGCACGTCGGTGGTCATCGTCACCCACGACCTCGGCGTGGTCGCGGAAGTCGCGGACAAGGTGGTGGTGATGTACGCCGGGCACGTGGTCGAGGCAGGCGCCGTCGACGACCTGTTCGCCAACCCCCAGCACCCCTACACGCTCGGCCTGCTCGGGTCGGTGCCCCGCCCGGACCTGGTGCTGGCCGACACGCAGAACCGGCTCGTCGAGATCCCGGGCATGGTGCCCACGTTGCGACAGCCCCCGAGCGCATGCGTGTTCGCCCCGCGCTGCTCCCGGGCCGACGACCCCTGCCTGGTGCGGATGCCCGAGCTCGTGGAGACGGCCTCCGGACAGTACGCCGCCTGCGTGCACCCGGGCCCGGAGCGGGCACGGCAGCCGGAGGTGATCAGGTCGTGAGCGAGCCGGTGCTCGAGGTTCGCGGCCTGCGCAAGCACTTCGAGATCCCGCGCAGCCGCGGCGGGGGACGGGTGCATGCGGTCGACGGCGTCGACCTGACGATCGGACCCGGCGAGGTCGTCGGCCTGGTCGGGGAGTCCGGCAGCGGCAAGTCGACGGTCGGCAAGTGCATCGTCCGGCTGATCGAGCCGACAGAGGGCGTCGTACGCCTGCACGGGCGGGACGTCACGCACCTGCCGCAGCGGCGGCTGCGAGAGGTACGCCGTCAGGTGCACATGGTCTTCCAGGACCCGTACTCCTCACTCGACCCTCGGATGCAGATCGGCGACGTGGTGGCCGAGCCGCTGCGGATGCACAAGATCGCGCGCGGCCGCGAGCTCGAGCGGCGGGTGGGGGAGGTGCTGGAACGGGTCGGGCTGAGCGCGGACATGCGCAGCCGCTACCCGCACGAGCTGTCCGGGGGACAGCGCCAACGTGTGGGTCTGGCCCGCTCCCTGGTGCTCGAGCCGAGCCTGCTGATCGCCGACGAGCCGGTCTCGGCCCTCGACGTGTCGGTCCAGGCCTCGATCATCAACCTGATGCTCGACCTGCAGCGCGACATGGGCTTCAGCTGCCTGTTCATCGCCCACGACCTGGCCACGGTCGAGTTCCTGTGCAACCAGGTGGCCGTGATGTACCTCGGGCGGATCGTCGAGAACGCCTCCAGGACCGAGCTGTTCAAGCAGCCGAGGCACCCCTACACGCAGTCGCTGCTGTCCGCCGTACCCCTGCCGGACCCGTCGCTGCAGCGGCAGCGGCGACGGGTGATGCTCGACGGCGACATCCCGAGCCCGGTCGACCCGCCCTCGGGGTGCCACTTCCACACCCGCTGCCCCGTCGCCGAGTTCCCGCTCTGCCGTGACGCGGACCCGGCGCTGGTGGATCATCTCGGCAACGGGCACCGTGCCGCCTGCCACCTGGTGGGCGAGGACGGCTCCGCGCCGGACATCACGAAGGGAGCAGACCCGGTTGTTCACCACGAGACCTGAGCTGGTCGGCACCTTCGGCATGGTCGCCTCGACGCACTGGCTGGCGTCGCAGGCGGGCATGGCCGTGCTCGAGCGCGGCGGCAACGCGTTCGACGCCGCGGCCGCCTCCGGCTTCGTGCTGCAGGTGGTCGAGCCGCATCTGAACGGCCCGGCAGGTGAGGTCCCGGTGCTCGGCTGGGAGGCACGCTCCGAGCAGCCGTTCGTGGTCTGCGGGCAGGGCCCCGCGCCGCAAGCTGCCAGCATCGCGGCCTTCCGCGACCTGGGCCTGGGACTGGTTCCCGGCACCGGTCTGCTCGCCGCCTGCGTGCCGGGCGCGTTCGACGGGTGGCTGACGCTGCTGCAGCGCTACGGCACGATGCGGCTGGGTGACGTGCTCGGCTACGCGATCGGCTACGCCGAGCACGGCTTCCCGGTGCTGCCACGGGTCACCTCCACGATCGAGACGGTCAGTGACCTCTTCAACGACCACTGGCCGAGCTCCGCGAAGGTGTGGCTTCCGGACGGCAGGGCGCCACGCGCCGGGTCGCTGTTCACCAACCCCGACCTCGCCGCCACCTACACCCGCATCCTCGCCACCGCGGAGCGCGCGGGCAGCGACCGCGACGCGCAGATCGAGGCAGCACGCGCCGCGTTCTACCGGGGCTTCGTCGCCGAGGCCATCGCCGGGTTCGTCGAGCACATCGCGGTGATGGACACCTCCGGACGACCGCACACCGGACTGCTGGCCCGCGACGACCTGGCGGGCTGGCGCGCGACCGTCGAGCATCCGGTGTCGCTGGACTACGCCGGCTGCACGGTGCTCAAGGCCGGCCCGTGGACGCAGGGCCCGGTGTTCCTCCAGCAGCTGGCCCTGCTGCGCGGGTTCGACCTGGACGGCCTCGACCCGTCGGGTGAGCAGCTCGTGCACCTGGTCACCGAGTCCGCGAAGCTGGCGTTCGCCGACCGGGAGGCGTGGTACGGCGACCCGGCGTTCGTCGACGTACCGCTGGAGACGCTGCTGTCGGCCGACTACAACGACAGCAGGCGCCTTCTCCTCGGCGAAGCCGCCGACGTAGGCGACCTGAGGCCGGGCGCCCCGGACGGGCAGGTTCCCCGGTTGCCCGCGCTGCCCGAGCCGGAGCCGGGCGGCCAGCTGCCAGGCTCCCTCGGTGAGCCGACCGTGCGGCCGAGCGGCGAGACCCGGGGCGACACCTGCCACGTCGATGTCGCCGACCGCTGGGGGAACGTGGTCTCCGCGACGCCGAGCGGCGGCTGGCTGCAGAGCTCCCCCGTCGTGCCCGGCCTCGGGTTCCCGCTCGGCACCCGCGCGCAGATGTTCTGGCTCGAGGAGGGGCTGGCCTCCTCCCTGGCGCCGGGCAAGCGGCCGCGGACCACGCTGAGCCCCTCTATGGCCGTCCGCGACGGCCGGCCGTGGCTGGCCTTCGGCACACCCGGGGGCGACCAGCAGGACCAGTGGTCGCTGCTGCTGTTCCTTCGGCTGGTGCACGCGGGGATGAACCTGCAGGAGGCGATCGACGCGCCGGCCTGGCACACCAGCCACTTCCCGTCCTCGTTCTACCCGCGGCAGCGACAGCCCGGTGTGGTGCACGTGGAGTCGCGAGTCGGTGACGCGACCACAGCGGGGCTGCGGCGCCGCGGGCACGACGTACACGTGGAGGAGGCGTGGTCGCTGGGCCGCCTCTCCGCCGTCGCCCGGGACGAGGCGGGCGTGCTGCGAGCGGGAGCCAACCCGCGCGGCATGCAGGGCTACGCGGTCGGGCGGTAGCGATGGCGCGCACCCGCAGCGGGCTCGGAGACTTCGACGACCTGACGCCGCTGGAGCGCCCTGGGCCGCTGCGGCACCGGGTGCAGGAGACCCTGCGCGAGCTCATCATCGCCCGCACGCTCGCTCCGGGGCAGCATCTGGTGGAGTCCGAGCTCGCGGATCGGCTGCAGGTGAGCCGCGGACCGGTCCGTGAGGCGCTGCAGGCGCTGCACGCCAACGGCTGGGTGGACCTCCGCCCGGGCCGGGGGGCGTTCGTGCACGAGCCGGCCGGCCAGGAGGTCGACGAGGTGTTCGTCGTGCGCGCCGCGCTGGAGAGCGAAGCGGCCGGACTCGCCGCGTCCCGCACCGGCCCCGCTGACATCGCCGACCTGCGCACGATCTGCCAGCGCGGGCGCCAGGCGGTGCGCGCCTCCGACGAGACCGCCGTGGTTGCGGCCAACTCGGCCTTCCACCTGCGGGTCGCCACCCTGTCCGGGCTCGACCTGCTCTGCGGCTACATCACGGCGTTGGACCTGCGGGTGCGCTGGCTGTACAAGCCGGTGGTGCGCACGCGTGGCATGCACTCGTGGGACGAGCACGACGAGATCATCGACGCGCTCGTGGCCGGCGACGAGGCCCTTGCCGCGCGGACCATGCGAAGCCACTCCGAGCAGACCCGACAGGCCTACAAGGAGGTGAGCGGCGCGCTCGGCGAAGCCGCCGAGAACGGCCGACCGCAGGAGCCGGGTGTGCACAGGTGACCCCAGCGGTCACGCCGTGGAGCTGGCTGGCCGCCGCGGCGCCTGTGCTCGTGCTGCTCGCGCTGGTCACCACGGGCCGGATGAAGACCCGCACCGCAGCACTGCTCGTCGCCGGTCTCACCCTGCTTCTCGCTTGGACCGTGTTCGGGTCCGGGGCCCTCACGCTCGGCGTCGCGCTCGCCAAGGGACTGTGGCTGGGCACGTGGATCCTCTACGTCGTGTTCCCGGCGATGCTGCTCTACCGCATCGCGGAGCGCGCCGGCTTCGATCGCATCGGAAGCCTGTTCGGCCACCTGTTCCCCAATCGCAGCGAGAACCTGCTGGTGCTGGCCTGGCTGCTGCCGTCGTTCGTCCAGGGGGTCGCCGGGTTCGGCACGCCGATCGCGGTGGCGGCGCCGCTGCTCGCCGCCTCCGGGTGGGCGCGTCATCGGGCGGTCGCCTACCCGCTGATCGGCTACCACTGGTCGGTCACGTTCGGGTCGATGGGCTCCTCCTACTACATGGCCGCCCTCACCGCCCATCTGACCGGGCACGAGTCGACGGCGTTCGCGCACCGGGCGTCGTTGCTGCTCGGCGTGAACTGCCTGGTTGCCGGAGCGCTCCTGCTGCTGCTCGACGGGGGCCTGCGCGGGCTGCGTGACGGCGGACCGCTGCTGCTGGTGGCGGGGGTGCCGATGGCGGTGACGCTGTACGCCGTCACCGCAGTCGTGCCCGCGGTCGGCTCGGTCGCGGCGGGTGCGGTGGGTTTCGCCGCTGCGATCACCTTGGCCGTGGTCACGAGACGGGTGCGCCGACGGCGGGTCACCGCGACCGAGGAGACGATCCCGGGGCACGAGTCCCGGAGTCGAGCGGTGTGGCTCGTCTCGCCGTACCTCTATCTGCTCGGCATCGCGCTGCTGGTGCTGCTGGTGCCGGCCTCGCGGCACTGGGTGGACCGACAGGCCGCGCTTGCCCCCGGCTTCCCGGGCACCTCCACGGCCCTCGGCTGGCGGACGCCCGCGATCTCCGGATACACCCCTCTTCGGCTGTTCGACCACCCTGGGACCTACCTGCTGCTGGCCTGCGGGCTGGGGTACCTCACCTACCGTGCGGTCGGCTTGTGGCAGCGCCGGCCCGTGGCCGAGATGGCCCGGGCGTGGTGGTCGTCGGTGCACTCGACCGCGGTGAGCATCCTTGCGCTCGCGTGCGTCACCACGGTGCTGATCGAGGCCGGGATGGTGTCGACGCTCGCACGCGGCGCGGTCGCGGCGACCGGCCCGGCGTTCCCGGCGCTCTCGGGACTGATCGGCGCGCTCGGATCGTTCCTCACCGGGTCCAGCACGTCGTCGAACGCGTTGTTCTCGGCGCTGCAGGCCGACGTGGCAGGGTTGCTGCACGCCCCGGCGAGCGTGTTGCTGGCCGCGCAGACGGCGGGGGCCAACGTCGGGAACAGCCTGGCACCCGTCGTGGTGCTGATCGGGGTCAGCGCCGTGGGAGGCGGAGTGGAGACCCACCGGGTCCTCCGGGTGGTCGCGGTGGCGGCCGTGGTTCTGCTCGCCGTGGTCACCGGCCTGACCCTGGTGATGTTCCGGTGGGCTACCTGACCCGGCAGGCAGCCGTACCGACAGGCACTTCCGCCGACCGAATCCGGTTGAACCGGGACATTCCGGAAATCCACACTGACGAGTGCCTGCTGGTGTGGCTGCTCTCTGCCCTACGAGCCGCTGTTGATCATTCCTGCGCCGACGGTGACGCCGGTGGCCTCGTCGATGAGGATGAACGAGCCGGTGGTGCGGTTCTTGGAGTAGGCGTCGCACAGCAGCGGCGTGGTGGTGCGGAGCTGGACGCGGCCGATCTCGTTGAGACCAAGGCCCTTGGTGGCGACGTCCTCGGTGTCGCGGTGCAGGGTGTTCACGTCGAGGCGGTACTGGATGTCCTTGACCATCGCGCGACCGGTGCGGGTGGTGTGCTTGATCGCCAGCTTGCGACGCGGCTGCAGCGGGTCGGTGTTCATCCAGCAGATCATCGCGTCGATGTCCTGGGAGGGCTTGGGCGCGTTCTGCGGGCGGCAGATCATGTCGCCGCGGGAGACGTCGAGGTCGTCCTCGAGCCGGACGGTGACGCTCATCGGCGGGTAGGCCTCGTCGATCTCCTCGTCGAACATGTCGACCGCGGCGACCTTCGACGTGAGGCCGGACGGGAGCACGAGGACTTCGTCGCCGGGCTTGATGACTCCGCCGGCGACCCGGCCTGCGTAGCCGCGGTAGTCGTGGAACTCGTCGGACTTGGGGCGGATCACGTACTGCACCGGGAACCGGGTGTCGACCAGGTCGCGGTCGGAGGCGACGTGGACGTTCTCCAGGTGGTGCATCAGCGACTGTCCGTCGTACCAGTCCATGTTCTTCGACCGGGTCACGACGTTGTCGCCCTTGAGCGCGGAGATCGGGATGATCTCCAGGTCCGGGATCGACAGCTTGGTGGCGAACGACGTGAACTCGCGGTGGATCTTGTCGAAGGTCTTCTCGTCGTAGTCGACGAGGTCCATCTTGTTCACGGCCAGCACCAGGTGCGGGACCCGCAGCAGACTCAGAAGTACGGCGTGCCTGCGGGACTGCTCGGTCAGGCCCTGCCGGGCGTCGACCAGCACCAGGCCGAGGTCGGCGGTGGAGGCGCCGGTGACCATGTTCCGGGTGTACTGCACGTGGCCCGGTGTGTCCGCGATGATGAACTTCCGCTTCGGCGTCGCGAAGTACCGGTAGGCGACGTCGATGGTGATGCCCTGCTCCCGCTCGGAGCGGAGGCCGTCGGTCAGCAGCGCAAGGTCGGTGTAGTCGTAGCCCCGGGACTGGCTGGTCGCCTCGACCGACTCGAGCTGGTCCTCGAAGATCGCCTTCGAGTCGAGCAGCAGTCGGCCGATCAGCGTCGACTTGCCGTCGTCGACAGAGCCGGCGGTGGCGAACCGCAGCAGGTCCATGCGGGACTCGCCGGTGACGAGGTCGGTGGCGGTCATCAGAAGTAGCCTTCCTTCTTGCGGTCCTCCATGGCGGCTTCGGAGAACCGGTCGTCGCCGCGGGTGGCGCCGCGCTCGGTGACCCGGGCCACGGCGATCTCGTCGATGATCTTGTCGATGGTGTCCGCCTCGCTCTCCACGCAACCGGTGAGCGTCATGTCACCGACCGTGCGGAACCGGACCGTCTTCGTCTCGATGGTCTCGTTGCCCTTCGGCTGCACCGCGTCGGAGGCGGAGAGCAGCATCCCGTCGCGCTCGATCACGTCGCGCTCGTGGGCGAAGTAGATCGACGGGATCTCGATCTGCTCCCGGCCGAGGTAGTGCCAGATGTCCAGCTCGGTCCAGTTGGACAGCGGGAAGATCCGCATGTGCTCGCCGCCGTGGATCTTGCCGTTGTAGAGGCTCCACAGCTCCGGTCGCTGGTTCTTGGGGTCCCACTGGCCGAAGTCGTCGCGGTGGGAGTAGACCCGCTCCTTGGCGCGCGCCTTCTCCTCGTCGCGGCGGCCACCACCGAAGGCGGCGGTGAAGCCCTCCTCCTCAATGGCATTGAGCAGGGTGCCGATCTGGAGGCGGTTGCGGCTGGTCTTGCCGTCGTCCACGACGACGCCGTTGGCGATCGCGTCGTCGACGCTGGCCACCTTCAGCCGCACGCCGAGGCGCTC
>DASSKK010000110.1:0-12295 GCA_035690495.1 Nocardioidaceae bacterium | reverse complement strand
CGATGATGCTGCTAACGCTCCGAAGGGCGCTGGGGTCGGGGGACTTGCTCTGGTCGCCGGGGCCTCGGGCACGAACCAGACCAACGGCAAGTTCGGTGTGGACAACGTGGTGGTGAACGGCACCACCTACGACTTCGAGCCTTTCGCTGAGCCGTCGATCTTGCCGAGCGGCGGCGGCGGTGGCGGTGGGGCGGCGCCCACGCCTCCGCCGGCTCCCGAGGGCACGACCGACGCCGAGAGTGCAACGTCGACCAGCGCTGACGGCACCGCCACGGCAACGTCGGGCGAGACGACGGTGACGGCTCACGGTGAGGGCGCGTTCACGGTGTCGCAGTACCCGTCGAACCCGACCGAGCCGGCACCGGTCGAGGGCCAGGCCACGTTCTTCGACGTACTCATCGCGGAGGGCAGCAGCTTCACGTCGTTGACCATCACGCAGTGCGACCTGCCCGCGAACGCGCACAGCATCGTGTGGTTCAACGGGACGAAGTGGCTCAAGGCATCGTCGGTGACCTACGCCGACGGGTGCGCGACGGTGACGATCACCGACTCCACCTCGCCCAACCTGGCCGACCTGACCGGCACGGTCTTCGCGGCCGGCAAGCTGCCGGTGAACCGGCTAGCGGGCCCGAACCGCATCGAGACCGCGGTCGCGGTCTCCCAGCACCGCTACCCAGCCGACGACTCGGCGGGCGCGGTGGTGCTGGCTCGCTCGGATGAGTTCACGGACGCCCTGGCCGGGGCGCCGCTCGCGGACGCCCACGATGCGCCGGTGCTGCTCACGCACTCGGACTCGCTGAGCGGGGCGACGCTGAGTGAGATCGAGCGGGTGCTCCCCGACGGCGGCACGGTGTACCTGCTCGGCGGCCCGGCGGCGCTAAGCACGTCGGTGGAGCAGGCGCTCGAGGATGCCGGCTTCGTCGCGAAGCGGATTGCCGGGGCGAACCGGTACGCCACCGCGGTGTCGATCGCCAAGCAGCTCGGCAGTCCGTCGACGGTGCTCGAGGTGCCGGGGACCAACTTCCCCGACGCCATCTCGGCGGGCCCGGTGGCGGCCACGCTCGACGGTGCCATCCTGCTCACTCGCGGCACCAAGCCGGCGTCGGCCACCACCGACTACCTGGCCGCGCACAAGGGCCTGCAGCGTTACACCATCGGTGGCATCTCGGCGCAGGCCGACCCCAAGGCCGAAGAGGTCTCCGGCACCAACCGCTATGCCACGTCCGCGGCGGTGGCCGAGAAGTTCTTCGACAGCCCGACGACGGTCAACCTCGCCACCGGTCTGAAGTTCCCCGACGCGCTGACCGCGGGTCCCTCCGCGGGCGTCCCCGTGCTTCTGGTCCGAGGGACGGGCTCGAAGCTGCCGGAGACCGTGTCGACGTACCTGACGAAGGCCTCGTCCAGCGCGACGACGCTCAACGTCTTCGGCGGCGACCAGGCGGTGCACCAGGACCTCGTGGACGCGGCAGCCGACCTGCTGCAGTAGGACGGTGACGGGGCGGCCGGTTGCGCGGGCCGGCTGCCTCCGGGGGTGCACGAAGGTGTGCGCGCCGCATCGCGGTTATGGCTTATAGATCAGTCCTTAGATCGCGTTATGCTGGCTCTATTCGTCTTAAGGAGCCGTCGTGCCAGCCAAGACCACTCCGGCGCGGGTGCGCCGAGCAGCCGAAGTCATCGGCAGCCAGCTGGCCGGCTGGCGCAAGATCCAGAACCTGACTGCTCAGCAGGTCGCAGAGCGCGCGAACATCTCGCGCGACACGCTGAGGCGACTCGAGCACGGCGAGGTCGGCGTCAGTCTCGAGTCGGTGCTCGGCGTGGCCCGTGCCCTGGGCGCGCTGGACCGGCTCGTGGACGCGCTCGACCCCTACCAGACAGATCTCGGCCGGGCGCGGGCAGCCGCTGCGCTCCCGAAGCGGGTGCGGCATTGAACCTTCCGACGAACGAGTTGGCCGTCTTCGTGGACGTCGACGCGGTCCCGGTGCATGCCGGAGTCGCGTACTTCACCCATGGCCGCGGCCAGGTGACCACGACGTTCGTCTACGACCCGGCGTACCTCGCCGATCCGCGCGGCGTGGAGCTGGAGCCCGCGCTGCCCCTCCAGTCGCACCAAGTTTTACTCGGCGAGACGCTCTGGTGCCGTAACGTGACCCGGGTCGGGTAGGTCACTCACGGGGAGGCGGACATGACCAGGTCGAGAGCGAGCAGGATCGCCGCGGTAGCAGTGGTTGCCGCGATGGCGGCTGGGATGTGCACGGCGCTGGTCGCCGCGGGCGGGTCGGCGAGCGCCCTGCCGACGTTCTCCTTCGACCGGGTCGCCGGGTCCGACCGGTACGCCACCTCCGTGCAGGTCTCGACGGCGTACGGCGACACGACGACCGCGATCCTCGTCAACGGCTCGCCGGGCAACTACGCGGACGCGCTCAGTGCGACGTACCTCTCCGGCGCTCGCAACGCTCCGATCCTGCTCACTCGCAAGGGCTATACGCCCAAGTCGGTGCAGGCCCGGCTGAAGTCGTCGGGGGTGAAGACCATCGTGATCGTCGGCGGCACCGGGGTGGTCGCGAAGAAGCAGGCAGAGGCCTTGCGCTCCGCCGGCTACACGGTGTCCCGGATCGCGGGCAAGAACCGCTACGCCACCGATGCGAAGGTCCTTGCCAGTGCCGGCAAGGCGTCCGGTTCGCTCGGCATCGTGGCGACCGGGCAGAACTTCCCCGACGCGCTCGCCGCCGGCCCGCTCGCCTACGGCGGCCGCCCGCTCGGCCTGGCCACGCAGAACGGCATCGCCGACGATGTCGTCTCGGCGATGAAGGCCGCCGGCGTCACCGAGGTGCTGGTGATGGGCGGCACGCAGGTCGTCGGCGCCGGCGTGGTCGCCACGCTGAAGAGCCACGGCATCGATCTCGCGCAGCGGTTCGCCGGCTCCGACCGCGCCGAGACCTCGACGCTGGCCGCGACGTACGCCGTGCAGAACCTCGGGTTCAGCCGTACGGCGGTCGACGTGGCGTCGGGGTATCAGAAGGGGTACGGCGCGGACGCGCTCGCAGGCGGCCCGCTCGCCGGGAAGCAGAACCGGCCGCTGCTGATTACCAAGAGCGTGGACCAGCCCGGCGACTCCGTGCTGACCTGGCTGCAGGGCAACGCGCTGACGCTGCTGCAGGGCTCGATCTTCGGCGGCACCGGCGCGGTGTCGGCCGACGCCGCGTCGCAGATGGAGAAGGCGGCAAGCGGCCTATCGCTGCCACTGCCGACGCTGCCGCCGCTCCCGCTGCCCACTGTGGGTCCGATCCTGCCGCTTCCCTGAGCTCAGCCACCACTTGACGCCCGCCCGAACGTGCGTTCGGTTTATGTCGGCGGGTGCTGATTGGCTGTCGTCATGACGGTGACACAGCTCAGAGATCCGGTGGTCGTCGACGCCTTGGGGGCGGCTTCGAGTCAGGTAGAGATCGCGGCGGGAGTGCCGCCCGGCTCGCTGAACGAGGATGAGCTTGCGCAGGCGGTGTCGTTGGCGGCGCGGCTGGAGGCCCAGGCTGCGTCGTTGAAGCTGTCGCTGCTCGGGGAGGCCGATAGCCGTGAGGTGGCCAAGCGGACGGCGGAGACTGGGACCGACGCGTGGGCTTCGAGGCTCACCGGCTCGACGCAGGCGGTGATGCGGGGCGGGATCTGGCTGGCGCAGATGCTCGCGGAGCGCTATCACTTCACCCGCGACGCCTTTCGCGATGGGGGCATCAACGAGGCGCAGGCGAGGGTGATCGTCAAGGCTGCGGAGAAGATGCCTGCCGCGGCCAGCGAGGACGAGCGCCGCGCCGCCGAGGCCAGCCTGGTGGCCAAGGCAGTGGAGGGGATGAACCCGCGCGGGTTGCGGCAGGCGGCACGCCGGATGCTGGCCAAGGTCAATGCGGAGCTTGCCGACCAGCAGGAGGCCTCGATGCTGGAGCAGGAGACCACGCGTGCCGAGCGCGAGACCTACGCCCATATCTGGGACAACGGGGACGGGACCTATTCGGGCAAGTTCCGGCTGCCGGAGCTGCATGGATCGCTGCTGCGGGGATTCCTCGAACGGCTGACCTCCCCTCGGAGGCTGGGCCGCAACAAGGCGGGTCGCGTTGTGCTCGACGAGAGCGTCGAGGGGGGCTACGAGGGGATGAACTGGCACGAGAAGATGGGCTTCGGTCTGCGTGAGCTGATCGAACACCTGCCCGTCGACGGGTTCGCGGAAGCGTCGGCCTCGTTGCTTGTCAAGGTCGACTTCACCCATCTGCTCGACGGGCTCGCCGGCGCGTCAGTCGACACCGGCACCCGGATCGGCATCGAGGAGGCCCGCCGGCTCGGCTGTGCTGCCGGGATCATCCCTGCGGTGTTCGACGGTCCGTCTGCCCGGCTCGACCTCGGCCGCGAGCAGCGGCTGTTCACCCCGGCCCAACGTCGAGCCCTGGCGCTGCGCTACGACACCTGTGGCGTCGAAGGCTGCGAACGTCCGTTCGCATGGTGCGACATCCATCACAAGCTCTGGTGGAGCCGTTGGGGGCCGACCGACCTGGACAACGCGATCCCGTTGTGCGGCTACCACCACGTCCGCGCCCACGACGACGCGTTCAACCTGAAGATCCTGCCCAGCGGAGAGGCCAAGTTCACGCGGCGCCGGCGTTGAAGCCTTTGAAGGCCTCAGTCACCGTCGACCATCACCTGCACGCCGACCGTGGACCCGGGTGAAGCCTTTGAAAGCATCAGTCCGGCGAAGTCCTGATCGGCGGGTCGGACGCACGGCGGGCACGGTCCGGGTGCTCGGGTGAAGCCTCTCGATGCATCAACCCCGTTGGGGGGCGCTTCCCGGTCCGAGCGGCAAGGCCGCGTGGTCGGTGTGAAGCCTTTGAAGGCTTCAATGCCTGGGAACCCTGATCTGGAGGTCGGCCGCGAGCAGCACGGCCCAGTGCTCAGGTGAAGCCTTTCGATGCATCAGATGGTCTCCTCGCTGGCCCCACCCGGCTGCCGGGGAGTGGGTACGGACCTGGTGAAGGCGATTCTGGTCGTCGCGGCGATGCTGCTGTTTGTCGCGGGGTTTCGGTGGCCACGGCGGGGTCGGCCGGTTGCCCGGGCATTCCCGTCACCGAGTGAAGCCTTTGAGGGCCTCACTCACCGTCGACCATCACCTGTACGACGACCGTGGACCCGGGTGAAGCCTTTGAAAGCATCAGACCACCGAGACCCCGATCGGCGGGCCGGACCTGGCAGCTCGGTCCGGGTGCTCGGGTGAAGCCTTTCGAGGCATCAACCCCGTTGGGGGGCGCTTCCCCGTCCGAGCGGCAAGGCCGCGTGGTCGGTGTGAAGCCTTTGAAGGCTTCAATGCATGGGAACCCTGATCTGGAGGTCGGCCGCGAGCAGCACGGCCCAGTGCTCAGGTGAAGCCTTTCGGTGCATCAGATGGTCTCCTCGCTGGCTCCACCCGGCTGCCGGGGAGTGGGTACGGACCTGGTGAAGGCGATTCTGGTCGTCGCGGCGATGCTGCTGTTTGTCGCGGGGTTTCGGCGGGCTCGGCCGGTTGCCCGGGCAGCCCCGTCACCGAGTGAAGCCTTTGAAGGCCTCACTCACCGTCGACCATCACCTGCACGCCGACCGTGGACCCGGGTGAAGCCTTTGAAAGCATCAGACCACCGAAACCCCGATCGGCGGGCCGGACCTGGCAGCTCGGTCCAGTGCTCAGGTGAGGCCTTTCGAGGCATCAACCGTCCGGTGGCCCTCGGGGAAAGTCGTGAACTGCAGGGACTGCGTGCACGACAGCGGATCGGCGCAAAGCCCGCTTGACGAATTGCTGCTCAGCCGATGACGTGGGTCGCCTGGAGACCGAAGACCAGCCCGGCGAGAGCGACGAACAGACCGGCCAGACCGACGACGAGCATCACGAACGTGTAGAGCTGTTGACGCAGTGCCTCGTGCATCTCTGCGCGCAGTGCGTCGATCTTGGCGTCGATACGGCCCTCGAGACCGTCGATCTTGCCGTCGAGGCCGTCGATCCTGCCGTCGAGGCCGTCGATCCTGCCGTCGAGACCGCCGATCCTGCCCTCGAGGCGGTCGATCCTGCCGTCCAGGTGGGACTCGAGCGCCTGGAGATCTTGGGTGGTTGCGACATTGGCCCATCCACCGCGAGGCAAGAAGTCGTCGAAGAGCGTATCCGTCTCGTCGGTGCCGATCGTGTTCATCAGGGCCTCCTGCAGGCGGCGGCGCTTCTGCTCTTCCACGACCATGGTCGCACTCCTCCGGGGACAACTCCACTGATCGGGAGCCTACGGGCGCACCCGGACAGCCGGTACCGGCAACTCGGGATCTGTGGATAACGGCAGCCACAGCGGTGTGGCTATCGTGGCCGGACATCAGCGCATACGGCGAGAGACGGGAGGCGAGCTGTGCGGGGAACCGACGAGGACGCTCGGGCCCGGTTCCGGGAGATCGCGCTCACCCAGCTCGATGAGATCCGTCGCAAGCGGACCGAGGGCGACGACCTGGGGCTGGCCTCTCTGACCATCGCCTACCAGGCGCGGCTGGAGGCGTTCGCGGCGGGCAGCTGGGACGACCCTCGGGTGCAGGAGACCTTGGGCGACCTGCTGAAGTTCAAGACCACCGGTAACCAGCGCGGCAGCAGCGGGTATCTGCGACCCGCCCAAGGCTCCTGGGACGCGTTCGGGGACGGTTCGCCCAACACCGCCGACACCGTCTACTCGGTCACCCTCGCCGACCACGTCGGCCCCACCGTCCTCGACGCGGTCAGCCACGGCGTACTGCCGGAGACCGAGGCGTACTTCGTCGTCGACGCCCTACTGGCCCTCCCGGTCCACCAGAGTCCGTTCGGTGACTACCTGCCCTACTCCGACTCGCCCACCGACCAGGCGTTCGCCACCGTCAACGTGTCGGTGGGGGCCGCGGCGTTCCTGCAGCAGGCGATGGATGCCGGCATCAGTCGTCCCGGCCAACGGGAGCTGATCGACCGGCTCAGCCCGCTGGCTGGTGCGACGTACGAGGTCGAGATGCCGCACTGGTGGCCGTACGCCTACTGCACCGATCCCGACAACCCGAGGTACGGCGTCGGCTGGGTCCGGGACCCGGCCGAGCAGGACTGGAACCACGAGGCCTACACGGCCGAGACCGCGGACGTTCTCGGTCTGCCGGTGGCCGAGACGGCCTTGGACTACCACCTGCACCACCCGGTCTATGACCCGCTGGGCAGGCCGGTCACCGGGAGACGGGCCCGCGACGTGATGGGCAGGCTGCGGATGGAGTATCTGCGGCCCGGCTACAACCCGCGCAACACCATCACCGACGCGCAGTGGTACTACCGCACCTGGCGCGATGACCCCTCCTTCGACGCCGCGCAGAACGCCCAGCTCGGTCTCTGGTGCTCCCGGCTCGCGGAGAACGCAGACGCTCTGGCGCTGGCCGACTTCGGGGTCGGCTCGCTCGACCCGGCCACCGCGCACCCGCACCCGGCGACACCAGGGGAACCGGTGCGGATCTCCTCGACCGTGCGCAACCACGGCGGGGTCCCGATCGTCGACAAGCAGGTCTGGTTGCGGCTGGCCGGTGCGCAGGACGAGACGCTGGCCACCGTGCACACCGGTCTTCGAGGCGAAGCGGAGTTCACCGTGACCATGTCCGACCACGAGGTGTGCTACCGCGTGGTCGCAGCCGACGGGGTGGCCTCGGAGCGCGTGTGCGTGGCGCTGCTAGCGTGACCGGGATGGGCGGCCCCGAGCACTTTGCGCAGCTGGCGGAGGCCGACCGGCACCTTGCCGCCGGACAGCCCCGGCGGGCGGCCCGTGCGTTCGGCGAGGCGGTGTCGGAGACCTTCGACCGGCGGCTGCACTTCGATGCCCCGGCCTCCCCGCTCGCCGCCGACCCGGCCGGGTTCACCGCGCCGCTGCGCACCAGCACGACGGCCCAAGCGCTGCGAGCCCCACGCGGACGCGCGGCACCGGCCGCTGTCGCGCCGACCGGCCGCCCGGCCCGGGTGCTGGTGGTGACCAACCGCAACGACGACTTCCTCGCCGAGATCCTGGCGATGCTCGAGGAGAGCCCGGATGTCGAGCATCGGTTCCTCGACCTCGCCGAGCACGACGAGCTGTTGCGCGGGCTGCGCAACCCGGCGGCGATGGCCGAGGAGATCCTCACCGGGCGGCGCGGCAGGGCACAGGCCGTCGAGTCGCTGCTGCGGCCGCAGCTGGACTGGGCCGACACCATGTTCGTCGAGTGGTGCCGGGCGCCGGCCGCCCTGCTGAGCATGGTCGACCCCGCTGATACCCGGGTGGTGGTCCGGCTGCACAGCTACGAGGCGTTCACCGCCTGGCCGCACCTGGTCGACTTCAGCCGCGTCGACGACCTGCTGTTCGTCAGCGAGCATCTGCGCGACCTCGCGGTGGCGGCGATTCCTGCGCTCACCGAAGCCGACGCGCCGACGACCCACGTGCTGCCTCCGGGCATGCGGCTGCGACGGATGGCCCGCGCCAAGAGCGGCGACGCCCGCTTCACCGTGGGGCTGCTGGGCGCCTCCAAGCTCGTCAAGGACCCCCGATGGGCGATCGAGGTACTGCGACGGCTGCGCAAGCAGGATCTCCGCTACCGGCTGCTGCTGATCGGCGGCAAGTTCCAGGACCCCACCGACGCGACCTCCGGCTATGCCCGCGAGCTCGCCGAGGACCTGGCCGAGCTCGAGCCGGACGGGGCGGTGACACGCCTGGGCTACACCGACGACGTGCCCGGAGTGCTCGAGCGGGTCGGGCTGATCTTGAGCAGTTCGGTGCGCGAGAGCTTCCACATCGGCCTGGTCGAAGGCGCCGCCAGCGGCGCGGTGCCGATCGTGCGCGACTGGCCGTTCTTCCCCGGCGCGGCAGCCCGGCTGTTCCCGGCAGACTGGGTGGTGGCCAGTCCGGACGAAGCCGCCCGCCGCATCCTGGAGCACACCGGCAGCGAAGAGACTTGGCGACAAGCTGGAGAGCAGGCGGCGGCGTACGTGAGGGAGAGGTGGGACTGGCCGGTCGTGCACGCCGGATATGAGCGACTGCTGGTGGGGCGTGCTGTTCCCCGGTGAGCCGGTGTGCCCGGCCCGTGGAAGGCCTTCGGGGTGGATAGCATCGGCTAGCGATGGCAGCACGGTTGTCAGCGAGAGCCGGGAGTTGAGCAAGGAGTGCCAAGCAAACAGCCGAAGCCTCAGAGCACGCGGGCACGGCTGAGGCGGTTCCTCCAGCGGTTGCGAGTCCGGAGACGGCCACCGGTGATCTGGTACATCCCGCATCCCGACGACGATGCCCTGTTCATGGGCGGCAGCATCTTCCGCTGCCGCGAGCGCCGCAACATCCTGGTGCCGCTCACCCGGGGCGGCGGGTCCGGTGCAATCGCACTGATCAACGCCAAGCTCGAACGGCCATTGAGCCTCGAGGACTTCATGCGCGCCCGGTGCACCGAGCTCACCGCGGCGGCTCGGGCAGTCGGCGTCGACGAAAGCGATGTGATCTGGCAGGACCTACCGGACGGCGGAGTGGACGAAGAGGAGGTGCACAGCATCATCCTGCGGATTGCCAAGCGGCACCCACGCGCCGAACACCGCGCGATGTCCTACCTCGACCAGCACAAGGACCACGCCGCGATCGGTCGCGCGCTGCTGCGCGCGTACCGGGAGGGTGCGGTCGCCGAGGCTACCTTCTATCTGCCGGTCGGGTACGCCGACGAGGGCCTCGGGACGCGAGTGCCGCTCGGCCGGCCGGCGCGGCGGGCCAAACGAGCGGCACTGCGGGAGTACCAGCGCTGGGAGCCCGAGAACGGCCGCTACGCCGTCGGAACCCACAGCGTCAAGAAGCTGATCAAAGACCAGCTGAAGCGGCCGGAGGAGCGGGTCCACGGCCCCGACTACGTCGGCTAGGTGCTGGCGTCAGTCAGCGTCTGGTCAGCCGACGAGCTATCCGGTGGCCCAGCTCGCGGGCCAGGTCGCGCGCGCCGAATGCGGCCAGGGCGGTGCGCGGCGGTTGCGAACCGCGTGCCTGGCGACGGAGCCGACCGACTTGCCGCCGGTCCCGTTTCCGCTGCTCCTTCAGCAGCTGCACCGCCCCGCCGATCGCAGTCACGACCATCTCGGCCGCCAGCTCCGTGCTCACCGTGTACGGCGTGTCCGGCGCGCTCGTGACCGATTCCATGTCTTCGGTCGGCGACGGCCGCAGATGCGCCGGGTCACCGATCACCTGCACGCCGAGCGAGCGAACGGTCTTCTCCCTGCGCTCGCTGAGCTCGCGGACCCGGTCCGCCGCCCAGCCCGGCATCGGCGGGATCCGTGACTCGCCCGGCCACGCCGGAGCCGCCGAACGGATCCGCTTGGCCACCCGTGACCGCAGGTCTGCCTTGATGTCCTCCGGCCACGGGCGGTCGACGAGCCTCTCGTTGAGGAGCCGGACGGCTTCCACGCGTTCGGCACTCGCCGACTCGTTGCGGCGCTGGGACTCCTGAGGGGCCAGCATGCCCTCCGGCAGACCCAGCATCTGCTCGAAGCAGTGTGACAGTGCCAGCCGGTCGCCGTCGTCGGCGACGACAAGCGTGAATCGGTCGCGAGCGGTCACCGCCACCCAGCGGTCGACCAGCCTCTCGATGTCATGAGGAGTCCAGAAGTGCTGCCAGGACGGGTCGTCGGGGTGGTCGCCGAGCACGGTCTCCAGCCATGCCTCGTAGGGCAACGCGACGGTGCCGTCGCGCACTGACTCCTGCCACTGCGAAGGCAGCAGTCGGTCCAGGCCGCGGCACACCGCGACCACATGTGCGCGGTCGCCGCCGAGCGCCTCCACCATGGCGCGCGCCCGGTCTTGCTCTATCTCGCACAGGCTCCCGTTGCTGAGGCACACGCGCGGATCGACGGCGGTGGAGATCTCCTCGACGACCTCCTCCCAGCGCCGGAGCTGGCGGGCAGGTGCGTCGTCGTCCAGCTCTCCCCGGAGCGCGGCCTTGACCGCCGCCCGGCCGGCCAGGTCGCCGCCGACCAGTCGCACTCCGTGTTCGAGCATCTCCTCGCGGGCGTCGTACATCGACAGCTGCAGCGACGTGCTGCCGGTCTTGGTCGCGCCGATGTGCAGGAGCCGGCTGCCCTCCGGGAGCAACAGGTCGTGGGTGCGGGAGTCGGTCACCGGCTCATTGTCGCAGGGGTCAAGTGTCCCTGCACCGGGTGTAGCGAAGCGTCTGACCTTGTCGCCAATGACATTCGGTGCTGGCCGAGAATGCGCCTGGTGCTCATGGCGGACGGTACGAGCACTGGAGCCTGCGCGAACAGAACCCGGCTGGGTCAGCGCAGGAATCCCACCGCCAGGCCGGCGAGCGCCACCATGATGACCACCAGGGCGTAGAACTGGGTGCGCAGCGCGCGGTCGATCTTGCCTTCCAGGCGGCTGCCTTGCGCGTCGATCTTGGCACTCAGGCTGGCGCCCAGCGCTTCGAGATCCTGCTTCGTGGCGACACCCGCCCACCCCGTCGGCGGCAGGTAGTGGTCGAACAGCGTATCGGTCTCGTCCGCGCCGATCATGCCCATCAGAGCCTCCTGCAGCTGGCGACGTGCCCGCTCCTCCACGGCCATGCTCTCACCCCTCCGTTCGCGACTCCACCAACGGTCGAAGGCTAGGGCCACGCACCGACCTGCCGGTACCGCGAATCTCGCAGGCTGTGGAGAACCTCACGACGGCAGCAGCCGCGCGTAGACCGCGTCGAGCGCGTCGGCCTGCGGCTCCCAGAGCCACTCGGCAAGCAGGTCCGGCCGGGCGTCGTACGCCTTCTGGTAGCGCTCGAGGTCGGCGAGCACCGCCCGTACCGCCCGCAGGTAGTCCTCCAGGTCGCCGGCGCGGAAGACCTCTCCTTGCCCCAGCATCCGGGTGGTCTCGGCGGTGGTGCGCACGTCGGAGACCACCATCGGCAGGTGCGCCTGGGCGTACTCGTAGAACTTGGTCGGCAGGTCGCTGTCGTGGCTCAGGTTGTGCAGCGCCGGGAATACGCCGACATCTGCTGAGGCGATGTGCGGCACGATCTCGTCGACCGGCACGTAGGGGAGGGCGTGCAGCCGGTCGCTGACGCCGAGCGACTCGGCGAGGTCAGTGAGGCGGGCACGGTTCGGTGTAGGACGAGCGATCAGCGCCATGTGCACGCCGTCGAGGCGTGGGAGGGCCTCGACCATCGTGTCCACGCCGCGCTGCGGGGCCGTGACGCCGGTGTAGATCAGCAGGGGGACGTCGTCGGCGAGGCCGCAGAGGGCGCGGACGCCGGGGGTGGGGCCGACGGCCTCGACCAC
>DASSKK010000109.1:0-70008 GCA_035690495.1 Nocardioidaceae bacterium | reverse complement strand
TCACCGTCCTCGAGGAACGTCCGGTCGTCTCCGAACGGCTGCTTGCCACCCCACGAAAGCTCCAGGAAGGAGCCGCGCTCGGCGCGGTCGTCGCCGCTCACCGTGCCGCTGGCGAAGAGGTCGCCGGTGCGCAGCGATGCTCCGTTGACCGTCAGGTGCGCCAGCATCTGCGCCGGTGACCAGTACATCGCGGAGTACGGCGGCCGGCTCACGACCTCGCCGTTGAGCACGACCTCGAAGTCGATGTCATAGCCGGCGGGCTCGTCCACCCGCAGGTAGTCCAGTGGAACCGGGTCCTGGCCCGGCAGCGGGACTCGTGCCGACTCCAGCGCCTGCAGCGGCGTGACCCAGCCGGCGACGGAGGTGGCGAACGACTTGCCGAGGAACGGTCCCAGCGGGACGTACTCCCAGCCCTGGATGTCGCGGGCGGACCAGTCGTTGAGGGCAAGCACTCCGAAGACATGGTCGGCGAAGGCGTCGGTCGGCACCTGGTCGCCATGGCGGCTGGGGGCACCGACGACGAAGCCGAGCTCCGTTTCCATGTCCAGCCGCTGCGAGGGTCCGTAGGTCGGCCCACCGGTCCCCGGGGCGGCAGACGGAGGACGCTGGCCGCGCGGGCGGCGGACCGGGGTGCCCGAGACGACGACGGTGCCGGCCCGCCCGTGGTAGCCGACCGGCAGGTGCTTCCAGTTGGGCATCAGCGCCTCGCCGTCGGGGCGGAAGATCCGCCCGACGTTGGTGGCGTGCTGCTCGGAGCAGTAGAAGTCGACGTAGTCGGCCACCTCGAACGGCATCCGCATGCGCACGTCGTCGAGGGGCAGCAGGTTCGGCTCGACCAGAGCGCGCTCGGACTCGTCGGTGAGCAGACCGGTGGCCCAGGCCCGCACCGACGACCAGCTCTGCGCGCCGAGCCCCATCAGCGGGTTCAGGCTCGGCGCCTCGAACACGTGCGCGACCTCGAGCATCTCGGCGGCCGCGACGGGGGCGAGGTCGAGCACGAACTCGCCGATGCGTACGCCGACGCGCGGCGACTCTCCGTGCTCGAAGACGCCGTAGGGCAGGTTGTCCACGTCGTGCAGGGAGCCGGCGGCGCCCTCCACCCAGGTCGGGTTCATGGGTTCTCCTCGACAGTGACGCTGGTTGAGCCCGTCGAAACCCCGGTCCCGACCGGCTCGACCAGTGTCTCTGGGAGCAGGCCGAGTGCGATCAGGTCGGTGAGCGGCTCGGCGACGCTGCACGAGCCGAACGAGGTGAACCAGCGGCGGGCGGAGGCCCAGCCCCCGAGGTCGGCCGGTTCGGTCTCCGGCAGCGGGTCGGGGTCGTCGAGCACGGCAGCGGCCTCCTCGCGGCTCGCGCCGTCCAGGCTGGCGCGGGTGGCGAGCAGCACGTTGAGGAAGCCGTGATGCTCGAAGCCCGTCGCCTCGTCGCGGTGCCGCAGGGCGTTGTGCAGTCCGGCAGTGCACTTGAACGGCACCTCGCGGTCGAGTGCGGCCGCGATGCACGCGGCTAGCTCTGCGGCGTCCGGGAACGCGTCGGCGTCCACGCCGCCGGTGCGGAATTTCGCCCGCAGGCCTGCCACGGCGAGTACGTCGAGCGCCTCCAGCCACGACGCCGACGGATCGCCGGAGCGCGACCGCGGCATCTCGACGTACACCGGCGCCTCCTCGGGCAGACCCCCTTCCGCATCGGCCCGCACCGCGTCGACGCCGGCGACGATCCGCTGGGCGTTGTGGGCCAGCGCGCCGGCGTCGTCCTCGCGGAGCCTGATCTCCAGGAAGCGCAGCGCGAGGGCGTCCGACCTGGTGGCCCAGCGGACGGCGGGCGCGATCGCGCCGGCGCCGCCGGTGACGACCACGCTCAGCGGCAGAGGCGGTTGCCCGGGGTCGGCTCCCTCGGCCTCGACCAGCGCGAGCAGGTCGGCGAGCCGGTTGTCGGCGACCACGAACGGGCCGACGAGGTCGGCGTACGCGGCCGCCTCGTGGCGGCGGTGCGCGACGACCGCCTCGGGCAGCGGAGCGTTGCCGGGCGGGAAGATGGCCGCGTCGTCCACGAGACGCGCGAATGCGTCGGGAAGGTCAGCGGAGCCGGTCACGCAGTAGACACTAACCTGGTTGTGGACACCTGATGTGGTCGGATGCGGAGGAAGAGATGGCGTACTACCGGCAGGTCGGTGAGGTGCCGCACCGGCGGCACACGGCGTTCCGCGACGAGGCGGGGACGCTGCGCTACGAGGAGCTGATGGGCGAGGAGGGCTTCTCCTCCGATTCCTCGCTGCTCTACCACCGGGGGGTACCCTCGGCGATCGTCGACTCCCAGATCTGGGAGCTGCGCGACCTGACCACGACGGCCAACCACCCGCTGAAGCCCAGGCACCTGAAGCTGCACGGGCTGTTCAACGGGCAGAAGGCCGATCCGGTGACCGGCCGCAGGCTGGTGCTCGGCAACGGCGACGTCCGGATCGGCTACGTGGTCGCCTCGGTGCCGTCGCCGTACTACCGCAATGCGATCGGCGACGAGTGCGTGTACGTCGAAGCCGGGTCTGGGACGGTCGAGACGGTGTTCGGCGAGCTGACCTACCGCACCGGCGACTACGTCGTGATCCCGAGGGCGACCACCCACCGCTGGGTGCCCGCCGAGGAGTGCCGCCTGTACCCGATCGAGGCGAACAGCCACATCGCCCCGCCCAAGCGGTACCTCTCCCGGTTCGGGCAGTTCCTGGAGCACTCGCCGTACTGCGAGCGCGACCTGCACGGCCCGACGGAGCGCATGCTGGCCGACGGGAACGACGTGGAGGTGCTGGTCAAGCACCGGGCCAACGGCTCGGTGGTCGGCAGCCGGCTGACCTACGCCGGGCACCCGTTCGACGTGGTCGGCTGGGACGGCTGCCTGTACCCCTACACGTTCAACGTCGAGGACTTCATGCCGATCACCGGCAAGATCCACCAGCCTCCGCCGGTGCACCAGGTCTTCGAGGGCAACGGCTTCGTGGTGTGCAACTTCCTGCCGCGCAAGGTCGACTACCACGAGGGGTCCATCCCGGTGCCCTACTACCACTCCAACGTGGACTCCGACGAGGTGATGTTCTACGTCGGCGGCGACTACGAGGCGCGCAAGGGATCCGGGATCGGCATCGGGTCGATCTCCCTGCACCCGGGAGGCTACGCGCACGGGCCGCAGCCCGCGGCGGTCGAGGCGTCGATCGGGGTGGAGTACTTCGAGGAGTCCGCGGTGATGGTGGACACCTTCCGGCCGCTCGAGCTCGGCGAGGGCGGTGTGTCCGCCGAGGATCCGGCATATGCGTGGACCTGGGCCGGCCGTGGCCCCGACACCCCCGGCGACCCTGCGGTCTTCTCCAACTCCTGACTGCTCGGGCTACGGCGTGGGCGCGGCCGGGACGATGTTCTGGTTGCGCCGGAAGAGGTTGGTCGGGTCGTACCTGCCCTTGAGGGTGGCGAGCCGGTCGGCGTTGGCGCCGTAGCAGGCCCGTGCCGCCTCAGGACCGTCGTCCATCATGAAGTTCGGATAGCACCCGGACATGGCGTAGGGACGCAAGGCGTCCCGGAACCCGGTCGACCAGGCTCTGAGCGCGCCGTCGTAGCCCGGGGCCGGCGCGACGGCGGCGAACATCTGGGCGAACGCGGCGTCTCGCCAGGGCCAGGCGGTGTCCCCGCGGTCGGCCCGGGCCGCGGCACCGTCGAGTGGGTACAGGTGGCTCTGGCACAGCGGCGTCGGCTGGGTGGCGCCGAAGCGTTCGAACTGGCCGGCGGCCTGGTCGGGCAGGTCCTCGAAGAGCAGTCCGGCGAGGTGGCCGAACTTGCCCTGCGCCGCTCCGGCGTCGAACGCCGACTGCAAGGTCGGGTACGGCAGCGGTCCGACGGCGTCGACCAGTGGGTGCTCGGCGCGGAAGGTGTCCAGGGCCCGCTCCGATTCGCGCTCGGATGCGGTGTTGCACCACACCAGCGCGCACGCCGGCCGTCCTCGGACCTCGTCCGGGAACGGCCCCTCCGGCGGGACGGTGAGCAGGGCGAGGAACGCGTAGATGTCGTCGGGCTGCTGCGGCATCCAGTCGCGGTAGAGGCGGACCAGTCGCTCGGTTCGCTCCAGCGGGAACAGCATCGGGCCGCCGGTCACCACGGACACCGGGTGCAGCCGCATCCGCAGTTCGGTGACTACACCGAAGTTTCCGCCGCCGCCGGTCAGCCCCCACAGCAGATCCTCGTCGCCTCCCTCCCCGGCGCGGACCCGGGAGCCGTCGGCGAGTACGACGTCCGCGCCGACCAGGTTGTCCACTGCCAGTCCGTGCTTGCGGGTGAGGTAGCTGATGCCGCCGCTGAGTGTGAAGCCGGCGATACCCACCGTGGACACCGTCGGTGTGGTGGTGGCCAGACCGGCGGGGTGCGTGGCCTCGTCGACGTGCCCGGCCAGCGCGCCACCGCCGATCGCCGCGATCCGCCGCTCGGGATCCACCCGGACGTGCTCGAGGGCGCGCAGGTCGATGACCACTCCGTCCTCGACCGAGCTGTGCCCGGCGGCGCTGTGCCCGCCGGCGCGGACGGCGAGCGCCCTCCCCTCGTCGACCGCGAAGCGCACGGTGGCGGCGACGTCGTCGGCGTCCGCGCACCGGACTATGGCCGCGGGGCGGATCGCCCCGCTGCGGTTGTCGATGACGCGAAGCTCGCCGTAGCGCCGGTCCGTCGGCCTGATCACCTCGCCTCGAAGTCGCGTGTCTAATGCGGTGGGGATGTCGGCGGCGGTAGTCATGGTGGTTCTCCTGGGCCGGGAACGAGGATGCACCCAGCCTGCCCCCGTGGAGAGGGTGGCGGCATCGGCAGGAACCCTCAACTCATGGAGCGCATACCGGCGCCATGGCGGATGACGTACGCCGCGGCCTCGGTGCGGTTGCGCAGGCCGAGCTTGAACAGCACGTTGCGCACGTGGCGCTCGACCGTCTTGCGGGACAGGAACAGTCGGTCGGCCAGCTCCCGGTTGGAGAGTCCCTCGCCGAGCAGGTCGAGGACCTCGCGCTCTCGCTGGGTGAGCTCCCCCAGTCCGGCTGGTCCGCCTCGCGCGGCGGCCACGCCGAGCCCGCGGAGCCGCGCCGCCGACGCGTCGGCGTCCCGGGCGGCACCGAGCATCTCGAACGCCGCCATCGCCGCGCGGGCCTCGGCAACCGCGTCGTCCCCGGTGAGCAGCGCGGCCAGCGCCAGCCGGGTGCGGGCGGCCTCGAGCGGAAGGCGCAGCCGGACGAACAGGCCGAGGGCACGCTCCAGCGACGGGAGATCGCTCCGCGCCCCTCCGGAGGCGCGGAGGGCGCGGGCGAGCAGCTGGTCGCAACCGGTGCTCGACGCAAGCCCGGCGAGACGCCGAAGTGCCTCGTCGGACTCCGCGGCGCCGGGCATCTGGGCCAGCAGCTCCCAGAGGGCTCCCTCTTCCAGGCAGGCTGCGAGCCCGGGGCGGTAGGAGCCAACTTGCTCGACGCTCGACCCGTCCAGGGCATGGACGCGCCGCAGGGCGATCCTTCGCGCTCCAGCCAGATCGCCTCGTGCCTGGGCCAGCTCGGCCAGGCTCAGGCTGCTGGTCTCGAACTCCTCGAAGCCCTCCAGCAGGCGTTCGGCCTCCTCGAGCCTGCCCTGGGCCAGCCGGAGCTCGGCAAGCCGGGCGGCCGCCTCGGCGCAGACGGCAGGTTCGGCGGAGACCCCGATGTCCAGTGCGGCCCGGAGCTCCCCCTCCGCACCGGCCCAGTCTCCCGAGGCGAACAGGATGGCGCCGAGGTAGGTGCGGCAGGTGGTGTACAGGTGTGGGTTGCCATACCGCCGCTCGAAGGTCTCGGCAGCCCGGATCCACTGCAGGGCGTGGTCGAGGTCGGCGGTCTCTGCACAGGCACTGATCAGGGTGCAGCTGGTGTAGACCACGGTGTGTGGCCGCGTCGACTCACCGGCGAGCGAGGCCGCCATGGCCTCGTCGAGCAGGCGGGTTCCCTCCTGGCTGCGGCCCTGCCGGACCAGCGACGCGCCCAGCTGGCTGAGCGCGCACAGCTCCAGGTCACTGTCACCGAACCGGGCGGCCAGGTTGCGTGCGTCGGTCGCCAGGCGCTCGCCGATCACCGGGTCGTTGGTGTCGTGGGCACGAAGCAGCCTCACCCAGCCCTCCAGCGCGGCGAGATCGGACTCCGCGACCAGTCGCGCCATCCTGGCCAGCCAGCCGCGGGCGGCCGCCACATTGCCGAGGCTCACCCGGTAGATCAGGTACAGCCCGACCGCGATCCTGGCGCTGGCGGCCGAGTCGCCGCGGCGCCGGAAGGCGGCGTACGCCTGCTCCGAGTAGCCGACCGCCTCGTCGGTCTCGCCCAGCCACCACAGCACGTCGCCCAGGTCGGCCAGCGTCTGCGCCGAGGGCTCGCGCGCGGCCAGCACCGCCAACGCGTCGCGGGCCGCGGCCCAGTCGCCCGCGGCCACCGCGTCCTGCGCAGCCTCGGCCAGCAGATCCGGCTCGGTCCGCATGGGTCTCAGGGTACGGCGAGAGCCGCGCGGTGTCGTGGGGCTTCGGCGTCGGGCAGGATGGCAGGCATGTCGAGCTACATCGCCTTCCTGCGTGCCCTCAACGTCGGCAACCGGCAGTACAAGATGGCCGACCTGCGCGCCTGCCTGGGCGACGCGGGGTTGACCGATGTCGAGACCTACATCCAGACCGGCAACGTCCGGTTCACCACGACGATGCGCTCGGCGCCCAAGGTCGAGGCGTACGTCGAAAAGGCGCTGCAGGCAGGGTGCGGCTTCGACGTACCGTCGATCATCCTCACGCCCGAGCAGCTGCGCCAGGTCTACGAGGACGCGACGACCACGCCGCCGCCGCACGACGGGGTGCAGGGCGAACGGCGCTACGTGTCGGTGTTCAAGGACGGGGAACAGCCGACCGGAGAGGCAGCGGAACGCATCGCGGCATGGGACGCACCGGGAGAGGCCGGACTGGTGATCGGCCGGGCCGTCCACGTGTGGCTGGACGGGCCGATGAGCGAGGCGAAGTTCTTCGGGGAGTTCAAGAAGCCGCTCGCGCCCGGCACGAACCGCAACCTCACGGTGATCCGCACGCTCGCCGAGAAGTGGACCTGACCGGTGCGGGCGCTCAGGCCGCGGTGACCGGCTCCGGCGCGGCGGGAGCCCGTCGCAGCGTGCGCACCGAGCGGGACGCCAGTGTCAGAAGGCAGATCGCGGCGTAGCTGATGCCGCCGACGACCAGGACGTCGCGGAAGCCGAATGCCGCACCGAGCGGGCCCGCGACCAGCTGGCCGATCGGCATCGCGACGAACGACCCGAGCGCGTCATAGGAGTAGGCGCGCGAGAGCATCGTCTGGTCGATGTGCTCCTGCATGCTCAGGTCCCAGCCGATGCCGAACGTGGCGCTGCCGACCCCGCCCAGGAAGGTTGCCACCACCAGTACGACGAGGACCGGATCGATCCCGAGCAGCAGCAGTGGGAGGGCCTCGAAGGCGATGGCCGCCATCCCCACCAGAAGCGGCCGTTTCAGCGGCACCCGCAGCAGGACGACGGTCATCACCAGCAGCCCGACGGACTCCGCGGAGAGCACGAATCCCCAGCCCTGCTTGCCGATCGTCTGCTCGGCCACCACCGGCCCGAGGGTGTACCACGCACCCGTGTGGATCGCGTTCAAGAAGCCGAACGCAAGCACGACCACCCACAGCCAGGTGGTGGACCGGAACAGCGTCCAGCCCTCCCGCAGGTCGTTCCAGGCCGTGGACGTCTGGGCATCCGGGTCGCGCTCCTTGGCGGGGATCCGGACTCGTAGCAGCAGGACCGCGGAGGCCAGCCAGGTGGCGGCGTCGACGGCCAGCGCCCAGCCCGCTCCGACAGTGACCACCAGCAGCGCGCTGATGGTGGGTCCGAGGATGGTCAGGCCGCCGCGCGAGAGCGACATCAGCGCGTTCGCCTGCTGCAGCTGGTCGCGCCTGACCAGCTGGGGCATGATGCTGGCGAGCGCCGGGAAGCTCACCGACGAGACGGTGCCGTTGACAGCCTCCAGGACGATGATCATCCACAGCTCGGCGCGGTCGGTGAGCACCAGCCATGCGACGATGCCCTGCGTCAGCGCGGACAGCACGTTCGAGACCTGCAGGATCAGCGTGCGCGGTAGCCGGTCGGCGATCACGCCGCCGAACAGCAGGAAGACCACCATCGGGATCGTGTGCGCAGCGAGCACCTGGCCCAGCGCGGTGGGCGAGTGCGTGATGTGGTCCAGCACCGCGAACGTCAGCGCGACGCCGGCCATCATCGAGCCGGCGATGTTTACGAAGTTCGCCGCGTAGTACCAGGCGAAGTTCGCCTCGCGCAGCGGCGCGAACGACGTCCGCCAGTTCATGAGCCCGATCCCATCTCGAAGGCGACCTGCGTCAGGTTGACGTGAATGCACCCCTCGCTGTGCGGCGGCCGGGCGCTCTTGTGGATCAGCCGGGACGCTTCGGCCGCGTGTGCGAGCACCTCGTCCCACACCTGCGGGCTCACCCACATCTCGGCATCGGTCAGATACCCCTTGCCTCGCTCACGGCGTACGGCGTGCCTGCGGACCAGCTCGTCGGCGACGGCCTGGATGTACATCGCCTGGCTGCCGCCGTCGGCGCGGTCCGTTGGACGCTCATCGTCCTCGCGATCCCAGGGGTGTCGGTAGCGCTTGGCGACGCCGCCCCGGATGTGCTCCTCGCCGGCCTCGACGACCTCTCCGGCCCGGGCCAGCACGCGCAGGTGGTAGGAGGCGTTCGCATGCGTGATGTCGAGCTCCCGGGCGATCTCGGCGGCGCTCATCTGGGCTCCGGTGAGCAGCGACAGGATCTGCAGCCGGGTCGGGTGCGCGAGCGCGCGCAGGAACGACACCGGGGCACCGCCCCCGCTCTCGGCCATCGCTTCTCCACCCGTCAACAGTTCGTCGGGGGTAGTTCTAGCGCGCGATCGACAGACTGTCAAACAGTTATTGGGCAGTGGGGCGGATATCCTCGAGTGGACCGTCGAGAGGAGCAGCGATGAAGCGCATCGGCCACGTGATCAGGAACGAGGGGTGCGGCGAGTTCGCACGTACGTCGCCGGTGTTCAACCCGGCCACCGGGGAGCAGACCGCGGAGGTCGCGCTCGCCTCGGTCGAGGAGGTCGACGCCGCGGTCGAGGCAGCCCGCGACGGCTTCGCGCAGTGGCGCAGCGTCAGCCTCGCCAAGCGCACGGCGGTGATGTTCGCGTTCCGGCAGCTGCTGGCCGACCACTCCGACGAGATCGCCGAGGCGATCACCGCCGAGCACGGCAAGGTGCGCGGCGACGCCGCCGGGGAGGTGGCCCGTGGCCTGGAGTGCGTGGAGTTCGCGTGCGGGATCCCCCAGCTGCTCAAGGGCGGGTACTCCGCCCAGGCGTCGACCGGCATCGACGTCTACGAGCTGCGGCAGCCGCTCGGCGTGGTGGCCGGCATCACGCCGTTCAACTTCCCCGCGATGGTGCCGTTGTGGATGACCCCCAACGCGATCGCGTGCGGCAACGCGTTCATCCTCAAGCCCAGCGAGAAGGACCCCTCGGCCTCGCTGATCCTCGCGGACCTGCTCGAGCAGGCGGGTCTGCCGGCTGGCGTGTTCAACGTGGTGCAGGGCGACGTGGTCGCGGTGAACGCGCTGCTGGACCATCCCGGGATCGCCGCGGTCAGCTTCGTCGGGTCGACTCCGATCGCCAGGCACGTCTACGAGCGCGGAACCAAGGCCGGCAAACGGATCCAGGCGCTCGGTGGCGCCAAGAACCACATGGTCGTCCTGCCGGACGCGGATCTGGACATGGCCGCGGACGCGACGGTCTCGGCCGCCTACGGGTCGGCCGGTGAGCGGTGCATGGCCGTCTCGGTGGTGGTCGCGGTGGGCGACGTGGCCGATCCGCTCGTCGACGCGGTCACCAAGCGGATCGCGAACCTGCAGATCGGGCCGGGTGACCGGGCGGGCTCGGAGATGGGTCCGCTGGTGACCCAGGCCCATCGCGACAAGGTCGCCGGCTACCTCGACACCGCTACGGACCAGGGAGCAGACGTCGTGGTCGACGGCAGGCAGCTCGCCTTCGACGGCGACGGCTTCTTCCTCGGCGCCAGCCTCGTCGACCGGGTCCGCCCAGACATGACCGTCTACCGCGATGAGGTCTTCGGCCCGCTGCTGTGCGTGGTCCGTGTCGAGACCACCCGCGAGGCCATCGACATGGTCAACGCCAACCCCTACGGCAACGGCACCGCCATCTTCACCCGCGACGGCGGCGCCGCCCGGGCGTTCGAGCAGGACATCGAGGTCGGCATGGTCGGCATCAACGTGCCGATCCCGGTGCCGGTCTCGCACTACTCGTTCGGCGGCTGGAAGGACAGCCTGTTCGGCGACACCCACATGTACGGACCCGCCGGCATCGACTTCTACAGCCGCAGGAAGGTCGTCACCAGCCGGTGGCCCGACCCGGCGACCAGCTCGGTCGACCTCGGCTTCCCCACCAACGAGTAGAGGCACGGATGAGCTCACCCTCAGAGATCGAGGCACGCGTGCGTGCCGACGACCGAGCACACGTCTTCCACTCGTGGTCGGCGCAGGAACTGATCGACCCGATGCCGATCGCCCGGGCCGACGGCGTGCGCTTCTACGACTACAGCGGTACGGCGTACCTCGACTTCGCCTCCCAGCTGGTCAACGCCAACCTCGGGCACCAGCATCCGGCGATCGTGGACGCGATCAAGGAGCAGGCCGGCCGGCTGTGCACGGTCGCGCCCGGGTTCGCCAACGACGTACGCGGAGAGCTCGCGGCGATGGTCGCCGAGCGTGCTCCCGGCGACCTGGACAAGGTGTTCTTCACCACCGGCGGGGCGGACGCGAACGAGCACGCGATGCGGATGGCCAAGCTGCACACCGGCCGGCACAAAATCCTCGCGGCGTACCGCAGCTACCACGGGGCCACCGCGGCCTCGATCACCGCCACCGGCGACCCGCGACGCTGGGCGAACGAGCCCGGGGAACCGGGCATCGTGCACTTCTTCGGCCCCTACCCCTACCGCTCCGCGTTCGGCGCCACCAGCGACGCTCAGGAGTGCGAGCTGGCGCTGCGGCACCTCGAGCAGGTGATCGCCCTGGAGGGTCCGCAGACCGTGGCCGGCGTCCTGATCGAGACGATCGTCGGGACGAACGGCGTGCTGGTCCCGCCGGACGGCTACCTCGCGGGCGTCCGCGAGATCTGCGACAGGTACGGCGTGGTGATGATCTGCGACGAGGTGATGAGCGGGTTCGGCCGCGTGGGGGAGTGGTTCGCCTGCCAGCACTGGGACGTCACCCCGGACCTGATCACCTTCGCCAAGGGCGTGAACTCCGGCTACGTGCCGCTGGGTGGTGTCGTGATCTCTCAGGCGGTCGCCGAGACGTTCGCGAAGCGGTCCTACCCGGGCGGGCTGACCTACTCCGGCCACCCGCTCGCGTGCGCCGCGGGCGTGGGCTCCATCAACGCCTTCGAGAAGGAGCAGCTCCTCGAACACGTCCGACGGCTCGGCGAGACGGTCGTGGCGCCGAGGCTGCGTGACCTCGCCGACCGGCACCCCTGCGTGGGCCAGGTGCGCGGCCTCGGCCTGATGTGGGCCATCGAGCTGGTCCGCGACCGGGAGACGCGGCAGATGCTGGTGCCGTTCAACGCCTCCGGCCCGGACGCCGCCCCGATGGCCGAGTTCGCGGCCCGCTGCAGGGCCAACGGCCTCTGGCCGTTCACGCACTTCAACCGGGTCCATGTCGTCCCGCCGCTCGTCATCGGGGAGGAGGACCTGGTCGCGGGAATCGAGATCATCGACGACGCACTCGGCGCCGTCGACGAGATGGTGCGGTAGCTCAGCCGGCGACCGGTTCGGCCTCCGTCGCGGGGGTACGTCGCAACGTGCGCATCGACCGGGAGCTCAACGCCAGCAGGCAGATCGCGCCGTAGGCGAGGCCGCTGACTGCGAGCACGTCGCGATAGCCGAAGACGAGCCCCAGGGGTCCGTAGACGAGCTGCCCGATCGGCACCGCGACGTAGGAGCCGAGGGCGTCGTAGGAGTAGGCCCGCGACAGCATGGTCTCGTCGACGTGCTCCTGGATCGAGGTGTCCCAGCCGATCCCGAACGTCTCCAGCCCGGCGCCGCTGAGGAACGCGGTCACCAGCAGCAGCACCAGATGAGGTGCCACCCCGAGTACGACCATCGGCACCGCCGCGATCGAGGCCGCGAGCAGGCCGGCGTACATCGGCCGCCTGATCGTCACGCGCAGCAGCACGATGGTGATCACCACGAGGCCGAACGACTGCGCGGACAGGATCAGCCCCCAGGCCTGCCGGCCCACCGTCTGCTCGGCGACCGCTGGCCCGAGCATGTACCAGGCGCCGGCCTGGATGAAGTTGAGCACCGCGAAGACCGCAACCCCGAGCCACAGCCACGTGATCGAGGTGAACGTGGACCATCCCTCGCGCAGCTCGCGAATGAGGCTCGCGGCCGCGGCCGCGGCTTCCCGAGGCCGGGCGGGGATGCGTACGCCGAGCAGCAGCACCGCTGAGGCGAGCCAAGTCGCCGCGTCCACCGCGAGCGCCCAGCCGGGGCCGACGGTGACGACCAGGAGCGCACTGACCGACGGGCCCATGATCGTCAGTGCGCCTCGCGACAGCGACATCAGCGCGTTCGCCTGCTGGAGCTGCTCGCGCTTGACGAGCTGTGGCATCAGGCTGGTCAGAGCCGGGAAGCTCACCGAGGACACCGCGCCATTGGCGGCCTGCAGCACGATCACCATCCACAAATCCGCCTGGCCGGTGATCACCAGCCAGGCCACCGTGCCCTGGGTCGCGGCCGAGAGCAGGTTGGACGCCTGCAGCAGCAGCGTGCGCGGCAGCCGGTCGGCGATCACGCCGCCGAACAGGAGCAGCAGCAGCATCGGGATGGTCCGGGCGGCGAGCACCTCGCCGAGCGCGGTTGCGGAGCCGGGGGCGATCTGGTCGAGCACCGCGAACGTGAGCGCGATGGTGGCCATCATCGAGCCCGCGAGGTTGACGAAGTTCGAGGCGTAGTACCACGCGAAGTTGCGCTCACGCAGTGGCGCGAAGGCCTGTGCCCAGGTCATCGGTCCCCCAACTGGCCGATTGATGGTGCCGGTCTTGGCGGCGCAGACACCGGGGCCTGCGGCCACGCCGAGGTCAGAGTAGTGCCTGACCGCCCCCGAGATGGTTAGGTTCGGACATGGAAGGCATCCGGATCGACACTGACGGCCGCGTGCTCAGCCTGACCATGGACCGCCCGGGCACCCTCAACGCGCTCACCGAGGCGATGTCCGAGCGGCTCGCCGAGGAGCTCGCGGCAGCCTCGACCCGCCCGGAGATCCGCGTGGTCGTGCTGCGGGGCGCGGGAGCCGCGTTCAGCTCGGGAGCAGACCTGTCCGGCCAGGAGCCGCACGAGTCGCGGGAGTCCCTGGGCGACACGAGCCTGGACCGGGCGAACCGGGTGATCCGCGCGCTCGTCGCTCTCGACGAGCCGTGTGTCGCAGTGGTGGAGGGCGTGGCCGCGGGCGTCGGTTGCTCGATCGCGCTGGCCTGCGACCTGGTCGTCGCCGCGCCGAGCGCAAGGTTCCTGCTGGCTTTCTCCCGGATCGGGCTGATGCCCGACGGCGGCGCCACCGCCACCGTGGCCGCGTCGGTCGGTCGCGCGCGGGCGATGCGGATGGCGCTGCTCGCCGAGCCGATGAGCGCCCGGACGGCGTACGACGCGGGGCTGGTCTCGCACCTCGCGGAGGAGGGCGAGCTCGAGAGGACGGTGCGGGAGATCGTCGAACGGCTCGCCTCGGGACCGCCGCTCGCCTACGCCGCGACCAAGCGGGCGGTCAACGATGCCACCCTCGGCGACCTCGACGACGCGCTGGGCCGCGAGCGGGTCGGGCAGACCGCGCTGCTGCGCAGCCGGGACGTCGCGGAGGGCATCGCCGCCTTCCGCGACAAGCGCCCCGCCCGCTTCACCGGCGGCTGACCCCATCCGCCGACCCGCGGGTCATGCGGTGCCGACCCGCGGGTTAATCAGCCGATGTGCCGGCCCTCGGAACGATCGGAGGACCAGTACGGCTCGCGCAGCACGCGCTTGAGCAGCTTGCCGGACGGGTTGCGCGGCAGCTCGTCGGCGAAGTCGACCGAGCGCGGTCGCTTGAAGCCGGCCATCCGCTCCCGCGCCCAGTCCAGCAGCGCGTCCTCGGTGAGCGAGCAGCCCTCCCGGCGCACCACGATCGCCTTCACCGTCTCGCCCCACGTCTCGTCCGGCACTCCGATCACCGCGACGTCGGCGACGTCCGGATGCTCCGAGAGCACGCTCTCCACCTCGATCGGGTAGACGTTCTCCGCGCCGGTCACGATCATGTCCTTGATCCGGTCGGTGAGGAACACGTAGCCCTCGTCGTCGAGGTAGCCGGCGTCGCCGGTGTGCAGCCAGCCGTCGGAGTCGAAGGCCGCGGCGGTGTCCTGGGCCTTGGCCCAGTAGCCGGGGGAGTTCTGCACCGAGCGCGTCCAGATCTCGCCGACCTCGCCGGGAGCGCAGTCCGCTCCTGTCGCCGGGTCGACCGCCTTCATCTCCACCCACGGGTAGGGCTTGCCTGCCGACCTCATCAGGTGCGCCCGCGGCCCGCCCGGGTCGTGGTCGGACGAGGACAGCTCGGTGATGGCGCCGGTGGTCTCGGTCAGCCCGTAGACCTGGAACAGGGGCGCCCGGAACACCTCGAGAGCACGGGTGAGGGCCCCCGAGGTGATCGGCGAGGCGCCGTAGGCGATCGAGCGAAGCGCCGAGAAGTCCCGCTGGTCGGCGCCCGGCACCGCGCACATCATCTGCAGCACCGCCGGAACCAGGAACGCGTTCGTGATGCCGGCGGACTCGAAGGTGTCCAGGAGCGCGGCCGGGTCGATCATCGGCACGAGTACGTCGGTTCCGCCGCGGGCCAGCGCGACGTTCGCCCACCCGGAGCCGCCGATGTGGAACAGCGGCATCGCCACCAGCGAGACCGACGTCTCGTCGACGTGCCAGGCCTGCGCCACGTCCATTAGGCCCGAGCAGTTCTCGTTGGTGAGCATCACGCCCTTGGGCAGCCCGGTGGTGCCGGACGTGTACAGCTGCAGCACCACGTCGTCGTACGTCGACTCCCGTGCGGACTCCGCCGCGTCCGCGCTGCCTCGTTCTTCGCGCCGGGCATCTGCGGGGCTCGCAAGCTCACTCCTCGACCCGGCGCCAGCCAGCCACGACTCGTACTCCTCGCCCACCCGGACCACCGTGGTCAGCTCGGGAGAGGCGGCCCGGATCGTGTCGACGGCCGCCTCGAAGGCAGCGCCGACGACGAGCACCTTCGCCCGCGCGTCAGCGACGATCTGGCCCATCTCGACAGGGGTGAGCCGGAAGTTCAACGGCGCGATGGCCGCCCCGACCTTCACCGCTCCGAGCATCACCTCGAAGAACTCCGGGTTGTTCAGGTCGAGGTAGGCGACCCGGCCGTTCTCGCCGACGCCCAGGGCCGTCAGGGCGCTCGCGACCCGGTTCGAGCGCTCCCACAGCTGGCCGTAGCTCACGGTGCGGGCCGCGCCCACCAGCGCGGGATGGTCCGTGCGGGTCCGTGCGAGCTCGGCGAACATCGCGTCCATGGGCGGCGTCTTCGCCGCCGGAGTGCTCCGGGTGGTGGGAGAGCTCACGACAGGCTCACCCCCGCCCCGGTCATCTCCTCGAGCGCGGCCTGGGCGGTCTCCTCGGCGACGGCCGCGGACAACGCTTGCAGGACGGTCGTGTCGAACCCCTCCTTGACGGCGTCGAGAGCCGTCGCCCGCACGCAGTAGTCGGTGGCGATCCCGCAGACGTCGACGTGGGTGACGTCCCGCTCTCGCAGCCAGTCGGCCAGCGACACCCCGTCGGTGCGTCCCTCGAAGCCGGAGTATGCCGCGGCGTACTCGCCCTTGAGGAACACCGCGTCGAACCGCTGCGGGTCGAGGTTGGGGTGGAACGCCTCGCCGTCGGTGCCGACCACGCAGTGCGGTGGCCAGGACCGGGCAAAGTCGGGCTGGTCGCTGAAGTGGTCGCCGGGATCCACGTGATGGTCGCGGGTGGCGACCACCACGTCGTACGACGGAGCCTTCGGGTCCTTGGCCGCCCAGTGGTGCACCAGCTCGCCGATGTCGCTGGCCACCTGGGCTCCGCCGGCGACACCCATGCTGCCGCCCTCGCAGAAGTCGTTCTGTACGTCGACCACGATCAGTGCGCGCCTCATGGGCGAGAGGCTAGCGCGGATCGTCGAGGGTCAGGCGAACTCGGTGGGGATCACCGGCTCGCCGCGAGAGAGCTGGCGCGCCATCACCGGAAGCTCGTCACGGGAGGTCCGGTGCCGTTCCCGCGCCCGGTCCAGCTGCTCCCGACCGACGATGTCGCCGCCGCGGACCAGCGGCACCAGCAGCGACCGCCGCCCCTCGTCGAACTCCGGCGGCTCGCCCACGCCGACGACCTCCGCCTCGGCGACATGGTGGGGGCTGAGCCTGCGGAAGGCGTACTTGCGTCCGCCGATCGAGACCTTGTCCTTGCTCCTCTTCGCCACGCTCTGCATCACGCCGTCGCCGTCCTCACGAGCGACCAGCTTGTAGACGAACCCGCAGGTGGGGTGCCCGCTGCCGGTGACCAGCGACGTGCCCACCCCGTAGCCGTCGACCGGCGCGGAGGCCAGCGCGGCGATCGAGTACTCGTCGAGGTCGGAGGTCACCACGATGCGGGTCTGCGTCGCGCCGAGCCTGTCGAGCTCGTCGCGGACCCTCACCGCGAGCAGTCCCAGGTCGCCCGAGTCGAGGCGGACCGCGCCGAGGTCGGTGCCGGCCACCTCGACGCCGAGCCGGACCGCCTCCTCGACGTCGTAGGTGTCGACCAGCAGAGTCGTCCTCTTGCCCAGCGCACGCACTTGGGCGGTGAACGCGTCGCGCTCCGTGTCGTGCAGCAGCGTGAAGCTGTGCGCGCTGGTGCCGGCCGTAGGCACGCCGTACCTCTGCCCCGCGGCCAGGTTCGAGGTGGTGTCGAATCCGACGATGTACGCCGCGCGCGCGGCCGCGACCGCCGCTTCCTCGTGGGTGCGCCGCGAGCCCATCTCGATCATCGGCCGGCCGGCGGCCGCCCAGGTCATCCGGGACGCGGCCGAGGCGATCGCGCAGTCGTGGTTGAGGATCGACAGCAGCACGGTCTCCAGCAGCACCGCCTCGGCGAAGCTCGACTCGACGGTGAGCAGTGGGGAGAACGGGAAGTACATCTCGCCCTCCGGATAGCCCCAGATGTCGCCGCCGAACCGGTAGGACGACAGCCACTCCAGCGTCGCCTCGTCGACGACGTGGTGCTCGCGCAGCATCGCCAGCGCCCGGTCGTCGAAGCGGAACCGCTCGATCGCGTCCAGCGCGCGTCCGACCCCGGCCACCACGCCGTACCTGCGTCCGGTCGGCAGCGTCCGCGGGAACAGCTCGAACACCGAGCGGCGCTCCGCGGTGCCGCCGGCCAGCGAGGCCTCGAGCATGGTCAGCTCGTAGTGGTCGGTCAGCAGCGCGGTCGAGTTCTCCGTCACGGCGCACAGCCTAGGATGGTCGCCGTGTCCGCGCCCACGCCCGTCGAGCTCGACGAACCGGTTACCGAGGATGTCACGGCCCTCGACAAGCCGTGGATGACCATTGTGTGGAACGACCCGGTCAACCTGATGTCGTATGTGACGTTCGTGTTCCAGAACTACTTCGGCTACGCCCGGAAGAAAGCCGAGAAGCTGATGATGGAAGTCCACCGCGACGGCAAGTCGGTGGTGTCCTCGGGGTCGCGCGAGGAGATGGAGCGCGACGTGCAGGCGATGCACGAGTACGGCCTGTGGGCCACCCTGCAGAAGGCCGACGTCTGAGATGAGGCTTCCGTCGGTCGAGCTTGTCGAGACCAGGTGCCTTCGATGAGCGAGGGGTTCCAGCGCCGCCGTGGTGGCGGTGTGGTCGCGACGTTCACGGGCTTCGAGGCGGACCTGTTGCGGTCGCTGGCCTCCCAGCTGGTCGAGCTGCTCCGCAACGAGGCCGCGGCGCCGAACGGAGGCGCCGACCCGCTCGAGCGGATGCTGGACATGTCCGGCCCCACTACCGCGCCGGAGGACCCGGTGCTGGCGCGGCTGTTCCCCACCGCCTATCCCGACGACGAGGAGGCCGCCGCCGACTTCCGGCGGTTCACGGAGGGCAACTTGCGGGACGGCAAGGCCGAGGCGGCAGCCCACGTCATCGAGACCCTCGAGGAGGCCGGGCTGCCGCCCGAGCTCGGTGAGGACGGGCTGGTCATCGACGTCGAGCTGGACCGCGCCGGCGCGATGACCTGGATGCGGTCGTTCACCGACGTGCGGCTGGCGCTCGCGACGCGCCTCGAGATCGAGCAGGACGACGAGGAGTACTGGTACGCCTTGCCCGAGGACGACCCTCGGCGGCACGTGCACGAGATCTACGACTGGGTCGGCTACCTGCAGGAGACCCTCGTCGAGGCGCTCCCCCCGTCCTGAGCCGACCCGCGCCTTGTGCGGTGCCGACCCGCGCCTCATTGCTCAGCTGCCGCCCTCGAGGCGGGCGGCCTCTATCGTCGGCTGGAACAACTCGACCGGGTTGCCGGCTGGATCCTCGACGAGGATCTGGCGACCGCCGACGCCGTCGACGATCTGGTTGCGGAACCGGGCACCAGCAGACTGCAACCGTGCGACGTACGACTCGATGTCGTCGACTTCGATCGAGAACCGGTTCCACCCGCCAGGCGCAGGCACCGAGCCGTCGGGCATCGCCTGGCCGCCGCCGCCCCCGCCGCCCGGGGCGCTCAGCGTCAGCCTGAGGTCGCCGCGGGACAGCATCGCGAACGTCGGGGCAGGGTGCATCACCTCGGTGAAACCGAGCAGGCCGCAGTAGAAGCCGATCGCGGCGTCTACGTCGTCGACGATGTACCTCACGCTCACTGTTGCCATCTGGTCACGGTAGTCCCTCCGGAGCGCACCAGGCGCGGGTCGGCACCGCACAGGGCGCGGGTCGGCACCGCACAAGGCGCGGGTCGGCGGGAAGTAGGCTCTGGGGCATGACTGCGGGCACCAGCGGCGAAGGCAACCACACCGAGTCCGGCCTCGCCTTCGAGTCCGTCTACGGCCCCGACGCGCTGGCCGGCTTCGACCCGGAGCAGGCGCTCGGCAAGCCGGGGGAGTACCCGTTCACCCGCGGTGTCTACCCGACGATGTACACCACCCGGCCCTGGACGATGCGGCAGTACGCCGGGTTCGGCACCGCCGAGGAGTCCAACCAGCGCTACAAGCAGCTGGTCGCGCACGGCACCGGCGGCCTCTCCGTGGCCTTCGACCTGCCCACCCAGATGGGCCACGACTCGGATGCAGAGATGGCGCATGGCGAGGTCGGCAAGGTCGGGGTGGCCATCGACTCCATCGACGACATGCGCACGCTGTTCGGCGGGATCCCGCTGGACGAGGTGTCCACGTCGATGACGATCAACGCGCCCGCCGCGATCCTGCTGCTGCTCTACCAGCTGGTCGCCGAAGAGGCCGGAGTCCAGGGCGACCAGCTGACCGGGACGATCCAGAACGACGTACTCAAGGAGTACATCGCGCGCGGCACCTACATCTACCCGCCGGCGCACTCGCTGCGGCTGACCACCGACATCTTCGCCTACTGCAAGGCGGAGCTGCCGAAATGGAACACGATCTCCATCTCCGGCTACCACATGGCCGAGGCCGGAGCAACGCCCGCGCAGGAGATCGCGTTCACGCTGGCCGACGGTGTCGAGTACGTCCGTGCGGCGCTGAAGGCGGGCCTCGACGTCGACGAGTTCGCCACCCGGCTCTCGTTCTTCTTCGTGTCGCGGACCACGATCTTGGAGGAGGTCGCGAAGTTCCGCGCCGCGCGCCGGATCTGGGCTCAGCTGATGCGCGACGAGTTCGGCGCGACCAACCCGAAGTCGCAGATGCTGCGGTTCCACACCCAGACCGCCGGCGTCCAGCTCACCGCCCAGCAGCCCGAGGTGAACATGATCCGGGTCGCGGTTCAGGCGCTCGCGGCGGTGCTCGGAGGCACCCAGTCGCTGCACACCAACTCCTACGACGAGGCGCTGGCGCTGCCCAGCGAGAAGGCGGCCCGTCTGGCGCTGCGCACCCAGCAGGTGATCGCGTTCGAGTCCGACGTCACCAAGACCGTCGACCCGTTCGCCGGCTCGTACGTCGTCGAGTCGCTGACCGACGACCTCGAGGCCGAGGCCCGCTCGCTGATGGAGAAGGTCGAGGAGATGGGCGGGGCTGTCGCCGCCATCGAGCACGGCTTCCAGAAGGCGGAGATCGAGAAGTCCGCCTACCAGGTCGCCCGCGACATCGACACCGAGGAGCGGGTGGTGGTCGGCCTCAACAGGTTCCGCATCGACGAGGAGGAGCCCTACCATCCGCTGCGCGTGGACCCGGCGATCGAGGCCGACCAGGCGGAGCGGCTGGCGCGGCTCCGCGAGGAGCGCGACGCCGAGGAGGTCGCGTTGCAGCTGGCTGCCCTGGCCAAGGCCGCCGCGGGCGACGACAACGTGCTCTACCCGATGCGCGAGGCGCTGCGTGCGCGCGCCACCGTCGGCGAGGTCTGCAACGCGCTGCGGGAGGTGTGGGGCGTCTACGTGCCGTCCGACGCCACGTGAACCCCGAGGACGATGACGGCACTGCCGGGATCGCCGGCCCCGACCGCTTCATCCAAGAGAACTGCGACGAGCTGGTGGAGGTACGTCGTGACCTGCACGCCCACCCGGAGCTTGCCTGGCAGGAGGAGCGGACCACCGCGCTGGTGGCCAAGCGGCTCGAGGAGGCCGGTCTGCGCCTGCAGATGCTCCCGCGCAGTGGTCTGCTGGCGGAGATCGGTGAGGACGGTCCGCTGGTCGCGCTGCGCGCGGACATGGACGCGCTCGCCGTCGACGACCTCACCGACGATCCGTGGACGAGCACCGTCCCCGGCCTGGCGCATGCCTGCGGGCACGACGTACACACCACGGCGCTGCTCGGCGCCGGACTGGCGCTCGCGGACCTGCACGGGCGTGCGCCGCTGCCCGGTCGGGTCCGGCTGCTGTTCCAGCCCGCCGAGGAGGTGATGCCCGGCGGCGCCCTGGAGCTGATCGCGACCGGCGCGCTCGACGGCGTGCAGCGGGTCTTCGGGCTGCACTGCGATCCCACCCTGGACGTCGGTCGCGTGGGGCTCCGCGTGGGCCCGATGACCGGGGCCGCGGACTCCCTGAAGGTCCGGATGACCGGCCACGGGGGGCACACGTCGCGGCCGCACCTGACCGAGGACCTCACCTACGCGATGGCCAAGCTCGTCGTCGACCTGCCGGCCGCGCTCTCTCGCCGGCTCGACCCGCGCGCCGGCGCCAGCGTGGTGTGGGGGATGGTGCGGGCCGGCTCGGCGATGAACGTGATCCCCTCCAGTGGCGAGCTGGCCGGGACGGTGCGGATGCTCGACCCTGTCGCCTGGGAGCACGCAGGGGCGCTGGTCCAGGAGCTCATCGAGGCGATCCTGGCGCCGTACGGCGTGGGCAGCGAGGTCACCTACGTGCGCGGGGTCCCGCCCGTGGTCAACGACGCCGACTGCACCGATCTGCTGGCCGACGCGGTCGAGGAGGTGCTCGGTGCCGACGGGCACGTCTCGACGGTGCAGAGCCTGGGCGGGGAGGACTTCGCGTGGTACCTCGACTCGGCGCCCGGCGCGATGGGCCGGCTCGGCACGCGGACCCCGGGAGGACCGACCTACGACCTGCACCAGGGGGACCTGCGGGTGGACGATCACGCGGTCCTCGTGGGCGCGAAGGTCCTTGCTTCGGTTGCCCTCTCCGCGCTGAAGGTAACTGCCGGGTAACAGTTTTCCCGAGGCGTCCGCGCGGGCTCCCCCCAACCGGGGGTCCTGGTACTAGGGTGTGCGATGATCCGCGCCCGGAGGGGGCGCACAATCGAGGAGGCTATCTTGCGTCACGCGACCAAGATCGCCGCAGTAGTCGGGGTATGTGCCCTTCTGGTCGCCGGGTGCGGCCAGAAGCCGGGCACGTCGGCTGGCGGCAACAACACAGCAAAGAAGTCCGCGGGGGGTGGCGAGACCACCACGGCCGCGGCCGAGCCGTTCAACGCGTGCATGGTGCTCGACACCGGGGGTGTCGACGACCACTCGTTCAACCAGTCGTCGTGGGCGGGCATGCAGGCCGCGAAGGCCGACAACCCGAACATCAACGTCAGCTACGTGTCGTCGAACTCCCAGAACGACTACACGCCGAACCTGAATGCCGAGACGAACAAGTCCGGCGGCTGTGACACGGTGATCGCGGTCGGCGGTCTGATGGCGCAGGCGCTGGCCAAGGTGGCCAAGTCGAACCCGGACCAGCACTACGCCGAGATCGACAGCGGCAACCAGGGCATCTCCAACATCTACGGCATCCAGTACAACACCGCGCAGGGCGCCTTCCTCGGTGGCTACCTGGCCGCGGCGATGACCAAGACCCAGAAGGTGGCCACGTTCGGGGGCCTGAACATCCCGCCGGTCACCATCTACATGGACGGCTTCTGGGAGGGCGTGCAGTACTACAACAAGGTCAAGCACAAGAACGTCGCGGTGCTCGGCTGGAACGAGAAGCACCAGAAGGGCGGCGTGTTCGCCAACTCGTTCACCGACCTGAACAAGGGCAAGTCGATCTCCCAGACGTTCATCAACCAGGGCGCCGACATCATCTTCCCGGTCGCCGGCGGCACCGGGCTCGGCGCGGGCGCGGCGGCGCAGGCCTCCGGCGGCAAGGTGAACGTGCTCTGGGTGGACACCGACGGCTGCGTGAGTGCCCCGCAGTACTGCAAGTACTTCATCTCCAGTGTGACGAAGGGCCTCACCAAGTCGGTCCAGGAGTACGTCGAGAAGGCGGCGGACGGCTCGTTCCCGAGCGGCAACTACATCGGGACCCTGGACAACGGCGGCACGGGGCTGGCGCCGTTCCACCAGTGGGACTCCAAGGTGCCAGCGGATGTGAAGAGCGAGCTGGACCAGATCAAGTCCGACATCGTGTCCGGCAAGATCAAGATCACCTCGCCCGCACAGCCGAAGTGAGCACGCAGCCGAGCTAGGACAGCCGGTCGCTGAGGCGACGTCGAGGGGAGTGCCGGGAGCCCGGTGCTCCCCTCGACGCTACTAAGCCGTTCATGGAGGACAGAACAGTGCGGAGGGAAGTCGGATGAAGCCGTGAAGCTCGAACTGCGCGGGATCACCAAGCGCTTCGGGTCGCTGATCGCCAACGACTCCATCGACCTGGTCGTGGAGCCGGGGGAGATCCATGCCCTGCTCGGTGAGAACGGTGCGGGCAAGAGCACGCTGATGAACGTGCTCTACGGGCTCTACCAGCCCGACGGCGGACAGATCCTCGTCGACGACGAGCCGGTGTCGTTCCACGATCCCGGGGACGCGATGGCCGCCGGGATCGGGATGGTGCACCAGCACTTCATGCTGATCCCGGTGTTCACCGTGGCCGAGAACGTCGAGCTCGGCCACGAGCGGACCCGCGGCCTCGGCTTCCTGGACAAGCGGCGCGCCCGAGCACAGGTCGCCGAGGTGTCGAAGAAGTACGGCCTCGAGGTGCCGCCGGACGCTCTGGTGGCCGACCTGCCCGTCGGCGTGCAACAGCGCGTGGAGATCGTCAAGGCGCTGATCCGGGACGCGAAGGTGCTCATCCTCGACGAGCCGACCGCGGTGCTGACTCCGCAGGAGACCGACGAGCTGATGGACGTGATGCGCTCGCTGCGTGACGGCGGCACGTCGATCGTGTTCATCACGCACAAGCTGCGCGAGGTGAAGGCGGTCGCCGACCGGATCACGGTCATCCGTCGCGGCAAGGTCGTCGGCGAGGTGGGGCCCGAGACCCCGGCTCCCGAGCTCGCCTCGATGATGGTGGGCCGGCCCGTCCAGCTCACGGTGGACCGCAAGCCGGCCCACGCTGGGGAGCCTGTGCTGCAGGTCGAGGGCGCCCGGGTGGTCGACGCGCGCGGCCAGGTCAGCGTCGACGACGTCTCCTTCACCGTGCACGCCGGCGAGATCTTCGCCATCGCGGGAGTGCAGGGCAACGGACAGACCGAGTTGACCGAGGCTCTGCTGGGGATCCTTCCGCTGGACGGCGGGAGGATCACCCTGGACGGACGCGACGTGACCCGCGCCGACGTGCACGACATCCTCACCGCCGGCGTCGGCTACGTCCCGGAGGACCGGCTGCACGACGGGCTGATCGAAGGGTTCACGATCGCGGAGAACCTGATCCTCGACGCGCACGACACCGCGCCGTTCGCCAGGGGCGCCTCGCTCGACCTGGCGAGGATCCGCAGCAACGCCGAGGAGCGTGTCGCGGAGTACGACGTACGCACCCAGTCGGTCGACGCGCCCGCCTCGACGCTGTCGGGCGGCAACCAGCAGAAGGTGGTGCTGGCCCGGGAGCTGTCCCGGCCGCTCCGCCTGCTGGTTGCCTCCCAACCGACCCGCGGTGTCGACGTCGGCTCCATGGAGTTCGTGCACAAGCAGCTGGTCGCTGCCCGCGACCAGGGGACCGCGGTGGTGCTGGTCTCCACCGAGCTCGACGAGGTGCTCGGCCTGGCCGACCGGATCGCGGTGATGTACCGCGGCTCGATCATCGGCGAGGTGCCCTCCGGGACGTCCGCGGAGGAGATCGGCCTGCTGATGGCCGGCACCCGTCCCGAGCAGCTCGACCACGCCAAGCTGAGCGCTGCGGCGGTGTCCGGCCCGGCGGGCAACCCCGCGTTCGGTGCGGACACCGACGACAGGGACCAGGAAGGGGAGGCGCGATGACGACCACCGCCGAGACCGAGACTCCTCCCGCCCCGGCGCCGGAACCGGAGACGCCACGCCGGCGGTCGCTCGGCAGCAACACCGTCGTGGTGACCGTGCTGGCGTTCGTGGCCGCGATGGCGGTCGGCGGGATCCTGATCGCATTCGCCGACGAGCAGACCCGCACCGCGTCGTCGTACTTCTTCGCCTACCCGTGGGACACGTTCCGCTACGGCTTCGCCGCGATCGGCAACGGCTACCTGGCACTGTTCGAGGGCGCGATCTTCGACCCCGGCCGGGCCGCCAACGGCACCTTGAACGGTTACCTCGGGCCGATCTCGGAGACGCTCACCAGCGCGACACCGCTGATCCTCGGCGGCCTGTCGGTGGGCCTGGCGTTCCGCGCCGGCCTGTTCAACATCGGCGGTCAGGGACAGATCATCCTGGGCGCCGTGTTCGCCGGCTTCGTCGGCTTCCACTGGGACATGCCGATCGGCATCCACGTGATCGCCGCCGTGCTCGCCGGTGCCCTCGGCGGCGCCCTGTGGGGCGGGCTCGCCGGATTGTTGAAGGCGAAGACGGGGGCCCACGAGGTGATCAGCACGATCATGCTCAACTACGTCGCGCTCGACCTGCTCGGCTATCTCCTCGGCGTCAAGGGCTTCCAGGCGCCGCCGTACGGCCAGGCGATCTCGGAGAACATCGACGACAACGCTCGGCTGCCGCACCTGCTCGGCTCGAGCATGCGGGTCAACGTCAGCCTGTTCATCGCGCTGCTGGGTGCGGTGTTCTTCTGGTGGCTGATGACCCGCAGCACACTCGGCTTCAAGCTGCGCGCGGTCGGCGGCAACCAGTTCGCCGCCCGCACCGCCGGGATCAGCGTCGAACGCGGCTACATCGTGGTGATGCTGATCGCGGGCGCGCTGGCCGGGCTCGCCGGGGTGGCGCAGATCCTCGGCACCAACCCCGCGATCACCGGCGACATCGACGCGGGGATCGGGTTCGACGCGATCACGGTGGCGCTTCTCGGACGGGCCAATGCCGGCGGCACGGTGCTGGCCGGCCTGCTGTTCGGGGCGCTGCGCGCCGGCGGCGTGCAGATGCAGTCCTCGACCGGCACGCCGGTCGACCTCGTCGAGGTCATCCAGGCGCTGATCGTGATGTTCATCGCGGCACCGGCGCTGGTGCGGGCGATCTTCCGGCTGCGCGGCCGCGGTGGCGCCGTCGGTGCCGGCGAGCTGGCGAAGGGATGGAACGGATGAACACCCCACGGAACTGCTCGCTCCGCTCACACTTCCGAGGGGACCCCGGATGAGCGTCACGGAGGCCCCCGAGGTCCGCGAAGAGGACGCTCCGGCCCGACGTTACACGGAGCCGCCGGTCACTCTGCGGCGCCGGTTCGGCACCGGCGCGACCGTCGTCGTCATCGGTCTGCTGTGTGTGATCGGACTAGGCCTCGGCTCCCACGCCGGCTACGACGCGACGTTCCAGCTCGCCCGGCCCGAAGAGTTCTTCCCGGTCCCCGACCTGGTCCTTCCGGCGCGGATCACCTCGATCGTGCTCGGTCTGATCGTCATCGCACTCGGCGTGGTCCAGATGGCACGCGGATTCTCCCGCAGCGGACTGCGCTGGGTGCTGGTGGTGACGATCTTCTGCTTCGTGGCCAGCTTCCTGTGCTGGTCCACGACCGGTGGGAAGGGCACGCCGATCGACCTGCTCGGGCTGCTGGAGCAGACGCTGTTCCTGGCGATCCCGCTCATCCTCGGGGCGCTGGCCGGGGTGATGTGCGAGCGCTCCGGGGTGATCAACATCGCCATCGAGGGCCAGATGCTCGCCGGCGCCTGGGCCGGCGCGCTGTTCGGCAGCGTCACACACAACCTCTATGTCGGCGTCCTCGCCGCTATCGTCGCGGGCGCGGCGATGGGCTGGCTGCTCGCCGTGTTCTCGATCCGCTACATGGTCAACCAGGTGGTGCTCGGCGTGGTGCTGAACGTGTTCGCGCTCGGCCTCACCGGTTTCATCTACGACGCGATCATGCAGCCGAACACGCTCACCCTCAACTCTCCCGCGGTGTTCCAGCAGGTGGCCATCCCGGGGTTGTCGAAGATCCCGGTGATCGGGCCGCTGTTCTTCGACCAGACGGTGATCGTCTACATCACCTACGTTCTGATCGTGGTCGTCGACGTCGCCTTGTTCCGCACCCGCTGGGGGCTGCGCACCCGGGCGGTCGGCGAGCACCCGAAGGCCGCGGACACGGTCGGCATCAAGGTGCTGTGGGTGCGCTACCGCAACGTGATGCTCGGTGGCGGCATCGCCGGGATCGCCGGCGCCGCGCTGACGATCGGCGCGATCGGGGGGTTCAGCAAGGACATCTCCTCCGGCAAGGGCTTCATCGCGCTCGCCGCCGTGATCTTCGGCCGCTGGAGCCCGCGCGGCGCGATCGCGGCCGCGCTGCTGTTCGGCTTCGCCGACGCGCTGCAGACCGTGCTGGCGACCATCAACCCGCCGGTGAACATCCCGTCGAACTTCCTGGCGATGCTGCCCTACCTGGCCACCCTGTTCGCGGTCGCCGGCCTGGTCGGCAAGGTCCGGGCACCGGCGGCCGATGGCGAGCCCTATGTCAAGGGCTGAGGCTGCCGACTGGCCGGCGCTTCGTGCCGCGGCAGCCGAGGCGATGGGCACGGCGTACGCGCCGTACTCCCGCTACCCGGTCGGCGCGGCCGCTCTTGTCGACGACGGCCGCACCGTGGTCGGCTGCAACGTGGAGAACGCGTCGTACGGCGTGACGCTGTGCGCCGAGTGCGGGCTCGTCTCGGCGCTGCACGCAGGCGGGGGCGGACGGCTCGTCCGGTTCGTCTGCGTGGACGGCTCCGGCGAGCTGTTGATGCCGTGCGGACGCTGCCGGCAGCTCTTGTTCGAGCACGGCGGGCCGGGTCTGGAGATGCTCACGCGCTCCGGTGTCCGCACTCTCGCGGAGCTGCTGCCGGATGCGTTCGGCCCGGACGACCTGAGCGGCGGGGCCAAAGCCGATGGCTGAGTCGCACGACGCGGTCGAGGTGATCGGCGCCAAGCGCGACGGGGAAGAGCTCTCCGACGCGCAGATCGAGTGGGTGGTCGACGCCTATACGCGGGATGTCGTCGCCGACGAGCAGATGTCCGCGCTCGCGATGGCGATCCTGCTGAACGGGATGAGCCGCCGCGAGATCGCCACCTGGACCCGCGCGATGATCGCGACCGGCGAGCGCCTGGACTTCTCCGGGCTGTCCCGCCCCACCGTGGACAAGCACTCCACCGGCGGGGTCGGCGACAAGATCACGCTGCCGCTCGCACCGCTGGTGGCGGCCTGTGGCGCCGCCGTGCCGCAGCTGTCCGGCCGGGGACTCGGGCACACCGGCGGCACCCTGGACAAGCTCGAGTCGATTCCTGGCTGGCGTGCGACCCTGAGCAACGACGAGATGCTGCGCCAGCTCGACGAGGTCGGCGCCGTCGTGTGCGCGGCGGGGTCGGGTCTCGCCCCAGCGGACAAGCGGCTCTACGCCCTGCGGGACGTCACCGGCACCGTCCAGTCGATCCCGCTGATCGCGTCGTCGATCATGAGCAAGAAGATCGCGGAGGGCACCGGCTCGCTGGTCCTCGACGTCAAGGTCGGGTCGGGAGCCTTCATGAAGGGGCTCGGCCAGGCTCGCGAGCTCGCCGAGACGATGGTCGCTCTCGGCACCGACGCCGGCGTGCGCACCGTCGCGCTGCTCACGGACATGTCCACGCCGCTGGGACTCACCGCGGGCAACGCACTGGAGGTCCGTGAGTCCGTCGAGATGCTGGCCGGCGGCGGCCCGCCCGACGTGGTCGAGCTGACCCTGGCGCTGGCCAGGGAGATGCTCGCGGGCGCCGGCATCGACGACGTCGACCCCGCGGACCGGCTCGCGGACGGCTCCGCGATGGACGTCTGGCGGTCGATGATCCGAGCACAGGGCGGCGACCCGGACGCACCGCTGCCGAACGCACGGGAGACCCACGTCGTCACCGCTCCCGCGTCCGGGGTGCTGACCCGGCTGGACGCGCTCGCCGTCGGCGTGGCCGCCTGGCGGCTCGGAGCCGGTCGCGCCCGCCAGGGCGACGCCGTCCAGGCCGGTGCCGGCGTCGAGATGCACGCCAAGCCCGGCGACACCGTTCGGGAGGGTCAGCCGCTGCTGACCTTGCACACCGACGACCCGGACCGGTTCGACCGGGCCCTGGAAGCGCTCGCCGGCGCGGTGCGCGTGGGCGCGACGTACCACGATCGGGGCCTGATTCTGGGTCGCGTTCGCGTCGACGCGGATTCGGAACGTACGCACGATCATCGATCCCCGCCGACGCCCACGACGATCTCGTGAAGCGGTTCCGTCGCGATGTCGGAACGCTCGTGTGGCGATTGGAAGAAGCCGACCCATAGGGCCGAGTCGTTGGACACAGTGGCCTCGCCGTCGACCCGAACGAATGACTCTGCTCACAGCATCCCAGGTCAACGGGGCCGGGCTCGGATCAGACTTTCTCCACCTGCAAGCCCGGGTGCGCCCGGGCGATCTGATCGAAGTCGTCATCCTGAGTGACGACCGGCAGCCCGCGCGTGATTGCAGTGGCTGCGATCAGAGCGTCGGTGAGCCGGACGGTGCGGTTGATGCCGGCCCGGCGACAGTCGACGACCAACCGTGCCCATTCGGTCATGACCGACTCGCTGACGGGAATCGGGTCGGACTCTCGTGCCAGCGCGAGGGTGTCGGCTCGCCGCGCGCGGGTGTCGTCGTCGGAGGCTGCCAGCACCCCAAGTTCGAGCTCCCCGATGGTGATCACCGAGACCGCAACTCGGTCGGGCAGCTGTCGGAGCGGACGCTCGACTTCCCGGGCGATGAAGACCGAGGTGTCCAGCAGTCCTGAGGTCACAGGTCGCTCAACGTGTCACCGGCAAGTTCATCGAGGTCACGCCGCAACCTCGGGTCTGCCGAACGCTCCGCAAGCTGTTCTCGCACAACCGCCCCCGACAACCAGCGCGCTCGATCACCGTAGGGGACGATGTCCGCGACGGCCTCGCCGCGGACGGTCAGGGTCACGCGATGTCCGGCGCGTACGGCGTCGATCACCCGGTGAGTGTCGTTGCGCAAGGTTCGTACGCCTACCTCCATGTGCGACAGCGTAGCACTACTAGCCGAACGCGGCTGGTCCGTAGTGTGCCGACCGATATCAGCCGAGCAGGAGCACGACCGCTTCGGCGACGCAGGCGGGCTTCTCCTCGTCCTCGATCTCGACGACGTACTTGGTGACCATCTGCTTGCCGGCCGGCACGTCTGCCAGGTCGGTGATCGTCGCGGTGGCGCGGATCCGGGAGCCGACCTTGACCGGGCTCGGGAAGCGGACCTTGTTCACCCCGTAGTTCAACCGGGCCCCGGGCGTCTGCAGGTCGAACAGCTGCGGGCTGAACTGCGGGATCAGCGAGAGGGTCAGGTAGCCGTGCGCGATGGTCGTGCCGAACGGCCCGTCCGTGGCTCGCTCGACGTCGACGTGGATCCACTGGTGGTCCCCGGTGGCGTCGGCGAACGCGTCGACCCGGTCCTGGGTGATCTCGAGCCAGTCGCTGACGCCGAGCGGCTCACCGACCGCCGCGTCGAGATCCTCGAGGCTGGTGAAGGTCCGCATGCTCCCTCCTCCTGGTTGGATGGCGGTATGCCCGAACCTATCGCCGACATTCCCGATCTCGTCCGGCGGGCACCGAAGGTGCTGCTCCACGACCACCTGGACGGCGGCCTGCGTCCGCAGACCGTCCTCGACCTCGCGGGCCCGATCGGCCATGAGCTGCCTGCCCCCGACGCGGAATCGTTGCAGGCCTGGTTCGTCGACTCCGCGGACTCCGGGTCGCTGGTGCGCTACCTGGAGACGTTCACCCACACGGTGGCCGTGATGCAGAGCGCCGAGAACCTGCGACGCGTCGCCCGCGAGTGCGCCGAGGACCTCGCCGCCGACGGCGTGGTGTACGCCGAAGTGCGGTACGCCCCCGAGCAGCACCTGTCCGGCGGGCTGAGTCTTCCCGAGGTCGTCGAGGCCGTCGGCGCCGGGTTCGCCGAGGGGGAGCACCAGGCAAGGCATGCCGGCACCCCCATCGTCGTACGCCAGCTGCTCACCGCGATGCGGCACCAGGCGCGCTCGATGGAGATCGCCGAGCTGGCCGTCATCTACCGCGACCAGGGCGTCGCCGGGTTCGACATCGCCGGCGCTGAGGCCGGCTACCCGCCGACCCGGCATCTGGACGCGTTCGAGTACCTCCAGCGCGAGAACGCGCACTTCACCATCCATGCCGGTGAGGCGTTCGGGCTGCCGTCGATCTGGCAGGCGATCCAGTGGTGCGGCGCGGACCGCCTCGGGCACGGCGTACGCATCATCGACGACATCGCTGTCACCGACGGATCGGACGCGAAGCTGGGCCGGCTCGCGTCCTACGTCCGCGACAAGCGGATCCCGCTCGAGATGTGCCCGTCCTCGAACATCCAGACGGGAGCGGCACCCTCGATCGTCGAGCATCCGATCGGCGTGCTGACCCGCCTGCGGTTCCGGGTCACGGTGAACACCGACAACCGGCTGATGAGCGGCACGTCGATGAGCGCTGAGATGGCCAAGCTGGTCGACGCGTTCGGCTACGGCGTCAACGACCTTCGCTGGTTCACGATCAACGCGATGAAGTCGGCGTTCCTGCCGTTCGACGAGCGACTGGAGCTGATCAACTCCGCGATCAAGCCGGCGTACGCCGCTCTCGGCGCATCGGTCTGAACGGGTTCGCCGCCTCGCATTGGCATAGTGTGTGCCCGTGTCCACGATGCCGGAGCCGCAGGCCGGCCCCGAACCGGCTGCCGAGGAGAGCACCGAGGAGCGGCTCCGTCGGCTGCTCGCGGTCACAGACGTGGCCCTGTCCAGGCTCGACGTCGATGAGCTCTTTGCCGAGCTGCTCGAGCGGGTCCGCGAGCTGCTCGGCACCGACACCGCCGCGGTGCTGCTGATGGACGAGTCCGGGCGCTTCCTCGTCGCTTCGGCCGCACGCGGATTGGAAGAGGAGGTCCGTCAGGGGTCGCGGGTGCCGCTGGGGAGGGGGTTCGCGGGCCGTGTCGCAGCCGAGCGCCGCCCGGTGGTGCTCGACGAGGTGACGCCCGCCAGCGTGGTGAATCCGGTGCTCCTGTACAAGGGCATCAAGTCGATGCTCGGCGTCCCGTTGCTGGACGGCGACGTGGTGCTCGGGGTCCTGCACGTCGGCACGTTGCAGGCGCGGGACTTCACCGCAAACGACGTCGCTCTCCTCGAACAGGTCGCCGACCGGGCCGCGGGCGCGATCGGCGGGGCCCAGGCCCGGTCGGACACGGCGGCCGCGGTGGCCTTGCAGCGCGGGCTCGCGCCGGCGCAGCTGCCCGACGTCCCCGGGCTGGACCTTGCGGCACGCTACGTCCCGGACAGCGTCACCGGGGTCGGCGGCGACTGGTACGACGTCTTCGCTCTGCCCGGCGGGCTGATAGGGGCCACGGTCGGGGACGTGATGGGTCACGGGCTGCGGGCCGCCACCGTCATGGGCCGGCTCCGCAGCGCACTGCGCGCCTACGCGCTCGAGGACGACGACCCGGCCAGCGTCCTGGACCGGTTGGACCGGGAGATACAGCACTTCGAGCCCGGACAGACCGCGACCGCGGCCTACGCCGTGGTCGACCCGACAAGCGGCGAGGTGCGGCTCGCCTCTGCCGGGCACCTCCCTGCGGTGGTGTCGTACCCGGGGGAGGGGGCCGAGCTGCTCGAGCGCCCCGCCGACGTGATGCTCGGCGTGCTGCCGCAGCCGCGCCGGGACACGGTCCGGCTCGTGCTCCCCGACGGTGGGCTGCTCTGCCTGTTCACCGACGGTCTCGTCGAAAGGCGTGGGGAGGACATCGACCAGGGCCTGCGCGAGCTCCGGGATGTCGTCCACCAGGGGATGCGCACCGCGGAGGAGGGGTGCGCGCACGTGATGGCCGCGATGGTCGCCGCGCACAACGTCGACGACGACGTAGCGCTGCTGGTGGTCAAGCGGGACGTGGCCGGGCTCGCGAGGGACTGAAGGCTCACACGCCGATCGGGTGCCAGACGGTCTTGGTCTCCAGGAACGCAGTCATCCGCTCCAGCCCCGGCGGCTCGGTCCAGTCCGGCTCGGCTGCCTCGGGCCGAAGCACCCGCTTGAGGTTCTCGGCGGCGGCCTGCTCGAGGTCGGTCGCGCGCTCGGCGGCGTCCGCCGTGCCCGCGAGGCCGGTCAGGTCGATCGCGTTGACGTCCATGTGCGAGGCCAGCCAGCCGGCGGTGTCGGACAGCGACCCGGTGAGGATGTCGACGACCCCGCCGGGCACGTCGGAGGTAGCCAGCACCTCGGACAGCGTGATGGCCGGAAGCGGCCGGCGCTGCGAGGCGGCCAGCACGCAGGTGTTGCCGGTGACCACGACCGGGGCCAGCACACTGACGAGCCCGAGCAGCGATGACTCCTGCGGCGCGATCACCGCGACGATCCCGGTCGGTTCCGGGACCGAGAAGTTGAAGTACGGCGCCGCAACCGGGTTCGTGCCGCCGACGACCTGGGCGATCTTGTCTGGCCACCCGGCGTACCAGACGAGCCGGTCGATCGCGGTGTCTACCGCTGCGTCGGCCTGGCGCTTGGTCAGCCCCTCGCTGCGCTGCACGTCTTCGACGAACTGTGCGCGGCGGCCCTCCATCACCTCCGCGACCCGGTAGAGCACCTGGCCACGGTTGTACGGCGTGCGCGCGGACCAGCCGGCGAACGCCTTGCGAGCCGCCTGCACGGCGTCGCGGGCGTCCTTGCGGGAGGCCGCGGCCGCGTTCGCGAGGAAGCGTCCCTTGGTGTCCTCCACGACGTACGAGCGTCCGGACTCCGAGCGCGGGAAGGCACCGCCGATGTAGAGCTTGTAGGTCTTGCGCACGTCGATTCGGCTCACTTGAGGTAGGCCTCCAGACCGTGCCGGCCACCCTCGCGGCCGTAGCCCGACTCCTTGTAGCCGCCGAACGGGCTGGTCGGGTCGAACTTGTTGAACGTGTTGGCCCACACCACGCCGGCGCGCAGCCGGTTCGCGATCGACAGGATCCGCGAGCCCTTGTCGGTCCAGACTCCTGCGGAGAGCCCGTACGGCGTGTTGTTCGCCTTCTCCACGGCCTCGCCTGGGGTGCGGAACGTGATCACCGAAAGCACGGGACCGAAGATCTCCTCGCGCGCGATCCGGTGCGCCTGCGAGACGCCGGTGAACACCGTCGGCGGGAACCAGTAGCCGTGCGCCGGCAGGTCGCACGCCGGCGACCACCGCTCGCCGTCGCCGCCGGCCACCTCGGACTCGCCGATGTCCGACAGCTCGCGGATCTTCGCCAGCTGCTCCGCGGAGTTGATCGCGCCGATGTCGGTGTTCTTGTCCAGCGGATCGCCGACGCGCAGCGTGGCCATCCGCCGCTTCAGCCGGGCGAGCACCTCGTCGGCGACCGACTCCTGGACCAGCAGCCGCGACCCCGCGCAGCACACGTGGCCCTGGTTGAAGAAGATCCCGTTCACGATGCCCTCGACGGCCTGGTCGATCGGCGCGTCGTCGAAGACGATGTTCGCGGCCTTGCCGCCGAGCTCGAGGGTGACCCGCTTGTCGGTGCCGGCGACGGTCCTGGCGATCGACTTGCCGACCTCCGTCGACCCGGTGAACGCGACCTTGTCGACGTCCGGGTGGGACACCAGGGCACGGCCGGTCTCGCCGGCACCGGTGAGGATGTTCACCACGCCGGGCGGCAGGTCGGCCTGCTGGCAGATCTCGGCGAACAGCAGAGCGGTCAGCGGCGTGGTCTCGGCCGGCTTGAGCACGACGGTGTTGCCGCAGGCCAGCGCCGGCGCGATCTTCCAGGCCAGCATCAGCAGCGGGAAGTTCCACGGGATCACCTGTCCCGCGACTCCGAGTGGCCGAGGATCAGTGCCGAAACCTGCGTACTCGAGCTTGTCGGCCCAGCCCGCGTAGTGGAAGAAGTGCGCGGCAGCGATGGGTACGTCGACGTCGCGCGACTCGCGGATCGGCTTACCGTTGTCGATCGACTCGAGGACGGCGAGCTCGCGGCTGCGCTCGGCCAGGATGCGGGCGATCCGGAACAGGTACTTCGAACGCTCCCGTCCCGACATCCGCGACCAGGTGCGGGAGTGGGCACGCCGGGCCGCCTTCACGGCGAGGTCGACGTCCTCCTCCGACGCCTCGCTGACCTCGGCCAGGACCTCCTCGGTGGCCGGGTTGACGGTCTTGAACGACCGCCCGCCCAGCGAGTCCACGAACCCGCCGTCGACGAACAGTCCGTACGACGAGCGGATGTCCACGATCGCCCGGGACTCCGGTGCCGGTGCGTACTCGAAGCCGCCTCCGCCGGTTGAGCCTTTCGAAACCGAGCCTGTCGAAACCGAGCTTGTCGAAACCATCATCAGTCCAAGGTGAAGTAGTCGGGGCCGGAGTAGCGGCCGGTCTTCATCTTCGTGCGCTGCATGAGCAGGTCGTTGAGCAGCGAGGAGGCGCCGAAGCGGAAGAGGCCGGGGTCCAGCCAGTCCGGTCCGGCGACCTCGTTGACCACGACGAGGTACCTGATCGCGTCCTTGGCGGAGCGGATCCCACCGGCAGGCTTCACGCCGATCCTCGTGCCGGTGGCCTCCCGGAAGTCGCGCACCGCCTCGAGCATCACCATCGTCACCGGCAGTGTGGCGGCGGGCTGCACCTTGCCGGTGCTGGTCTTGATGAAGTCGGCGCCGGCCAGCATCGCCAGCCACGAGGCGCGGCGCACGTTGTCGTAGGTCGCGAGCTCGCCGGTCTCCAGGATCACCTTCAGGTGCGCGGACGAGCCGTCGTCGCGTGCGCACGCCTCGCGGACCGCGACGATCTCGTCGTACACCTCCAGGTAGCGGCCGGCGAGGAACTCCCCGCGGTCGATGACCATGTCGATCTCGTCGGCGCCCGCCGCCACCGCGTCGCGCGCGTCGGCGAGCCTGACCTGCATCGCGGCCCGCCCCGACGGGAAGGAGGTCGCCACCGAGGCCACGTGGATCCCGGAGTCGCCGAGGGCGTGCTTGGCGGTCGGCACCATGTCGGGGTAGACGCAGACCGCCGCCACGCTCGGGGCGGTCGGGTCGGCGGGGTCGGGCCGGACGGCCTTGGCGCACAGTGCGCGCACCTTGCCGGGGGTGTCCTGGCCCTCGAGCGTGGTCAGGTCGACCATGGCGATCGCCAAGTCGAGCGCGAACTGCTTCGAGGTGGTCTTGATCGACCGTGTGGCCAGCGTCGCGGCGCGCTCTTCCGCGCCCACCTGGTCCACGCCGGGCAAGCCGTGCAGGAAGCGCCGCAGAGAGGCCTCCGAGCCGGTCACGTCGGCGAGAGCCGACGCGCGGCTGGGGCTGGTGGTGGTCACCGCACCAGCATAGGTGTGCGGCGGCGGTTGTGCTCAATTGCGGGCGGCGGGGCAGAATCGGGGCATGCAGCTGTTGCGTACCGCGACCTCGGAGCCCACCCCGGTGGAGCAGTTCAAGCCCACCTCCGGGCAGATCCTCGGCGTCGCAGGCGTGGCGTGCGCGGTGTTCACGGTGGTGTACGTCGCGGCCGTCGTGCACACGGTGGTCGGGCTGCGGGTCGGCATCGCGGCGGCCTTCGTGGCGATCCTGGTCTGGGCCACGCAGCTGCGGCCGCGCGCCACGGCGTACCCGCACACGCTGCTGCTGAAGAACAGCGTGACCGACACCGAGGTGCCGCTGGCGGCCATCGACGAGGTGGGGATGGGGCAGACGCTCGCGGTGTGGGTGGGCGACAAGAAGTACGTCTGCGTCGGCATCGGCGATTCTGTGCGGGCGCAGATGCGCACCAAGCGCCGCCGCTACACCTCGCCGCTCGGCGAGTCACGGCTGCACGAGTTCATCCGCAAGGCCGAGATGGCCGCACCCGACCAGACCGCGATGACCTACCAGACGTTCGTGGTCACCAAGATCGAGGAGCTCGTCGAGCAGGCCAAGAAGGGCTCCTCCGCGTCGCGCGGTGAGGTGCGTCGACGTCCGGCGCTGCCCGAGGTCGTCGGCCTCGCCGTCACGCTCGTCGCGTTCGTGGTGGCCTGCCTGCTCTGACCGCCGACCCGCGGGTAAATAGGGCGCGACCCGCGGGTAAATGGGGCGCGACCCGCGGCAGAGCGCGGTCAGAGCCCGGCGGCGGTCTCAAGGTCGGTGCGTACGGCGTTCAGCCGGCCGGCGGCCACGATCCGTGCCGCATCGACGCTGCCGCCGTCGGTCGCTTGGTGCGCGTCGACGGGGACCACGACCTCGAGGTAGCACTTGATCTTCGGCTCCGTCCCCGACGGACGCACGACCACCCGGGCGCCTTCGGCGAGCCGGAACCTCAGACCCTCCGTGGGCGGCAGACCGTCACCACCCAGGGCAAGGTCGTCCACGTGCTCGACAGCCAGTCCGCCCAGCGAGGTCGGCGGGGTGTCCCGCAGCCGCTTGACCGCGCCGGTGATCTCCGCCGGGTCGTCCAGGCGCACCGAGAGCTGGTCGGTGGCGTGCAGGCCGTAGCGGCGCGCGATGTCGTCGAGTGCGTCGACCAGCGTGCGGCCCTGAGCCTTGAGCTCTGCGGCGAGCCTGGCCAAGAGCAGAAGGGCCGAGACACCGTCCTTGTCGCGCACCAGGTCCGGGGCGACGCAGTAGCCCAACGCCTCCTCGTAGCCGAAGGCCAGTCCGTCCACACGGCCCAGCCACTTGAAGCCGGTCAGCGTCTGGACGTACTGCTGGCCCTGAGCCGCGGCCATCCTGCCGAGCAGGGACGAGGAGACGATCGTGGTCGCGTACGTGCCGCTGACGCCGCGGCGCAGCAGGTCGTCGGCGAGCAGGGCGCCGACCTCGTCGCCGCGGAGCATCCGCCAGCCGTGCGGGCCGGGCACGCCCACCGCGCAGCGGTCCGCGTCCGGGTCGTTGGCGAGCACGACGTCGGCGCCGACCTGCTCGGCAAGTGCGAGCGCCTGGTCCATCGCGCCGGGCTCCTCGGGGTTCGGGAACGCCACCGTCGGGAAGTCCGGGTCCGGCTCGGCCTGGGCGGGTGCGACATGTGGCGCGCGGAAGCCGGCGCGCTCCAACACACGGGCGACAGTCTCCCCACCGACGCCGTGCAGGGGGGTGTACACGCTGACCAGGTCACGCGGCCCGTCGTCGACCAGGGCGGCGATCTTCGACAGGTAGGCGTCCAGCACCTCGTCGCCGAGCACCTCCCACCCCTCGCCGAGAGGCACGTCGGCCAGCGCCCCGACCGCCTCGATCGCGGCGGAGATCTCGACGTCGGCCGGTGGGACGATCTGGCTGCCGTCGCCCAGGTAGACCTTGTAGCCGTTGTCCTGCGGCGGGTTGTGGCTGGCCGTCACCATCACGCCGCCGACGCAGTCGAGCTCGCGGATCGCGAACGCCAGGACCGGCGTCGGCAGCGGGCGGGGCAGCACTCGGGCCTGCAGGCCGGCTCCGCGCATCACGGCCGCCGTGTCGTGGGCGAACACATCCGAGTTGTACCGGGCGTCGAATCCGATCACCACGGCGTCGTCACTGCCGGCACCGTGCTCCTTCAGGTACGCCGCCAGCCCGGCGGCCGCGCGGGTCACCACCACCCGGTTCATCCGGTTCGGCCCCGCGCCCAGTGCGCCCCGCAGCCCCGCGGTGCCGAACTCGAGAGTGCCGGCGAAACGGTCGGCCAGCTCGACGGCCGCGTCTTCGTGGTGATCCTGCTCCACCGACTTGATCAGCGCCTCGAGCTCGGCCTTGGTCGTCGGGTCGGGGTCCTCCGCAGCCCACGCACGGGCTTGCTCGAGCAGATCGTCGGCATTCGTCACCGCCGCAGCCTAACGGCACCTGCGCGCGGGAGGACTCAGCCGAACAGCGGCCGCTCGAATCGAGCGGTGGCGTAGGGACCGCCGACGTGCTCGGCCTCCGCGCGGTCGTCCTCGTCGGCGGGGGTGGCCTCTACCCGTGACGCCCACGCCTCGGCGTCGTCCTCCGGGTGGTAGCCGATGGCGTGCCCGGGGCCGAGGTCCCACCAGCCGCGGGTGTTGGCGGAGATGCCGTAGATCACCGCGAAACCGGGGTCCGGGCAGGTCAGCGCCGCGTCGAACATCCGCACCGCGTCGTCGTGTGACAGCCACGTGGACAGACTCCGGCGCGTCTCCGGCTCGGCGAGGAAGCTTCCGATCCGGCAGGCGACCGCGTCGATGCGGTGCCGGTCGACGTACATCGAGAGCAGCGCCTCCGCGGCGACCTTGGCGACGCCGTAGCAGGTGTCCGGGCGAGTGCGCACGTCGTTGCCGAGCAGGTCCGTGCGCGGCGTACGACCGACGGCGTGGTTGCTGCTGGCGTAGACGATCCTGCTGACGCCGTGGCCGACCATCGCCTCCAGAAGGGCGCCGGTGCTCACCACGTGCGAGTGAAGCGAGTCGGGCAGCGACGTCTCGGTGGGAATGCCTGCGAGGTGGATCACCGCGTCGGGTGCGGTGTCGCTCATCACGGCGTCCACCGCGGCCGGGTCCGTGCAGTCGGCGACGTGCCAGTCGTCGACGGCGAGGCTGGCCGGGCGCACGACGAGGTCGAGCCCGGCGATGTCGTGGCCGCGGTCGGCCAACCCTGCGCAGGCGACCTGACCGATGCTCCCGGCGGCGCCGCTGACCAGCACGCGCATCCGGGTCAGATCCTCGGCACGATCGTCGCCAGCAGGGCACCCATCCGCGTCGCCGCGGCGTTGCCCGCACGCAGCACCTCTTCGTGGTCCAACGGCTCACCGGTGACCCCGGCCGCCGGGTTCGTCACCAGGGAGATGCCGAGCACCTCCAGCCCGGCCTCGCGGGCGGCGATCGCCTCGAGCGCGGTCGACATGCCGACGATGTGCCCGCCCATGGCACGGACCATGCCGACCTCGGCAGGGGTCTCGTAGTGGGGACCGGGCAGCTGTGCGTAGACGCCTTCGGGCATCTCCGGGGCGACCTGGCGGCACAGCTCGCGCAGCCGGGCGCTGTAGAGGTCGGTGAGGTCGATGAACGTGGCTCCCTCGAGCGGTGAGGTCGCTGTCAGGTTCAGGTGGTCGCTGATCAGCACCGGCGTGCCCGGCACCCAGTCCACGTTCAGACCGCCGGCCCCGTTGGTGAGCACGACCGTCCGGCACCCCGCGGCTGCTGCGGTGCGCACGTTGTGCACGACCGGACGTACGCCGATCCCTTCGTAGAGGTGCGTGCGGCCGAGGAACACCAGCGCCCTGGTCTCCCCGCAGGTCACCGAGCGGATCCTCCCCGGATGCCCTTCGACGGCCGGAGGAGCGAACCCGGGCAGGTCGGTGGTGGCGATCTCGGCGGTCGCCTCACCGAGCGCGTCGGCGGCCGGCATCCAGCCCGATCCCATCACCAGGGCGACGTCGTGCTTGTCGACGCCGGTGCGTTCGCGGAGTGCGTCGGCCGCCTCGCGGGCCAGGGCGTGCGGATCGGTGCCGGTCGCTGGACTTGTCATCGGGGCAGCCTAGGCCATGTCGACACGGGTGGGCCGGGCGCGCAGCGCAGCCACATAGTCGGCCGGAGCGTCTGCGGCTTCCGCGGCGTCGGCGATGATCGCCAGGGTCGCCGCGGACGGAAGGCCGCCCTCGTAGGCGTCGAGCACGTAGGCCCAGGCGAGCTGCTCGCCGGTCAGCGTCGCGACCCGGAGGTGGACCTTGCGGTACAGCCCGGTGTCGACGCTCTCCCACTCGTCCAAGCGTCGTGCGTCGGCGCCGCGCACGTCGTACAAGCCGACGAAGACCTGCTCGAGGAGGTCCTCGACGAGCGTCGGGAGGGCGCCGTCCCAGCCGTGCTCCTCGCCGCCGAACGTGAGCCGCCAGCCCGTCAGCCAGCCGGTGCCGCGCAGCGGGGAGTGCGGGCAGCGCTCGAGCATCCGGCGCGGATCCAGGTTCGACCCGTAGGCGGCGTACAGAGGCACGCAGGCAGCCTAGCGGCGCTAAAGATGTTTCGGTATTAGGGTGATTCGGTGCGCGAGAACCGCCTTTGTGTGTAGGAGAATCAACGTGTGGCGAGAACCGCGGCCAAGCACCGATCTGGTAGGAGTGCCCGGGTGCGCCAGCGGCGGGACCCATATGCGCTGAAGAAGCGTCGGATGGCCGCGGCGGACATGTTCGCCAAGGGCAAGCGGCAGATCGACGTGGTCACCAAGCTCGGTGTCTCCGCGCAGACCGCTTCGCGGTGGCATAAGGCGTTCTTGGCCGAAGGGAAGAAGGGGTTGGCCGGCGCGGGCCGTGCCGGCCGGTTGCCCAAGCTGTCCGAGGAGCAGCTGGCCGAGGTCGAGGCGGCGCTGGTCAAGGGGCCCCGGGCGAACGGGTTCCCGACCGAGATGTGGACGCTGGCCCGGGTGGCCGACGTAATCGAGCAGGTGAGCGGGGTGCGCTACTCACAGACCCAGACCTGGACCGTGCTGCGCGAGCGGCTGGGCTGGAGCAGACAGCGTCCGGCGCGGCGAGCGGTCGAGCGCAACGACGAGGCGATCGCCACCTGGGTCAAGAAGGACTGGCCGCGGATAAAAAAAGCGCGCGGCGCCGCGGCGCCTGGATCGTCTTCCAAGACGAGAGCGGGTTCTCCCTCCTCCCCCGGTGAGAGGCACCTGGGCGCCGAAAGGCCAGACCCCGGTGCTGCGGCACCGCTTCTCCTGGACCCGCCTGTCGATGTCCGGCGCACTGGCCTACCGACCCGACGCCAGCGAAGCCGCCTTGTTGTTCCAGATCAAGCCAGGCTCCTACAACACCGACTCGCTGATCGAGTTCCTCACCGACCTGCACGCCCAGTTCGGCGCCGACAAGATCACCCTGATCTGGGACAACCTGCCCTCGCACAAGTCCAAAGCCATGACCGCCTGGATCACCACCCAGCGTGACTGGCTGCGCGTCGAGCGGCTACCCGGCTACGCCCACGACATCAACCCCATCGAGATGGTCTGGGGCAACGTCAAGACCGTCGAACTGGCCAACCTGTGCCCGGACACCATCGACGAGGCCCACGCCGCGGCCGAGACCGGCCTGGAGCGCGTCGGCTCCAGCTACGACCTGTGTTTTGCGTTCCTCGCCCACACGGGCCTTTCTCTATGACCGCTAGTCACTCAATTACCGAAAGGTCTTTAACTGCCCGGATTGGCCACCGCAGCCGGCCCACGGGACAATGGTGGGCGTGGCGAATCGTGTGGTGATAGTCGGCGGCGGACCAGGCGGTTACGAGGCGGCTCTCGTCGCGGCGCAGCTCGACGCGGAGGTGACCGTCGTCGACCGCGACGGGGTCGGCGGGTCGGCCGTGCTCACCGACTGCGTGCCGAGCAAGACGTTGATCGCCACCGCGGAGCTGATGGGGGAGATGGAGGAGGCCGCCGAGCTCGGCGTGAGCTTCCGCAACGCCGACGGCGCCCTGCAGGTCGATCTGGGCCAGGTCAACCGCCGGGTGCTCGGCCTCGCCTCGGCCCAGTCGGCCGACATCGAGCGCAGGCTCGCCCGCGAAGGCGTGCGGGTGCTGCGGGCCCGCGGGCGGCTGGAAGGCAGTCAGCGGGTGGTCGTGGAAGCCGCCGACGGCGGTGAGGAGACCCTGGACGCCGACTTCGTGCTGCTGGCCACCGGCGCCAGGCCGCGGGTGCAGGAGACCGCGCAACCGGACGGTGAGCGGATCCTCACCTGGGAGCAGGTCTACGACCTCGACGAGCTTCCTGAGAGGCTGATCGTGGTCGGCTCCGGCGTGACCGGCGCGGAGTTCGCCAGCGCCTACAACGCCCTCGGTGCCGACGTCACGCTGGTGTCCAGCCGGGACCGGGTGCTCCCCGGCGAGGACGCCGACGCCGCGCAGGTCCTGGAAGGGGTCTTCAAGCGGCGTGGCATGGAGGTGCTGTCCACGTCGCGGATGGCGTCTGTCACGCGCACCGGTGCGGGGGTGCGCGTCCGGCTCACCGACGGACGCGAGGTCGAGGGCTCGCACTGCATGCTCGCGATCGGCTCGGTGCCGAACACCGCCGGCCTCGGGCTCGAGGAAGCGGGCGTCCGGCTCGAGGCGGGCGGGTACGTCGAGGTCGACCGCGTGTCGCGCACATCGGCACGCGGGGTCTATGCCGCCGGCGACTGCACCGGCGTGCTCATGCTCGCCTCCGTGGCCGCCATGCAGGGCCGCATCGCGATGTGGCATGCCCTTGGCGACGCGGTCGCGCCACTGGACCTGAAGACCGTCGCCTCGAACGTGTTCACCGCTCCCGAGATCGCCACCGTCGGTTGGACGCAGAGCTCGGTGGAGGCAGGCGACATCACCGCGGAGGTTGTCACGCTGCCGCTGTCGGGCAACCCGCGCGCGAAGATGCAAGGCGTGCGCGACGGCTTCGTCAAGCTGTTCGCCCGCCCGGGCACGGGCATCGTGGTCGGCGGCGTCGTGGTGGGCCCGCGTGCCAGCGAGCTGATCCACCCGGTCGCCATCGCTGTTGCGCAGAGCATGACCGCCGACCAGCTGTCGAAGGCGTTCACGGTCTATCCGTCGATGAGCGGCTCGATCGCCGAGGCCGCCCGACGGCTGCACAAGGTGCGCTAGATCTCTTCGACGAGCTCGACGCGAACCATTGGTCCCGACGCTCTGCTGAGCCGGGCATCACACGTCAGCAGCGGAGCGCCGAGGTGCTCGGCGAGCGTGACGTAGAGGGCGTCGTAGTACGTGAGGTTGTGCCGACGCTGCCAGGCTCGTTCCCCGAGCGGTCCGATATGCGGATAACGATGGTGGACGAGTGCCGGTGCCACCGCCAATGCCGTCGACGCGTCCCGCTCGCTGATCAGGCCGGCTCGTTCGTGTCGACGCAGCACGTTGCCCACCTCGGCGTCGACGAGGTGGGGCGCATGCAAGTGCATCCCGGGCAGCCGCGCCCTGAGCGCCTCGCTCCCCGTGGACTTGCCGCTCAATGCGAGCACGACGGCGGACGCGTCGATCACGTAGTCGCTCACCGCCGGTCGGCGGCCAGATCGGCGAGGATCGACTCGGCGGTGGCGCCGGGGGCGTCGCTGGTCTCGCGGACGGCGGTCATCGCGGCCAGTGCCTCCTCGGTCGTCGGGTGGCCGGCGAAGTCGACGACCACGTCGCGCATATAGGACTGGAGCGAACGTCCCGCTCTGCGGGCGCGCTTGCGGATGACCTCGTAGGCATCCTCTGGGATCTCCCGGATTTGGATGGTCGCCATAGCGCTAGTGTAGCGCTGTAGCGCATCGCCGGCGTCACAGGTCGAATCCGCCGCCACCGAAGTCGCCGAAGTCCCCGCCGAAGTCGCCGCCGCCGAAGTCGCCCCCACCGCCATCGCCGAAGTCGCCGCCACCGGATCCATCGCCTCCGCCGTCGAAGCCGCCGGGATCGTCGCTCCCGTCGGCGCCGAAGGGGTCTCCCATGAACCCACCGCCCCAGCCCGGCGCGAGCATGCTGCCCAGCAGGAAGCCCGGCAGCAGGCCGCTGGTCGCGTAGCCGCCGTAGTAGCCCGACGCCCACGGCGCGTACGCACGGCCGGCCTGCCAGTAGGGCACCCGCTGGGCTCCTTGCTGCACCGTGCGGACGTCGGGCTCGGCCCCTTGGGCGACGCGGTCCTGGTCGGCGGCGCAGACCGGGATCTGTCGGGGCTTGCCGCCGGGGGGCGCCCACTCGATGTCGGTGGTCGAAGGGCCGTGCGCCGGGTTGAAGAAGCACGGTGGCCGGCGCGTCGGCAGCGCTTCCCCGGCGACGCGTGCCCGCACGCAGGTCACGGCGTACCGGCCGTCTTCGAGGGCGGTGGTCACGTGCCGGATGTCGTCGGGGTCGCGCACCTGGGCCAGTGACGAACCGGCCGCCTCGTAGCTCGACAGAGCGCGCTGGTAGTCCTGCCGGGTGGCCTCGTCGAGGTTCTCGGTGAGCATGTCGTCGTCCAGCCGTTGCAGCTCCTCGCCGAACCGGGTCACGTCCTCCTCGGTCATCCTGCGCACCGAGGCGAGCTCGGCGGCATCACGGTCGGCGACCTGCTCGCGCCGCCGGTTGCGCGCGCGGTTCTGCGTGACCAGCACGACCACGCCCAGCACCACGACGATCAACACGACCCACTCCATGAGCCCGACCGTACCCGCGGTCAGGTGGGCCGCCCTCGGGCCGATATCGGAGAGCAATGAATTACGTCTTGAGAATTACATATCGGTAGTTCAATGGATTTCCGATTTTGGATAGTCCGCATCGCTATTCCCTGCATAATCTGCTGTCACTCGAACAACTGAAATGATCATCCGTCACAGGCCGCGTCGGGAGGGAAGCCCGGCGCGGGCTCCCTGTGCCGGGTGGTGAGGGGAAACCGGATGAGGCATCGCCCACTGGCCGTGGCCGGCCTGTGCTCGAGCGCGCTCCTGTCCGGGCTGGTCGTCGCCGGCCCGGCCACCGCCAGTTCACCCGGCGCGGTGAGCATCGATCAGTCGTACTGGGTGCCGGTCGACAAGCAGCTCGTGGTGCGCGGCCACGGGTTCGGCCACGGGCACGGGATGTCTCAGTACGGCGCCGAGGGCGCGGCACGCCAGGGCCTCGACTACTCGCAGATCCTCGCCTTCTACTACCCCGGCACCACGCCGGCGCAGGTGCACGGCCGCGTCCGGGTGCTGATCACCGAGGACACCACGTCCGACCTCGTCGTCGCGCCGACCGACGGGTTGACGCTGCGCGACCGCGGCGACGGTCAGACCTACCGGCTGCCCGACATCCCCGGGTTGCGTCGCTGGCGGTTGCGGGTCGCCCCGGACCACCACACCGTCGTGCGCTACAAGACCCGCCACTGGCACGCCTGGGCCACACCCGACGGCAAGAAGGAGCTCGTGGGCGACGGCGAGTTCTCCGCCGACGGCCCGCTGACGCTGTTCACGCCGTCGGGCCGTCACGACTACCGCGGCGTGCTCCGCTCGGCGTCCCCGCGCCGCGGCTCGGCCAAACGCGACACCGTGAACGTGCTCAGCATGGACGAGTACGTCAAGGGCGTCGTACCCGCCGAGATGCCCGCCTCGTGGGAGCCGGCCGCCGTCCGCGCCCAGGCCGTCGCGGCGCGGACCTACGGGGCCTGGTCGCGAGCCCAGCACCCGCACCGGTACTACCAGATCTGCGACACCTCGTCCTGCCAGGTCTACCGCGGCGTGGACGGTGAGGACCCGCGCAGCAACGACGCCGTCGACGCCACCAGCGGCGAGATCCTCACCTACGACGGCAAGGCGGCATTCGCGCAGTTCTCCTCCAGCGACGGTGGCTGGACGTCGGCCGGCAGCGTGCCCTACCTGCCCGCGAAGGCGGACCCCTACGACGACTACGCCGGCAACCCCGTGCACGACTGGTCGCGGACCGTCGACGCGAACCGGCTGGAGGACGCCTACCCCTCGATCGGGCGGCTGCGGCGGATCGAGGTCGTCGAGCGCGACGGCAACGGCGACTGGGAAGGCCGCGTGGAGCACGCGGTGCTCGACGGCACCCGGGCCGACGCCACGGTCACCGGCGACACCCTGCGCTGGGTGCTCGGCCTGCGCTCGGACTGGTTCACGATCGACCCCACCCCGATCATGGCCCGCTGGCACAAGATCGGCGGGGACACCTCCAAGCTCGGCCGCGTGACCAGCCGGGAGTACGGCGTACGCCACGGCTCGTCGCAGAAGTTCGCGCACGGCCGGATCTACTACTCCAGGCGAACCGGCGCGCATGAGCTCTACGGCGCCGTGCTGGACGCCTACCGCGCCGCCGGTGGCCCGAAGTCACGGCTACGCCTGCCGGTGACCCGTGTGCAGAAGCGCCGGCCCGGAGTGCGCGCGAAGTTCCAGGGCGGGGTGGTCTACGCCAGCCCCGCCACCGGCGCCCAGGTGCTGATCGGCAAGGTCGGCCGTCGCTACCGGCAGCTGCGCGGCGTGTTCGGGTACCTCGGCTGGCCCACCCGCGGCAACTACGAGACGGCGACCGGTGAGCGCGCGGACTTCCAGCACGGCTCCATGACCTGGAGCGCCCGCACCGGCCACGTCACCGTGCATCCCCGTCCGCACTGAGCACCAGCACCAGGTCGCCCCCCTCGACCTGCTGGGTGCTCGCGAACGCCACCCGCTTCACGATGCCGGCGACCGGCGCGGTGATCGAGGCCTCCATCTTCATCGCCTCGATCGTTGCCACGGGGGCACCGGCCTCGATCCGCTCGCCCTCCGTCACGGCGAGGGTGACCACACCGTCGAACGGTGCGGCTACGTGTCCCTTCTGCGCCGGGTCCGCCTTCTCCTGCTGGGCAGACGCGGCGGAGACAGAGCGGTCCCGGACGGTGATCGGGCGCAGCTGGCCGTTGATCGTGCACATCAGCGTCCGGAAGCCGCGCTCGTCGGGCTCGCCGACCGCCTGCAGGCCGAGGATCAGCCGCTTGCCCTCCTCCAGGTCGACGAGGTGCTCCTCGCCGGCGCGCAGGCCGTAGAGGTACTCCGCCGTCGGCACCACCGACAGGTCGCCGTACCTCTCACGGGACTCGGCGAACTGCTCGCTCGGGCCCGGGAACAGCAGCCGGTTCAGTGTGCCGCGGCGGTCCTCGGACAGCCCCGCGCGCTGCTCGTCGTCGAGCTCGGCGGCGGGCGCCTTGTGGGTGCGCCCCTCCAGCGCCTTGGTGCGGAACGGCTCGGGCCAGCCGCCGGGCGGATCGCCCAGGTCGCCCGACAGGAAGCCGATCACCGAGTCGGGCACGTCGAACTTGCCGGGCTCGGCCTCGAACTCCGCGGGGTCGGCCCCGACCGCGACGAGGTGCAGCGCGAGGTCTCCGACGACCTTCGAGCTCGGCGTGACCTTGACCAGATGACCCAGGATGCCGTCGGCCGCGGCGTACATGTCTTCGATCTGCTCGAACTTCTCGCCAAGCCCGAGCGCGATCGCCTGCTGGCGCAGGTTGGACAGCTGCCCGCCCGGGATCTCGTGGGTGTAGACGCGGCCGGTCGCCGACGGGATGCCCGACTCGAACGGTGCGTACAGCCTTCTCGTCGCCTCCCAGTACGGCTCCAGGTCGCAGACCGCCCGCAGGTCGAGGCCGGTGGTGCGCGGCGTGTGGTCGGTGGCGGCAACCAGCGCCGAGAGCGACGGCTGGCTGGTGGTCCCCGCGAGGGCGGCGCTGGCGGCGTCGACCGCGTCCACGCCCGTGTCGATCGCGGCCAGCAACGTGGCCAGCTGTCCGCCCGCAGTGTCGTGGGTGTGCAGGTGGACGGGTACGTCGAACCGTTCCCGGAGTGCACGCACCAGGGTGCGGGCCGCCGGCGCACGCAGCAGCCCGGCCATGTCCTTGACCGCGAGCACGTGCGCACCCGCCTCGACGATCCGCTCGGCGAGCCCCAGGTAGTAGTCGAGGGTGTAGACCCGCTGGCCCGGGTCGGACAGGTCGCCTGTGTAGCACAGCGCCACCTCGGCGACCGCGGTGCCGGTGGCGCGGACCGCCTCGATGGCCGGGCGCATCTGCGCGACGTCGTTGTTGGCGTCGAAGATCCGGAACACGTCGATGCCGGTCTGCGCCGCCTCGTCCACGAACGCCTCCGTCACCTCCGTGGGGTACGGCGTGTAGCCCACCGTGTTGCGTCCGCGCAGCAGCATCTGCAGGCAGATGTTCGGCACCGCCTGCCGCATCCGGGCGAGGCGCTCCCAGGGGTCCTCGGCCAGGAAGCGCAGGGACACGTCGTAGGTGGCGCCGCCCCACATCTCGATGCTCCAGAGCTGGGGGGTGGTCCGGGCGACGTGACCCGCGGCCGCGAGCAGGTCACGGGTCCGCACGCGGGTGGCGAGCAGCGACTGGTGCGCGTCCCGGAAGGTGGTGTCGGTGACCGCCACCGACGTCTGCGCCCGCAACCTGCGGGCGAACTCCTGCGGGCCCTGCGCAAGGAGCAGCTGGCGGGTGCCGTCCGGGGCGGGCACGGCCTGGTCGACGTACGGCAGCTTGGTGGTGGGATCGACGGTGACGGGAGCCGGGCCGTTCGGCTGGTTGACGGTGACGTCGGCGAGGTAGGCCAGCAGCTTGCTGCCACGGTCGGCGCTGGTGCGTGCGGTGAGCAGCTGCGGGTGGTCCTCGATGAAGCTGGTGGACAACCGGCCGGCCCGGAAGTCCGGGTCGTCGAGCACCGCGGCCAGGAACGGGATGTTCGTGGCGACCCCGCGGATCCGGAACTCCGCGACCGCGCGTCGTGCGCGGTCGACGGCGGCCGGAAAGTCACGGCCGCGGCAGGTCAGCTTGGCCAGCATCGAGTCGAAGTGGGCCGACACCTCGGCGCCGGTGTACGTCGTACCGCCGTCCAGGCGCACGCCGGCGCCGCCGGGCGATCGGTAGGTGGTGATCTTGCCGGTGTCGGGGCGGAACCCGTTGGCCGGGTCCTCGGTGGTGATGCGGCACTGCAGCGCCGCGCCCCGGACGGTGACGGTGTCCTGGGACAGCCCTAGGTCGGCGAGCGTCTGACCGGCCGCGATCCGGATCTGGGCCTGCACCAGGTCGACGTCGGTGACCTCCTCGGTGACCGTGTGCTCGACCTGGATGCGCGGGTTCATCTCGATGAAGTGGTGCGCCGCCGGTCCGGTCGAGGGGTCCGTGCCGACCAGGAACTCGACGGTGCCGGCGTTGCGGTAGCCGATCTCCCGGGCGAACCGCACGGCGTCGGCGCAGATCCGCTCGCGCACCGACGGGTCGAGGTTCGGCGCCGGCGCGATCTCGACGACCTTCTGGTGGCGGCGCTGCACGGAGCAGTCGCGCTCGAACAGGTGGATGACGCCGTCGGGACCTCTGCCGTCGGCCAGGATCTGCACCTCGACGTGCCGGGGGCTCTCCACCGCCTGCTCGATGAACACCGTCGGGTCGCCGAAGGCGCCGTCGGCCTCGCGCATGCATGTCTCGACTGCCTCGCGCAGCCCGGTGGACTCGCCGCCGGTCGAGTCGGTCGAGACCCTGCGCATGCCCCGGCCGCCGCCGCCCGAGACGGCCTTGACGAACAGCGGGTAGGGGATGTCCTTCGCGGCCTCGAGCAGCGCGTCGACGTCCGTGGACGGCTCGGTCGATCGCAGCGTGGGCACGCTGGCCTTCGCGGCCGCGGCCTTGGCGCGCGCCTTGTTGCCGGTCAGCGCCAGCACCGCGGCTGTCGGGCCGATGAACGTGATCCCCGCGTCGGCGCACGCCTGGGCGAGCCGTGGGTTCTCCGACAGGAAGCCGTAGCCGGGGTAGACCGCGTCCGCGCCGGCATCCCGTGCGGCGGCGACGATCACGTCCGGGTCCAGGTAGGCGCGGACCGGGTGTCCGCGCTCGCCGATCTCGTAGGCCTCGTCGGCCTTCAACCGGTGCTCGGAGCCTCGGTCCTCATAGGGGAAGACCGCGACGGTCTGCACGCCGAGCTCGTAGGCGGCCCGGAAGGCGCGCACCGCGATCTCGCCCCGGTTGGCGACCAGCACCTTGGCGAACATGGATCGAGGCTAGCCGGTGGTGCTGATGGTGCTGGTGAGGTTATGGTGCCGGGACGACGACGTCCACGATGAACGGGGGAACCATGTACCCACTCCGTGTCGCCGCTTCGGCGGCTCTGCTGCTCGCCGTACCCCCCGCCGCCTCGGCAGCGGCGAGCGCCTCGACGCCGAAGTGCCACGGCCGGAGCGCCACGATCGTCGGCACGTCCGGAAGCGACAAGTTGGTCGGCACGTCCGGTCCGGACGTGATCGTCGGTCGCGGCGGGAACGACACGCTCCGCGGCCATGGCGGCAGGGACGTGATCTGCGGAAACGCCGGCACGGATCGGATCCTCGGCGGCCCGGGGCCCGATCGGTTGTACGGCGGCAAGGACGGGACCAAGTACTTCATCGATGAGACCACGCGCTACCTCGGCGACACCGTCTACCCCGGCCGCGGCGACGACTATGTGGATCTCGGCTACGACCCGGCATCGCGCGCGCCTGATCATTTCAGCGAACGCACCGACCTGGTCTCCTACGTGCACATGGACCACGGGGTCCGCGTCGACCTGCAGACGCGCAGGGGATACGGCATCGCCCATGCGATGGGCACCGACCGGATCCGACTCGTGCACGGCAACGTCGGCGTCATCGGTACGAAGTACGACGACACGATCAGCGGGACACGCTGGCACGACTACCTGCTCGGCGGCGTCGGCTCCGACACGATCAGCGGTGGTCACGGGCACGACTGGATCTACACGGATCACTTCTCCGCTGGCCATGATGACGACGTCGTGCACGGCGGGACCGGCCGCGATCTCATCCAGAGCCGCGGGGGACGAGACGAGATCTCCGCGGGCAGGGGGAGGGACACCGTCTTTGCCTCTCGGGGAGATACGATTCACGGCGGTTGGGGCAGCGACAAGATCCACGCGAGGGCAGGCAGCCGGACCCATGGAGGCCCGGGCGAGGACCTCGTCGTCGAGAGTGTCACCGGGGGAGCCAAATGGGTCGCCCACGGCGACAAGGGAGGCGACTACCTGCGCCTGAGCGTCGGAGCGCCGTTTACGACGTACTCGCCGGGCAACTTCGGCACGGCGCCGGACCAGAAGGTCTCCGTCGACCTCGACTCCGGCCGGGTCACGACCGAGCCCGCCACGCCCGTCTCGACGATCCGCGGCTTCAGCAGCGTCACAGTAGGGGGAAGGGCGCAGTGGTACGTGTATGGGACGCCGGGCCCCGATCACGTGTCCATGGGATCTCGTAGCGCACTGCATGCATCGACGTACGGTGGCGACGACGACGTGAGGGGCGGTGGCGGCGACGACTTCATCGACGCCGGCGCGGGCGACGACACCGTGGACGGTCGCGACGGCACCGACACCTGCCGCAACGCGGAGCAGACCCAGAACTGCGAGCTCGGCTAGGCCCGGCCTCACTGGTTCACCTGCTGCAGTTGGGTGGGTCCAGGCGAAGTGACCACTCAGATGCAGCAAGTACCTTCGGATTGGTGCGGGTGGGGCTGAAGGGGCTAGTCTGCCCAGACCGAACATCCTTGAACGGGGGAGATCTTGCACCGATTCCGTGTCGCCGCCTCGGCGGCTCTGCTCTTCGCCGTGCTGCCAGCCACTTCCGCAGCCGCGAACGCGTCGACCCCGACCTGCCACGGGCACAGGGCGACGCTCGTCGGCACCTCCGGCCACGACCGGCTTGTCGGCACGCCTGGCTCGGACGTGATCGTCGCCCGCGGCGGCAAGGACCGGATCTCCGGCAGGGCAGGGAACGACATTGTCTGCGCGGGCCCCGGCGACGACAACGTCCACGTCGGTGCAGGCAACGACAGGGTGTATGCGGGCCCGGGATGGGACACGGTTCGGGGCGGCGCGGACAACGACCGCGTGTACGGCGGACACGGCAGCGACACTCTCCGGGGGGATGCCGGCGACGATCGCGTCTCCGGTGACCTGGACGCCTACTTCGCCGACCGTGGTGGCCAGAACCTGGTCGGCGACAAGCTCGACGGAGGCCCCGGCGACGACGTGATCGACCCGGGGTTGGACACCCGTCATGCCGGCGGCGCGTCCGACACTCCGGACATCCTCGACTACCGCCGGGCGGAGCAAGGCGTGCATGTCGACCTGTCGAGTTCGACAGGGATCGTCACCGGCGAGGGCACCGACCGCATCCTCGTCGAGGGGCCGCTGCGCGTGTACGGATCGATGCACGGCGACGACATCGTCGGCTCGGCGTACGCCGACACTCTCGAGGGCGGTCCCGGAGCCGACCACATCGACGGGGGTCCCGGCGACGACATGATCTCCGCGGACGGAGACTTCGCCTACGAGAGCCATGCAGCCGACGACGTGGTGGACGGCGGCCCCGGTGACGACGACATCACCAGCAACGGCGGCCACGACATGCTGAACGGAAGCGACGGCGCCGACCTGCTCAACGGCTTCGGCGGGCCGGTTGCCACGCTGCGCGGTGGTCCAGGGAACGACTACTTGTTCTTCTACTACAAGACCCACAACACCGAGGTGATCGCGCGCGGCGCCGGCAGCGACGTTCTCGACGTCCAGGTCAAGGGTGAGGCCTACAGCCCCGAGGTGAGCATGCACGCCGACTCGGGAGCCCACACGGTCGTCGCGTCGCTGGCGGGTGCCGATCCGACGAGCGTCTTCGGGATCCAGCGGTGGAGCCTCGACTCCAGCCAGCCATGGGTCTTCGACGGCGCGGCGGGCCGCGACGTGATCCTGCGATACGGACCGAGCCGGCTGACCGCTCGCACCGGCGGCGGGGCAGACTCGGTCTGGGCTACGACGGGCGACGACATCATCGACGCCGGGGCCGGGACGGACACCGTCCACGGCTGGCGAGGCCACGACGTGTGTCGCAACGCCGAGCACGTCACGGGCTGTGAGAGTCAGTAGGAGTCGGAGACGATCCGCCTCAGCGTCTGCTCGCCCATCCGGCTCATCGGCCGGTTCGTCCGTTGGTAGTACCAGACCGCGCCCATGGACTGCTGGAACGCCCACGCCATGCCGCGCGCCCACTCCAGGTCGTCGCAGCCGAGCATCATGCGCATCTCACGTCGGGGCTCGGCCTCCAGCAGGTGCCACGCCACAACGAGGTCGAGGGCGGGGTCAGCAGGGCCGAAGCCACCGGCGTCGAGCACCCCGACCAGCCGGTCGCCGTCGACGAGCAGGTTCGCCGGGATCAGGTCGCCGTGGGTCATGGCGTCCGCTCCGATGCGTGGCAAGGCCCGCATCTCGCGCCACAGTCCGCGCAGTCGCCGTACGTCGAGCAGGTGCTCGCTGCTGCGGAAGCAGACCTCCATCCAGTCGTCGTGGTCCGGCAGGCTCCCGCCGCGGCCCGTTCCGGCGAACCGCCTGCCACGCGTGTCCATCTCCCGCAGAGCCGCTATGAAGCCGGCGAGGTCGCGGGCGAGCCGCAGCGATGTGCCCGGCGTATCGGGGGTGGCGGCGGTGCCGGGGAGCCAGGTCTGCACTGCCCAGGGCAACGGGTAGCCTTCACCCGGAGAGCCGATGGCCACAGGCCGCGGTGTCGGCACCGGCGTACGTCCGCAGAGTTCCCGTGCTGCCTCGGCCTCCCGCTCCAGGACGGCGCGAGTCTGGTCGACTCCCGCGGACACGAGCGGAAAGCGAGCCGCCAGACGGTCGCCGATCCGGAACAGTGCGTTCACCGTCCCGGTGGACGACACCGCCTCGACGTCGAGGCGTCGCCACCTGGGGAACTGGTCGCCGACAAGCCGTCGCACGACGTCGACGGAGACGGTCAGCTGGTCGGCATGCATTCGCACGGCCCGAGCATCCAGACCTCGCAGCCGCTTCGCAACCGCATTCCCGCCGAGTTCAGCGCTGGGCCCTCGGCTCAGTCCTTGAGCTCGCAGATGACGGCGCCGTTGCTGACGCTGGCGCCCACCTCGGCGGACAGGCCGGTGACTGTGCCGGCCTTGTGAGCCTTCAGCGGCTGCTCCATCTTCATCGCCTCGATGACCACGATCACGTCGCCTTCGTCGACCTGCTGGCCCTCCTCGACGGCGACCTTGACGATGGTGCCCTGCATCGGCGAGGTGACCGCGTCGCCGCTCACGGCGGCGCCGGCCTTCTTCGCCTTGGCGCGCTTCGGTTTGCCGGCGGCGGCCGGGCCGGTCGAGACGGCGCCCAGGCCCGCGGGCAGGCTGACTTCGATCCGCCGGCCGCCGACCTCGACGGTCACCGAGGTGCGCTCCGCCGGTTCGGGCTCGTCGGAGCCCTCGGTGGCATACGGCGGGATTCGGTTGTCGAAGTCGGTCTCGATCCAGGACGTGTACACGCCGAACGAGCCATTGGCGCCCCCCGCGGTGAACGCCGGGTCGTCCACGACGGCGCGGTGGAAGGGGATCACCGTCGGCATCCCCTCGACCACGAACTCGTCAAGTGCCCTACGCGACCTGGCCAGCGCCTGGGACCTGTCCTGCCCGCTCACCACGAGCTTGCCGATCAGCGAGTCGAACGATCCCGGCACGGTCTCGCCCTGGTCGTAGCCGCCGTCGAAGCGCACGCCGGGACCGGCCGGCGGGTGCCAGCGGGTCAGCGTGCCGGGCGCGGGCATGAAGTTGCTTCCGGCGTCCTCGGCGTTGATCCGGAACTCGATCGAGTGCCCGTGCGCCGCTGGGTCGCCGTACCCCAGCTCCTCGCCGGCGGCGATCCGGAACATCTCGCGCACGAGGTCCAGCCCGGTGACCTCCTCGGAGACGGGGTGCTCGACCTGGAGCCGGGTGTTGACCTCGAGGAACGAGATGGTGCCGTCGGAAGCCACGAGGAACTCGCACGTGCCGGCCCCGACGTAGCCCGCCTCGGCAAGGATCGCCTTCGAGGAGTCGTAGAGGATCTTCACCTGCTCCTCGGAGAGGTACGGCGCGGGGGCCTCCTCGACCAGCTTCTGGTGCCGTCGCTGCAGCGAGCAGTCGCGGGTCGACACCACCACGACGTTGCCGTGCTGGTCCGCCAGGCACTGGGTCTCCACGTGCCGCGGCTGGTCGAGGTACTTCTCCACGAAGCACTCACCACGCCCGAACGCACTGACTGCCTCGCGGACCGCGGACTCGTAGAGGTCGGCGACCTCCTCTTCCTTGCGGGCCACCTTCAGGCCGCGGCCACCGCCGCCGAACGCCGCCTTGATCGCGATCGGCAGGCCGTGCTCCTTGGCGAACGCGACCACCTCGTCGGCGCCCGCCACCGGGTCTTTGGTGCCGGCGACCAGGGGGGCGCCGACCTTCTGCGCAATGTGGCGCGCCTTCACCTTGTCGCCGAGGTTCTCGATCGCCTCCGGCGGCGGCCCGATCCAGACCAGGCCTGCATCGATGACGGCCTGGGCGAAGTCGCGGTTCTCGGCGAGGAAGCCGTAGCCAGGGTGCACAGAGTCGGCTCCGGCACGCGTGGCGGCGTCGACGATCTTCTCGATCGACAGGTACGACTCCGCGGGAGTGGCGCCGCCCAGGCTGTAGGCCTCGTCGGCCAGCCGGACGAACAGCGCGTCCCGGTCCGGCTCGGCGTACACCGCGACGCTGCCGATGCCGGCGTCCTTGCAAGCGCGGATCACGCGTACGGCGATCTCGCCGCGGTTGGCGACCAGGACCTTCTGCAGTGGCTTGATGTCGGAAGTCACGAACCGCACTCTATTGCCTGAGCCCGCATGGCCCCGAGAGACCGCGGCTCAGTGCACGTCGAGCCGGGAGAACGCCGCGCAGCTGGCTGCCAGGAGGACGACCGCGACCGCCACGAGTGCGACGGCGGACCCGACGCCCAGCCCGTCCACGACCTGTCCGTTCCCGACCGCCCAGTAGAAGGGGGAGGCGAACCGGGCCGGGCGCAGCCAGTCGATGGCCGGGGCGAGCGAGCTGATCAGGTACGCCGCGGCGGCGACTGCGGAGGTGACGCCCAGCGCGAGGCCGCGGTTGCCGGTGAGCGACCCGAGGAGCAGCGCGAGCACCCCGAAGTCCACCCCCAGCAGCCAAGCGCCCACGGTGATGCCCACGAGGGGACCGGTGCCGATCGGCAGCTCGTAGTGCCGCCCGGCCAGCACGACCAGCATCGTCACCACGCTGACCGGCACCGCGACCAGGCACATCACCGCGAACTTCTGGAGCACGATGCTGAGCCGGGACACCGGCAGCGTGGCGGCCAGCCCCAAGGTGAGGTCCTCGTCCTGGCCGGCGATCGCGTGCGCGCCGTAGCCGATGGTCAGCAGCAGGATGATCAGCGGCACGAAGTTGCCGTAGAGGTTCGCGTTCAACCATCCCGGTGGGCTGGTCAGCGACCCGCTCGCCCCGAACAGGGCGGCGAGCTTGGAGCTCTTCTGGGTGAACTCGTCCAGCATCGCGTCGTCCTTGAACGTCGGGTAGAGCGCGACGATCACGAACGCGTAGATGGCCATCCCGATCGCGTAGCCGATCAGCGAACGTCGGCGCAGCCGCAGGTCGATGCGGGCGAGGTCAAGCGACGGGCGAGCGGGCTTCGGACCTGACACGGTCGGACTCCTGGTTCCGGTAGTAGGTCAAGAACAGCTCGTCGAGGTCCGCCGGCCGGGCGGTGAGGTCGACGGCGTCCAGGTCGGCGGCGAGCCGGAGCAGAGGCGCAACCGGTCCGACCAGCGAGAGCACCACACGCTCCGGCTCGCGGGACACGACGTGTACGCCGGAAAGGGCGGCGAAGGCGTCCGTGTCGACCGGCGAGGCGAACCGGAGCTCGACGGTGCGCGGGGAGCGGCTGCGCAGTCCCTCGACCGTGTCAGTCTCCACGATCCGGCCTTCGCGGATGATCGCCAGCCGGTCGACGGTGCGCTGCACCTCGTCGAGCTCGTGGGAGGACAGCAGCACGCTGCGGCCGTCGTCGGCGGTCTCGCGCAGCAGCCGGGCGAACTCGTCCTGCAGCAGCGGGTCCAACCCGGACGTCGGCTCGTCGAGGACGAGCAGCTCTGGGCGGTGCATGAAGGCGAGGACGATGCCGATCTTCTGCCGGTTGCCCTTGGACAGCGTGCGGAGCGGCCGGTCCAGCTCCGCCTCGAACCGCTCGACCAGATCGTCGCGGTAGCGGCGCTCGCCGGGGCCGCGCATACTCCTGGCCGACGCGAACCTGTCCAGCAGCTGCCCGCCGGTCAGCCGCGGGTAGAGCGCAAGCTCGCCGGGCAGGTAGCCGGTGCGCCGGTGCACCTCCACGGAGTCCTTGGCCGGGTCCAGCCCGAACACGCGGATCCGCCCGCGGTCGGGCCGGTACAGCCCGAGCAGCAGCCGGATCGTGGTGGACTTGCCGGCTCCGTTGGGACCCAGGAAACCGAAGACCTCTCCCGGCCCGATCTCGAACCCGACGTCGAAGACGCCGCGCTGCCTCCCGAAGCTGCGCGTGAGCGCCTCGACGCTCACGATCTGCGCACTGTCAGTCATCCTGCTCCTCGCCTCGGCGCATCACGGGGTTGGTGTACACGTCCAGCACGGTGCGTGCCCACCGCACCATGCCCGGCCCGCTCAGCGGGTCGATGCCGACCACGGCACGGATCTGCTCGCGCAGCACCACGGCGCCGAGGTCGTTCGCCAAGAAGAACGCCGCCTGCGCCTGGGGGTCCGTGCCGAGCCGCACCAGCCCGCCCTCGTCCATCTCCGCGAAGGCGGCCAGTGTCGCGTCGTACAGCCGTCGGAACAGCGACTCGGCCTCCGGGCCGCCGTCGACCAGCAGGCGGCGCAGGTACGGCGTGAGGTCCGGATCGCGCTCCAGCAGCTGCACGAAGGGGGAGGTGGCCGCGGTCAGCGCCGGATCGGTCAGGTCCTCGACCTGCTTGGTCATCTCGAAGATGGCATCCAGCACACCGAGCACCTGCCGGTCCACCGCTTCCTTCAAGCCCTGCTTGGACCCGTAGTGGTGGATCACCAGCGGCGCGGACACGCCGGCCGCCGCGGCGATCTCGCGCAGTGTCACCGCGGCGAAGCCCCGCTGTGCGAACAGCCGCATCGCCGTGGAGCGGATGCTCGCCGCGGCGGTGAGGTCGTCGGTGGCTGAACGCATGGTCAATATGCTAAACAATTGTTCAATGCGCCGTCAAGCGAGCTTCATGGCATCCGTCTTCGCCGCAGCCCGCGGCGCATCACGACCCGGGTGGGCGAACGGCGTACCACCTCGCGGAAACCCGCCTGCTCGTAGAGGCTGCGCGACCCGAAGAACATGAAGCCGTCGTGGCTGCGCTCGGGCTTGTCGACCGGGTAAGCCTCCACCAGCCGTACGCCGCTGTCGCGCGCGAAGTCGAGCGCAGCGGCGAGCAGCCGGTGCTGCAACCCCTGGCCGCGATACGCCTTCGCGACATAGGTGCACACCACCGACCACACCGGCTTGTCGTCGACCGGCTTCATGATCGGCGAGCGTCGCAGCCTCGCGTAGTCCACCCGCGGGCCGAGGCTTATCCAGCCCACCGGTGAGCCGTCCAGGTAGCCGACGAGGCCGGGCACCGTTCCGCCGGCGACCAGGTCGCACAGCGACTGCTTGTTCCCCGGCGCCGCGTCCCTGGCGGTCGAGACACTTCCGCTCCTGCGGTAGTACATGCACCAGCAGCCGCGCACGATCGACCCTCCGGGCAGGTCGAAGAGCTCCTCCAGGTCCGCCCAGGTGCCTGGGGTCAGCGGACGCGCTTCGAACACCCGAGTCAGGCTATCCGCAACTCCATCTCGTGCGTCTGCTCCACTGGCCGGAACCCGAACCGTTCGTTGATGCCGTCGTGCGGATCGACCTCGCTGACCTCGACCATGGCGAGTACCCAACCAGCCGCGTGGATCGTTGCGCCACCCGATATCTGATGGACGGGGCCGGGCTCCGTTAGGCTGGGGTGCGGTGTGCCGGGAAGTCTGGTCGGCTGACCCGTCGTCGACCCCCGGAGCCGCCCATGCACGACGTGATCCCCTTCGCCGTGGTGGTGGCGGTGGCAGCGCTCGCCCTGCTGGTCGCGGTCGGCTCGAGCCGGGTCAGCGCGCTGGTGAACCTGCCGGCGCCGGCGATCTTCCTTGTCGCCGCCTCGGTGATCGCCGACATCTTCCCGCAGCTCGGCTCGTTGAGCATCGTCAGCGACCAGCAGATCGTCACGGTCGCGCTGGTGCTGATCTTGTTCGACGGGGGCATGCACATCGGTCTGTCGCGCTTCCGGTCGGCCGCCGGCGGGGTGGTCTGGCTCGGTGTGGCCGGCACGTTCGTCACGGCGGCGCCGTTGGCCGTTGCCGCCCACTACCTGCTCGGCTTCGACTGGACTGCCGCCATGCTGATCGGCACCGCCCTGGCTCCGACTGACCCGGCGGTGGTGTTCTCCGTGCTCGGCCGCCGCGAGATCGCCGGCCGCACCGGCACGCTCCTCGAGGGTGAGTCGGGAGCCAACGACCCCGTCGGCATCGCGCTGATGATCAGCCTGCTCGGCGCGGTCGGCGCCGTCGGTGGCTCACCCTGGACGGCCGTCGGGCACGGCGTGGTGGAGTTCGTGCTGCAGATGGTCATCGGAACCGTGCTCGGCGTGGCCGCCGGGTACGCCCTTCGGTGGGTGATCCAGCACATGCCGATGCCCAACGAGGCGTTGTACTCGGTGCGCACCGTGGCGTTCGCTCTGCTGGTGTACGGCGTCGTAACCGTCGCGCACGGCTCCGGGTTCCTGGCCGTGTTCGTCGCCGGGATCCTGGTCGGCGACACCCGGGCGCCGTACAAACGCGAGATCGAGCGCTTCGCCTCGGCGGTGGCCAGCCTCGCGGAGATCGTCGCGTTCACCGTGCTCGGCCTGTCGATCCCGATCTCGCAGGCGTTCGGCGGCGACCGGGCCTGGCTCGGCATCGCCCTCGCGGCGCTGCTGATCCTGGTGGTCCGCCCGCTGTTCGTCGGGTTGGTGCTCGCCCCCATCCGGCTGCGGAGGGGCGAACGGGCCTTCGTGCTCGCGGCCGGGCTGAAGGGCGCCGTACCCATCCTGCTCGGCACCTACGTGCTCGTCGAGGGTGTCGCCGGCGCGCAGCACATCTACGCGGTGATCTTCGTGGTCGTGCTGGTCTCGGTCGTGGTCCAAGGCGGCCTGGTGCCGCTGCTGGCCCGCTGGTGGGGAGTCCCGATGCGCGTGGTCGAGCCCGAACCGTGGGCGCTCGGCATGCGGTTCCGCGACGAACCCGAAGGCCTTCACCGCTACGTCGTGGAGTCCGGCGCCAGCGCCGACGGGAAGACGATCGGCGACCTGCCCCTCGCCGAGGACGTCTGGATCAGCATGGTCAGCCGCGCCGGGCGACTCATGCAGGTGCGCGGCACCACCACGCTCCAAGCCGGCGACGAAGTGCTCGCCCTCGCCGACGACGACGCAGACCTCGCACCCCTGTTCCGCGCCGCAACAAGATAGAAGACGGCGCGGCGCCCGTCGACTAGCCTCCCGGCTGGTAGACCATCAGCACCACGACGGCCGCGAAGATCAGCCCGACCACGCCACCGGAGGCGGCGACCCGGCCGGTCAGGTTCGTCACCTTCTCGCCGCTGCCGAGCGCGGCCGTGGCCTTGTCCAGGGTGGGCGCGATGACGCCGAGGGTGAGTGCGACCGCGACGGCCCACAGCACCAGCGACAGCCAGATCCAGGTCTCGGTGAACGACGCCGTCTCCTGGTGGGTGAACGGCGAGGTGGACGACATCAGCCCGAAGCCGAACACGATCACGAGGACCGAGACGTAGGCGTAGATCTTCGCCATCCGCGAGGAGTACGCCGTGGCCGCCGGGTTGCCTTGTCGGATGCCACGCGAGGCCGTTGTCGCGGCGTGGATCAGCGGCCCCACCGCGAAGATGGCTGCGAGCAGGTGCAGGACGAACAGGATCTTGAACACAGCGCCCAATGTAGAGGCCCACCCCACCGCCCGGGGGCGAGGCTAGCCCGTCGGGTCTCGGGCGAGCCGGTCGAGGTCCTCCCGGCAGCGTGCCTCGACCAGGTCCAGGTCCGCGAGCGTGGCCTCGATGTCGCGTTGCCGCTGGTCGAGCTCCGCGCGGCGCACCTCGATCTGCCTCAGGAGGTACTCCAGCTGCCCCGCCTCGCCGGGCTGCTCGTCGTACATGTTCACGATCGTGGCGATCTCGGCCAGGGAGAAGCCGAGCCGGCGGCCGCGCAGGATCAGCTGCACCCGGATCCGGTCTCGGGGATGGAAGACGCGCGCGGAGCCTCGGCGTTCCGGCGACAGCAGCCCGATGTCCTCGTAGTGCCGCAGGGTGCGCAGCGTCACGCCGTACTCCTCGGCGAGCTCGGTGATCGACCAGCTGGACATCGGCGGCTCCGTGCGGTCGGGGTCGCGCTTTGCGCTTACGCAACGGAAGCGACCTAGGCTTACGTTCACGTAAGGGTAAACCAGCCGGGCGAGGAGTGATGATGAGTTTCGAGCTGTCCGCCGAGCACGAGGCGTTCCGCAAGAGTGTCCGGGAGTTCGCCGAGGCCGAGATCGCCCCGCACGCGGCACGCTGGGACCGCGAGCACCATTTCCCCACCGACGTGGTGCACAAGATGGGCGACCTCGGCCTGTTCGGGCTCACCGCTCCCGAGGAGTACGGCGGCGCCGGGCTCGACGACGCCGACGGGCCGTTCACGAGTCTGTGCCTGGCGATCGAGGAGATCGGCCGCGTCGACCAGTCGGTGGGCATCACCCTGGAGGCCGGAGTCGGCCTGGGCATCAACCCGATACTGACTTTCGGCACCGCGGAGCAGAAGACGACCTGGCTGCCGGACCTGGTGTCGGGCAGTGCGCTGGCCGGTTTCGGGCTCACCGAGCCGGGCGCCGGCTCGGACGCCGCTGCGACTGCCACGAAGGCCGAGCTGGTCGACGGCGAGTGGGTGATCGACGGCGCCAAGCAGTTCATCACCAACTCCGGTTCGGAGATCACCTCCCTGGTCACCGTGACGGCCCGGACGGGGGTCTCGTCGGGCTCGGACGGCACGCAGAGGCCCGAGGTCTCCACGATCATCGTGCCGGCGGACACACCGGGGTTCACCGCCGAGCCGGCCTACGACAAGCTTGGTTGGCACGCCTCGGACACCCACCCGCTCACGTTCACCGGCGCTCGGGTCCCGGAGGGCAACCTGCTGGGCGAGCGGGGCCGCGGGTTCGCGCAGTTCCTGGCCACCCTGGACGACGGGCGGGTCGCGATCGCCGCGCTTTCGGTGGGCTGCATCCAGGCCTGCTTGGACATGGCGGTCGCCTACGCCGGCCAGCGCAGGACGTTCGGAGTCCCTATCGGCGCCAAGCAGGGGGTGGCCTTCCAGGTCGCCGACCTGGAGGTGATGCTCGCCGCATCCCGGATGCTGACCTACAAGGCCGCAGCACTCAAGGACGCGGGCCGGCCGATGACCGAGTTCAAGCAGGCCGCCGCGGTGGCCAAGCTCTACGCCACCGAGTCAGCGGTCACCGCCACCCGGATCGCCACCCAGGTGTTCGGGGGCTACGGCTTCATGGAGGAGTATCCGGTCACCCGCTTCTACCGCGACGCGAAGGTGCTCGAGATCGGCGAGGGTACCTCCGAGGTGCAGCGGATGCTCATCGCCCGCGGTCTCGGCCTGCCCGTCGAGTAGGCAGGAGACACCCGGTTACTGATGGGTACGCGGTTGATCGCACGCACCAGGTAGACGGAATCGACCGCGTACCCGCAAGTAACTCCGGCCGGTCAGCCAGGCCGCTGGCCGAAGTCGGATCTGGAAGAGGATGCGACTACGCTGGATCCGCCATGGGTCGCCGTAAGCAACGCTTCCTCGCTGAGGCGGCGAAGTTCCTCACCGTCGGTGGTCTTGCCACCGTCGTGGCGTTCGCGATCTTCAACGGGCTGGTGCACGGCTGGCTGGGGTTCCCGGCTCCGATGCACGGCGACCCGCTGGTCGCCTACGTGATCGCCAACGGCGTCGGCATGCTGATCAGCTACCGCGGGAGCCGCACGTGGGCGTTCCGGCACCGCGAGCCAGTCGGGCCCGCGGGCGGCCTGTTCGGCTACTTCGCGATCAACCTGGCCTCGATGGTGATCCCGCTGGCCTGCCTGGCCTGCAGCCGCTACCTGCTCGGGCGCGACGACCCGGTCGCCGACAACATCGCCGCTAACGTGGTGGGACTCGGCCTGGGGACCATCGCCCGGTTCTTCGCGCTCCGCGAGCTGATCTTCGTGCGACCGGTCGGGCGACGTGCCGGTGTTGGTTCGACGGGCCGATGAGGATCCTGGTCACCGGCGGCGCCGGCTTCATCGGGTCGCACTACGTGCGCGGCCTGCTCGACGGCGCGTGGGGCGACCAGCAGCCGGAGACGGTGGTGGTCCTCGACAAGCTCACCTACGCAGGCAACCCGGCCAACCTCGACCCGGTTGCCGAGGACCCGCGGCTGCGGTTCGTCGAGGGTGACATCCTCGACCGGGCGTTGGTCGACGGACTCGTCGCCGAGGTCGACGCGGTGGTCCACTTCGCTGCCGAGTCGCACGTGGACCGGTCCATCCTCGGCGCAGCCGACTTCGTGATGACCAACGTGGTCGGCACGCAGACACTGCTCGACGCGGCGATGCGAGCGCCTGTGCAGAAGTTCGTGCACGTGTCGACAGACGAGGTTTACGGCTCCCTGGGCATGCACGCGGCGTCGTGGACCGAGGACCAACCGGTGCGGCCCAACTCGCCGTACTCCGCGTCCAAGGCGTCCTCCGACCTGCTCGCTCTCGCCTATCACCGCACCCACGGCGTCCCGGTGTGCGTGACGCGCTGCTCCAACAACTACGGGCCGTACCAGTTCCCAGAGAAGGTCATCCCGCTGTTCGTCACCAACCTGCTCGACGGCGCCACAGTGCCGTTGTACGGCGAGGGGGCCAACGTGCGCGACTGGCTGCACGTCGACGACCACTGCCGGGCGATCCACCTGGTGCTGACCGGCGGAAGGCCAGGGGAGATCTACAACATCGGCGGAGGCACCGAGCTGAGCAACAAGGAGCTGACCGGGCTGCTGCTGGAGGCGACCGGGTCAGGCTGGGACCGGGTCGAGCAGGTGCCGGACCGGCTCGGCCACGACCTGCGCTACTCGGTGGGCATCGGCAAGCTCGCCGGCGAGCTGGGGTATGCGCCGCAGGTGGAATTCGCGCAGGGGCTCGCCGACACGGTCGAGTGGTATCGCGACCACCGCTCCTGGTGGGAGCCGCTCAAGCAGCGCGCCCGCCTCACCCGCTGACGTCCGGTCGCGTGACGACGCCGACTCCACGCCGTACTCTCACTGCAGAGTCCGGGAGCTCCCGGGCATCGAGAGACAGGGGGAGACCGATGGGTCTGTTCGACACCGAGGAGGAGAAGGCGGCCAAGGAGGCCGCCCGCGCGGAGGAGGAGCGCCAGGCCGAGGAGCGCCGGGCGGCGCAGCAGGCCGAGCGGGGTCGCCGGGCATTCCTCGCGACGCCGGTGGGCCAGGCGACGGTGGCCAAGGAGTCCAGCACCGAGAGAGTGTTCCTGTCCGGCGAGAACACCTCGGTCAGCGGCCGGACCGTCGGGATCTACCTGTTCCGCAACACCGACCACCCGATGCCCGCGACCAAGTAGACCAGCGGTCGACGCTCCCGCGCCGGCGCACGCAGAAGCTTCATGAGCGGAGTAGCGAGACGTGCACTAGAACGTTCCGCGCGGGTCCGCGTGCCGAATGCGGGGGCGGTCCGAGCGCGATGAGCTGGAGCGAAGTCGATCTACGGGCCCTTGTGATTGAGCGTCTCCAGGTAGGCCAGGACGGCGTCGTAGCCGGGCAGCAGCCCGGCCCGGCGTACGTCGTCCAGTCCCGGAGCCGCCGCGTCCTTCTCGGAGAGGATCGGCTCCAGCGGCGACCCGCCGCGGCCCTCGCGCGGCCAGACGATGCCGATCTCGGGGTCTAACGGGTCGATGGCGTGCTCCCGGTCCGGGCTGTAGGGAGCCGAGCAGAGGTAGCAGGCCACCGTGGCGTCCTCGAGCGCCATGAACGCGTGCCCGAGCCCTTCACCCACGTAGACCGCCTTGCGGTTCACGTCGTCGAGCAGCACGCCTTCCCAGGCGCCGTAGGTCCGGGAGCCGACCCGGATGTCGACCACCACGTCGAACAGAGCGCCGGCCGGGCAGGTGACGTACTTGGCCTGGCTCGGCGGCAGCTCGGCGAAGTGCACCCCGCGCACTGTTCCGGCCGCCGACACGGAGCTGTTCGCCTGGGCGAGCCTGAGGTCGTGCCCGGTCGTCTCTGCGAACCGGTCGGCCCGGAACCACTCGAAGAACCCGCCGCGCATGTCGCCGTGGATCTGCGGGGTCATCTCGAAGGCCCCCGGGATGCCGAGCTCGCGTATCTGCACGCCGATAGGGTACGGATCGGTCGCGACCTCGTCGAAGGGACTCACGTGCGCTGGCTGGTCACCGGTTCGACCGGGATGCTCGGCACCGACCTCGTGGAGATGTTGCGATCAGCCGACGAGCAGGTGGATGCGCCGACGCGTGCCGAGCTCGACCTGAGCGACCTTGCGGCCGTCTCAGAGTCCGTGCCGGGCCACGACATGGTCGTCAACTGCGCGGCGTGGACCGCGGTCGACGCCGCCGAGGAGCACGAGAGTCAAGCATTGACGCTCAACGCCGTCGTGCCCGACCTGCTCGCGCGCGCCTGTGCCTCCTCCAAGGCGCGGATGGTGCAGCTCAGCACCGACTACGTCTTCGACGGGACCGCGACCACGCCGTACGCCGAGAACGCCAGGACCCGGCCGGCGTCGGCCTACGGCCGCACCAAGGCCGCGGGCGAGGAGGCCGTGCGCACCGCGCTGCCCCATGCTCACTGGGTGCTGCGCACGTCCTGGCTGTACGGCGCGCACGGCTCGTGCTTTCCGCGCACGATCGCCGAGGCAGCCCACGAGCAGGGCGAGGTGCGGGTGGTCACCGACCAGGTCGGGGCACCCACCTGGACGGTGGACGTCGCCGCCCTGCTGATGCGCCTCGTGGACGCCGACGCCCCCGCGGGCGTGTATCACGCGACCGCGTCGGGGCAGTGCTCCTGGTTCGAGTTCGCGCGTGCCGTGGTGTCTTCGGCGGGGCTGCCCAGCGAGGTGGTCGTGGAGACCACCTCCGACGCGTTCCCGCGCCCGGCGCCGCGGCCGGCGTACTCCGTGCTCGGCCACAAGTCGCTCGAGCGGCTCGGCGTCGAGCCGATCGGGCCGTGGCGGGACCGGTGGGACGAGGCCGCGCCGACGGTGCTCGCCGCGACCTCGGCGAGTCAGGACAGCAGGCCGAGCAGGTAGCTGCCGTAGCCGGACCTCACCAGCGGCTCGGCGAGCTCGCGCAGGTCGTCGTCGGAGATCAGGCCCTGTCGCCAGGCGATCTCCTCCGGCGCCCCGATCTTCAGCCCCTGGCGGTGCTCGACGGCGCGGATGAAGGTGCCGGCGTCGTTCAGCGAGTCGAACGTGCCGGTGTCCAGCCAGGCGGTGCCGCGTTCGAGCATCTCCACCTGGAGGCGGCCCTGCTCGAGGTAGGTGCGGTTCACGTCGGTGATCTCCAGCTCGCCCCGCGCCGACGGCGTGAGGTGTCGCGCGATCTCGACCACGTCGTTGTCGTAGAAGTACAGCCCGGTGACCGCGAAGTTGCTGCGCGGGTGGGCGGGCTTCTCCTCCAGCGAGAGCGCGCGCCCGTCGGGGTCGAACTCCACGACGCCGTATGCCGAGGGGTCGCCGACCCGGTAGGCGAACACCGCGGCACCGTCCAGCTCGGAGAACCGAGCAAGCTTCCGGCCGAAGCCCGGGCCGTAGAAGATGTTGTCCCCGAGCACCAGCGCGCACCGGCCGGAGCCGATGAAGTCGGCACCGATCGTGAACGCCTGGGCCAGGCCGTCGGGGGACGGCTGCTCGGCATACGAGATCGACACGCCGAACCGCGACCCGTTGCCCAGGAGCCGGACGAAGCCGCCTGCCTCCTCGGGCGTGGTGATCACCAGGATGTCGCGGATCCCCGCCAGCATCAGCGTGGAGAGCGGGTAGTAGATCATCGGCTTGTCGTAGACGGGCATCAGCTGCTTGCTCGCGCCGAGCGTGATCGGGTGCAGTCGCGAACCGGTGCCGCCGGCCAGGATGATCCCGCGCATCGCCTGCTCCGCTGTGCTCATCGCGACATCGCTCCCCACAGGTCCGTCCAGGTCAGGCCCAGCTCGGCGAACATCTCCCGCAGCACAGGGAGGCTGAGGCCGACGACGGTGTGTGGGTCCCCTTCGACACCGCGCACGAACGCACCGCCGAGCCCGTCGATCGTGAACGCGCCCGCCACCTCCAGCGGCTCGCCGGTCGCGACGTACGCCGTGATCTCCGGCTCGGTGACCTCCGCGAAGTGCACCACCGTCGCCGCGCCACGGACCAGCGTCTTGTCATGGTCGCGGTCGCGCAGGCAGTGACCGGTGTGAAGCACTCCGCTGCGTCCGCTCATCGTGCCCCAGCGGGCGCGGGCGTCGTCGGCATCAGCGGGCTTGCCGAAGATCCGTCCGTCCAGCTCCAGCACCGAGTCGCAACCGAGCACGAACCTGGCCCGATCGCCGTCGCGCTCGAGCCGATCGGAGACCGCTTCCGCCTTCAGCGCGGCGAGCCGGCAGGCAAACTCCGCCGGGTCTAGCGTGCCGTCGCTGGGGACGACCGACTCGTCGACGCCGGAGACGATCACCCGCGGCTCGATGCCCGCGCCCCGCAGCGTCGTGAGTCGGGCGGGAGACGCCGAGGCGAGGACGAGGCTCATCGGATCCGTGCGAGCGCGGCCTGCAACGGGTCGAGGCCCAGTGATCCGAGGTCGAGCGCCTGACGGTGGAACGACTTCAGGTCGAAGTCGCCTCCGAGCCGGCGCCTCGCGTCCTCGCGCGCCTGCAGCCAGGCCCGCTCGCCGACCTTGTACGCCGGTGCTTGTCCGGGCCAGCCGAGATAGCGGTTCACCTCGAACTCGAGCCGCGCCCTCTCGTCGCGGCTGTGCGCGAGCATGAACTCCAGGCCGAGCGCGGGAGTCCAGGTCTCGCCGGGGTGGAAGCCGACCGGGTTGTCACGCGGGATCTCCAGCTCGAGGTGCATGCCGATGTCGACGATCACCCGGGCCGCGCGCAAGCCCTGGGCGTCGAGCATTCCCAGCTTGTCGCCGGGGTCGGACAGGTAGCCGAGGTCGTCCATCAGCCGCTCGGCGTACAGCGCCCAGCCCTCGCCGTGCCCGGACACCCAGCACATCAGCCGCTGCCAGCGGTTGAGCTGCTCGGTGCGGTACGCCGTCTGGGCGACCTGGAGATGGTGTCCGGGGACTCCCTCATGGTAGACGGTGCTGACCTCGCGCCAGGTCGAGAAGCTCGTCACCCCGTCCGGGACCGCCCACCACATCCGCCCCGGACGGCGGAAGTCCTCGCTGGGTCCGGTGTAGTAGATGCCGCCGTCGTCGGTGGGCGCCAGGCAGCACTCGATCCGGCGCACCGGCTCGGGGATGTCGAAGTGCACATCGGCCATGTCCGCGATCGTCGTGTCGGCCAGCTGCTGCATCCAGTCGCGGAAGGTCTCCTTGCCGGGCAGGGTGCGGGCCGGGTCGGCGTCGAGACTGGCGACGGCCGCGTCCACGCTGCGCTCGCCGCAGATCTTCTCGGCGGTCGTCGCCATCTCGCTCTCGATGCGGGCGAGCTCGTGCCAGCCCCACGCGTAGGTCTCCTCGAGGTCGACGGTGGCGCCGAGGAAGTAGCGCGAGCCGAGCGTGTAGAGCTCGCGACCCACTGCGTCGCGTTCGCGGCCGCGCGACGCCATCTCCTCCTCGAGGAACCGGCCGAAGGCGGCGAACGCCGCACTTGCGCCCCGAGCGTTCTCGTCCAGCGCCGCGGACAGCGCCGGTGAGACGCCGGCCCGGCCGACGAGGGCGGTGAAGAAGTCTCCGCCGTGGCCGGCCTGCCCTGTCCAGTGGCGGACCTGGTCGGCGACGCCGACGAGCTGTCGTCGCGCCGAGATCCGCCCGGCGTCGGCCTCCGCGTCGAGTGTCTCCCGGTAGCCGTCCAGGTTCGCCGGGATCGCCGCGAGGCGGGCGGAGATGCTCTCCCACGCCTGCTCGGAGTCGGTGTCCATCAGGTCGAAGACGCCGCGCAGCTCGTGCAGGCCGCTGGCGATCACGGACACCTGCGACTGGGGCACGTGCGCGTCGTACATCTCGACCTCGAGCCCGAGTCGCTCGCAGAAGGCGTCGCGGGCGACCCGCTCTCGGTCGTCGAATGGAGTGGCTGCGGTCGCCTCGGCGAGTGCCGCGCGGGTCAGCGCCTCGCGCTCGGCGAAGCCGTCCGGGGACAGGTCGGTGAGCTGGTCGTCATGGCCGGAGACCCCGACCGACGTCGCCAGGACGGGGTCGAGTGCGGCGTAGTCCTCGACGTACCGGTTCGCGATAGCGTCGACGGGACGAAGAGGGTTGTCGGCGTGGTCGGTCACGCTGCCCCACCCTAGTGGTCGGGAGGACTCGGTTGAGACCCGGTTTTCTGGCTCTCCTGACTGATCCGTGGGTCATGACCGGCCGGGGAGTACGGGTCGGTGGCCGCCGAGGTTGAGCATGGCCAGGGCGATGAGGGCCTCGGGTGAGCGGAAGCCGAACGCGATCCGGGTGATGAGGCGGATCT
>DASSKK010000108.1:0-54586 GCA_035690495.1 Nocardioidaceae bacterium | reverse complement strand
CGTGGCCGGGTCGGTTGTCTCCGTGGCGGCCGGGGAAGGACTCGACGCCGGAGGCGGCGGGGTGATCTCCACCGAGTCGTCGCGCCGCAGGAGGAAGGCGAGCGCCGCGAGGCACAACACCACCGCCGCGGCCGCCCACAGGACGGGGCGGCGACCGGTCATCGTGGTGCTAGCCGATGCGACGAGCGGCAGTCAGCGGCATGGTGAACACGCCGGTGATCTGCACACCGGTGCTCGGGTTCGCGGCGTGCACGATGTTGCCGTTGCCGATGTAGATGCCGACGTGGCTGACCGGGTGGTAGTAGAACACCAGGTCGCCCGGCTGAAGCGCGCTCGAGGACACGGGGGTGCCGTAGCCCATCTGTGCGGCGGCCGAGTGCGGGAGGCTGACGCCGGCCTGCCGCCAGGCCATCATCGTCAGCCCGGAGCAGTCGAACGCGTTCGGGCCGGCTGCGCCGTACACATAGGCCTTGCCTATCTGCGCCATCGCGTAGTTGACGGCCGCGCTGGCACTTCCGGAGGCCGGCACGGCGCGCGCGAGCGGCTGACGCTGGGCGCTGCGGCTCGGCGCTGCCTGGCGTGCCGCGGCTTCGGATTCCAGCTTGCCGACGAGCGCCTTGGCAGCGGCGGCCTTCTTGTCGATGACGGCCTTCTCATCGGCCATCTTCTTCTTGGTGGCGCGGATCTGGTCAAGCTGTCGCTGGGCCGCCTGCTGACGCATCGCCAGCTGCTTGGCCTGCACGCCGAACTCGGCCATCATCTGCGTCTGCTGGTCGTTGAACTGCGAGACCGTGGAGAGCTGGTCGAGGAACGCGTCGGGGTTCTTGGAGAGCAGGAGCTGGGTGGTCGAGGAGAATGCCTGGCCTTGGTAATGTGCGACAACCGCCTGGGCGACCTGAGCGCGGATCGCATCGACCTTGTCCTGCTGGTGATGCAGATCCGCCTGAAGGGCCTTCAACTGCACGCGGGCCTTCTTGACGCGCACACGCGCGGCGTCGAATCGCTCCGAGGCCTGCTCCGCCTGGTGGTACAGCTGCTGGGCCTGCTGCTTGGCGTGACCGAGGTCGGTCCCAGCGGCCTGGGGGGCGGCGACGAGCACCGTTCCGCCCAGGGCAGCGACGCACAGGGTCGCGAGAATGCTGGTGATGCGCTTGCGGCCGTCGGGCACGAGCGGTCGCTCTCCTCTTTGCTCCACGTCTACCAGGTGAGCTGACGGGTTCGGACGGCAAAGTCGCCCTACCCGCACACCGATGAGCAGGACGTCGACCGTCCACGACCGTCGGTTGTGCGCGATTCACCCCAGGAACATGGTTCCCCGGCTCCGAACTGGACTCCCCGGCTGTCCTTGTCCGGACTCGACGCGGCGCCTGAGCCGACCCGGTCTGGCCGAACTAGTCCAGGCACCTGAGACGAAACACTAAGGGGAGATCAGCGCGCGGGGCAAACGCTTCGTCCACAATCAACCGGCGTGTTGCCACACAGATGACAAGCCGGTGCCTCACCAGTAACAGAAGTCACACACGCAACGCTGGTCGAGCCTGTCGAGACCATCAAGCAATGGCGGCGTCGGGCGGAGATGGATCCGGCACGGCCGACACCATCCGCAGCGGCGGGATCAAGCCGGAGCCGGACAGCACCTCCAAAGCTCTCTGCTCGTCCTCGTCGAAGCCGAGCTCCGGCGGGGGGCCAAGCAGTGCCGTGACCATGCAGTCGTGGCAGGCGGCTCCGCGCACCAGGCAAATGTCGCAGTCGATGTGAACGCTCATGGCAAGGTCCTCACTTTCGGTGGTTGAGGAGGGCGCAGGGTCCTCACCTTCGGTGGTTGAGGAGGGCGCAGGGTCCTCGCCTTCCGGTGGTTGAGGAGGGCGGAGCGCTAGCGGAGCCCGTCTCGAAACCACCGTCAGCGCCCTCCATGCGCACACCGTGTCACCCCGCACCGACATTCCTTGTTTTCCGGACGGCGAGGGCGCCCGCGGAATATCCTGAAGAGCCCACATACTTCCGCCGTGGGCGTCAGCCAACCGAGGAAGCATGACTACAGTCGCCCCGGACAAACCGGCCGAGCCGGACACGCCCGATCGCCCATCAGCGCCTCAGCCTTCACCACCGGCGGGCCGGGGTCGGGCGATCCGTGGCCTCGTGGGCGCACTGCTGCTCACGGTCATCTGGGCGGTGGTCTGCAACATGACCATCGAATACCTCCAAGCCGCTGGCAACGGCCACTTTCTCGTGACATATACGTTCGCTCGGGCCATGGGGCCCTTCCTGCTCGGGTCGGCGCTCGTCTGGGTCCTGCTGATGCTGGTGCTGTGCCTGACGGGTCGACTCTGGCTCTCACTCACACTGCTCACGCTGGTCACCGTGGTGGTCGCCTACGCGAACTTCGACAAGATCCGGCTCCGACTCGAGCCGCTCTACCCCAGTGACCTGGACTTCGCCGGCCACGGCGGCTTCCTCGTCCACGAAGTCGGTGCCCGCACGCTCGCGATGATGGTGACGCTGCTGGTCCTGCTGAGCTTCATCCTGCTCATGACAGGGCGGCTAATCCGCCGGGTGTTCCCGGGCATCAAACGTAGGGACCTGCCCCGGCTGTGGGCCGCTGTCACCTCTCTGCGAGTGGTCGGCGTGGTCGCCTGCGTCGCCATGCTCGCCTACGCAACGAACTTCAACGCACCCGGCAACAAGCTGCGCGCCGCCTATGACGCCAGCGGCGCGCATTGGGCATTCTGGTATCAGAAGCTCAACTACCAGGAGAACGGCTTCGTTGCAGGCATCCTCTACAACCTGCATGTCAAGGCGATGGACAGGCCGGCCGACTACTCGGCCGCCACCATGCAGCACATCGTCGACAAGTACACGCGTCGAGCGGCGGAGGTCAACAAGACCAGGAGCCCTGGAGCACTCGACGACGTCAACGTCGTCTCGATCCTCAGCGAGGCGTTCAGCGACCCGACCCGGGTCAAGGGGGCTCACATCTCACAGGACCCGATCCCCTTCACCCGCAACCTGATGAAGCACACCACCTCAGGACTCATGCTCGCCCAGCTTTTCGGCGGCGGGACCGCCAATATGGAGTTCGAGACGCTCACGGGTATGTCGCTGGCCCAGTTCACCCCCCAGATGACCACGCCGTACCAGATGATGGTCCCGCACTACAAGCAGTGGCCGTCCGCAGTGGGCTACTTCAAGCAACACGGACACGACCCGATCGCGATCCATCCCTACATGACCGGGATGTACAAGCGGAACGAGGTCTATCCGATCCTCGGGTTCACCAAGTTCGTCCACGACACGACGATGCAACGCGCCAAGAAGCTTGACAAGAGCGACTTCATCTCCGACCAGTCGGCCTTCCACGAAGTCGAGTACCAGATCGGTAAGTCGCACGAGCCGCTGTTCATCAACCTCGTTACGATGCAGAACCACTACCCGATGAAGAACCTCTATTACCACCCCATCCCGGTCACCGGACTGAAGGGCGAGCCCAAGGCAGAGGCAGAGGGCTATTCACGAGGGATCAACTTCACCGACCAGGCGCTGAAGCGCTTCCTGACTTCGCTCGAGCACTCCAACGAGAAGACGATCGTGGTCTTCTACGGAGACCATCTGCCGGCCTTCTGGCCCAAGTCGATCCGGGACGAGAACGGCGTACGCCGGATGCGCGAGACCGATTTCTTCGTCTGGTCCAACTTCCTGTCCCACCAGTCGAATCCCCAGCCCACGACCAGCCCGATCTACTTCATGCCGAAGATCTTCGACATGGCGAATGCGCCTCTCCCGCCGTACTACGAGCTCCTCGACGAGATGAACAAGCAGATCCCGGCGATGGAACAGGGCAGATACATCAACGCGGACAATCGGCAGGTCAGCGAGTCGCAGCTCAGTTCGAAGGCCAAGCAGCTTCTGCACGACTACAGGTTGGTGCAGTACGACCTGTCGGTCGGCAAGCGCTACAGCCAAGCGGGGCTGTTCTATCCGCAGACCCCTTCGAAGACAGCGCTGGCGGCGAGCAAGTAGCGCCCCAGGCTGTTCAGCGTGGCGAACCGAGAGTGTCGGCGCAGGGTCCTAACGTCGTCGGCATGACCACCAGCGCACCCGCCTCGGATCGCACGTCGGGCGCGCGCTGGGAGGCGCAGCGCAGCTTCGACGAGCTCGACACGCCGCTGCGCGAGGTCACGTTCTGCGTGGTCGATCTGGAGACCACCGGCGGGTCGGCCGCGGACGGCTCGATGATCACCGAGGTCGGGGCCGTCAAGGTCCGTGGCGGCCAGGTGCTCGGGGAGTTTCAGACTCTCGTCAACCCGAACCAGGCCATTCCAGCCTTCATCGCGGTGCTCACGGGTATCACCGACTCGATGGTGGTCTCGGCTCCCCCGATTGCTCAGGTGCTCCCCCAGTTCCTGGAGTTCGCCCGCGGCTGCGTCCTGGTCGCGCACAACGCGCCGTTCGACGTCGGCTTCCTCAAGTTCTTCGCCGCCCAACTGGGCCACTCATGGCCGGCGTTCGAGGTGGTCGACACCGCCAAGCTGGCCAGGCGGGTGATCACCCGCGACGACGCGCCGAACTGCAAGCTCAGCTCGCTGGCCGTCGTGTTCGGGGCGGCGACGACACCGAACCACCGGGCGCTCTCCGACGCGCGCGCCACCGTCGACGTGCTGCACGGGATGATGGAGCGGCTCGGCAACCTTGGCGTGCACACGCTCGATGAGCTGCAGACGTTCACGGCCAAGGTCAGCTCCGCCCAGCGGCGCAAGCGCCATCTCGCCCAGAACCTGCCGCACGCGCCCGGCGTATATCTCTTCCGCGACCAGCGCGACCGCGTGCTCTACGTGGGCACCTCGAAGGACCTGCGCAGCCGGGTCCGGACCTACTTCACCGCATCCGAGACCCGTTCCCGGATGGGCGAGATGGTGGCGCTGACTGCGTCCGTCACCGGCATCGAGTGCGCGACCGCCCTGGAGGCGCAGGTCCGCGAGTTGCGGCTGATCGCTCGACACAAGCCGCCGTACAACCGCAGGTCGCGGTTCCCCGAACGATTGCACTGGATCAAGCTGACCGCCGAACCCTGGCCGCGGCTGTCGCTGGTGCGCCGCGTGCTCGACGACGGCGCGGACTACATCGGTCCATTCGGCTCGAAGAGGGCCGCCGAGCGGTCGATGGCCGCCGTCTACGAGACCTTTCCGATCCGCCAATGCGGCGGACGGATGCCGAAGCTGCCCGGGCGGAGCGCGTGTGCTCTCGCGGAGATGGGCCGGTGCCTGTCCCCGTGCGATGGCAGTGTCAGTCTCGAGCGTTACTCCTCGGTCGTCGAGGCCCTCCGCGACTCGCTCGTCGCCCAACCGGACAGGGTGGTGTCCGCCCTCACCCGCCGGATGGCCTCGCTGGCGGCGTCCCAGCGCTTCGAGGAGGCCACCTCCTGGCGTGACAGGTTGTCCGCGTTTCTGCGCGGCAGCGCAAGGACCCAGCGGCTGCAAGCCTTGACTCGCTGTGCCGAGGTCGTGGCCGCCTGCCGGGACAAGGGCCGGTGGGAGGTGCACGTGATCCGGCACGGCCGGCTCGCCGGAGCGGGCGTGATCCCGCCCGGTGCCCACGCCGGACGGTGGGTGGACCAGCTTCGAGCAGGCGCAGAAGTGGTCAGTTCCGGCCCGGGGCCAGCACCCGCCGCGAGTGTGGAGGAGACCGAGCAGATCCTCCGGTGGCTCGAGTCGGACGGGATCCGGCTGGTTCACGTGGACGGCGAGTGGTCTTGCCCGATCGGCGGAGCTACCAAGCATCTGCGCGTCCACGACGCCGTGGAGACCTCGCGAGCCGAGCTTGTGCCGTTCTCGGACTGACGTTCGCTCGCTCCCACTCACCGGCCGGTCCGCTAGGTTTGGCCCATGATCACCGCCATCGTGTTCGTGAATGCCGACGTCGCGCGGATCCCTGAGGTCGCCGAGCAGATCGCGGCACTCGACGGCGTGAGTGAGGTGTATTCAGTGACGGGTCAGGTCGACTTGATCGCGATGGTGCGGGTCCGCGACCACGACGACGTCGCCTCGGTGGTCGCAGATCGACTCAATAAAGTTCCTGGCGTGACCGCGACCGAGACACACATCGCGTTCCGTGCCTACTCACAACATGACTTGGAGTCGGCGTTCTCTCTCGGGCTCGACTAGCTTCGAGTCGCTGGGGACGCGGGCACGGTAGATCGCTGAGGGACTGGGTTTTGCAAAACTACTCGGTAGCCGGCGAGATTCTTTTACCCTTGGATCATGCTGGTCCCCGGGCTCCTGACGGTCAGCCGTAGGGCCTGGGTCCTGCCGCTCATCGTGTTCGTCGTTTCGCTGGCGATCTACGTGCCCACGGTTGCCCGGAGCACCGTGAATACCGACGTCGCCGCGAACTCGATGGCCGCGTGGCGGCTGGCCCACACGGGGAAGCCATGGATGGATGGTTTGAACCTCCATGAATCCGGTGAAGTCTCGCACTATGGCGTCGGAGCCGACGGACACATAGTCACCACGCGGACTCCAGGACAGATCTGGGCGGCCACGCCGTTCTATCTAGGCTCTCCCTCCGCCCAGCCCTCACCTGGAGGGACCCCCGTTCCGCCAACCGGCTTTTTCAGGTCGGGACTTGCTGCGGCGATGATGACCGCGGCGGCAATGGCGCTGTTGTTCCTTGCCCTGCGACGCCATCTCACCACAGCCGCAGCGCTGGGCGCCACTGCGGTGGTCGCGTTCACCACACCGGTGTGGACAGTGAGTGCGAACGCTCTGTGGACGCACCCGCTTACGGTGCTCGCCATCGCCGGCGCTGCGTACGGCGCACGTCGAAAGCAGTGGTGGGCGGTGGGGATCTGGCTCGGCATCGGAATGCTGGGCCGAGCACACGTCGCGGTGATCGCTGCGATCGTGGGCCTCGGTATGGCCTGGCATGAGCGGTCGCTCAAGCCCGCCGTTCGAGTCGCGATTCCGACACTGGTCTCTCTCCTGGTGCTCTCGGTGTGGGACCACTTCGTGTTCGGCACCTGGGACCCGCGCGGCGCCTACAGCGGCCATACGTTCGGCTCAATGGTCCCTGGTGTGCGCACCGGCGCGGTCACAAGCATGGTCGAGAACTGGGCGGGTTTCCTCGTCTCTCCGGATAAGGGGTTCTTTGTCTGGACTCCGGTTGCCCTACTGCTGCTCCCAGCAGTGGTTCGCGGGTGGCGCGCCGCGCCTGCCTGGTCCCGGTGGCTTGCCCTCGGCGGCCTCGCCTACGCGGTGGTTCAGCTCGGCCTGAATGGCTTCACGGGAGGAGACGGGTTCCAGGGCTACCGTCTCGCACTCGAACCTCTCGTCTGCCTTACTCCCTTGTATGCCTTCACTGCAGCGAGAGCGGGTATGGTTGCCCGCGTCTTGGCGCCGTGGGTCATGGGCATCCAGGCGGGAGTGGCCGCGATCGGCGCGTTCGCGGACGGCGTCGTCAACTACGTGAACTACCACCAGGTCTGGCAGGACAACAGCGCATGGAAGGCGTTCCGCGAGCAGCCGGTCGCTGCGGGACTGGTCTTCGCTGTGTTCGGTCTGCTGGCCGGTGTGCTGACCTGGGCCTACGTCAGAAGATCGTCGGCCTCTATGAACGACGTGGCCGATACCGAGGAACGCACATCGCGCCTCTCAGCCGCTGAGAGTCTGCCGTAACTCAGCTTTCCCGGCTCGCCCCGGCGCTACGACGCAGCGCTGACCTTGACCCACCGCTGCAGGGCTGACCTTGCTGCTCCCGCATCAATCGACTTCTTCGCGCGGGTGACACCGGCAGAGAGGCCGTCGCGGTAGTTGCCGGACTCCGCGTCGTGTACGGCGAGCGCGGCGCCAGCGTTGAGGACCACCGCGTCGCGAACCGGGCCGGGCTCGCCGTCGAGGAGACGGCGTACCACTTCTGCGTTGTAGGCGGCGTCCTTGCCACGCAGTCCCTCCGCGGTTCCGCCACCGAGGCCGAAGTCGTCGGGGTCGATGGTGAGCTCCTCCACAGAGCCGCCGGTGACAGCCCACACCCGTGAGGTCGTCGTGGTGGTCAGCTCGTCGAGACCGTCGTCGCCGCGGAACACCCAGGCGTCCACGCCGCGGCGGGCGAACACTCCAGCCATGAGCGGCGCCATCCGCAGGTCGGCGCAGCCGACTGCCTGAGCTTGCGGCTTGGCGGGGTGCGCGAGCGGGCCGAGGAAGTTGAACGTCGTGCCCACACCGAGCTCACCACGGGTGCTCGCCGCGTGCCGCAGGGCGGGGTGGAAGGCCGGCGCGAAGCAGAACGTGATGCCGGCCTGCTCCCCTACCCGGGCGACCTGCTCGGGCGAGAGGTTGAGAGGGATGCCTAGCGCTTCAAGGACGTCGGCCGAGCCGGCCTTGGATGAGGCGGAGCGGTTGCCGTGCTTGACCACGGGAACGCCCGCGCCGGCGGCGACGATCGCGGCCATCGTGGAGATGTTGACCGACATGGACCGGTCGCCGCCGGTGCCGACCACGTCGAGGACCCGGCCGGTGATGGTGATCGGAGTGGCGTGGTCGTACATCGCGGCGACCAGGCCCTCGAGCTCGTCGATGGTCTCGCCCTTGGCGCGCAGCGCGACCGCGAAGCCGGCGATCTGGGCCGGGGTTGCATCCCCGGAGAGGATCTCCCCCATCGCCCAGGCGGCCTGGTCCGCGGACAGGTCGGTGCCGCCGATCAGTGCGGAGAGGACCTCGGGCCAGGAGTGCTCGGGCTGCTCGGTGGTCACCCTGGGACTCTAGCGGGCAGGGCGGTGGACGTTGGTTTCGAGAACGTTGGTTTCGAGACGGGCTCCGCTAGCGCTCCGCCCTCCTCAACCAACGGGGTGGGAGCCGATGGTTTCGAGACGGGCTCCGCTAGCGCTCCGCCCTCCTCAACCAACGGGGTGGGGTCAACCAGCGGCGGGGACGGGGAGCTTCGGTTTGAGGAGTTCCAGCACCGTCTCGGCGAGCTGGATCGGGTCGATGGGATGGGGCACGGCGGCGTCGGCGCGCGACCAGGTGGCCAGCCAGGCGTCGGCGGGGCGACCGGTGAGCACCAGCAGCGGCGGGCAGTGGAAGATCTCGTCCTTGAGCTGCTTGGCGATGCCCATCCCGCCGGCGGGGACGGCCTCGCCGTCGAGGATCGCCAGGGCGATGGTGCCGCTGTCCATCTGGGAGATCACCACCGGCTCGGTGGCGACCTCGACGTACTCGATCTCGGGCAGGTCCGGGTGGATCCGGGTGCCGAGCGCCGACATCACCTGGTCGCGGACGTCGTAGTCGTCGCTGTAGAGCAGGACTCTCAGGGGCTTTTCCGTTTGGCTGGCGTCGCTCACGGGCACGATGGTAGCCGGGTGGGTCGGGGGCTTGGTTTCGCGCCTTGGTTCGGGGGCTTGGTGCGGGCCTTGGTTTCGAGGCTCCCCCGCTACGCGGGCGTGTCAGATGGTCTGTGGAAGTTGTTCCTGATGTGAACTGAGGGAATGATGAAAGCTCCTGTGAAGCAGACAGACGACCAGCGCAACGAGCTCGACCGGCACGAGGACCGGCGGGTGCGGCAGCGCCACCCGCTGGGTGAGCCGACACCGGCGCCGGGGGCGGTGGCCCGCGAGACCGTCGATGAGATGGTCGAGGCCGGCCTGCTCGACGACTTGATGGGCCGCGTCGACGACGGCGGGCTGCGGTTGACCGGCGAGGGCGGGTTCTTGCCGGAGATGATCAAACGGGTCCTCGAACGCGGTCTGGCCGCCGAGCTGAGCGACCACCTGGGCTACGAGAAGCACGAACGCACCGGCGGAGCCGGCGAGCGAAACGCCCGGAACGGGTCGACGCCGAAGACGGTGCGCACCGAGGTCGGCCAGGTCGACCTGGACACCCCGCGGGACCGCAACGGCTCGTTCGAGCCGCGGCTGGTGCCCAAGGGCTCACGCAACGTCGGCGGCCTCGACGAGATCATCATCAGCCTCTATGCCGGCGGGATGACGGTGCGCGACATCGGCTACCACCTGCAGCGCACCTACGGCACCGAGCTGTCCCACGAGACGATCAGCAAGATCACCGACAACGTGCTCGAGGAGGTCAAGAAGTGGCAGAACCGGCCGCTGGAGGAGATCTACCCGATCATCTACCTCGACGCGCTGGTGGTGAAGGTCCGCGACGGCCACCAGGTGTCCAACCGGGCGGCCCACATCGCCGTCGGCGTCGACCTGGACGGCGTCAAGCACGTGCTCGGGATCTGGGTTCAGGCCGCCGAGGGCGCGAAGTTCTGGGCCGGGGTGTGCGCCGAGCTGGCCAACCGCGGCGTGAAGGACGTGCTGATCGTGTGCTGCGACGGGCTGACCGGGTTTCCGGAGGCGATCGAGGCGACCTGGCCGCAGACCACCGTGCAAACCTGCGTGGTGCATCTGATCCGGGCGGCGATGCGGTACGTGTCCTACAACGACCGCAAGAAGGTCGCCGCCGCGCTGCGCCCGATCTACACCGCGCCGACCGTCGAGGCCGCCGAGACCGAACTGCTCGGCTTCGCCGACTCCGAGCTCGGCCGCAAATACAAGGCCGCGGTCGCGGTCTGGGAGAACGCCTGGGAACGGTTCATCCCGTTCTTGGCGTTCCCCGAGCCGGTGCGCAAGATCATCTACACCACCAACAGCATCGAGTCCTTGAACTACCAGCTGCGCAAGATCATCAAGAACCGCGGCCACTTCCCCAACGACGAGGCGGTCATCAAGCTGTTGTGGCTGGCGATCCGCGACATCGAAGACAAACGCGCCCGAGCCCGAGCCAAGGAGAAAGGCGTGGCCGCGAACAAGCGCAAGGCGCCCGGCAAAGCTCGTCGAGGGCCAGGTCGTCACCGGCTGGAAGGCCGCCCTCGGCGCCCTCGCGGTCGCCTACCCCGACCGCCTCGCCAACAAGATCGCCTGAAACCACGACCATCTGAGAACCCACGAAATCAGACCGAAAGTGAGAACTACTTACACAGAGATCTTGACAAGCTCCGCTACGCTCCTCCGCACCTCAACCAGCGGCGTGCCGCACCTCAACCAGCGGCGTGCCGCTACGCTCCTCCGCACCTCAACCAGCGGCGGGAGCGTCAGGTGGTTTCGAGACGGGCTCCGCTAGCGCTCCGCCCTCCTCAACCACCGGGGAGCCCTCCTCAACCACCGGGGGGCCGCACCTCAACCAGCGGGGCGTCAGGTGGTTTCGAGGCTCGCCTAGCGGCTCGCACCTCAACCAACGGAATACGGGGGGTCGTGGTGCTGCGGCGGGGGCTTACATACATAATGAGCGCGTGGCTTCCACTGCACCCGCGATCCCCGCCTCCCGACTGCACGGGCACGCCGACCGGCCGAGCATGGTCAGCGTCGGAACGATCATCTGGCTGTCCAGCGAGCTGATGTTCTTCGCGGCCCTGTTCGCCAGCTATTTCACGATCCGGGCCGTCGCGCCGCAGCTGTGGGCGCAGAACACCGCACTGCTCGACGTGCCCTTCCAGTCGGTGAACACCACCGTGCTGGTGCTGAGCTCACTGACCTGCCAGATGGGCGTGTTCGCAGCCGAGCGCGGCCAGGTCGGACGCAGCGGCAGCCTGTTCAACGTGGGCGGCTGGGGGCTACGCGAGTGGTTCGTGCTTACCTACGTGATGGGCTCGATCTTCATCGGTGGGCAGGCCACCGAGTACGTCGAGTTCATCCAGAAGGGCGTGACGATCCCGTCCTCGGCGTACGGGTCGATGTTCTACCTGACCACTGGATTCCACGGCATCCACGTCACCGGCGGCCTGATCGCGTTCCTGCTGGTGCTCGGCCGCACGTTCGTGGCCAAGAGGTTCACCCACGAGCAGGCGGTCACCGCGATCGTGGTGTCCTACTACTGGCACTTCGTCGACATCGTGTGGATCGGGCTGTTCGCCACCATCTACCTGATCCAGTAGCCGCCCCCGACCTGCAGACGGACAAGGAAACCGACGTTGCGATTCCTCACCGCTCGACTCTCAGCCAAGCGCCGCAGCCCCCTGGCCGGGCTCATGGTGCTGCTGCTGGGTCTGCTGCTCACCGGTGGTGTGTACGCCGCCTTCTCGCCGGCCAGCGCGAGCACGCCCAGCGCGGCCAACCAGGACCTGATCGCCAAGGGCCGCCAGCTGTTCCTCGTCGGCTGCGCCTCCTGCCACGGACAGCACGGTGAGGGCATCGTCACCAGCGCGACCACCGAGTACGGCCCGCCGCTGATCGGCGTCGGCGCCGCCGCCGTCGACTTCCAGGTCGGCACCGGCCGGATGCCGCTGGCCCGGCCGGGCATGCAGGCCCCGGAGAAGAAGCAGCTCTACACCCCAGACGAGATCCGGGCGCTGGCGGCGTACGTCGCCTCGCTCGGACCCGGCCCGGCGATCCCGGCGAAGGCCAAGTACGACACCTCCGACGCGGGCAACCACGAAGTGGTGAGGGGCGGGCAGCTGTTCCTGACCAACTGCACGGCCTGCCACAACTTCGCGGCCTCCGGTGGCGCGCTGCCGCATGGCAGGTACGCTCCGGCTCTCGCGGGCGTCACGAAGAAGCACATCTACGAGGCGCTGATCACCGGACCACAGCAGATGCCGGTGTTCTCCGACAACGTGCTCAAGCCACAGCAGAAGCGCGACATCATCGCCTATTTGAAGAGCATCGAGTCGGAGCCGTCCTATGGTGGCTCGAAGCTCGGCTACCTCGGGCCGGTCAGCGAGGGCCTGTTCGGCTGGCTGGTCGGCATCGGGCTTTGCGTCGGGTTCGCGGTGTGGATCGCCTCGCACAGCGTCCGTTCGTCGAAGAAGGGAGCCAAGTCGTGACCATCGAGCGTCCCGGCCGCCCCCCGGGCGACGAGCCCGAGCAGCGGCACGACGGTGTCCCCGACGGGCAGGTCGTGTCAGTCGCTGGCGACCCCTTCCCTGACCCGGGGCTGCCCGCGCACGAGCCGCGGCCCACCGACGTCGACGAGCACGCCGGCCGTCGCGCCGAGCGCCAGGTCGCCACCCTGTTCGGCCTGTCCAGCGTGTTCGCGATCTTGTGGGTGGTCGTCTACTTCGCCGTCGACCTGAAGGGCAACACCGCCACGCTGTTCGGCGCGGGCGCGCAGAACCTGCTGCTCGGCGTCTGCCTGGCCGGTGCCCTGCTGTGCATCGGCGTCGGCGCGATCCTGTGGGCCCGCAAGCTGATGAGCGACGTCGAGATCGTCGAGCACCGGCACGCCATCTCCTCCAGCGAAGAGGACCGCGAGGTGGCCCTGGGCGAGTTCGACCAGGGCGTCAGGGACTCCGGGATCGCGCGGCGGCCGCTGATCCGCAACTCGCTGCTCGGCGCGATGGCCACCCTCGGACTCCCCGCCATCGTCGTGCTGCGCGACCTCGGACCGCTGCCCGGCGACGTGCTGGAGTTCACGGTCTGGAAGAAGGGGGTGCGCGTGGTCAACGACGTGGCCGGCAACCCCATCAAGCCCGCCGACATGGAGATCGGACAGCTGGTCAACGCCGAGCCGGAGCTGTTCTTCGAGACCGACGCCAACGGCGAGCCGCTCTTCGAGGGCACGAAGCTCTTGCAGGCGAAGGCGAAGGCCGCGGTGATCCTGGTGCGGATGAAGCCCGAGGACATCCAGGCCCCCAAGGGGCGGGAGAACTGGGGCATCAACGGGATCCTCTGCTACTCCAAGATCTGCACACACGTGGGCTGCCCGATCTCACTGTGGGAGCAGCAGACCCACCAGCTGCTGTGCCCGTGCCACCAGTCGACGTTCGCGCTCGGCGACGGCGGCAAGGTCGTGTTCGGGCCTGCCAACCGACCACTGCCGCAGCTACCCTTGATGATCGACAAGGACGGCTACATCGCCGCCCGCAGCGACTTCCACGAGCCGGTCGGACCGAGTTTCTGGGAACGTGGGTGATCAGATGAGCGCGAGTGCCAACGGCCGTCCCCAGCGGGCCCCGAGGCGGGCCGCCAAGTCCAGCAAGCCGAACCCGCTCGCCGGCATCGTCAACTGGGCCGACGAGCGCACGGGTCTGGCGGCGATGTCGAAGACCCAGATCCGCAAGGTGTTCCCAGACCACTGGTCGTTCATGCTCGGCGAGATCGCGCTGTGGAGCTTCGTCGTGCTGCTGATCACCGGCACGTTCCTGACCCTGTGGTTCCACCCTTCCTCGGCCGAGGTCACCTACCACGGTTCCTACGACCAGCTGCGCGGCGTCAAGATGTCCGACGCGTACGCCTCCACCCTGCACATCTCCTTCGACATCCGAGGCGGGCTGCTGCTGCGCCAGATTCACCACTGGGCGGCGAACCTGTTCATTGCCGCGATGTTCGTGCACATGATGCGGATCTTCTTCACCGGGGCGTTCCGCAAGCCCCGTGAGATCAACTGGATGATCGGCATGACGCTGCTGATGCTCGGCATCCTGGAGGGCTTTGCCGGCTACTCGCTGCCCGACGACCTGCTGTCGGGCACCGGGCTGAGGATCGCCGACGGGCTCGTGCGGTCGATCCCGGTGGTCGGGACGTATCTGGAGTTCTTCATGTTCGGGGGACAGTTCCCGGGCGACGAGATCATCTCGCGGCTGTACGCCGTACACATCCTGTTGATCCCGGGCCTGCTGGTCGCGCTCATCGGCGCGCACATGCTGCTGCTGGTCTACCAAAAGCACACCCAGTGGCCGGGACCGGGCCGCACCAACGACAACGTGGTCGGCTACCCGATGCTGCCGGTCTACGCCGCGAAGGCGGGCGGGTTCTTCTTCACCGTATTCGGCGTCAGCGCGCTGCTGGGCGGGATCATGCAGATCAACCCGATCTGGATGTACGGGCCCTACGACCCGTCGAAGGTCACCGCCGACTCCCAGCCGGACTGGTACATGGGCGTGCCCGAGGGGCTGCTGCGCGCCATGCCCGGGATAGAGACGCACGTCGGCGGGTTCACGATCAGCTGGAACGTGTTCATCCCTGGCGTCGTGGCCCCCGGCCTTCTGTTCACGGTCATGTTGCTCTATCCGTTCCTCGAGGGTTGGATCACCGGAGACCGGCGTGAGCACCACCTGCTGCAACGCCCGCGCAACGCGCCGACCCGCACCGCGTTCATGGCCGCGATGATCACGTTGTTCGGCGTGCTGTGGGCCGAGGGCGGCAACGACGTGCTGGCCTTGGTGTTCCACCTGAGCCTGAACGACATCACCTGGGTGGCACGGTTCGCGATCTTCATCGGCCCGGCGATCGCGTTCTGGGTGACCAGGCGCTGGTGCATCTCGCTGCAGCGGCAGACCCACACCGAGCTGCTGCACGGCTACGAGTCCGGCGTGCTCATGCGCTCCCCCGAGGGCGGGTACGCCGAGAAGCACCTGCCGCTGCCGATCGAGCGCGCGTACACGATGACCGCCAACGACCGCGACCACGTGCTGCCGATGCCGACCGAGGAGGACGAGAACGGCGTCGCCAACCGCAAGGTCGCGCTGATGCGGCTGCGGGCGCGGCTGTCCCGGTTCTGGTACGGCTCCGCGATCCAGAAGCCGACCCGCGAGGAGGTCGAGGAGGCGCACGCCCACGCCGCGCACGAGCTCGAGATCCACGAGGACGGTCACCAGCACCTCTCCGAGGGCGAGTACGAAGGCGACTACGAGTACGACGGCACGCCCGCGGACGGGCACCAGTACGACGGCCGGCACGGGATCGACGAGTCCAAGCTGCGCCAGGACTGACCCGCCCCGCGTCTTTCCGGCCCCTTTCGGCCATGTGACCGATAGACGCCCCGAATTCCGCGAATGACGGGCGCGAATCGCTCACATGGCGGGTCCGAACGGCCCGGTCCGCGGTACGGTCAGGCCGCATCCTCCGGCGGGGCGGTCGCGATCTGCGCGTACGTCGGCGAGGTCACCTTGCCGGGGAAGTACTCGCGCCACTCCTCGGAGAGCACGCGCGGCAGGTCCGGGCAGCCCCGGGAGCGCAGCGCGTCGCACACGCGGTGGATGGTCTTCTCGGGGTCCTTGTAGATTCCGTGGGAGAACACCTTCACGATCCGCCAGCCGTTGCTGTCGAACCAGTCTCCTCTGTCGTTGTCGCGATCCCACTGCTCGAGGTCCTCGCGGTGCTGCCGCCCGTCGTACTCGACGATCAGCTTCAACCCGGGATAGCTCAGGTCGAAGCGGTACCTCACCCGGCCGTCGGCGTAGTAGACCTTGAAGTTCACCTTCGGCTCCGGCAGCCCGGCGAGCACGAGGAGCATCCGGAGCCTGGTCTCCATGGGCGAATCCACGTGCTTGCGGACATAGCCGGCGGCTCGTCGCGCCAGCACGCAACCATCCCGGCTGCTGTGAGCCGCGGCGTCGATCAGCGCCTGCGGTGTGGTGCGGCCAGTGCGGACGAGGAAGTCGCCCACCACGACGAGCGCGACCAGGTCGAGGACCGTTCCGAGGTCGATGAACGTCTGCTCGGGGGTAGTGCACCGGAAGCCGCGCACGGTGGTCAACGCCGTGTCCTTGCCGAGCACACGGCAGCGGATTCCTCGGCGGCGGTGTCGTTCGCGTTGGTGGTAGACGCCGATGTCCACGTCGTGGAGATGCTCGGGGATCGGCGCCTCGTAGAGCCGCGCAGCGGCGGCGTGGCTGGCGAAGGCGTGGGCCGGGTGAACGAGCAGGGCAGCCTCGATCCGGAGAAGGAAGGTGATCTTCACGCGCGCGTCGATGAACACGCCGTGGAAGATCCGGTGGTAGCGGCGACTCCGCAGCGCCTTGCGGGTCAGCTTGGCCGCCAGCGCCTGCGGAGTGGTGAATGGACGGCGTACGTCGAGCGACGGGGGCGGGTCGGTAGTCATGGCAGACGACTGTGCCAACTTTGCGACGGACGCGCCTCCGGCCATCCACAGGCTGCCCGCCCAGAGGCGCATTCCGGCCACATGGCCGGTAGGGGCCCGCGAATCAGCCGACCGGGGGCGCATTCCGGTCACATGGCCGATGAGGGCCCACCGACCAGGTGCAGGAGCAGCGCCTGCTCGGGAGCGAGCACCGGAACGCGCAGCCCGGCATGCGCCAGCATCCGTCCGGACAGCAGCAGGTCCTCACCGCTCATCCAGGGCGGCGCGGCACGTTGCACGGCGCGCGGCTGGCCGCCCGGATGGACCGCACGCACCCGGTACGCCGTGCCCGGGACCAGCCCCGGCAGCCGCAGCGGCCCGGGGACCTGGGTCGAACCCGAGGCGAGCTGCACGTAGGCGAACAGCGCCTCCGTGCCGTCCGACGCGACCACCCCGTGCACGAGGGCCGCCGGGTCCGGGTGGTCGGCATGCACGAGACGGCCCGTGTGCAGCAGCCCGCGATGCCGCTTGTAGAACTCGATCCAACCACTCAGATCGGCCAGCTCGGACTCGTCTGCGCCGGTGATGTCCCACTCGATGCCGGCGTGCCCGAACAGCGCGGTGGCCGCCCGGAAGCTCGAGTCGTGCACGCGGCCGGTGGTGTGGGATCGCGGCGGGCCGACATGCGCGCCGATCAGCTCCGGCGGCAGGAACACCCCTGTCCAGCGCTGGATCGCCTGCCGGTCCAGCGCGTCGTTGCTGTCGCTGGCCCAGACGCGGTCGGTGCGTTCCAGGATGCCGAGGTCCACCCTGGCACCACCGGAGGCGCAGCTCTCGATCTCCAGCCCCGGATGGCGCCTCCGCAGCTCGTCGAGCAGCCGGTACGTCGCCAGCGTCTGGGCGTGCACGCCCGGCCGGCCGTCGTGACCGGCGTCGACCAGGTCCCGGTTGTGGTCCCACTTGAGAAAGGCGATGGCGTACTCGTCGAGCAGGGCGTCGAGCCGCTCGAGCACGTAGCCGAACGCGTCCGGGTTGGCGAGGTCGAGGACCTGTTGATGCCGCCAGGAAGGCGGCAGCCGACCGGACGCGGCCAGCACCCAGTCGGGGTGGGCGCGGTAGAGGTCGGAGTCCGGATTGACCATCTCAGGCTCCACCCAGAGCCCGAACTGCATGCCGAGACCGGTGACGTGCTCGACGAGCGGGTGCAGCCCCTGCGGCCACGTGGTCTCGTCGACGAACCAGTCCCCCAGCCCGGCGGTGTCGTCCCGGCGGCCCCGGAACCAGCCGTCGTCGAGGACGAAGCGCTCGACGCCGATCCGCGCCGCCTCGTCGGCCAACGCGCGCAGCCGGTCGAGGTCGTGGTCGAAGTAGACGGCCTCCCACGTGTTGAGCACCACCGGCCGCGGCGAACGCGGATGCCCGTCCCGCGCGCGCAGCCAGTCATGGAAGACCGCGCTGATGCCGTCGATGCCGTCCGAGGAGTACGCCGCACACAGCCAGGGAGCGGCATACTCCTCCCCCGGGGCGAGCCGGATCTCTCCGGGCAGGATCAGCTCCCCGCCTCCCAGCATGCCGGTGCCGTCGGGAAGCCGTTCGGCGAAGGTCTGGTGGTTCCCGCTCCACGCGACGTGCGCCGCCCACACCTGGCCGTGCCGGAACCCGAAGCCGGGAGTGCCGGCGAGCAACCCGAGGGTGGCGTCGTGGCCGGTGCGCCCGCGACGGCTGTCCCGGCGCCAGCTGCCCTGCACCAGCGGGTGCCTCTGCGGCTGCCGCTCCAGGCACCACCGTCCGGTGAGGTCGAGCAGCTCGGATGCGTGTGCAGGCAGCGGCAAGCAGCACCGAAGCGCCTGTACGGCGTACGGCGTCCGTCCGTCGTTGCGCAGGACATGCCGCATCCGCAGCATTCCCGCCTCGGAGATGCTCAGCTCGCTGCGCAGCGCGAGGCCGGCGTCGGCGTCGGCGGCATCGACGACCAGGGTGCTACCTTCCGGCATGGCGAGCTCGGTCGGCTCGAAGCGGAACGCCCACGCCCCGCCCTCGCCACGATGGCCTTCGAGGCCCGGAAGCCCGGCGTACCCCTCGGAGTGCTGAGGCAGCAGCGAGAGCCACCCCGGGCTGTCCGGCGCACTGTGCGGCACCGGCGGCGTGGCCGCCTCGCACAAGGCCTCGAGCGCCCCCGGGTCCGTCTCGCCGAGCGCAGGCCCCCAGTAGACGACGACCGGCAGCCCCGTGGCTCTCGCGTCGAGGACGACGCTGCACCGGCCGCCCTGCAGGTGGATCACCTGCCCGGTGCCGGTCAATTCTTGCTCGCCCCCAGCGTCAGACCGCCGACGAACTGCCGCTGCAGGACGAAGAAGACCACCAGCGTCGGCACGGCGACCAGCAGCGACGCGGCCGCGATCAGGTTGTTGTTGGTGAACATCGAGCCCTGCAGGTTCTGCAGCGCCGAGGTGATCGGCCGCTTGTCACCGGAGGACATCAAGAACAGCGCCCAGAAGAAGTCGTTGTAGATCCAGGTGAACTCCAGGGTCGCGAGAGCGGCCAGCGCCGGCCGGCAGAGCGGCAGGATGATCATCCAGTACTGCTTCCACACCGACGCGCCGTCGACGAGGGCTGCCTCGGTCAGGTCGTTCGGGATCGTCTTCATGTAGTTGCTGAGGATGAACGTGCAGAACCCCATCTGGAAGATCGCGTTGATGATGATCACGCCCCAGTAGGAGTCGTAGAGCCGGCCCGAGCTGGACAGGAAGTACGGCAGCGGGATCGAGTTGTAGATGTGGAACAGCGGCGCGATCAGCACCTGCTGCGGCAGCAGGTTGCCGGCGGTGAACAAGATCAGCAGCGAGATGTTGAACCGCCAGCTGTAGCGGGTGACGGCGAACGCGACGAACGAGGCGAACAGCAGCGCGACGAACATCGCCGGCACCGTGATGATGATCGTGTTCAGGAAGAAGTGCGGCAGGTCGCCGCCCGACCAGGCGGTCTCGAAGTTCGTCAGCGAGAGCTGGTGGGCCAGGGAGAAGTAGCCGTGCTGGTTGGTGTCGGAGATCGGGCGCAGGGCCGTGTAGAGCGCGTACAGGATCGGCACCAGCCACAGTAGGGCGGTCACGGTCAGGAAGACGTAGAGTGCGACCCGCTTGGTGCGCGGGCCGGCGCCACGGCGTACCCCTAGCTCCCGGCTGGGTCCGAGGACCTCCGCGCCGGTCGTCATCGGGCCTCCCGGCGGAACGTCTGGAACAGGTAGGTGCAGATCGGCACCAGCGAGATGACCAGCAGGATCACCGCGAGCGCGGAGCCGTAGCCGATCCGGCTGGCCTCGCTGCCGATGTTCGTGGTGATCAGCGTGGACAGCAGCTCGAGGCCGTTGCGCCCGCCGTTGGTGATGTAGGCGATGTCGAAGGCGCGCAGCGACTCGATCAGCGTGACGACGAGGATGACGATGTTGATCGGCTTCATCGCCGGGAACACCACGTAGCGGAACGTCGCGATCTCGCCGGCGCCGTCGAGGGCGGCCGCCTCGCGCAGTGCCGGGTCGAAGCTCTTCAGCCCGGCCAGGTACAAGATCATGATGTAGCCGGCCTGCCGCCAGCTCGCCGCGACCAGGATCGCGTAGAGGTTGATCGACGGGTTGCCGAGCCAGTTGATCGCCTCTCCGGGCTTGGTGAGCCCGAGCACGTTGTTGAGGAACCCGTCGTCGGGGGCGTAGATCAGCTGCCACATGAAGCCGATCAGTGCCAGCGACAGCACGACCGGCATGAAGAACGCCGACTGGTAGAACCGGGTGCCCTTGATGTTGCGGTCCAGCATCACCGCCAGCAGGATCCCGAACGGGGTGGCGAGCACCACGAACACGCCGATCCAGATCAGGTTGTGCTCGACGGCCGGCCAGAAGTACGGGTCGAGGGTGGCGATGTTGTGGTAGTTCTTCCCGCCGATGAACTCGATGTCGAAGATCGACCCGATGCCGTTCCAGCCGGTGAAGGAGAAGATCGTCGACAGGACCACCGGCAGCCAGATGAGGAGTACGTCGAGGACGAGCGGCAGGCCCACCATCAGCACGAGCACGAGCACGTCCCGTCCGGAGAACCGCCGCAGCTTGCGCCGGGGAGGCGTGCGCTCGGCCGTCGCGGACTCGGCGGCCGTCGTGACCGTCATCTCACGCGCCGAAGATCTGCTGCTTTTGCGCCTCGATCTGCTTGGTGAGCCCGTCCACGTCCTTCGGGTTGCGGATGAACGTCTGCAGCGCCTGGATCATCACGGTCTGGGCGAAGTCCGGCCGCGTGTCGCGGTCCATGTACTGGGCGGTGTTCTTCGCCGAGGTGATCAGGTCCACCGCCTTCTTCTGCAGCGAGTTGTAGCCGGAGGTGTCGATGTTGCTGTTCGCCCCGATCACGCTGGCGTCGGCCTTCAGGTAGGTCTCCTCGGCCCGCGTGCCCGCCAGGTAGGTCAGGAACTTCTTCGCCCCGTCTTCGTTCCTCGGGGACTTGCTCATCATGAAGCCGTCGGTGGGTGCGTCCAGCGAGTCCTGGCCGTGGCTCGGGTCCAGCTCGGGGAAGGCGAAGAAGTCGAGGTCGTCGAGGTTGTCGGCGAACTGCTGGCCGATGAACATCCCGATCAGCATCATCCCGACCTTGTCCTGCTGCATCCCCTGGGCGGACTCCTCCCAGTCGCGGCCGAGGGCGTTCTGCTGGTGGTAGGGCAGCGTGCCGCGCCAGGTGTCGAAGACGTTCTTCACCCGCTTGTCCGTCCAGGACTCCTTGCCGCGCATCAGCGAGACGTGGAAGTCGTAGCCGTTCAGCCGCATGTTCAAGATGTCGAAGGTGCCCATCGCCGGCCAGCCCTGCTTGTCGGCGAACCCCAGTGGCTCCAGGCCGTCGGACTGCATCTGCTTGGCCAGCGCGATGTACTCGTCAAAGGTCTTGGGCACCTGGTACCCGTTCTTCTGCCACAGGCTCTTCTTGTAGAAGACCGCCCACGGGTAGTAGTCGAACGGGATGAAGTACTGATGGCCGTCGTCGGCGGTCGCCGACTGCTTGAGCGCGGGGGTGAAGTCGCCGCCGATCTTCTTCCACACGTCGTCGATCGGGGTGGCCAGACCCTTGGTCGCGAAGAAGTTCATCCGGAACCCCGCGAACCAGGTGAACACGTCGTCGGGAGTCCCCTGCAGGTAGTTGTTGATCTGGTTCTGGAACGTCTCGTGGTCGACCGTGTTCACGCTGACGCTCAGCCCGGACTTCTTCTCGAAGTCCTTCACGAACGCGGCGTACGCCTTCTTCGGCACGGGATCGGACTGGTTCGAGCCGAAGGAGACCGTGGTGCTGCTCGAGGCACCCGAGCCGCACGCGGCCAGCCCGGGCACGGCCGCGAGCCCGCCCAGAGCCACCGCACCCTTCAGGAAGCTCCGGCGGCTGGTGAGAGTTGCAGTGGGCACAGTGGGCATGGTGGACATCGACGCCTCCCGGGGGCGATGCGCGTTCGGACGCGAATCAACAGAGACTCACACAATGGCAACGGATTTCCCGCCTTGTCAAGGGTGATCGCGTCGTTTTCTGTTGGATTCTGTTTGGATTCCCTTGACTCTCCCGGTCGCGAGGTCAGACACTATCGGGCGTGACCGCCCGCCCCGATGCCCGACAGGCCGCCGAGCCGGCCACCGCACTGTCGCGGAGGATGGACGGCCGTCTCGCCTACGGCGGCGACTACAACCCCGAGCAGTGGCCCGAGCACGTCTGGGACGAGGATGTCCGGCTGATGCGCGAGGCCGGGGTGAACCTGGTCACCGTCGGCGTGTTCGGGTGGGCCCGGCTCGAGCCGAGCCCCGGGCGGTTCGAGTTCGGCTGGCTCGACCGGGTGCTCGACCTGCTGCACCGCAACGGCGTGTACGTCGACCTCGCCACCGCCACGGCCTCGCCGCCGCCATGGTTCTCGCTGCGCTACCCGCAGAGCCTGCCGCAGACCCGCGACGGGGTCCGGCTCTCCCCCGGCAGCCGGCAGGCCTACTGCCCCAGCTCCCCGGCCTACCGGGACGCCTGCACCCAGCTGGTGGAGAGGCTCGCCCAGCGCTACCACGACCACCCCGCACTCGCGCTGTGGCACGTGAACAACGAGTACGGCTGTCACGTCGCGCAGTGCTACTGCCCCACCTCGGCTGCGGCCTTCCGCGACTGGCTGCGGTGGCGCTACGCCACCCTGGAGTCCCTCAACGACGCGTGGGCGACGAGCTTCTGGAGTCAGCACTACGGCGACTGGGAGGAGATCGGGCCACCCCGGGCGACGCCGACGTTCACGAACCCGACCCACCAGCTCGACTTCCACCGGTTCAGCTCCGCGGAGCTGCTCGACTGCTACCGCGCCGAGCACGACGTACTGCGCCGGGCCAGTCCAGGCACTCCCGTGACCACCAACCTGATGGCCCCGGCGTTCAAGCCGCTCGACTACTGGACATGGGCGCCGGAGCTCGACCTGGTCAGCGTCGACCACTACCTGCAGGCCGAAGACGAGGACAACCACGTCGACCTCGCCCTGGCCGCCGACCTGACCCGTTCGCTCGCCGGCGGGGCGCCGTGGCTGCTGATGGAGCATTCGACCAGCGCGGTCAACTGGCAGCCGCGCAACCTCGCCAAGCAGCCCGGCCAGATGCGGCGCAACAGCCTCCAGCATGTCGCGCGCGGGGCCGACTCGGTGATGTTCTTCCAGTGGCGGGCCTCGGCCGGGGGCGCTGAGAAGTTCCACTCCGCGATGGTGCCGCACGCGGGCACCGACACCCGCGTCTGGCGCGACGTCGTGGGGCTGGGCGCGAACCTGGCGGCGCTCACCGAGGTGACCGGCAGCCGGGTCGTCTGCGAGACGGCGATCGCCTGGGACTGGGTCAGCTGGTGGGCCGGCGACCTGGATGCCCATCCGAGCAGCGACCTGCGCTATCTCGACCAGGTGCGCGCCCACCACGCGGCCCTGTGGCGCGCCGGGGTCACCGCCGACCTCGTGCACCCTGCCGGCGACCTGTCGGCCTACAAGCTGCTGCTGGTGCCCAGTCTCTACCTGGTCGGCGAGGAGGCCGCGGCGAACGTGCGCGACTTCGTCGAACGCGGCGGCACCGTGGTGATCGGCTGCTTCTCGGGCATCGTCGACGAGCAGGACCACGTCCGGCTCGGTGGCTACCCCGGCGCGTTCACGGACCTGCTCGGCGTACGCGTGGAGGAGTTCCACCCTCTGGCTGCCGGCTCCTCGGCCCGCCTCGACGACGGCTCGACCGGACGGGTCTGGTCGGAGCACGCGCACACCACGGGCGCCGAGATCGTCGCCCGCTACGGCGAGGGCGACCTGTCCGGGGTGCCGGCCATCACCCGCAACCCGGTCGGCGGCGGCGCGTGGTACGTCGGCACCTGCCTGGACGCGACATCTCTGGACCGTCTGCTCGCCCGAGTGTGCGAGGAGGCAGGCGTACGTCCGGTCGCACCTGCGCCGTCGGGCGTCGAGGTGGTACGGCGCAGAGGTGACGACGCGTCGTACCTGTTCCTCATCAACCACTCCACCATCGATGCGACGCTGCCTGGATCCGGTCGCGACCTGCTCAGCGGCACCCGCCACCGCGGCACCCTCACGGTGCCGGCCGGCGAAGTCGTCGTCATCCTCGAGGAAGACGGGTAGCCGTGCTCGCGCAGCAACGACAGGCGCTCATCGTCGAACGGGTCCGCAGGCTCGGCGCCGTGCGGGTCGCCGACCTCACCGAGATGCTCGAGGTGTCCGACATGACGGTGCGCCGCGACCTCGAGGCGCTCGCCGCGCGCGGCCTGGTCGAGAAGGTGCACGGCGGGGCGACCGCGGTGGTCGAGCAGAGCGCGGACGAGCCCGGCTTCGCCGCCAAGGTGGTCCGCCAGCAGCAGGAGAAGGAGGCGATCGCGCGCCGGGCGGTCACGCTGATCACGCCCGGGGCGGCGATCGGGCTGACCGCGGGCACCACGACGTGGACCCTCGCCCGGCATCTGGGCGAGGTCCCCGACATCACCGTGGTCACGAACTCCGTGCCGGTGGCCGACCTGCTGCACGCCTCACGTGGACCGCACACGGTGATCCTGACCGGCGGGCTGCGCACGCCCTCGGACGGACTCGTCGGCCCGGTGGCGGACGCGGCGATCCGTTCCCTGCACGTCGACCTGCTGTTCATGGGCGTGCACGGCATGGACGCGCAGCGAGGCTTCACCACGCCCAACCTCACCGAGGCGCAGACCAACCGCGAGTGGGTGCGCGCATCGCGGCGGCTGGTCGTGCTGGCCGATCACACGAAGGCCGGGACCGTCGGGCTGGCGTCGATGGCCACCCTGGACGAGGCGGATGTGCTGGTCACCGACGACCTCGTCGACGACGCCTTCGCCCAGGTTCTCGACGAGCACGTCAGCGAGCTGATGCTCGTCTCGGCAGGCTGACTGCCCACCCCGATTCGTCCGCGATCGCCCCGCGTGAACCGGACGCAGTTCCGCGGACGAATCGGGGTGGGGGTGGGGTCAGTTCAGCGCGGAGCCCTGCTTGTACTGCGCGAACGACTCGTTCCAGTCGCCGTACCCGTTGGTCAGCGTCATCGGCCGGTCGCTGCCGGTGGTGACCACCACGTCCCCGCGCTTGGAGATGCCGAACAGCCACTTGGCGTTCGCGGTGCTCATCCCGGTGCAGCCGTGGGAGGTGTTCGACACGCCCTGCGCCGCCGCCGACCACGGGGCAGCGTGCAGGAACTCGCCGGAGTAGGTCAGCCGCATCGCCCAGCCGACGTGGGAGAGGTCGTAGTACTCAGGGCTGCTCTTGCTGATCCCGATCGTCGCGGCGTCCATCCGGACGTGCCGGAACTTCTCGATGATCACCTTGATGCCCGACCTGGTGGTGAACCCGGGCTTGCCCGCCGAGACCGGGATGGTCCGCAACAGGGTGCCGTTGCGGTAGACCTTCATCTGGTCGGTCTGCAGGTTGACCTTGTCGATCATCGCGTCGCCGATGTGGAACGTCGTGGTGTTGTCCAGCTGGCCGTAGATCCCGTTGCCGGCGTCGACGCTGTTCACGTCGGCGGAGACCGTCACGTCGGTGCCGGGCTTCCAGTAGTGCTTGGGCCGCCACCGCACCTCGTTGTCGCTGATCCAGTGCCACGCGCCGACCTGGCCGGAGGTGTTCGTGACGTGGAGGTGCTTCTCGATGTTCGCCTTGTCGGTGACGGCGACGTCGAAGTGCACGATCACCGGCATGCCGATGCCGACCGTCTCGTTGGGCAGCGGCGCGATGCTCGGGTAGGTCTGCTGGTCCAAGGTGAGCGGGTCGGCCCGGAACGCGATGTCGCGCTTGGTCTTCAGCCCGCGCTTGTCGACGGCGACCGCCTTGATCGACACATGCTCCCCCGGCTCCAGCGAGCTCGTGGATGTCCAGGTCTGCTTGTCCTTCGACAGCGTGCCCTTGTACGTCGTGCCCTTCAGCCCGCCCTTGGCGCTGACGTCGACGCTCTTGAAGCGACCGTGCTCGGCGTGCAGCTTCACGACCTTGTCCACGTGCACCGTGCCGGTGTCCGGCAGGTTCGTCCTCACCGTCGCGGCCGGCTGCGGCGCCGCGCTCGACGTCGGCGCCGACGGCGTGCCCGAGGGTGTGGCGATCAGGTCCGGCGCGGTGCCGCCGACCGCGGAAGAGCATCCCGCGGCGGTCAGGGCGAGAACGAGCAGGCCGGCCGTCCCGGCGGCGCGACGGCGCCCACGCAGCACAGGCTGACGGACGGACATGTGTTCCCCTCGTGACAGACGGCAGACCACCTCCAGGCTATCAACCGCCGGCAGCCCCTCGCGAATCCCGCGCGGGACCGGACGGTCACGGTGCGGTCACGGTCAGTGGGCGTGCTCGCCGCGGTAATACTCGAAGATCCACCCGCAGAGCGCCAGCACGCCGAGTCCGCCGCCGATGATGCACAGGAACCAGGCGTGCATCGCGAAGCCGAACACGATCAGCCCCAGACACAGCGCGCACCACAGCGGCCACCAGGAGTACGGCGGGAAGAACCCCAGCTCGCCGGCGCCTTCGGCGATCTCGGCGTTCGTGCGGTCCTCCGGACGCGGGTCCATGTTCTTGGCGTGCACGCCCAGGTAGAACGTGACCAGCAGCACCAGCAGCGTGGTCATCGTCAGCGCCGAGGTTCCGGTCCAGTCGTAGGTGACGAACCAGTACGTCACGTCGACGAAGGCGAAGAACACCGTACAGAGGCCGAAGAACCACGCTTCGATCTTCATCGCGGATCCTCCTCGCCGTCACGCCGTTGCTGGGCCTCCTCCAGGTGTCCCCCGCGGCCTTCCTGGTCCGGCGCGTCCATCGTTGCTCGATCCTCGCCGCCATGCGCGGCCATCTCCAGCTGCACCACCTCCGGGTGATGCAGGTCGAAGGCCGGCGAGTCGGAGCGGATCCGCGGGATCGAGGTGAAGTTGTGCCGCGGCGGCGGACACGACGTCGCCCACTCGAGTGTGCGGCCCCAGCCCCACGGGTCGTCGATCTCGACCTTGGGCATCCGCGAGGTCTTGTAGACGTTGTAGATGAACGGCAGCGTCGAAGCGCCGAGCAGGAACGCCCCGATCGTGGAGACCTGGTTCAGCGTGGTGAAACCGTCGGAGGCCTTGTAGTCGGCGTACCGTCGCGGCATGCCCTCGACGCCCAGCCAGTGCTGGACCAGGAACGTGGTGTGGAAGCCGACGAACAGCAGCCAGAAGTGCACCTTCCCGAGGCGCTCGTCGAGCATCCGCCCGGTGAGCTTGGGCCACCAGTAGTAGTAGCCGCCGAACATCGCGAACACGACCGTGCCGAACACCACGTAGTGGAAGTGCGCGACCACGAAGTAGGAGTCGGACACGTGGAAGTCCAGCGGCGGGCTGGCCAGGATCACGCCGGTGAGGCCACCGAACAGGAACGTGGTCAAGAACCCGATGCACCACAGCATCGGGGTGTCCAGGGAGACCGACCCGCCCCACATGGTGCCTATCCAGTTGAAGAACTTCACACCCGTGGGTACGGCGATCAGGAAGGTCATGCCGGAGAAGAACGGCAGGTTCACCGCCCCGGTCACGAACATGTGGTGCGCCCACACGGCCACCGACAGGAGCGCGATCGACATGGTTGCGGCCACCAGGCCGACGTACCCGAAGACCGGCTTGCGGCTGAACACCGGCAGGATCTCGGTGATGATCCCGAAGAACGGCAGCGCGATGATGTAGACCTCGGGATGGCCGAAGAACCAGAACAGGTGCTGCCACAGGATCGGCCCGCCGGTGGCGGCGTCGAACACGTGCGCCCCCAAGGCCCGATCGGCCTCCAGCGAGAGCAGCGCGCCACCGAAGATCGGGAAGGCGATCAGCACCATCAGGCTGGTGATCAGCGTGTTCCAGGTGAAGATCGGCATCCGGAACATCGTCATGCCCGGCGCACGCATGCAGATGATCGTGGTGACGAAGTTGACCGCGGCGAGGATCGTGCCGAGGCCGGCCATCCACAGGCCCATCACCCACAGGTCGCCGCCGACGCCGGGCGAGCGCACGGCGTTCGACAGCGGCGCGTACCCGGTCCAGCCGAAGTCCGCGGCGCCCTCGGGGGTGAGGAACCCGGAGGCCGCGATCAGCCCGCCGAACAGGAACAGCCAGTAGCTGAACATGTTCAGCCGCGGGAACGCGACGTCGGGCGCGCCGATCTGCAACGGCATGATCGCGTTGCCGAACCCGAAGAACAGCGGCGTCGCGAACAGCAGCAGCATGATCGTGCCGTGCATCGTGAACAGCTGGTTGTAGAGCTCGTCGTTGAACAGCTGCGTGCCGGGGAAGGCCAGCTCGGAGCGGATCATCATGGCCAGCAGCCCGCCGACCAGGAACCAGGCGAACGTCGTACCCAGATAGAGGTTGCCGATCGTCTTGTGGTCGGTGGTGGTGATGACCTTGACGATCTTGCGGCCGAGAGTGTTCGGTCGCGCAGTCGCCTGGAACTGTGCCTGGGCGGTCGCGCTCACTGTTCGGCTCCGTTCTGTCCCGCGGGCTTCAGCCCCGCCACCGTGCGGGCGTCGGACCCGCCGAGCGCGAGCCCGGTGTTGCCGATGCTCTCGAGGTGGCGGAGATACTTGGCATAATCAGCATGGCTCACGATCTTGACGTTGAACAGCATCCGAGAGTGATAAACACCACACAGTTCGGCACAACGTCCCTTGAACGTGCCGGTGCGCGTCGGAGTCAGCGAGAAGTGGTTGTGCCGTCCTGGGATGACGTCCATCTTGAACAGGAACGCCGGCACCCAGAACGAGTGGATCACATCGGGGCTGGACAGGTTGAAACGAACCGATTCGTTCACGGGGAGAACCAGCGTGGGCGCGTGCGCGGTGGTTCCGGCGAACCACACCGAGGTCTGCCCGTCCAGCGCCGGGTCCTTGACGTAGTTGAACGTCCACGACCACTGGGAGCCGACCACGTCGATGGTGTGCGCGGCGTGCCCGCTGACGTCGGCGGCCGGCTTGAGGACCTCGTCCTGGGTCTTGACGGTGAAGAAGAAGAACACGACCACCATCACGATCGGGGCGACCGTGTAGAGGATCTCGATCGGCAGGTGGTAGCGGGTCTGCACCGGCGCGGACTCGTCGCCGGGCTTGCGGCGGAACTTGAACGCCGCGTAGATGATCAGCCCCCACACCAGGATGCCGACCAGGAACGCGGCCAGCCACGCCCACATCCACAGATGGTGCATCGCGGGTGTCCGGTCGGTGACGCCTACCGGCTCGGCGAGCCTCTTGAACTCGGTGTCCTGCTGGGCGGAGCAGGCCGCCAGCGGCAGCATGCAGAGCGCCATCACCGTCATCACGGCCACTCGGCGCAGGCGCCTAGTGGGGCGCGTCGGAAGTTGTGGACCCACGAAGAGCCTCTCTGTCACCAGCTTCACCACGGACACGCAAACGGTACTACTGCCGAGTGTTCTCCCGACGCGTGGGCACGCTGACTGTGTCATCCCCTACCTCCCCGCCCCTAGGGGCGTGGCGTGCGCACGTGCGCCGCGATCTCGGCCGCCGCCTCTTCGCCGTACGCCGTCGCGAACCGTCGCACGAACTCGTGCTGGTGGAGGGTGTACTCCTGGGTGCCCACCCGCTCCACCACGTAGACCGCGAGCAGGCACCCGAGCTGAGCGGCACGCTCCAGCGAGAGGTCCCACTCGAGAGCGGCCAGGAACCCCGCCCGGAACGCGTCCCCGACGCCAGTCGGCTCGACCTTGCTGATCTCCGGAACGGCCGGCACCACGATCGGCTTGAGCCCCTCCCGTTCCACGCGTACGCCGTCGGCGCCCAGCGTGACGACCTTGATCGCGACCCGCGCGAGGACCTCCTTGGCGGTCCATCCGGTCTTCTTCTCGATCAGGTGCGACTCGTACTCGTTGGCGAACAGCACCGCGGCGCCGTCGATCAGCTCGCGGATCATCTCCCCGTCGCCGAACGCGAGCTGCTGGCTGGGATCGGCGATGAACCGATAGCCGGCGGACCGGCACTCCTGGGTGTGCCGCACCATCGCCTCGGGGTCGTTCGGGCCGACCAGGACGTACGACGCGCCGCCGGCCCGCTGCACGATGGGGGCGAGCTCGATCTCCCGTGCCTCGCTCATCGCCCCGGAGTAGAACGACGCGATCTGCGCCATCGTCGCGTCGTTGGTGCACACGAACCGGGCCGTGTGCTTGGAGGTGGACACGTGCACCGAGTCGCAGTCCACGTTGTGGCGGACCAGCCAGGAGCGGTAGTCGACGAAGTCCTCGCCGACCGCGCCGACGAGCACCGGCCGCAAGCCGAGGTTGCCCAGCCCGAAGCAGATGTTGGCTGCGCAACCGCCACGACGTACCTCCAGGTCGTCGACGAGGAACGAGAGCGCGATCTTGTCGAGCTGCTCGACGACGAGCGAGTCGGCGAACTTGCCCGGGAAGCTCATCAGGTGGTCGGTGGCGATGGAGCCGGTGATCAGCAGCGACAAGGTGGCTCCTCGGACAACGGCGGCGGAAGGCGGAGTCTCGGCGAACGGACGAAGGAACCCTACCCGCTGCGCGGCTTCGCGAGATTAGGCTGGGATCGATGCAACCAGAGGACGCCGTTGCGCGTCGCACCACAATGAGCACCCACGGGAAGACCCACGAGAGCACCGACAGCATGACCCGCCGGTGGCTGGCTCCGATAGCCGCCTCCGTGGCCGTGCTCGCACTGTTCGTGGGCTTGTGGTGGGCCGGGACGACGAGCACGGCCTCGCGCCAGGCCGCCCAGCACGCGCAGGGCGGGCAGCTCGGACAGGATCACCGGGGTGACACCACCTCGCTCTCCGTCGATGCCGGCCGCGGCGAAGCCGAGGATGGCTCCGGCACGCCGCCCCTCGCAGGGGGTGGGCCCGTCGCCGTGCCCGACCCGACCTCGTCGCCGCCGCTCCCCAAGCGGGTGGTGATCACCGGCTACCGCACGACGGGGCGGACGCTGAGCCTGGACTACACGATCGGGATCGCCTCCTGCTACGGCCGCATCGCGCCCCCGAAGGTGGCCGGGACCGCGCACGCGGTGATCGTGACGTTGCACCGCGTGCCGGCCGCCCACTCCGGCGACACAGCCTGCCCGGACATCGCACTGCTCGAGACGGTCGACGTCACGCTTGCCGAGCCGCTCGGTGACCGGGTCGTCAAGGACGGCTCCACCGGCGCGACGGTGCCGCGGCTCCCTGTCGGCTGAGAGGCCGCGGACAAGCAACCGGCCCCATCGAAGTCGACGGGGCCGGTTGCCTCTGGGAGAAACTGTGTCAGTCGGTCAGTGGAACGAGTCGCCGCAGGCGCACGAGCCGGTGGCGTTCGGGTTGTCGATGGTGAAGCCCTGCTTCTCGATGGTGTCGACGAAGTCGATGACGGCACCGGAGAGGTACGGCGTACTCATCCGGTCCACGACAACCGCGACGCCGTCGAAGTCGGTCACCACGTCACCGTCGAGATCGCGCTCGTCGAAGAACAGCTGGTAGCGGAGGCCCGAGCAGCCGCCGGGCTGGACCGCGATGCGCAGCTTGAGGTCGGTGCGGCCCTCCTGCTCGAGCAGGGCCTTCACCTTCGCGGCAGCGGTGTCGGAGACATTGATGCCGTCCGTGCGAACCTCGGTCTGGGTGGTCTGCTCGGTCATCTGTTGCGCTCCCAAAACTTTGCGAGTCTGTGGTCCGTGGGGCTTCCACTGACCTCAATGGTGACACACGGGCGGTTATTCCTCGACGTCCGCCCTGCTGACGGGGCTGACATCAGCGCGACCAGGTGCGTGCCACGCGCTCGGCGAGCGCTGCAAGACTGCCTGCCGGGTCGTCGAGGCTGGCCTGCTCACCGACGAGGTCGACCATGGAGTACGCCGACTCCACGCCGAGGGTGCGCATCTCGCGAGCCCCCACGAGGACCCGTCCGGCCAGCGCGACGCAGGGCTGCAGGGCCCGGCCGGCCAGTGCGGCCACGCCGTAGGGCACCTTGCCCGCACGAGAGGAGAAGTCGAACGACCCCTCCCCGGTGATCACCAGATCCGCGCGGGCTGCCCGCCCGGGCAGCCCGATGGCCTCGGCGACCAGCTCGACGCCTGCTGTCCGGCGGCCGCCGAGCAGCTGGAGCGCGAACCCGAGCCCTCCGGCCGCCCCGGCTCCGCGAGCACGTGCGACTGACTTGTCGGTGGCGTCTGCCAGCCTGCCGAGCATGGCGTCCACGGCCTGCAAGCGGTCTTCGGCGACCCCCTTCTGGGGGCCGAAGACGTTGGTTGCGCCCGTCAGTCCGAGCAGCGGGTTGTCCACGTCGGTCGCCACGACGAGCTCGACGTCGTGGACGAGGCTGCGTGCCCTGCGCAGGTCGACGCTCTCGAGGCCGGCCAGGCTGGTCGGTCCGCCGTCCAGGGCACCCTCCGGTTCGGAGCTCGCGCCCAGGGCGGCCAGCAGCCCGGCGCCGCCGTCGTTGGTGGCCGACCCGCCGAGGCCGACCACGACCCGCAGGGCGCCGGCCCCGACGGCGAGGCGGACCAGGTCGCCGACTCCACGGGAGGTCGCCTGCTCGGGGCGACGTTCGGCTTGCGGGGTCAGGTGCAGCCCGCAGGCCTGCGCCGCCTCGACGTACGCAGTGCCGTCGACGCGCACGATGCCCGCAGGCACAGGCTCGCCGTACGGGCCGGTGGCTGTCACCGCGAGCAGATCGCCGCCCAGGGCGTCGTGCAGGACGTCGACGAAGCCGGGGCCGCCGTCGGCCATCGGAGCGAGGTCGAGCTCGTCACCAGGGGCGTGCCGGCGCCAGCCGGCGGCGATCGCCTGGGCGGCCTCGACCGCGGTGAGGGTGCCGGCGAACTTGTCAGGTGCGATGAGCACGCGCATGGGCTCATCCTGCCGTCTCCGCCAGAGCAGGCTCCGACCTGGTTAGGTTGGGGTGATGCCGGACGACTCCTCCCAGAGCGCCTTCGACTACGTGGTGCGACCGATGCGTGCCGCAGACATCCCGGCGCTCGAGCGGCTGAGTGCCCAGGTGTTCTACGAGCTCGACGTGCGCACCCAACGACGCACGGCGCCGGAGCCGGTCCTGCGCACCGGTGACCGCGCGGCGCAGTGGCGCCGGCGTGCAGAGCACGTGCTCGCCCACGACGCGGCGGGCTGCTGGGTGGCCGAGGATGCCTCGGGACCCTGCGGCGCGACGCTCTCACTGAAGCGGGAGCTGTGCTGGGTCCTCTGGTCGTTCGTGGTGAGGTCCGACCTGCAGGGCCGCGGCGTGGGCGCTCATCTGTTGCAGGCGGCGCTCTCCTACGGTGACGGCTGTCTGCGCGCGATGCTCGCGGCGTCGGACGACCCGCGGGCGCTGCGCCGCTACCGGCTGGCCGGCTTCACCCTGCACCCGGCAATGTCTCTTCGGGGCACCGTGGATCGTGCGCTGCTGCCCGTCGTGGACCGGGTCCGCGAGGGCAGCATCTCCGACATCGACCTGATGGACTCCGTCGACCGGCGAGCGCGTGGCAGCGGCCACGGACCGGATCACGAGCTGATGGCGTCGACGTACCCGCTGGTGGTCATCGACCGGCCCACCGGCTCCGGCTATGCCTACGTCGCGCCGGAGGGTGGGCCGTACCTGCTGGCAGCCACCAACCGGCGCACTGCCAGCGACCTGCTGTGGGAGACGCTGGCTGCCTCCTCTCCGGACGAGCCCTGCGAGATCGAGTACGTCACAGCCGCCAACGAGTGGGCCGTCGACGTCGGGATGTTCGCGCGGATGGAGCTGCGCACGGAGGGCTATCTCGCCTTGCGGGGCATGAAGCCACCGATGCCCTACCTCCCCTCCAGCCACTTCCTCTAGCGCCGAGCCCGCCGAGCCCGCCGAGCCCGTCGGGGCCCTCGGGGCCGACTCGCGCATTGATCACCCCCGACCCGCGCATTGATCACCGCCGACCCGCGGGCCGTGACACTGGCCGCAACGAGTGCGTCGGTCATGTCCTCTGGCACCACTTCGCGAGCGAACACAGCACTTTGGACATGACCGCGCTCCCCGAGCGAGGGCACGCCATGAGCCGCGCCGTCGACGGCCCCTCACTCCCGCTTACCAGGGCACCATGGGAATCTGTCCCCCCTGGTAGTCAGCCGCTCCACGCTCGCGCGGAGCGGAGCGGGGGCGTCGTCAGCCGGTGTGGGCTGACCGCGTGGCGACCACGTGTCCGTCGGCGTCGAGCACTGTCCAGCTGGTGACCGAGTCGAGAGTCATCTTGTGCGGCAGAACCAGCCAGAAGACGAGCTCGCCGGGCATGATCCGGGTGGAGGTCATCACCTGGGTGTAGGAGTCGGGACCGGTGTTGGCGCGCACGGTGTAGCCGGTCGGGTCTGTCCCGGGTGTCAGCGCGTAGCCGCCGACGAACGTCTGCGCCGCGTCGTCCGGCGCCCCGACGACGAGTGCGACGTCGAGCGAGCCCGCGGGACCCTGGTCGAACAGCGACTCGCCACGCTGGACGGCTCCCTTCTCGGCGCCCCAGCCGGCGAGTACGACGTTCTCGGCACCCAGATGCTCGGCCCAGATCTGCTGGGGGCCCTTCGCGACGGGCCCGTTCGCACCCGCGGCGTACTGCTCTGCACCGGTCTGCACGACCTGACCCAACGGCACACCTGCCGCGAAGTCGCCGGCCGAGCCAGTCGAGCCGGCCGGAGGGGTCGACTCCGCCGAGCTTGTCGGCGCCGTGGGCAGTGCGCTGGACCGCGCGGTCGGCATGGGCGTCGACGGCGGCGTCGGCAAGGCGCTTGTCGCAGAACTAGGTCCGTCCGCCGGGCCCACCCCCGCAGGGCCCACCGAACGCGGACCCGAGGCCCCGGACGTGACGAGATGCGGGATGCCGACGGAGGCGATCACCCCTACGGCTGCGGCCGTCGCGAACCCGGCCGAGGCCGTAGTGGCCCGGCGACGCAGCACGATCTTCCGCCCCTGTCTCGTGATCACATCCAGGTCCACCGTCGCCCCGTGGTCGATCGTGTCCTGCATGGCGCGGCTGAGCTCATCGAGCAACATGTCTGACTCCCTCAACGAAAGGTCGAGAACGTGGGGACGCGGCCCCGGGTTCGACTTCGGCGACACGCATCTTGGCCAGGGCCCGCGACGCGGTGCTCTTCACCGTGCCGACCGAGACTCCCAGGTCGCCCGCGACGGCGGACTCGGACAAGTCGAAGTAGTAGCGCAACACCACGACCCGGCGCTCCCGGTCGGAGAGTACGGCGAGAAGCTCGGCGAGCCGCGCCCGTTGCGCCACCGGATCCGTCACGTCGAGGTCGACGACGCAGGCTCTGTCGGGCAGCACGTCGGTGCTGACCTCGCGCAGCCGGCGCCGCCGGTGCCTGTCGATGTTGGCGTTGACCATGCACCTGCGCGCGAAGGCGTACGCGTCGCTACGACGTACCCGGTCCCAGGCTGCATAGGTCTTGGCCAACGCCACCTGCGCGAGGTCCTCGGCGTCCTGGTCGTGCCCGGTGAGCAGCCAGCCGGCATGCCGCAGCCGCGGCCACGACACCGAGGCGAACTCCTCGAAGTCGCTGCCGGGCGCGCTGCCTCGCAGACCCATCGCTGCTCCCCGCTCGTCGATGCCGTGTACCAGTGTCAGCAGGTAGTACGCAGCATCGCACTCTCGGGTTGCGCCCGGGCGAGGGCCGGTTTACCAGGGCACCATGGGAAACTGCCTCTCCCCATGGGGAACTCACCGTGGGGAGAGGCTGATTACCATGGCACCCTGGTAATCAGCCCGCGCAGACCCTGGTAATCAGGCCGCGCAGACCCGGGAAGCCGGCCGCGTGGCTCACAGGCCGGGGGCCCCCCACACGGCCATCCAGCGGTTGAGCTGCGGCTCGATGTGCAGGTCGTTGCTGACCTGGTCCCGCACGTTGATCTCCAGGAGGTTGTCGCGGGTGTTCGGTCCGGTGGGCGCGAACGGGTAGAACGTGCCCTGCTTGTAGAGGTAGACCAGGCCCAGCGAGCGGCCCGAGGTGTCCTTGAAACCGACGAGCGAGCACAGCAGGCCCGAGCCGAACCCCTGCGCGGTCAGCGAGGTGTTCACCGCGTGCAGATCGGTGACTAGCGTGGCCATGTCGTCGGGCGGTTGCCGGGCGAGCAACCAGGTGAACCCGAACGAGTCCGTGCTCTGCTCGACGTCCGGGTCGTCGTCGTCATCGAGAAGCTCGACGATGTCCTTCTGCGTCTGCGCGAACGCCGCTCCCTCCGCCGCCCGGTAGCAGACGGAGCCCAGCCCGGTCGGCGAGAAGCCCATCGCCGTCTGCAGCGTGATCGCGGCGGTCGGCAGGGCGAAGAGGTCGTCGAGGTTGGCCTTGGCCGGAGTGGTCCGGCCGGTGAGCATGTCCCAGAGCTTCACTGGCCGAGCCCTGGGGCCCGGAAACCACCGTCCATCGGCTTGCCGAGCGCCGCGGCCACCTCGGCGAGCTGCTCGATACGCTGCTCGAGCGAGGGGTGCGTCGAGGTCAGCGTCTTGAAGGTGGCGCCGCTGATCGCCGGGGCGATGAAGAACGCGTTCATGGTCTGGGCGCCGCGCAGGTCCTTGTTGGGGATCCGAGCGATGTCACCGGTGATCTTCTGCAGCGCGCTGGCCAGCGCCGACGGCTTGCCCGTGAGCATCGCGCCGGACCGGTCCGCACACAGCTCGCGGTACCGCGACAGCAGCCGGGTCAGCAAGAAGCTGATCGCATAGACGACCAGGCTGACCACCAGCACGATCAGCCACACCGGCACCCCGCCGCCGTTGTTGTTGTTGTTCCCGCGCCCCCGGCCCCCGCCGAACCCGCCAAAGATCGCGCCGTACTGCGCGCCGCGGGTGAGCATCGCCGCCATGATTCCCGCGGAGGAGGCGAGCGTCATCACGAGCACGTCGCGATGCGCGACGTGGGACAGCTCGTGGGCCAGCACGCCCTCCATCTCCTCGGGGCTGAGCCGGTCCAGGATGCCGGTGGTCACGCAGACCACCGAATGATCGGCGGAACGTCCCGTGGCGAACGCGTTGGGCATGTCGGTGTAGGCGATCGCGACGCGCGGCTTGGGCATGTCGGCCAGCGCGCACAACCGGTCGATCGTGCCGTGCAGCTCGGGAGCCTCCTCGGGACTGACCGGGCGGGCGCGCATGGCCCGAAGCGCCATCTTGTCGGAGTTGTACCACTGGAACCACGCGACGCCGAGCCCGGCGAGCCCGATCAGGACTGCGATCGAGTAGTTGTCCCTCCCGAAGGCGTACATCAGCCCCACGACCAGCGCTACGAACAGCCCGCCGAGCAGGAACATCACCAGGGTCATCCGTGCGGTGAGCCCGGTGTCGTGAATGAAACGTGTCTTGGCCATCAGCCCGGGATCAGCCCCTCGTCACTGAGGAGTTCCCGCACCTCCTCGATCGTCGCGTCGGCGGGAGGCAGGATCAGCTCCGAGTCCTCCAGGGAGTCGTCGGGCAGCCTGGTCCCTGTGGAACGTACGGCGTCCAGCAGCGCCGCGAGGCTCGTGGAGAACGCCGTCTCGTCGTCGGCCTCCACCGCGGCCTCCACCAGCGTGTCGAGCGCATTCAGGTCGGCCAGCTTCTCGTCGGCCACCTGCCACTGCCCCTCTTCGAGAATCCGCACGATCATGACTGGCCCTCCTTCTTGGGCTCCGCGGGAGCCGGCTGTGCGGCTTCGGAGCCGACCGTCTGGGCCGGGTCCGCCGAGGACGCTCCGGACTCGATCGCGCCACCGGAGCTCTTGGCCTTCAGAGCGGCGAGCTCCGACTCGACGTCGGAGTGGCTCGACATCGCCTCGAGCTCACGCGCGATGTCGTCGCCCTGGTTGAGTGAGCTGGCGTCCTCGAGCGCGCCCGAGGCGATCAGCTCGTCGATCGCGCCGGCACGCGCCTGCATCTGCGCGGTCTTGTCCTCCGCGCGCTGGACGGCCATCCCCACATCGCCCATCTCCTCGGAGATCCCGGAGAAGGCCTCGTTGATGCGCGTCTGGGCCTCGGCGGCGGTGTAGGTGGCCTTGATGGTCTCCTTGCGGGTCCGGAAGGACTCGACCTTGGCCTGCAGGCGCTGTGAGGCAAGAGTCAGCTTCTCCTCCTCGGACTGGAGCTGCGCCTGCTGCTGCTTGAGGTTCTCCATCTGTCCCGAGAGCCCGGACTTGCGGGTCAGCGCCTCGCGGGCCAGGTCCTCGCGGCCCATGGACAGCGCCTTCTGGGCCTGGTCGGTCAGCTTGGCGGCCTGCTGCTCGAGCTGGTGTGCCTGCAGCTCGACGCGCTTGCGGCTGGTGGCCACGTCGGCGACGCCCTTGCGCACCTTCGTGAGCAGGTCGAGCTGCTTCTGGTAGCTGTAGTCGAGCGTCTCGCGGGGGTCCTCGGCACGGTCGAGCGCCTTGTTCGCCTTGGACCGGAAGATCAGGCTGATGCGCGACATGAGGCTCATGGAGTGCGGGCCCCCTTCTATGGGTCTGCGGGTGGCAGTGTCACCGGGTGCGGGTGGCGGTGCTGCCTGCGGGTGGGATCTGCTTCCTCCACCCTACGGGGGAACGCTCGGAGGAGGTAGGTGGTTCCCTCCGGCTACCCTGGGGGGTACGTCAACCCGTCCACGCGCGAAAGAGTGCCCGTTGTTCCGCCGTACCAAGACCGAAGAGCCCGCCGCCACCGTCACCGTCAAAGAGAGCGGCAAGGGTCGACCGACCCGCAGCCGCCGGGAGGCGGAGGAGGAGAACCGGGCACGCGCCAAGGGCCCCAGGGACAAGAAGGACAGGGCGCGGGCGCAGCGGTCCAAGCGTGCCGAGCAGAGCGCGAGGATGCGCGAGGCGATGAAGACCGGCGACGAGCGCTATCTGCCGGCGCGGGACAAGGGCCCGGTGCGGCGATACATCCGTGACATGGTCGACGCGCGCCTGTGCATGGCCGAGCTGCTGCTTCCGCTGCTGGTCCTGATCATGGTCAGCCAGGCGATCAGCCCGCAGCTCAGCTCCGACCTGTGGATCGCGACCATCCTGCTGGTGGGAGCCGACACCGTGCTGGTGGTGTTCAAGCTGCGCCGTGAGCTGAGTCGTCGCTTCCCGGGCGATGCCCGCACGCGGGGCGCGACCGGCTACGCGATCATGCGCTCGATCCAGGTGCGGTGGCTGCGGATGCCGAAGCCGCAGGTCAAGCTCGGCCAGAAGCTCCCCGAGCGCTACACCTGATCGCCGCTCGCACCGGAGGCGAGGTGCTGCTCGACGCGCTCGACCTTGGCGGTCAGCTGGCCGGTGTGACCGGGCCGGATGTCGGCCTTGAGCACGAGGCCCACCCGTGGGGACGTAGCGGCGACCACCTCGACGGCGCGCTTCACCACGGCCATCACCTCGTCCCACTCGCCCTCGATGTTGGTGAACATCGCGTTGGTCTCGCACGGGAGCCCGGAGGCGCGTACGACGCGGACCACCTCGGCGACGGCCTCGCTGACGCCGCCGTCCTCGCTCGTGGTCCCGGGGCTGATGGAGAAGGCAACAAGCATGCCGCCAACGTAGCCCAGGCGAGCTGACGCCGTACGGCGTGCCCCTTGGCCCGCGCTACGGTCGGGAGCATGGAATCTCGCACCCTCGGAAACAGTGGACTGCACATCACGGAGATCGCCTACGGCAACTGGCTGACCCACGGGTCCCAGGTCGAGGAGGACGCCGCGCTCGCCTGTGTACGCCGTGCCCTCGACGAGGGCATCACGACGTTCGACACCGCCGACGTCTACGCGAACACCGCCGCGGAGACCGTGCTCGGCAAGGCGCTGGCCGGTGAGCGTCGGGAGAGCCTGGAGATCTTCACCAAGGTGTTCTGGCCGACCGGTCCGAAGGGCCACAACGACCGTGGCCTTTCGCGCAAGCACATCCACGAGGCCATCGACGGGTCGCTGCGCCGGCTCGGCACCGACTACGTCGACCTCTACCAGGCGCACCGCTACGACCACGGCACGCCGCTGGAGGAGACGATGCAGGCGTTCGCCGACGTGGTGCACGCCGGCAAGGCGCTCTACATCGGAGTCTCGGAGTGGCGTGCGGAGGAGATCCGCGCGGCCGCCGCACTCGCGAAGGAGCTGCGGGTGCCGCTGGTATCGAACCAGCCGCAGTACAACATGCTGTGGCGGGTGATCGAGGCCGAAGTGGTCCCGGCGTGCGAGGAGCTCGGCATCGGCCAGGTGGTGTGGTCGCCGATCGCGCAGGGCGCACTGACGGGGAAGTACCAGCCCGGAACGCAGCCGCCGGCCGGTTCTCGCGCGACTGACGCCAAAGGTGGTGCGGACATGATCTCCCGGTGGCTCGACGACGACGTACTCACCAGGATCCAGCAGCTGAAGCCCATCGCGGAGGAGGTCGGCCTGTCGATGGCCCAACTCGCGGTCGCCTGGACGCTGCAGAACCCGAACGTGTCCGCGGCGATCATCGGCGCCTCCCGACCCGAGCAGGTCAGCGAGAACGTCAAGGCGTCCGGGGTGCACCTGGAGCCAGCGCAGCTGAAGGCGATCGACGACGCTCTCGAGGGCGCGATCGAGCGCGATCCGGAGAAGACCCAGTCCCCGCGCTAGCGCCGAGGTAAGGGGTGCGGCCACGGCCGCGGACCCACAGCGCGAGCAGCGGATCCACGAACCACCATGCCCCGCCGGACCCGCCGGACCCGTCCTCGCGTTCCCGGGTCACGTGCTGGCCCTCGCGGCCGAGGTCGCGCAGCGCGCTCTGCAACGTCGCGCGCGAGGTCTCGAAGCGCCGCGCGGTGGTCGTGCCGGTCGGCGAGTCGCCGTCGGCGAGCGCGGCGAGCACGGCCTTCTTGCCGCTCGACAGGCCGTCCCACACCGCCTGGTGCGCCTCCTGCGTGGTGGCGAGCGCGCGGCGTACGACGGCGTCGGCGAGCGCGATCCCGGTCAGCTCCTGGCCCGCTCCGTCGTCGTCGCCCTCCGAGAGCGTGCTGGCGCCCAGCCGCCGGGCGGACAGCTCGCGGTGCAGCAGGTGGGCGAGCAGCATGGTGCGTTGCGGGTGGCCGGCCGCGGTGGTGACCAGCGGGACGAGCGCGCCGGCCGGGTCCTCCTCGAGCTCGTCGAACCGCTCGGTCAGCTCGGCGATCACCTCGTCCGTCGGGAGTACGCCGAGCGCGAGGGGCTCGGCCTGCCCGTACAGCGGCCGCTCCCGGTCGTCGAACAGCCCGTGCATCAGAGACGGCTGCGAGCCGGCGTACACGTAGACGGCGGCCTCGCCGTGGTACTGCACGTGTGAGCGCAGCAGCCCGTCGAGCTCCCGCCCGGCCGACAGCAGGTCCTGGAACTCGTCGAAGACGACCAGCGTGGGGATCCGGTCGCGCTCGAACAGCGTCAGCGGCAGGTCGAGCAGCTCGGCGGCCGCGGTCTGGGTCGCCTCGTGGCTGGGCACGACCCGGCGCGGACCAAGCGTGATCCCCGGGCCGGCGGGCGTCAGCGAGAGGCCGAGCCGTGCGCCGAGGGAGTCGAGGTGGGCGCGCAGCCGGTGGTCGCGCAGCCGGCTGTACGCCGTGGCGATCCGCACGCACACCTCGGACAGCGTCGTCACGCCGTACAGGTCGACGTGCACAGTCCGCCAACCCGTGGCGGACAGCCCGGCGGCGTGCGCGAGCAGCAGCGAGGTCTTGCCGAACCGGCGCGGTCCGGCCAGCCGGGTGTGCACGCGCTCCGCGGCGGCCTGGTGCAGCCGGGCAAGCTCGGCACGGCGGTCGATCATCGCGTCGGGCGCGATCGGCGTCTCGAACGGGAACGGGCGGGTGGTCGTCACCCGAACAACTGTATAGCCTCAACCATACGGAAGCGTATGCCTCAGGCGATGGACGGGAGATTCTCGGGGCACGCAGGCGCCTGTTGCTGCAGGCGCTCGGTGAGCTGGACCGAGCTCATCGGCCGGTAGCACAGGAAGCCCTGGACGACGTCGCAGCCCAGGGTCTGCACCACGCTGAGCTGCTCGGCGGTCTCGACTCCTTCGGCGACCGTGCGCAGGTTCCGGCTCGCGGCGATCTGCACGATCGCGGTCACCATGGCGGCGTCGGCCATCGTGGCCTCGCTGAGCGGCGTCACGAAGGAGCGGTCGATCTTCACCACGTCGACCGGGAGGCTCTTCAGCCGGGCCAGCGAGGAGTACCCGGTGCCGAAGTCGTCGATGGCAAGGCTGACGCCCAGCCCCTTGAGCTCGCTCAGCCTGCCCACCACGTCGTCGTCGTGGGTGAGCACGCTCTCGGTGATCTCGAGGATGACGTCCGCCGGATCGACTCCGCTGGTCTCCAGGATGCGTCGGACGTCGTCGACGAACCCGGGCTCCTCCAGTTGGCGCACCGAGACGTTGACGCTCATCGTGAAGCCGGAGCCGGATGCGGCCTCCCGCCGCCAGGCCGACAGCTGCGCGCAGGCCTGGATGAGCACCCAGTGGCCGAGCTCGCGGATGAAGCCCGTCTGCTCGGCGAGCGGGATGAACTCCACCGGCGAGATGAGGCCACGCACGGGATGATCCCACCGCACCAGAGCCTCACACCCGGTGATGCGTCCCGTCGAGGCATCGACGTAGGGCTGGTAGACCACGCGAAGCTCGTTCTTGCGGATCGAACCCTCGAGGTCGGTCCGGAGAGTCAACCGTTCCACGGCCTCCAGGTGCATCTCGGCGTGGAACCGCCTCATGGTGTCCTTGCCGTGATGCTTGGCGCCGTACATGGCCACATCTGCGTTGCGAAGCAGCTCCTCGGCCATCGTCGCGGCCTCCGCTGCGTCGACGCGACGCACAGGCGTAGGCACCGGGCCCGAGGACAGGGTGGCGGTGGTCGCGAGCCCGAGACTGGCGCGAGCGATCACCTCACGACCGGCCACCTCCACGGGAGGCCGGAGGGCGACGCGCATCTGGTCGGCGATGGCCACCGTCTCGTCGTCTGTGGCGTCCTCGACCAGGACCGCGAACTCGTCGCCGGCCAGCCTGGCCAACGTGTCCACCGGCCGGGTGGCGTCGGCCAGTCGCTGCGCCACGGTCAGGAGGACACGGTCCCCGGCGGCATGCCCCAAGCTGTCGTTGACGGTCTTGAAGTCGTCCAGGTCGCAGAAGATCACGCCCACGCCCGCACCGGGACGTCGCAGCGCGTGCTCGAGCCGATCGGCGAACAGGCTGCGGTTGGCCAACCCGGTCAGTGCGTCGTGGAAGGCCTGGTGCTCCAGCTGCTCTTGCATCTGCTTGCGCTCGGAGATGTCGCGCAGGAAGGAGTGGAACCGCAGCTCACCATCGACGTGGGTCGTCCAGATGACCAGCTCGACCGGCACCTCGGTCCCGTCCCGACGCAGGGCGGACATCTCCATGGGGTGGCCGACAAACCGGTCGGTCCCGGACTCGGAATAGTTGGCCACGCCGTTTCGATGTGGCTCGCGGTAGCGTTCCGGGACGATCAGCCCGCCGAGCTCCTGCCCGATTGCCTCCTCGCGGGACCAGCCGAAGAGCTGTTCGGCCCGCGCGCTCCAGTCCACGATGTACCCGCGGTCGTCCATGCTGACGAAGGCGTCGTAGGCGCTGTCGACGATGTCACGGACCGCCCGCTCGTGATCGGCGACCGTCTCGACCATGCGGTCGAACTGTGCGCTCACGCGAGTCAGCTCGTCCCGGGTCCCGGGTTCGAGCCGGGTGCCGAACCGGGCGCTCAGGTCCCCTTCGGCCGCCCGGGCAGCCACCTCGGCGATCTCCCGAGTGCGCCGGAGCACGAAGATGTCCAGGACCAGCCACAAGGCGACCAGGGTCATCGCCGTCACGTCGGCGGCCAGCAGGCTGATCTTGCCGCCGATCGCAGCCAGTGCTGCGTGGTTGGCGCACAGCCCGTTCACGTCGAGTCCGAGCGCGGTGCACTGATGCGCCACCTCGTCGACGGTGCTCTGCCCGAGGAACCATGCCGAGGCCGCGCTGACGGCCAGTACCGGCGCCCCGACCTTGGCCAGCAGGGGCAGCCGACGTCCCACCTGTCCGATGGGAGGTGACCCCTTCAACGTGCTCACTGCTCCTGGGGCCGACGACGGCCCAGCAGGACCGGCGCACCGATCAACACCACCGCGGTGAGGCCATGGAGCACGTGGTCGGCGGCGTTCAACCCGAGCATGTTCATCGGCATGTCCATGAGCAGCGGTCCGAACACACTGAGCAGCAGGAAGACCGACCCCACCACGAGCATCGCCTGTTTGGCCGCTTCCTCTCCCCGGCTCGCGCCCACCACCAGGAGTGCGCCCAACGCGAAGTGCGCCAGGTTGTGCAAGGGGGTGATCATGAACAGCAGGAGGTGGCTGCCGCCGAACGCGACGAACGCGAAGCCCACGATGCCCGCCAGCATGTAGATCGCCCCGACGGCGCACGCGACGCGTCCGGCTGCGGTATCGATGGCGGCACCTCCTCCCGTCGGGCGCACGGGTCCCGTCGCAGCAAGGATGACAGGGAACCATCCGCAAGGGGCCAATATGGCGAAATCGACCGATTTGCGCGGTCAGGCGCCGGCCGTCAGGGGCTGCTCAGCGACATCGGCCCGTAGACCTCGCGCTCGGCCTCGAACAGCGTGACCGCCTCGACCCCGGCGTCCAGCAGCTCCCGCCAGGTCTCCCCCACCCACGACTCCGCATCGGCCTGGGAGGGGAACGCCTGTCCGGCGCCCTCGACCTGCACGTGGTCGGCCGGAACCTCCGCGCCGTCCTGCTTCTCCAGCCGCCACCGCCAGGCCGGCTTCGCCGACGACGCGGAGTCCGACGGGGAGTACGACGGTTCGAGCGAGTGGGTCATGTGGCGAGGGTAACTCCCCCTGGAGTGAGACACCTTTGACGCCCGGGCCGGGAAGGTGGCAGATTGAAGCCACCTGCCACGTGTCGGGAAAGCCGGTCGAAAGCCGGCGCTGACCCGCAACCGTAGGCGGCCCTTCGACGCGTCGAGGGGCGGCGAGCCGGAACACCGGGACGTGGCGGCGGCTCCACTCATCCGTCGAGGTCTGCGGGACGGAGCCGGATCACGTGGCCGCTTGCCAGGCGTCCCCCGCGGTCCGGTCTCGTTTCGAGTACCGCCGCAACGAAAGGGCCCCTGGCCATGCTCCATCTTCCTGCATCCCGCGTACGCCGCTCGGGTGGTTTCGAGACGGCCTCCGCTAACGCTCCGGCCTCCTCAACCACCAGTCCGGGCTCCTCAACCACCAGAGCCATCGGGGCGACGCTCGTCGCCGCACTCATGTCGCTGCTGCTGGCACCGCTGCTGGCCGCCCCGGCGCACGCGGCCGACGGCTACCGCTACTGGAACTACTTCCACGTCCAGCACGGCGACTATGTCTTCGCCAAGACCGGGCCGGGCGGCTTCACCCCGGCCGACGGAAGTGTCGAGGCCTACCGCTACGGCACCTCGACCACCTCCGCCGGCATCGAGCCGCGCGCCGATCTCTCGCACTACACGTTCGCCAGGGTCTGCTCGGGCACCGATCCCGCGCCCGGCACGAAGAGGGTCGCCGTGCTGCTCGACTACGGCACCGCCGCCGACGCGGCCTCCGGACAGGCCCCGCCGAGCCCGCGTGCGGCCTGCGCACAGGTGCCGGAAGCCGCGAACGGCCAGCAGGTGCTCGGCGATGTCGCCCAGGTGCGCACGGCGAAGAGCCTGACCTGCGGCATCGACGGCTACCCGGTCAACGGCTGCTCGACCACCGTCAAGAACGCCGAGGCGCCCGGATCCCAGCGGGACGTCGCGTTCGCCCTCTCCGACAGCTCCGAGCCGGGTGGTACGCCGGTCGCGGCGATCGTCGCGGTCGTCGTGGTGATCGTGCTCATCGGCGCCGGCGCGCTGGTCGTCGGCCGCCGCAACGCCCGCAACGCCGAGCCGAGGCGGCCCGCCGACGAGCACGCCGGGGCCTGAGCGGCGATGAGCCCGCGGAGCCCCAGGAGCGTCGTCCTGCCGGCCCGGCACCGGATCGGGTTCCCGCGCACCCTGCATCCGGCGGCCTGGTGGGTGTGGGCCCTCGGCCTGGCCGCCGCGGCGAGCCGCACCACCAACCCGGTGCCCCTGCTCGCGATCCTCGTCGTCGGCGCGTTCGTGGTCGCCGCGCGTCGCAGCACGGCGCCGTGGGCGGCGTCGTACTCGGCGTTCCTCAAGCTCGCCCTGCTGGTGATCGTGATCCGGATCGTGTTCCAGGCCCTGCTGTCCACCGCCTCGCAGGGGCCGACGGTGCTGTTCACCCTGCCTTTGCTGCCGCTCCCGGCGAGCTCGGGCCTGAAGCTCGGCGGCGCCATCACCTTGGAGGCGGTGCTGAGCGCGACGTACGCAGGCCTGCAGCTCGCCGTCCTGCTGTGCTGCGTGGGCGCGGCCAACGCGCTCGGCTCGGCGCGACGGCTGCTGCGCTACGTCCCCGGCGCGCTCTACGAGGTCGGCGTCGCCTGCGTGATCGCGCTGACGTTCGCACCCCAGCTGGTCACCGACGCGTCCCGGGTGCGCGCCGCACAACGGCTGCGGGGACGCAGCACCCGCGGGCCGGCGTCGCTGCGCCGGCTGGCGATGCCGGTGCTCGAAGGCGCCCTGGAGAGGTCGGTGGAGCTGGCGGCCGCGATGGACTCCCGCGGCTACGGGCGTACGACGTCCGGTGCCGGCAACCCGGGGCGTGCGCGTGCGGCGCGCCGGGTCACCGGCGGACTGGTGCTGGCCGGCCTGCTCGGCGTGGCAATCGGCGTCTACGGGCTGCTGGACGGCACGGCCTCGGCATGGCTCGGGTTGCCGCTGCTCGTGACGGGTGCGGTGCTGGCCGGGCTCGGCATGCACCTGGGCGGACGGCGTACCGGCCGCACCCGCTACCGCCCCGACCCGTGGGCACTGCCGGAGTGGCTGGTGGCAGGGTCCGGCGTACTCGCCGGGGCAGCGATGCAGTTCGAGGTCGCGCTCGACCCGGCGTCCCTGTCGCTGGCGAGCGCGACCGCTGTCCCGCCGGTGCCGCTGCTGGCGTGCGCCGGCATCGTGCTGGCGCTGCTGCCGGCCTTCGTGGCGCCGCCGCTTCCGGTCGCCACCCGGCCGGCCGCTCCCGCCGACGCGATCGATCCGGCGTACCGGGCGGTGGCATGACGGGCCCGAACGCCGACACGACGGCGATGATCTCGATGCGCGGACTCGGCGTCAGGTTCGCCGAGATGGCCGCGCCGGTGCTCGCCGGCGTGGATGTCGAGATCCCGGAAGGCGAGCTGGTGCTGGTGGTCGGCCGCACCGGGACTGGCAAGACGACGCTGCTGCGCACGATCAACGGGCTGGTGCCGCACTTCTCCGGCGGCACGGTGAGCGGACGGGTCGTGGTCGCCGGCCGCGACACCCGCACCCACCCGCCCAGGGAGCTGGCCGACGTCGTCGGCTTCGTCGGGCAGGACCCGGTCTCGGGATTCGTCACCGACCACGTCGAGGACGAGCTCGCCTACGCGATGGAGTCGCTCGGCGTGCCCGCCGACGTGATGCGCCGCCGGGTCGAGGAGACCCTCGACCTGCTCGGGCTGGTCGACGTGCGCGACCGGCCGCTGGCCGACCTGTCCGGCGGCCAGCAGCAGCGGGTGGCGATCGGCTCGGTGCTCACCGCGCATCCGCGGATCCTGGTGCTCGACGAGCCGACCTCCGCGCTCGACCCGCTCGCCGCCGAGGAGGTGCTGGCCACCCTGCAGCGGCTGGTGCACGACCTCGGGCTGACCGTCGTGCTGGCCGAGCACCGCCTCGAACGTGTCGTGCAGTACGCCGACCGGGTGCTGCTGCTGCCCGGTGACGGCCGCGTCGTCGACGGGGTCCCCTCGGAGGTGCTGAGCCGCTCGCCGATCGTGCCGCCGGTGGTCGAGCTGGCCCGGGTGGCCGGCTGGGACCCGCCACCGCTGTCGGTGCGCGATGCGCGCCGCCGTGCTCCGGCGCTGCGGCGACGGCTGGCTGCGCTCGGCTCGCCGGCGGCCCAGGGCTCCGGGCCGGAGGCACGACGTACCGGCGCGGCGGTGCTCGCCCGCACCGCCCACCTCGCGGTCTCCTACGGCCGGGTCACTGCGCTCGCCGGTGTCTCGGTGTCGGTGTCGGCCGGCGAGGTGGTCGCCCTGATGGGGCGCAACGGTGCCGGCAAGTCCACCCTGCTGCACACGCTGGTCGGGCTGCGCGCCCCTTCGGGTGGGACCGTCGAGGTCGGCGGGCAGCAGCCGGCCCGGATGCGTCCGGTAGACCTCGTGCGCAGCGTCGGCCTGGTGCCGCAGGTCCCGACCGACCTGCTCTACGCCTCGTCGGTGCGCGAGGAGTGCGCGACCGCCGACACCGACGCGCGCGTCGAGCCGGGGACCACAGCCGCCCTTTTCGAGCGGCTCTGCCCCGCGATCCCCGCCGGACGGCATCCTCGCGACCTGTCGGAGGGCCAGCGCCTCACGCTCGCGCTGGCTGTCGTGCTGGCCGCCGGCCCTCCGCTGCTGCTGCTCGACGAGCCGACCCGTGGCCTGGACTACACCGCCAAGCGCCGGCTGGTCGAGATCCTGCGCGACCTCGCCGAGGGCGACCACGGGATCCTGCTGGCGACCCACGACGTCGAGCTCGTCGCCGAGGTCGCCGACCGGGTGCTGGTGCTCGCCGACGGGGAGGTCGTCGCCGACGGCCCGACCGCCGAGGTCGTGGTCTCCTCCCCGGCGTTCGCCCCCCAGACCGCCAAGGTGCTCGCGCCCGAGCCGTGGCTGACGCCCGGCCAGGTCGCCGCCGCCCTCGAGACGGCCGAGGAGGCGGTGTCGTCGTGAGGACCGACCTTCTCCCGGTCCGGGCGCGCCCGGCGATCGTGCTCGTGCTTGTGTTCGCGGTCGGCGTGGTCGCGTTCGGCTGGCCGTTCCTGGTGCAGCACGGTGCCGCCCTGGACACCTCGCACTCGGGCGACTCACCGCTGGTGTTCGTGGTGCTGCTGCCGCTGCTGGCGATGATCGTGCTGGCCGAGCTGACCACCGGTCGGCTGTCCGGGAAGGGTCGCGGGATGGACGCGAAGGCGGTCGCGCTGCTCGGCATGCTCGCGGCCGTCGGGGGTGCGCTGCGTGCGCTCGGGCCCGGGACCGCCGGCCTCGAGCCGAGCTTCGCGGTGATCGTGCTCGGCGGGCGGGTCTTCGGCCGCGGCTTCGGGTTCGTGCTCGGCGCGCTCACCTTGTTCGTCGGCGCGCTGCTGACCGGCGGCGTCGGGCCATGGCTGCCCTTCCAGATGATCGCGGCCGGCTGGGTGGGCTTCTTCGCCGGCTGCCTGCCACCGGCACGTGGCCGGGGCGAGGTGGCGGTGCTGGCGGCGTACGCCTTCGTGGTCAGCCTGCTGTTCGGTGCGGTGATGAACCTGTGGTTCTGGCCGTTCGCGTCCTACGGCCCCGAGGTGAGCTACGTCGCGGGCGGGACGCTGACCGGTAACCTGCATCGCTACTGGGTGTTCTACGTGACCACGTCGCTGCCGTGGGACCTCGGGCGCGCGGTGCTCTCGTGCCTGCTGGTCGGCTTGGCCGGCTCCGCGTTGCTGCGGGCGCTGCGCCGGGCGGCGCGGCGGGCCGCGTTCGACGCCGTCCCGGTCTTCGAGCAGGAGCAGGTGTGAGCCGTACGTTGCTGATCGGCGGGGCCCGCTCGGGCAAGTCCCGCCAGGCCGAGCGGCTGCTTGCCGCGGAGCCCGGGGCGGGTGCGGCGACGTACGTCGCGACCGGCTACCCAGTCGGCTACGACGAGGAGTGGACGGACCGGGTCCGCGCCCACCAGGCCGCGCGGCCCCCGCAGTGGTCGACGATGGAGACGACGGACCTCGTGCCGCTGCTCGATGCGGCCGGCGGCCCGTTGCTGGTCGACTGCCTGACGCTGTGGCTGACCCGGGTGATGGACCGCCACGAAGGGTGGGACGACACCGCGTGGGTCGATCGCGCGCAAGAGTCGGTCCGCGCCGAGGTCGACGCGCTGGTCTGCGCATGGGCGCACGCCTCCCGCACGGTCGTCGCGGTCACCAACGAGGTCGGTCAGGGGGTGGTGCCCGCGACCGCCGCCGGTCGCAGGTTCCGCGACGAGATGGGCACGCTCAACACGCGGATGGCCGACGCAGCGGATCGGGTGCTGTGGTGCGTCGCGGGCAGGGCGGTGGCGCTGTGAGGTCGCGGGAGAGCAGTGCCGCCCAGGGCCGGTGGAGCTTCGACGCGGTGCGGCTGGCCGTGGGCACGCTCAGCGTGCTGCCGGTGCCCCCGCCGACGCGGGTCGACCGGCAGGTCGGTGCCGCCGCGATGATGCTGGCACCGCTGGTCGGGGTGCTTGTCGCCGTACCTTCCGCGGTGCTCGTCTGGATCCTCGAACGCACCGACGCCTCCCCGGTGCTGCGAGCCGCCCTGGCCGTGGCGCTGCTGGCTCTGCTCACGCGTGCCATGCACCTGGACGGCCTCGCCGACACCGCCGACGGTCTCGGGTCGCGTGAGCAGGCGCCGCGGGCGCTGGAGGTCATGCGGCGCGGCGACATCGGACCGTTCGGCGTGGTCACGGTGGTCCTGGTGCTGCTGATCCAGGTCTCCGCGCTGACCAGCCTGGTTGCCGGCAGGCACGGCGTACACGCTGTGCTCGGCGGGGTGACGTTGAGTCGCCTCGTGCTCCCGCTGGCCTGCCGAAGGGGCGTGCCGGCCGCTCGCACCGACGGTCTCGGTGCGACCGTCGCCGACACGGTGCGGCGCGTGCAGTGGATCTCGGTGCTGCTGGTGGCTCTGCTCGCGGTGGTCGCCGGCGCGGTCGTCATCGGCGTCGGCTATCCCAGGCTCGTGCTCGCGTTCGGCGAGTCGGCGCTCGCACTGCTCGTCGGTGTCGGCTTCTGCGCGTGGTGCGTACGTCGGCTCGGCGGGGTCACCGGTGACGTCCTCGGCGCCTGCGTGGAGCTCACCTTCACCGCCGTGCTCGTGCTCGCCGCCTTCTCCCCACCGTAGGAGCGCCGCCCGGCGGTCAGCCGGCGTCCGCGGTGACGAAGGGGGGCTTGGTCACCGTGAACGTCTCGCGACGGCCGCGCACGTCGACGCCGACCTCGTCGCCGTCGCCGACCCCGCCGTCTCCGGCGGCCAGCAGCGCGAGTCCGACACCCTTGCGCAGCGTCGGGGAGAACGTGCCGGAGGTGACGGAGCCCAAAGGCGCGCCGGTCGCGTCGACCACCTGCATGCCGGGCCGCGGGATGCCGCGGCCGGTGGAGACGATGCCCCGCAGCCGCCGCTCCGGTCCGGCCTGCCTCTCGGCGAGCAGCACGTCCCTGCCCCAGAAGGCGTCCTTCTTCCAACCGACCGCCCAGCCGAGCCGCGCCTGGTTCGGAGTGATCTCCAGACCGATGTCCTGCCCGTGCAGCGGGTAGCCCATCTCGGTGCGCAACGTGTCCCGGGCGCCGAGGCCGCAGGGCAGCATCCCGAGCGGCCGGCCGGCGTCCAGCAGGACGTCCCACAAGGCCGGCGCGGCCTCCGTGTCGCAGACCAGCTCGTAGCCCCGCTCCCCGGTGTAGCCGCTGCGGCACACCCGCACCTGTGCGCCGTCCCGCTCGGCGTCGACGAACGACATGTACTCGTGGCCCGTCGGCAGACCGACAGCCTCGAGCACGTCGTCGCTGCGCGGTCCCTGCACGGCGAGCACCGCGAAGTCCTGGTGCCGGTTCTCCACGTGTACGCCGTCCGGTGCGGCCTGGGCGAGCCGCCGGCACACCTCGGCGTTGTTGGCGGCATTGGGAACCAGGAGCACGTCGTCGTCGCCGGCCAGGTAGGCGATCAGGTCATCGACGACGCCGCCGGTGGCGTCGTCGCAGCAGAGTGTGTACTGCGCCTTGCCGGGACCGATCCTGCCCAGGTCGTTGGCGAGAGTGGCGTTCACGTGCTCGGCGGCGCCCGGTCCAAAGACCACGGTCTTCCCGAGGTGGCTGACGTCGAAGATGCCGACGGCCTCGCGGACCGAGGTGTGCTCCTTGACGACTCCGGAGGAGTACTCCAACGGCATCTGCCAGCCGCCGAACTCCGCCATCTTGGCGCCGAGCTCGACGTGCCGTTCGTGTAACGGGGAACGCGACAGATCGGGAGACGCGGCAGCCATGCGGCCGAAACTACCGCAGCCTTCGACCGAACCTCGGCCGCGTAGAGTGCCGGTCGGGCCGCCGACGCACACGTCGCAGCCGCCGAACACCTGTCGAGCCCAGGAGGATCCTGCCCGGTGACCAGCTACACGCTGCGCAGGGGGGCAGCCGACAAGACCCGGGCAGACGTGGTGGTCGTCGGCGTGGTGCGCACCCCGAAGGGTCTGCGGGTCGCGGAGGGCGGTGAGCCCGTCGCCTCGGCGTACGGCCGCAGGCTCTCCCCGCTGCTGTCGACGCTCGGGTTCACCGGGCGGGCCGGCGAGATCGCGAAGCTGCCCACGTCCGGCACGCTGCGGTCTCCCCTGCTCATGCTCGTCGGCCTCGGCGAGCAGAACCCGGCCGCGCTGACGCCCTCGGAGGTACGGCGTGCAGCCGGCGCGGCGGCACGGGCTCTGAGCAACGCGGCCAGCGTCGCGCTCGCGCTTCCCGCAGGCGGTCCCGAGCACGTCCGTGCGGTGGTGGAGGGCTTCACGCTGGGCGCCTACACGTTCAGCAGCTACAAGTCGGCCGCGGAGCGGGGCCTTCCCGGCGAGGTCGTCGTACTCACGCCGGCCGCGCGCACGAAGGCGGCCGACGCGGCTCTCGTGCGGGCCGAGGTGGTGGCCCGGGCCACGACGCGTGTCCGTGACTGGGTGAACACCCCCGCGCGCGACCTCACCCCCGAGTCGTTCGCGGACGCGGTGACCGGCCTGGCCACGTCGCGCCGCTCCAAGGTGCGGGTCGAGGTGCTCGACGAGCGAGCTCTCGCCGACGGCGGCTTCGGCGGCATCATCGGCGTCGGCCAGGGGTCGGCCAATCCGCCGCGGCTGGTGCGGCTCTACTACCGGCCGCGCGGCGCGCGGACGTCGATCGCGCTGGTCGGCAAGGGGATCACGTTCGACTCCGGTGGCCTGAACATCAAGACCTCCACGGCCATGAAGGGGATGAAGTCCGACATGGGCGGCGCCGCCGCCGTCGTCGCGGCGACGTTCGCGGTCGCGGAGATGGGTCTTCCGGTGGCCGTGAACTGCTACGCGCCGATGGCGGAGAACATGGTCTCCGGCTCGGCGACCCGGCCCGGCGACGTGCTGCGGATGTACGACGGGCAGACCGTCGAGGTGCTCAACCCCGACGCCGAGGGCCGGCTGGTGCTCGGCGACGCGCTCGGGCTGGCCCGCGAGGCCGGTCCCGACCTGATCGTCGACCTGGCGACGCTGACCGGTGCGGCGACGACCGGCCTCGGCGACCGGGTCGCCGCGCTGCTCGGCAACGACGACGCGCTGCGCGCCCGCGTGCTGGCCGCTGCCGCCGCAGCCGGCGAGCCCCTGTGGCCGATGCCGATCGCCGAGGAGATGCCGGTCAAGGTGCGCACGTACTCCAAGGTCGCCGACCTGATGCAGCACAACGTGGACAAGGTCGGCGGCACCCTGTACGCCGCAGCGTTCCTGCAGCAGTTCGTCGGCGACACCGCGTGGGCACACCTGGACATCGCCGGGACGGCGTACAACTACGGCGCGGCGCACGGGCACGTGCCCTCCGGCGGCACCGGCTACGGCGTGGCCACCCTGGTCCAGCTGGCCCTGGCCATGTGTTGAGTTATGCCTGGTTAGAGGGCTTAGACGGCGCGGGCCGTCATGTTTGAGTCAAGAGTGATGTTCGGGTCAACTCTTGGGGGGGGTCGGTGAGTGTCGAGGCGGTCAGGCCGCGAGCCGTGCTCGGTCGGTGAGATCGTTGAAAGCGGCCTGGTAGGCGCGAGCGGCCTTGCGCAGCGGGGACTGCCAGGGTGGGGCGGGGTCGGCGAGTTCAGCCAGGCCGGTGCGCAGCAGGTGGTCGTGGGCGTGGGTGAACAGCAGCGCCTGATGGAGGCCGTTCTCGGTGAGCCGATAGCGACGGGACTTGGGGATCCGGACGATCAGGCCATGCACGCGCAGGCGCCGCAGGTCGTAGGTCATCTTCCCGGCAGTGATGTCCTCGGCGCTGGTGCCGAGGAGGGGCGCGACGAGCGCGCGGAGGTCACTATTGGTGAACCCGTTGGGCAGGAGCCGGTGGATGAGCAGGGCCTGCAACAGTGCGTGCACGCGCGTGTCGCCGAAGCGTAGTCCGGGGACACGGGTGCCGTTGCTGGTGATGGTCGGCGTGGTCAGCTCAGTGAAGGTCCGGGCGCCGAGGATCGGGTCGTGGCTGATGCGTTGGACGCCGAGCAGGCGCCGGTTGGCACGGAAGCC
>DASSKK010000107.1:0-9466 GCA_035690495.1 Nocardioidaceae bacterium | reverse complement strand
CGTTCATGTTCTACCTGCCGCGGATCTGCGAGCACTGCCTCAACCCGTCCTGCGCCGCATCGTGCCCGTCCGGGGCGATCTACAAGCGCACCGAGGACGGCATCGTGCTCGTCGACCAGGACCGCTGTCGTGGCTGGCGGCAATGCATCACCGGCTGCCCGTACAAGAAGATCTACTTCAACCACAAGTCCGGCAAGGCGGAGAAGTGCACGTTCTGCTATCCGCGCATCGAGGTCGGCATCCCGACGGTGTGCTCGGAGACGTGCGTGGGACGGCTCCGCTACATCGGCCTGATGCTCTACGACGCCGACAAGGTGCTGGAGGCCGCGGCCACCCCCAACGACAAGGATCTCTACGAGGCGCAGCGGCAGATCCTGCTCGATCCGACCGACCCCGAGGTGATCGCCGGCGCCCGGGCCGAGGGTATCTCCGACGAGTGGATCGAGGCCGCCCAGCGCTCACCGGTCTACGCGCTGATCAACGACTACCAGGTGGCGCTGCCCTTGCACCCGGAATACCGGACCATGCCGATGGTCTGGTACATCCCGCCGCTGTCGCCGGTGGTCGACGCCCTGGCCGACACCGGATTCGACGGCGAGGACGAGGACAACCTGTTCGGCGCGATCCAGACGCTGCGCATCCCGGTGGAATACCTGGCCGAGCTGTTCACCGCCGGGGACACCGTCCCCGTGGACTCGGTGCTGCGGCGGCTGGCCGCGATGCGTGCCTACATGCGCCGCATCAACCTCGGCGAGGAGAAGGACGAGTCGATCGCCCAGACCGTCGGACTGACCGGCGCCGAGATGGAGGCGATGTACCGGCTGCTGGCGATCGCCAAGTACGACGAGCGCTACGTCATCCCCAAGGCGCACGCCGAGGACGCCGGCCGGCTGATGGGTCAGCACGAGCAGCTGTTCTGCAGCCTGGACACCGAGGGCGGCCCCGGCATGGGCGGGATGGGCCCGCCCGGACCACATGGCGTGTCCAGCTACCGGCCTGGGGAGGTGCCGCCGGACACCACGCAAACCTTCATGGCGGACGACGGCCGGGAGCACTTCAACCTGCTCGGCTGGAACGGCGAGGGCGAGGCGCCCAAGCTCTTTCCCGACCCCGGGACGGCCACCACATGAGCCCCCGGCCGAACAACCGACCCGGACGCGCGGGGGAGAGCTACAAACTCGCCTCGGTCCTACTGCAGTACCCCACCGAGTCGCTCTTCGACGGTCTGGACCGGCTCGAGGCGTTCGCCGCACAGCTGTCGCCGAAGTCCACCCGGGAGACGTTCGCGCGTTTCCTCGGCTGGCTCGCGGAGACGCCGCCTGCCGAGGTCGGCCAGCACTACGTGGAGACGTTCGACCTTCGCCGCCGGTGTGCGCTCTACCTGACCTACTACCGCTACGGGGACACCCGCGAGCGCGGTCTGGCGATGGTGCAGTTCAAGACCGCCTACCGCACTGCCGGATACGTCCCCTCGGAGGAGGAGCTGCCCGACTACCTGCCGATGGTGCTGGACTTCGCGGCCTCGGCACCGCGTGGCGAGCGACTGCTGCACATGCACCGCCGCGACCTCGAGCTGTTGCGCCGGGCACTGGACAACGCCGGCACGCCGTACGTCGACGTGGTCGCCGCCGTGGCGGAGCGGCTGCCGAGGCTGGGCCGGCGGGAACTGGCGCGGGTCGCCGCCGCCTGGGAGAGCGGGCCGCCCCGCGAGGAGGTCGGGCTCGAACCGTTCGCGCCGCCGGACTACCTGGCCGGCTACGGAGGTGGGCAAGGGATGGCACAGCGATGAACCACCCCACGCCGTTCTGCTCCCCCGCTCCGCTCCTCCGCACAACGCCGCGGAGACACCGATGAGCGCGGCCTCGGGAGCCGACCTGTTCTGGTGGGTCGCGGTGCCCTACTTCGCGCTCGGCGTGTTCGTCATCGGGCACATCTGGCGCTGGCGCTACGACCAGTTCGGCTGGACCAGCCGGTCCACCCAGCTGCAGGAGCGCAGGCTACTGAAGTGGGGCAGCCCGCTGTTCCACTACGCCACGTTCGCCGCGATCGGCGGGCACGTGCTCGGCATCCTGATCCCCGCGGCGTTCACCAACTTCATCGGGATCCCCGATCACATCTACCACAAGTTCGCCGCCATCGCGGGCACGATCGCGGCCATCCTCGTGATCCTCGGCGTCGTGGTGATGGCCGGCCGGCGGCTGTTCGTCCCCCGCGTGCGCGCGGCCACCTCGCCGGTGGACTGGGTGGCGCTGATCCTGCTGCTGATCATCATCCTGACCGGGATCATCCCAACGATCTACAACATGTTCGGCAGCGCCTACGACTACCGCACCACCGTCAGCCCGTGGTTCCGCGGGCTGTTCACCGGACATCCGAACGTGCAGTCGGTGACCACCGCGCCGCTGATCTACCGGATCCACGCGATCGCGGCCTGGATGATCTGGATGGCGTGGCCGTTCACCCGGCTGGTGCACGCCTGGAGCTACCCGCTGTGGTACCTGTGGCGGCCATACGTGGTCTACCGATCCCGCAAGCCCCGGCCCCCGCACGAGCCGGGCACCGGCGGCCGGAAGTGGCGCCGGATCGGTGTGCCCTACTGAACTGGGCGCGCCGTCCTCGCCCGACACGGGGGTGCGGGCGCGCGTCCGCGGACTGAACCCGGGCTGCTTCGCGCTGGTCATGGCGACTGGCATCGTCTCGGTGGCGATGCGCAACCACGAGCTCGCGGTGCTCTCGCAGGCGCTGCTGTGGCTGGCCGCCTTCGAGTACGTCGTCCTGCTGGTGCTGACCGGATGGCGACTGGTTGCCTTCGGCTCCGCGATGGCCGCCGACTTCGCCGACCCGTCCCGCGCCTTCGGGTTTTTCACCGTGGTGGCCGCCACCACCGTTCTCGGGGCGCGGCTGCTGATGGAAGGCCACCGCACCACCGCGCTCGTGCTCCTCCTGGTCGGGTGGGCGGTCTGGCTGGTGCTCGGCTACCTCGTTCCCTGGACCGTGGTTCTCGGACGGGTGACCCGGCCACTGCTGCAGCACGTGAACGGCACCTGGTTCATCTGGGTCGTGGCGAGCCAGTCCGTGGCGGTCCTCGCCGCGGCGCTGGAGCCACAGGTCACCATGGGCCGGCGCGAGCTGGCCCTGCTGGCGGTGTTCTCCTGGTCGCTGGGCGTGTTCCTCTACGTGGCCGCCGCCGTGTTCGTCTCCGCCCGGTTGCTCTTCCACGAGCTGCGGCCCGTCGACCTGACCCCGCCGTACTGGGTGTCGATGGGTGCCACCGCCATCACGGTCGTCGCCGGCGCCCGGATCGTGCAGATGGCCGACGCGCCGGTCGTCTCGGCCACCCGGGGCCTGATCGCCGGTGCGTCGGTCGGCTTCTGGGTCTTCGGCACCTGGCTGATCCCGCCGCTGCTCGCGTCCGGGGTGTGGCGGCACTTGATACACCGCGTGCCCCTGCGCTACGAGGCGGCGATGTGGAGCATCGTGTTCCCGCTCGGGATGTACGGCGTCGGCGGACACTTCCTCGGCCACGCCGACCACCTCCCGATCGTGCGATCGATCGGTGCCAACGAGAGCTGGTTCGCCCTGGCCGCCTGGGTGGTCGTGTTCGTAGCGATGCTCCTGCACCTGGCTCGCACGCTCCGCATGTCGAGGCCCCTGTGAGCGCGGTGACGAGACTGTGCGGCCACCCAGGTGCTGCTGCCGGCCGACGTCTTGCCCAGACACGCCGACACTATCGAGGTCGTAGTCAGCGCGTTGTTGGCCCACTAGGCCAGTGCCGGACACCGGACGATCGCGGCCGACCTCGACGTGCCCGCGGACACGGTCCGGTCCTGGCTGCGCCGCGCCGCCGCGCACACCGAGTGGATACGCCAGCGAGCCACGGTGCGCGCGCATCAGCTCGACGCCATGCACCCGGCGATAGCACCGACCGGTTCCACGCTGGGTGATGCCCTGGCCGCGCTGGGGATCGCGGTAGCCGCCAGGCAACGCCGACTCGGGGTGGGGTCCTCGCCTTGGCAGATCATCGGGATGCTCGCCGCCGCCGACTCGTCGCCCCGATCCCACCAGCACCGTCCGGCTGAGCACAGCGCCCGATGCCCGTGCCGGCGCGCCTTCACTCACGCGACATCATGACCATGAACCGCGAGCTATCGGGGCCAGTGTCGTCGCCGTGGTCACGGCGGTGACACAACGGCCCGACACCTCCTCACCGGGCGCGTCGCCGCCATGGTCATCGATCGTGTCCGCGAACAGCGGAGCTTGAGGCGCGGTTGGGGAAGAACTCGTAGAACTCTTCGACGCCGCCGTCCTCGGACGCGTTCGTCAAGCCGTCGCCATGGTCGCTGCGGAAGAAGACTGGCCGCAAGCCTGGGTCGGTGCAGTGGCCTGTGCCGGAAACTCGCCCTCGGTCACCTCCCCGCAGCGACACCTGCGGACCCGGACCCGATGCTCGACCAACCTTGAGCTGGACCGGGGACAGGTCGAAGACCTGACGGACCTCCTCGGCGATCACCGGCGCCGCCTCGGGGCCTTCACCACAGGCGCCGCAGCACACCGGTGCGTACACTTCGATCTTGTTCCGCGATCACCGTGCTGCTTTCGGTTCCCGACCGAGGCCCGCCGCAGCGGAGCCGTGGATCAGTTTGGCGCCGGGACATCCCGGGCCGGTGGGAACTGCGCTATCACCGTGCGGCGTTGTAGGAGCCGCTGCTTCGTACCCCCGGCTGCCAACCCTGGCGAACGCGGGGCCTGCCTGGCCGGAGAGTAGTCGTGGCTTCTGCACCTACTGATCTGCCGCCCGGCAGGCCTCGCGTCAGGCTGCCGGGGAAAGGTCTGCCGGCAGGCCCTCCGCCGCAGCCGCGCTGCCGGCCGGTTGCTCCGCGTGCGTGACCGGAGTCGGGTCGGCCTTCGGGGGCCCGTTCGCGTCGGCGGCCGTCGCCGCGCCGCTACTGACCCTGCCTTCTTCGAGCAGCGTCTCGACGTCAAGCCCGTACGTCGCCGGTGAGCCTGGTGGCCGGGACGCACCGTGGATAAGGTCGCCGATCGCTGGTCCGGTCATCCCGGTGTCGACCGCTCGGATGCTGCCGACCGGGAGGACGCTGGGATCGTCGGAAGCCGCGAATAGCTGGACCTGCATGGCGGCGTCGAGCTGGGAGAGCCTGCTGCGCCACACCGACCACTCATGATAGGAGTGTTCCCGGGCGATCCGGGTTGCCGCACGCAGCGGCGCGTCGGCCGCCAGGAATGCGTTCTCGATCTCGCGGTGCGCCGCCCGCCGCACCCGCAGCGGTTGATCCCGGGCCAGCAGCGGCGCGGTCTGCTCCCTGACCTCGTCCACGTGTGCCAGCGCCTGTTCGATCCGCCCGACCAGTTCGGCCGAAACCCCGGACCCGCGTCGTCTCCCCAACATGCGCTGTCGCACCGCCTACTCCTCGTGTCCCTGTCGACCGCACCTTCATTCTGCGGCGCTTGTCAGGGTGCCGAAAGGGTCTTTGGTCCCGCCCCGACCGGCGGCGGACTAGGCGAAACGGCACGACACCAGTGAATAGTGAATGGGGTGATAGGCAATTGCCCGGTGGGCTCCACACGCCGATCCTGTGTTGTGTCCCCTACTTGCCGAGCTCCTCCAGCGCGAGCGTGGAGTGGGCGTAGGCGCCGCCGGCACGCATCTCGGCGGCTACCCAGATGGCTTCCATGATCTGCTCGTCGGTGGCACCTTTGCGACGCGCGAGTTGCGTGTGGCCGCGGATGCAGTACGGGCACTGGGTGGTGTGCGCCACAGCGACGGCGATCAGCTGCTTGGTCTGTTCGGGCAGAGCACCCGCCGCGAACACGGCGCGGCTGAACGCCTCGAAGGCCTCATGGGTGTGCGGAGCCAGTTCAGTGCGTCGACTGGCGATCTCCGGTGTGGTGGGGTGGAACAAGGCCTCGGTCATCAGGTCTCGCTTTCAATGACAAGTCACCCGATCCGGCGGCAGGACGTGTCGCGATCGAGTCGACGTGAGGCTGCTGACCGACCGTGCTCAGCATTGCCGCAACCTCAGGGTGACAAGAGATTCCACCATCGCATCCCATCGCCTCGTGCCTCATCATGCTCCTCGCCAGTGAGCGACTTCTCATCGCCTCATTCGAGTGGGATCCGCCCCGGTCACCCGGTCGGGGCGCGGTGTGCAGCAGAGGGTCGGCGAAGTGGCGGCTCCAGCCCAGGATCGCGTGCGTGACCGAGCCGAGCCGCAGCAGGTGGATCGTCAGCCACCGCGGCGCCGGGATGAAGGGATGCACCTGTGCGGCGACCGCCGCCGCGGCCAACCAGAACACCACCAGCAGGTCCCGCAGCGACCAGAACCCATCGTGCCGCGGCGTCGATCGCGCAGTCGCCTGGGCGCTCACCGTTCTCTCCGTCCAATCTTCGCCGCGGACCCACCGGCGCACCAGACCGCGGCGACAACGAAGAGCAGCAGCGCGGCGATGTTGCCCACGCCGCCAACCTGCCGGGCCAGCTCCACGCCGAGGCTGTCGCCGACCCACAGCCGCAGCACCAGTGACAGGTGCAACACGACGGCCGGAACCAGCGTCCACCCGCATACTCGCCAGGTAGCGCACCGAGCAGCTGAAGTCCGCGTAGACGACCGCGGTCATGCGGGGCTCGCGCCGGTGCCCCCGACGAGCTCGGGGTGCCCACCGAGGAGCCCGGCCAGGTCGAGGCCCGCGTCCTTGAGCGCTGGCAGGAGATGGACGCTCTCCTGCTCGATGCGCACGTCGCACAGCACCACCAGGGCGCTTGCGGCGACCGCAGCGTCCATGGGTGTGGTGGCCTGCTCGATCTCGTCGATGAGGGCGGCGATCATCCGGTGTTCGTCCTGCATCGCCCGGACCAGCAGTGCGGTTCGGTCGGTGCGAACCGCGGTGTACAGCAGCTGGTCCTCCACCTCGGCGTGGGGAAGCAGTTCGTTCCGCAGGAACGCGATCATCTTGCCGCCTGGGGCGGGGTCGGAGGCGCCGGCGGCAATCGCGGCGATGAACGTCTCGGTGAGCTCGGTGAGCCGCGCTCGGAGGTCGGCGTGGTGGGCGGCAGCGGCGGCGAGTACCGGGGACGGGGCGTCGAGAGTGGTGGTCATCGGAATCTCCTAGAGTGCTCTTCGGATCTATACTTATTTTTACAGCGACACTAGTGAAAAATAGCGATTGACGGATCACTTCTCCAACCCCGTGGGCCCGGAGCGGCATCGCGTCCCTCCGGGGGAGAGACGTGTCCAGGTGTTGGAGGTGTTGCGTGCTGACGGTTTCCCGCTGGACATCGCCGAGATCGCGACCCGGGTTGGTCTGCATCCGAACACGGTCCGGCTTCACCTGGACCATCTCGTCGACGCCGGCTTGGCCACACCCACGACTGGGAGAGCCGTAACCGACCGGGTCGCCAGCGGCTCGTCGACGCGGCTGCCGGCCGGAGACCTCAGACTCTCGAATGGTCGGGCCGAGACCGAGGAGACCCGGTGCCGAACGTTGGCCGAGGCCCTGGTCACCCACCTTGAAGCACCGTGCCCGAGCCGGCGGCTGCGGCCGTGGCTGCGGGCCGCGCCTGGGGTCGGGGCCTGGCGAAGCAGGAGTCCTAAACTGCTCGGACGGTGCAGGAGGCCACCATCGATCTCGCCGGGCTGCTCGATGACGTTGGCTTTGCTCCGCGGACTACCGGACCGGGCCAGACCATCGAAATGCACCGATGTCCGTTCCGTCAGCTCGCCGGCGAGCACTCCCCGGTGGGTGTGCGGGGGTCCACCTTGGGCTCATGCAGGGAGCGCTCGCCGAACGAGGTGCACCGATGCAGGCCAGCGGGCTGGAGCCGTTCGTCACCCCCGAGCTGTGCTTGGCCCACTTCGACACCGAGGAACCGTCGAAGAGGTAACCCGCCCGCAACCACCCCACCATCCGCCCGATTGGAAGGACAGAACCCATGGCCTACGTCATCGGTGAGCCGTGCATCGACGTCGTCGACCGCGCCTGCGTCGAGGAGTGCCCGGTTGACTGCATCTACGAAGGTGCCCGCGCGCTCTACATCCACCCCGACGAGTGCGTCGACTGCGGTGCCTGCGAACCCGTCTGCCCGGTCGAGGCGATCTACTACGAAGACGACCTCCCCGAACCGCTGCAGCCCTACCTGCAGGACAACGAGGACTTCTTTACCCAGACGCTGCCCGGACAATCCGAGCCGCTGCACTCACCTGGTGGCGCTGCGAAGCTCGGTCGTATCGGCTCTGACACCGCGCTCGTCGCGTCGCACCCGCCACTCGAGGAGTGATCCGGAGACGAAGCTGGCCAAGATGGCCGCCAGCAGCCGATAGCTCTGCTTGTCCCCATGAGTCCCGGAGGTGAGTCCCGGAGGGCCCGCCGCCGTAAAAATCAGCCGCGGTCGGCCCGGCTCGGTGCGATCCTCGACGTGGCGGGCCACCACACCCTCGGCGACGAGACGGTCCAGATGGAACCGCATGTCCGCGTACTACCTCACGTATCGTTCTCCGGGCCGAGACACGGCCCCGGATCGCGGCCGAACTCGCCGGCGAAGATGAGAACCCGTTGACCGGGTTGCACCGCCGCTTTGAGGTGGTCACCGGTGCCCAGGCCTAGGTCGACTGGGCGATGAGGGAGACCTGCTCGCGCACGTGAGCATCGGCAACGTCTACGGGCGTTCCACACACGCTGTCGTACTATCGCCGAGAACGACCTACACGTCAGGTCGTAGTTGAATCCCTACTCATCTTGAGTTGGGCCACCCTTCGGTTCGTCAGCTGCGAAGTAGACGAGCCCGAGGGGGTGGCCTGTTCATGATCCTTGATGAGGAGTCTTGGATGAATTATTCGTCGATTCCGCGCCCTGCATGCCGCGGGCGCTCCTACGCCGAGATCGGTCGCGAATGCGGTCGTGACTAGCGCACCGTTAGGGAGTATCTGGCCGAGGACGCGCCGTGGGTGCCGCCTTCGGCACCGCCACCGGCGGGTAGCCAGCCGCGGTTGATCACACCGTTCGTGCCGGTGATCGAGGCGATGTTGCGCGCCGACCCCTCCAAGAACGCCTCCTGGCCTGGGTGGCGAACACGACATGGAACGCCTTTCCCGAATACGACAGCCGCATCATGCCATCCACAGCTTGATCCCCGCTGCCAGCCAGGGTGGCGTAGAACTCGCCGAAGTCGATGTCCGCCTCCTATGTGACGGCAGGGGAATATGCTCGGCCAATCCCACCACGCGGTCTGAGCCGCCCCGGAGATTCCGGAGACAGGGTTTGGTGTCAACCTGTCTCGGCGAGACGGGTTCTGTGAGTGTAGTGGAGTTGTTCGGCCTGGCTGGGTGTCAGGTCGTCGATGGACTCGTGGGGGCGGTCGGTGTTGAACCAGTGCACCCAGTCGAGGGTCTCGATCTCGACGTGTTCACGGTCTCGCCAGGGTCCGTGCGGCCAGATCAGCTCGCTCTTGTAC
>DASSKK010000106.1:0-88530 GCA_035690495.1 Nocardioidaceae bacterium | reverse complement strand
GGCCCGACGAGGACCACGCGGGGGGTGGTGTCCGGGCTCACGAGTACCTCAGCGCGCCCAGGTAGCCCTCGACGTTGCGCCGGGTCTCGCCCACCGAGTCACCGCCGAACTTCTCCAGCACCACGTCGGCGAGGGTGAGGGCGACCATCGCCTCGGCCACGATCCCGGCCGCCGGCACCGCGCACACGTCGGAGCGCTGGTGGTGCGCCACGGCCTCCTCGCCGGTGGCCACGTCCACGGTGCGGAGTGCCCTGGGCACGGTCGCGATCGGCTTCATCGCCGCGCGCACCCGCAGGATCTCCCCCGTCGACATGCCGCCCTCGGTGCCACCGGACCGGCCGGAGGCACGACGTACGCCCTCAGGCGTGGGCACGATCTCGTCGTGGGCCCGCGAGCCGGGCGACGCCGCGAGGTCGAAGCCGTCGCCGACCTCGACGCCCTTGATCGCCTGGATGCCCATCAGCGCGCCGGCCAGCCGGGCGTCGAGCCGCCGGTCCCAGTGCACGTGGGAGCCGAGACCGGACGGCACGCCGTGCACGACGACCTCGACGACGCCGCCCAGCGTGTCGCCGTCCGAGTGGGCCGCATCGATCGCGGCGACCATCTGCTTGCTCGTGTCGGGGTCCAGGCAGCGCACCGGATCCCCGTCGAGGTAGGTGAGGTCGCCGGGCTGCGGAACAACACCGGCAGGAGCGCGTACGTCGCCCAGTGCGACCACGTGGGAGACCACCTGGACGTCGAGCGCCTGGGCCAGGAAGGCCGAGGCGACCGCTCCGAGCGCGGTGCGGGCGGCGGTCTCGCGTGCCGAGGCGCGCTCGAGCACCGGCCGTGCCTCGGGGAAGGCGTACTTCTGCATTCCGACCAGGTCCGCGTGCCCGGGACGGGGCCGGGTCAGCGGCGCGTTGCGGGCCAGCGCGTCCAGCTCGGCAGGATCGACCGGGTCGGCCGCCATCACCTTCTCCCACTTCGGCCACTCGCTGTTCGCGATCCGGATCGCCACGGGGCTGCCCAGCGTCCGGCCGTGCCGGATCCCGCCGATCACCTCGACCTCGTCCGCTTCGAACTTCATCCGCGCACCGCGCCCGTAGCCGAGCCGCCGACGCGCCAGTGCGGCCACGATGTCGGCCGTGGTCACCTCGACGTGTGCGGGCAGGCCCTCCAGCACGGCGACCAGCGCCGGTCCGTGCGACTCACCTGCCGTGAGCCATCGCAGCATGCCGCTCAGTGTTTCACGAGTACCAGGCGGCGACCCACGGACCGGCGAGGACGCCGACGACGGCCCCCACGAGCATGAACGGCCCGAACGGGTAGGCCTTGCGATCCACCAGCCGCAGCATCGACAGCAGCAGCCCGCCGACACCGCCGAGCAGGAATCCGGCGTAGACACCGGTGAGCAGCTCCGCCCAGCCCAGGTAGCCCAGCGCGATCCCGAGCACCCCCGCCAGCCGCACGTCGCCGTATCCCATCCCCTTGGGATAGACGAACCACAGCACGAAGAACGTCCCACCCGCCACCAGCCAGCCGTAGCCGGCACGGATCAGGTCGTCGTAATCGTGCGAGAGGACACCCGCGACCACCACGATCGCGATCACCACGGCGTACGACGGCGCGATCACCTTGGTGGGCAGCAAGCGGGTCCGCCAGTCCACCACGGCGAGGGCGACGCCGATCGGCGCCAGGTAGAGCACCAGAGCGAGCTCGGGCCCGAAGCCGACGCGGCTGCCGCACAGTCCGGCGGCGACCAGGGTGGCCAGCGCGGTCCTCCACCGAAGGCCCGGCGACCGGGCGATCTCGGCGTAGGGCTGCTTGACCGCGCGCTCCGGCACCGGCGTGGCCGCGTGGCCGCTCTCGTCGTCGGCATGCGCAGACGCCTCGACGCGGGGCGCGGGCTCGGGGATCCACGCGATCAACGCAGGCACCAGCAGGCCGCTCAGCGCGCCGTACGCGCCGCTGGCCAGCGCCGCGCCGAGGTACCAGCTCACAGCCCCCGACCCTAACCGCTCAGCCCGACAGTGCGGCGCGCATTGCCGACAATGGAGCCGCCCTTCCGGTCATCAGCTCCACCTGCGCGGCGGCCTGGTGCACCAGCAGGTCGAGCCCGGTCACCAGAACCCGCCCGCCGCCGGGCGACACCGATGCAGCCAGCGGCGTCGGCCATGGGTCGTAGACCACGTCGAAGACCACGCGTGTTCCGCGCAACCCGGCGACCAGCTCGACGCTCTGCGCGGAGGCGGGGATCGTGGAGACGACGATGTCGGCGGGCGGCGCGGCGGATCCGGCGGCGATCGTGTCGATCGGGAGTACGTCGACCTCGACGCCAGCCGGGTGACGTGCCGCCGCCGTCAGCGTGTCCTCGGAGCGCTCGGGGTTGCGCGCGCACAGGGTGAACGAGACGCACCCGAGGTCTGCGAGGCCGAGGACCGCGGAGGCGGCCGTCGCCCCTGCACCGAGGATCACCGCCGACCCGACCGGCCCGTCGTACCGCTCCTGGACGGCAGCGGCGACGCCCCCGACATCGGTGTTGAACCCACGCCGGCCGTCGGGCCCGAGCAGCACGGTGTTCACCGCGCCCGCGCGTGCGGCCACTTCGTCGACCTCGTCGAGCAGGGGCAGCACCGCCCGCTTGAGCGGCATCGTCAGCGACAAGCCCGACCACTGCGGGCCGAGAGCGTCGAGGAATCGGGGCAGTGCGGCCTCGTCGACCTCGATCGCTGCATAGCTCCAGTCCAGACCCAGCTCACGGTAGGCGGCCAGGTGCAGGACCGGCGAGCACGAGTGCCCGATCGGCGCGCCGATCACCGCGCACCGTCGCCCGGAGGCTGGGTCACGACCAGGGTCGGCCATCGCTCAGCAGACGTCGGAGGTCTGGCAGTACTGGGTGTACTCCTGCTTGTTCTTCAAGAACTTCGAGTAGGAGGTCGAGAACTTCGTCTCGCCGGTGCGCGGGTTGACGGTGACGAAGTACAGCCAGCTGCCCGCGGGCGGGTCCAGTGCCGCCGCGATCGCCTTGTCGCCCGGCGCGGAGATCGGCGTCGGCGGGAGCCCCGCGTACTTGTAGGTGTTGTACGGCGAGTCGATCTTCGTCTCCTGGATCGTCGTCGACAGCTTGCCCTTCTTGTGCAGCACGTAGTGCAGCGTCGAGTCGAACTGGAGCTTCATGCCCTTGTGCAGCCGGTTGTAGATCACCCGGGCAACCTTGCCGAAGTCCTTGTCGCGCCGAGCCTCCGACTGCACCAGGGAGGCCACGATCACCAGATCGTGCGGGCCGTAGCCGAGCTTGGCCGCCTCCGCGGAGATGTGGTGGTCGTGGGCGGCCTGCTTGTAGCGGTCGACCATCTTGGTGAGGATCGAGGTGGGCGTCGCGTTCGGCGGCACCATGTAGGTCGCCGGGTAGAGGTAGCCCTCGGGCTTTCCGTGGGCGTACGACGGCAGCCCGACCGACTGCGGGTCCTTCAGCACCTTCTCGAAGTCCGCGACCTTGAAGTCGGTCTGCTGGGCGAGCCGGTGAACGATCTGCTTGACCGTCCAGCCCTCGGGGATGGTCACCGCGCTCTGCAGCAGGTTGTGGGGGTCCTCCAGCACCTTCAGCGCGTTCTGTGCGGGCATGTGGTGCTTGAGCTGGTAGAAGCCGACCTGGATGCCGACGGACTTCGGGTCGTTGCGCGCAGCCGCGGTGAACGCCTCGATGCTCTTCACCACGTCCTTGTGCTCGAGCGTGGCCGCGATGTCGCTGGCTGCGTCGCCCTGCTTGACCTGCACCACCACCGAGCCGGTGCCGGGTCCGCTGTAGTCCGGCGGCGGGCTGAACCGCGCTTTGAGCGCGTCGAGACCGAAGCTGAACGCGACGTACCCTCCGCCGACGATGACCGCAAGCGCGACCAGCACTGCGAGGCACCCCGGGAAGCGACGTCGGCGCCGCCGCCTGCCCCGTTGCAGGTCCAGTCCCACGTCACTCACTTGTCGAATCACCCTCATCTCGGGGACCGCCGGTCGCCGCCGACGGCTCGGGCCGGACCAGCTCGCCCGGCGCGTCCCCCGTGCTCCGCTCACGATCCAGCGCGGACTGCAGGATCACCACTGCGGCGGCCTGGTCGACCACCGCGCGGCGTCGCTTCCCAGTGCGTCCCTGCTCACGCAGGAGCCCCTCCGCACTGACCGTGCTCAGCCGTTCGTCGAACAACCGGACCGGTACCGGGTCGAGCCGCGCGGCCAGGTGTACGGCGAACTCGCGCACCTTAGCGGCCGCAGGCCCCTCGGCGCCAGACAGCGACCGGGGCAGGCCCACGATCACCTCGACAGCGCCCTCCGCGTCCAGCAGTGCGGCGAGCCGGTCCAGGTCGCCACCGCCGCGCCGGATCGTCTCCACCGGAGTCGCGATCAGCCCGGCGGGGTCGCAGCGCGCCACCCCGATCCGAGCGTCGCCCGGGTCGACGCCGAGCCGGACCCCAGGTCTCACGAGCCGTGCGTGGTCGCGGCCCGGCCGACCTCGTGCTCGACGTCCCTCACCGCCTGCTCGGCGCGGCTCTCGTCCACGCCTCCGCCCTGCGCGATGTCGTCCTTGCCGCCGCCGCTGCCGCCGAGGGCGGTGGCAGCGATCTTGACCAGCGTGTTCGCGGAGATCCCCCACGCCCGCGCCTCGTCATTGACCGCCACGACCGTGGCCGGTTTGCCGGTGCCCGTGCCGACCAGAGCCACCACACCCGGTGAGCCCGCGGGCATCCGCGAACGCACGTCGAGCGCGAGCCGCCGCACGTCGCCCGCTCCCGCGCCCGCGACCCGATGGCCGACGAACCGTACGCCGTACACATCGCCGGCACCGGCGGCCAGCTCGGCCGCGGACGCCAGCAGCTGCTGCAGGCGCACGCGCTCGATCTCCTTCTCGGCGGTCCGCAGCCGCTCGACCAGGTCGTACACCCGCTCCGGCAGCTCTTCGGGACGGGCTTTGAGAGTCTCCGACAGCTGGGCGACGAGCAGGTGCTCGCGCGCCAGGAAGGAGTAGGCGTCGGAGCCGACCAGCGCCTCGACGCGCCGCACGCCGGAGCCGATCGACGACTCGCCGAGAAGCTTGACCACCCCGAGCTGTCCCGAACGACCGGCGTGCGTGCCCCCGCACAGCTCCCTCGCCCAGTCGCCCACCGAGATCACCCGGACCTGGTCGCCGTACTTCTCCCCGAACAGCGCCATTGCTCCGGACTTGCGCGCCTCGTCCTGGGTCATGATCTCGGCGCGCACCGAGAGGTCGTCGAGCACCAGGTCGTTGACGCGCGCCTCGACGTCGGCCATCGCGGACGCCGGCACCGCGCCGGACGCGGAGAAGTCGAAGCGGAACCTGCCCGGCGAGTTCTCCGATCCCGCCTGGGTCGCCGTCTCGCCCAGTGCCTCGCGGAAGGCCTTGTGCACCATGTGCGTCGCGGTGTGCGACCGGCTGATCGCGCGGCGTCGCTCGACGTCGACCTGCGCCTGCACCTGCGACCCCACGCTCACCTCGCCGGAGACCACTCGTGCGTGGTGCACGATCAGCCCCGAGATCGGCGACTGCACGTCGAGCACCTGCAGCCGGGCACCGCCGGCCAGCTCGATCACGCCCTGGTCCGCGAGCTGTCCGCCTCCCTCGGCGTAGAACGGGGTGCGGTCCAGCACCAGCTCCAGCTCGTCGCCCTCGTGGGCGGCCTGCACCGGCCCGGTCGCGGACACCAGGCCGCGCACGGTCGCCTCGGAGACCACCTCGCCGTAGCCGGTGAACTCCACCGCCCGGCCGAGCGTGTCCGCGATCTGCCGGTAGTCGCCGCCAGCCGCGTGCGAACCCTTCTTGGCCTTCGCGTCGGCTTTCGCGCGCTCCCGCTGCTCGCTCATCAGCCGCCGGAAGCCGTCCTCGTCGACCGACAGCCCCTGCTCGGCGGCCATCTCCAGGGTCAGGTCGATAGGGAACCCGTAGGTGTCGTGCAGCGCGAACGCCTTGTCGCCGGACAGCTGCCCCTCGCCGCCGGCCTTCGCCTGCGAGGCCGCCAGGTCGAAGATCGTGGTGCCGGTGCGCAGCGTGGCGCGGAACGCGTCCTCCTCGGCGTAGGCGATCGTCGAGATCCGGTCCCAGTCGCGCTCGATCTCCGGGTAGGACAGCTTCATCTTGTCCCGGCTGACCGGGAGCAGCTCGGGCAGGGTGCGGTCCTCGACGCCGAGCAGCCGCATCGAGCGCACCGCGCGGCGCAGCAGGCGGCGCAGCACGTAGCCGCGGCCCTCGTTGCCGGGGGTCACACCGTCGGTGATCAGCATCATCGCGGCGCGCACGTGGTCGGCGACCACCCGGAACCGGATGTCATCGGTATGGCCGTCGTCACCCCCGGCGCCGTAGCCGCGTCCGGACAGCTCGGCCGCCCTCTCGATGACCGGGAAGACCTCGTCGATCTCGTAGAGGTTGTCCTTGCCCTGCAGGAGGTACGCGACCCTCTCCAGGCCCATGCCGGTGTCGATGTTCTTGTTCGGCAGCTCGCCGAGGATCTCGAAGTCGTCCTTGCCGGTGCCCTCGCCGCGCTTGTTCTGCATGAACACCAGGTTCCAGATCTCCAGGAACCGGTCCTCGTCGGCGTCGGGGCCACCATCGGGGCCGTACTCCGGTCCGCGGTCGTAGAAGATCTCGCTGTCCGGACCGCACGGCCCGGGGATGCCCATCGACCAGTAGTTGTCGGCCATCCCGCGCCGCTGGATCCGGCTGTCGGGCAGGCCGACGACCGAGCGCCACAGGTCGACGGACTCGTCGTCGGTCTTGTACACCGAGGCCCACAGCCGGTCGGCGTCGAACCCGAGCCCACCGTCGGCGACCGAGCCGGTCAGCAGGTCCCACGCGAACCGGATCGCCTCGGCCTTGAAGTAGTCGCCGAAGGAGAAGTTGCCGCACATCTGGAAGAACGTGCCGTGCCGGGTGGTCTTGCCGACCTCCTCGATGTCCAGGGTGCGCACGCACTTCTGCACGCTCACCGCGCGGTCGTACGGCGGCGTCTCCCGGCCGATGAAGTACGGCACGAACGGCACCATGCCGGCGCCGACGAACAGCAGGTTCGGGTCGTCGAACAGCAACGGGGCCGAGGGGACGACGGTGTGGTCGCGCGCCTCGAAGTGCGCGATGAACCGTCGCCGGATCTCCGCGGTGTCCATCAGTTCCCGTCCTCTCCCTGCTCATGCTCGCCCGTGGGGGCGATCGCCACCCGCTCCGGGGATCTCGACAACTGTGCCGTCTCGAGCCGGGAACGCAAGTCGGTTTCCTTCTCGGCCATCCCGGCGCGGACCTCCTGGCCGAACAGGTGCGCACCCAGTGACAGGCCGGCCAGCCTGTCCCGCATCCCGTCCGGGGTGAAGGCCTCCGCGGCCCGCCGCGCCCTCACGGTCGCGTAGACGCCGAGACCGGCGCCCGCGACGAACCAGATCGCCCTGGCCATCTCAGCGAAGCCCGCCCACGCTCACGCAGCGTCGCGGCTGTCGCCGGTGGTCGACCCTGTCGAGACCGAGCCCGTCGTGGCGACCCACTCCCGCCACGCGGCCCGCTGCTCACGGCGACGCTGCTTGCGGGCGCGCTTGACCTCCCGGCCCATCGCGAACCGGATCCGGTTGCGGCTCTCCGGTGAGAGCGCCCGCGCCACGCCGTAGCCGAACGAGACGATACGGACCAACGACTCACCGAGCGCGACCGAGGCGAACTCTCGCGAGTCCATTCCGGTGGTTGAGGAGGGCGGAGCGTTAGCGGAGCCCGTCTCGAAACCAGAGGCGAACTCTCGCGAGTCCATTCCGGTGGTTGAGGAGGGCGAAGCGTTAGCGGAGCCCGTCTCGAAACCACCTGACCCGGGCACCGAAGCGAACACGTACTCCCGCAGAGCGGGCGCTGCCGCCGCCGCTGGGGAGCCGGCAGCTGCCGACTGGGCGTCGAGCCGCTCGTGCAGCGCGGCGATCTGCGTGCGGAGGCGGCGGCGTCCGGCCCACGAGAGCGCGGCCACGACCGCGAGAGCGACCGTCAGCACGATCGCGGTGACGCCCAGCACCAGGCCCATGGCACCCGACCCTACTCTGTGGATCTTCCCGCCACGCCGCCCCCGGGGGTGGTCGGTCCCTCGCCGCGGACCAGGCGTCGGACCTTCTCCCAGCGCTGCCGGAGCGCCTCCTCGGCACCCAACGACGTCGGCTGGTAGTACCGGGCGTCGGCGACGACGTCCGGCGCGTACTGCTGGGTAGCGATCCCGTACGGCGCGTCGTGCGCGTAGATGTACTCGCCACCGTGGCTGTGCTCTCTCAACGTGGCAGATCCCGGATAGTGCGCGTCCCGCAGATGCCCGGGAACCTGCCCGATCTTCCCGGCACGCACATCGGCCGAGGCGGCGTCTATGCCGCGGATCACCGCGTTCGACTTCGGCGCCAGCGCCAGGGCGATCGTCGCCTGCGCGAGGTTGAGTCTGGCCTCGGGCAGCCCGATGAGCTGCACGGCCTGGGCGGCCGCGACCGCGGTGGGCAACGCAGTCGGGTCGGCCAGCCCGATGTCCTCGCTGGCGAGGATCACCAGCCTGCGGGCGATGAACCGGGGGTCCTCCCCGGCCTCGACCATCCGGGCGAGGTAGTGCAGCGCCGCGTCGGCATCCGATCCGCGTACGGACTTGATGAACGCGCTGATCACGTCGTAGTGCTGGTCCCCGGCGCGGTCGTAGCGCACGGCCGCCCGATCCACGGCCAGCTCGGTGGCCTCCAGGGTGACGACCACCCCACCCTTCGCCAGCACCACCCCCGCCGCCGCCTCCAGGTAGGTCAGCGCCCGCCGTGCGTCGCCGCCGGCCAGCCGGACCAGGTGGTCCAGCGCGTCGGGGGTGAGCTCGACGCCGCCGGCCAGCCCGCGTTCGTCGGCCAGGGCCTGGGCGATCACGGTGCGTACGTCGTCGTCGGTGAGCGGCTCCAAGGTGAGCAGCAGCGAACGGGACAGCAACGGGGAGATCACCGAGAAGAACGGGTTCTCGGTGGTCGCGGCGACCAGCGTGACCCACCGGTTCTCCACACCGGGCAGCAGCGCGTCCTGCTGGGCCTTGGTGAACCGGTGCACCTCGTCGACGAACAGCACGGTCTCGGGGCCGCCGCGGGCCAGGTCCGCGCGTGCGCTGTCGATCGCCTCCCTGACCTGCTTCACCCCCGCGGAGACCGCGGACACCTCGACGAACCGGCGCTCGGTCTGCCGGCTCACGATGGAGGCGATCGTGGTCTTGCCGCTCCCCGGGGGCCCCCACAGCAGCAGTGACATCGGTTGGTCGCCCTCGACGAGCCTCCTCAGCGGAGAACCGGCGGCCAGCAGGTGCTGTTGCCCGACGAGCTCGTCGAGCATGCGCGGGCGCATCCGCACCGCGAGCGGCGCCGAGGCGTGGTCGTTGCCCGTCAGACTCCCGGCCGGCTGATCAGACTTCGCCCCGTGGCTGGCAGGCTCGGGCTGCATGTCGAACAGCGACTCCACCCGAGCAGCCTACGTGCTGGACTCCCCGTCGATGGCAGAGCCGCCGTCGCTCGAGACCGGCGTCGCCGAGACGAACTCCGCGGACTCCCTGCGCAGGGTCTCGAGGTCCTTCCACGTCTCGGAGTAGCCGGGGTTGCCGGACTCGTCGCCGCCGACCGCCGTTCCCCCCTCCGCCCCGTTGACCGGCGAGCCGTGCTGGTCGACGCCGAGCGCGTGCAGCGTGATCGGCGAGGTGGACGCCGCACCCCGCTCACCGGCGAAGTGGCAGGCCACCTTGTGGGTCGCGTCGATCTGCAGCAGCGGGGGCTCCTGCCTGGCGCAGATGTCCTGCGCCATCCAGCACCGGGTCCGGAACCGGCAGCCCGACGGCGGGTTGATCGGCGAGGGTACGTCGCCCTCCAGGCGGATCCGCTCGCGGCGGCCTCCGATCGCCGCCTGCTTCACGTCGGGAACAGCGGACAGCAGCGCTTGGGTATAGGGGTGGTGCGGCCGGTGGTAGAGCGTGTCCCGGTCGGCGACCTCGACGATCTTGCCGAGGTACATCACCGCCACCTCCGGGCAGAAGTGCCGGACCACGGCAAGGTCGTGGGCGATGAACAAAAAGGCGATGTTGAACTCCTTCTGCACGTCCTGCAGAAGGTTGATCACCTGCGCCTGGATCGACACGTCGAGAGCGGAGACCGGCTCGTCGGCCACCAGCAGCTTCGGCTGGAGCGCGAGGGCACGGGCGAGGCCGATGCGCTGACGCTGACCGCCGGAGAACTCGTTCGGGTAGCGGTTGTAGTGCTCGGGGTTGAGCCCGACCACCTCCAGCAGCTCGCGGACCCGCGGCAGCACCTTCTTCTCGGGCACCACCTTGTGCACCCGCAACGGGGTGCCGACGATCGTGCCGACCGTGTGACGCGGGTTCAGCGAACCGTAGGGGTCCTGGAAGATCATCTGGATCTCGCTGCGCAGCGGGAGCATCTGCTTGCTCGACAGGTGCGCGATCTCCTGGCCGTCGAACTTCATCGACCCGGACGTCGGGTCGTAGAGCCGGGTGATCAGACGGCCCGTCGTGGACTTGCCGCATCCGGACTCCCCCACCAGGCCGAGTGCGCTGCCCCGCTTGACCCGGAACGAGACACCGTCGACGGCTTGGACCTGCCCGATCGTGCGCCGGACCAGGCCGGAGGACTTCACCGGGAAGTACTTGCGCAGGTTGGCCACCTCGAGGATGGAGTCCGTGGCGAAATCGCGGGCTGCGGCGGGCTCGACGTGGGGCTGTGTCATGGCAGGCATTGTCCTCATCACCGGTTTTCCGGCGCAACGTCGGATGTCTCGTCCGATGCGGCCCCGGTCGGGTCGTCGATCCGTTTGGTCAGGTCGACCAGGTCCGGAGCGATCTCCGGCAGCACCTCGGTCTCGTAGATCGAGTCGGGATCGGCCAGGTGGCAGCGCTTGAGGTGCCCCGCGCCCTGGGCGCCGGCGACCAGGTCGGGAAGCTCGGTGCGGCACAGGTCTCCGGGCACCTTGCTGCGATGCTGGCAGCGCGGGTGGAACGCGCAGCCGGTCGGCGGGTCGAGCAGGCTCGGCGGGTTGCCGGGGATCGGGATCAGCCGGCTGTCGGTGTCGGTCGTCACTTCGGGGACGCTGGACAGCAGTCCCCAGGTGTAGGGCATCTCCGGGTGGGTGAGGATCTGTTTGGTGGGACCGTGCTCCACGCAGCGCCCGGCGTACATCACCAGCACCTCGTCGGCCATCTCGGCCACGACGCCCAGGTCGTGGGTGATGATGATGATCGCCGAGTCGAAGTCACGCTGGAGCTCTTGGAGCAGGTCGAGGATCTGTGCCTGGACCGTGACGTCGAGGGCGGTCGTCGGCTCGTCGGCGATCAGCAGCTTGGGGTCGTTGACCAGGGCCATCGCGATCATCGCGCGCTGCCGCATCCCGCCGGAGAACTGGTGCGGATAGTCGTCCACCCGGTTGCGGGGCTGCGGGATGCCGACCCGGCCGAGCATCTCGATGGCCTTGGCGCGTGCCTTCGACTTCGAGACGTCGTTGTGGGCCCGATACGCCTCGGCGATCTGGTAGCCGATGCTGAAGAAGGGATGCAGGGAGCTCAACGGGTCCTGGAAGATCATCGCGACGTCGCCGCCGCGGATCTTCTCCATCGCGGAGTTGGACAGCCCGACGATCTCACGGCCGTCGACGCGGATCGACCCGGACATCCTGGTCCGCTTGTAGTCATGCAGGCCCATGATCGCCATCGACGACACGCTCTTGCCGGAGCCGGACTCGCCGACGATGCCGAGCGTCTTGCCCTGCTCGAGGGTGTAGCTCATCTCGGTGACGGCCTGCACGAGGCCGTCGGCGGTCGGGAACCGCACGGTCAGGTCATCGACGACCAGGTAGGGGTCCTGCGGCTTGGCCGAGCTCGGCTTCGGCTCGGCCATGTCGCTGAGGTAGGTGGGGGTCTCTGTCATGCCAGGCGCACTCTCGGATCGATGATGCTGTAGACGAGATCGACCACCAGGTTAGCGGCGACCACGAAGGTGGCCACGATCAACACGGTGGCGGAGATGATCGGCAGGTCACGGGTGCTGATCGCCTGGAGCGCGGTCAACCCGATCCCCTGGATGTCGAAGATCTGCTCGGTGAACGTGGTACCCGCCAGCAGGTAGGCCACATCGAGCCCGAAGATGGTCACGACCGGCACGATAGCGGCCCGAAGCGCGTGTTTGTAGACAACCCGACGCTGGGCCAGGCCCTTGGCGCGAGCGGTGCGGACGAAGTCCTCCGCCATCGCCTCGATCATGGACCCGCGACTGTAGCGGGCGTAGCTGGTGGAGTACACGAGGCCCAGGATGATCCACGCCAGCAGCAGGCCCTTCGCCCAGGCGATCGGCCCGCCGGTCGCGAACGGGCTGAAGTAGCCGCTCTCGGGGAAGATCCCCCACTGGCTGATCAGGAACAGGTAGGCCAGCAGCGCTACCAGGTAGTACGGGAACGCGTTGATGATCAGGCTCGCTCCCACGATCAGCTTGTCCCCGGGGGTCCCGCGACTTCGTGCAGCCGCGACGCCGAGAAGAAGGCCAAGGGAGAGGAAGATGACTGCGGATCCCAGCGCCAGCGAGAGCGTTGCCGGGAACCGGCTCATCAGGAAGTCCGTGACGTTGACCCGTAGCTTGAACGACACGCCCAGGCAGGGCGCCGGGCAGCGCAGCCTGATGCCGCCCTCGTCGTAGGTGTTGCCGGCCACGATGCCCTTCATGTACGTCGCGTACTGCTGGGTCACCGGCTTGTCGAGGCCGAGGTTCTCCCGGATCAGGTGCAGCCGCTGCGGGGTGCACCGGGTCTCGGGGCAGTACGACAGCGCCGGGTCGGCGGGACCGTAGAAGAACAGCGCGAACGTGGCGATCGAGACCACCAGCAGGACCAGCAGCCCGGCGACGATCCGCCGGACGATGTAGCCGAACATGGGCGGGAGGGCCTTCTCTAGAGCGAACCGATGGGGGCGGGTGGTGACCCGCCCCCATCGGTTCTCATCGTTGCGTGCTCAGTGTTGCAGTGCTCAGACGCGCGTCACTGGATGACGTACATCTGTGCGAAGGTCGGCATACCGCGCACGTTGTCGTTCGCCATGCCGCCGACCTTGGTGCCGTGGATCATCGCAGTACCCGAGTAGCCGAGGTTGACCGCCGGGTAGTACTCAGTCTCCATCTTCTTGTCGAACTGGCCCCAGGCCTTCACGGCGTCCGCCGGGCTCAGGTCGTCGAGGATGTGCTGCTGCAGCTTGTCCATCGCCGGCTCCTTGAAGTTGGCGGGGTTGGGCATGCCGTTCTCGCCGACCAGGCTGCCGTCCCACTGGGCCGGGAACCACGAGCCGCCGTCCGGCCAGTCGGAGCACCAGCCGCTGGACCGGACGTTGATCGGAGCGTTGTAGTTGGTCCGGTCGGTCCGGGCGGTCTGCGAGGTCGTTGCCACCGGGGTGGCCTTGAAGCCGCCGGCCTCCAGACCCTTGACGATCTCGTCCTTCGAGGAGACCGACAGGTCCACGTCGGTGTCGTAGTAGAACTTGATCTCGAACTGACCCGGCTTGAAGCCGGCCTTGGCCAACAGCTGCTTGGCCTTCGCCGGGTCCGTGTTCACGCCCTTGATGCCCAGCGGGTCGTAGTCGACGCGACCGGCCGTGCCGGGGGGCAGGATGGCGGTGCCGGGAACCCTGGTGACGCCGACGATCTCGCCGCCAGCCTTCCAGTAGGCCTTGTACGGGAACGCGAGCCCGAGCGCCTTGCGGACGTTGATGTCCTTGATCTTGGTCATGTCGATGTACCACATGTAGGTACACGGCGACGTGCCGGTGACCAGCACCTTGTCGTTGCCCACGACCTGGCTGTACGACGAGGCGCTGACGTTGTCATAGGTCAGCGTGGTCTGCGCCGAGCCGTTGTCGTTGATGATGATGTTCTCGAGCTTGGCGGTGTTCTGGCCGAACTTGAAGTCCCAGCCGTCGACAGCCTGGATGCGGCCCGGGTCGGTGTTCGGGTCCCAGTTGGTGTTCTTGACCAGCTTCAGCTCGGAGCCCTGCTTGAACTCGGCGAACTTGTAGGGACCGGTCGCGATCGGGTGCTGACCGTAGCTCTTCGGGTTGTCCTTCTTCTCCGGGATCGCGGTGAACGCCGGGAAGGAGGCGTAGTAGTCCATGTCGGCGAACGGCCGGCGCATCTTGATCGTGATGTCGTTGCCGTTCACCTCGACGCCCTTGTAGTTGTCGCCGTCCTTGAACGGGCCCTTGTACTTGTCACCGTCGAGGAAGAAGGTGAGCTGGTAGGTGGGGCCGTCGGGGAGCTCGGCGATCGCGAAGGACCTCTTGACGGCGTACGCGACGTCCTCGGCCTTGACCGGGGTGCCGTCCTCGTACTTCAAGCCGTCACGCAGCGTGAACGTCCAGGCGGTGTTGTCGGCGTTGGGCTTGCCCAGGCCGACCGCCATGTCCGGGATCAGCTGCATGTCCTTGGTGTCCGGGTTGTACTTGTACTGGGTCAGAGACCGGGTGACCAGGTCGGACAGGATCGCAGTCGAGTCCGTGTAGTAGGCCCGGGTCGGGTCCAGCGTGGACGGGACGTTCGCGGTCAGGACCGTCAGCGTGCCGCCCTTCTTGGCGTCACTCGGAATCGGCACGGGGGCCTTGGCGTCGGGGTTCTTGAACGAACCCGCACTGCCGCCCTTGTTCTGGCCGGCGCCGATGGGGCTCTCAGCGGAGCCCGGCTCCTTGTTGGTCCCGCCGCCACCACCACAGGCAGCGAGAGTCACTAGTGCAGCAGTAGCGGCAATCACCACTGCTGGTTTCTTCATGCGCATCTAGGTGTACCCACCTTTCTCGGCTGGTCGATGCTGCTCTCGGTCGGCGACTGGTTCACCGGCGAGTCTTGGGGTCGAAGGCGTCGCGGACCGCGTCGCCTAGGAGGTTGAGCGTGATCACGAGCAGGCAGACCCCCACGACGGGGGCGTACAAGAACAGGGGATAGGTGTCGAAGTAGGTGACGGCCTGGTTGATCGTCTGCCCCCACGACGGGATGCCGACCACGCCGATGCCCAGGTAGGCGAAGCCGGCCTCGGCGGTGACGAAGGCCGGCAGGCCCAGCGAGATCGACACGATGATGGGGGCCATCAGGTTCGGCAGCAGCTCCTTGTAGAGGATCCGTCTGGTCGGCACGCCGATCACCCGGGCCGCCTGGATGAACTCGCGCTCGCGCAGCGACAGCACCTCGCCGCGAACCAGGCGGGCCAGGATCATCCAGCCGAAGATCGTCAGCACCAGGAGCAGGGAGACGAACTGCCAGAACTCCAGCGCCTTCGGCTGGCTGGCGAACCGGCTGACGATGATCGGGGCCATCGACAGCGCGACCAGGATGAACGGCAGGGAGAGGAAAACGTCGATGAAGAACTGGATCACCCGGTCCACCCAGCCGGTGCTGAACCCGGAGACCAGGCCGATCACAATGCCGATGATCGTCGAGCCGATCGTCGAGATCGTGGCCACGATCAAGGAGGTCCGCGCGCCGTAGAACCACTCGGCGAGCAGGTCGTCGCCCGTGCGCGGCATCAGGCCAAGGGGGTGCTTCCAGGTGAAGCCGTGGTAGGGAGGGCCGACCACGGGGAAGCCGAGGTTGTCGGTGTCGTTCACGGTACCTGCGCCCTGCTTGACCCCGAACAGATCGCTGAGCAGGCCCGCGAAGATCGCGATGATCACGAAGATCAGCACGATCACCGCACACGCCAGCGCGATCTTGTCCTTCTTGAGCCTGTCGAACGCGATCTGCGTCGGCGAACGACCCGCGATCCCCTGCCTGACGACCTCCGGTTCGACGGAGACGTCCTGCTCGGAGAGCTCAGTGGGCTGGACTCCCATGGCCACCTTTCCGGTCAAGGCCCGGTCCTCGATCACGACTCTCCCGGTAGGGCAGGTCACGCCGGAACCAGCCGAGCCGAGGAGACTCTAAACGACGGGTGGGTAAACTTCGGCCCCCGTCAGGTAACGAATTGATAAGGCTTAGGGGCCGATACGTCCATCGAAAGTGCTACGCCGAAGCGTCGGGGACGGCGTCGACACCGGCTTCCTTGCGCTGGGCCGCGGTGATCGGCGCCGGCGCGGCGGTGAGCGGGTCGTAGCCGGCGCCGGTCTTCGGGAACGCGATCACGTCACGGATCGAGTCGCTGCCCGACAGCAACGCGCAGATCCGGTCCCAGCCGAACGCGATGCCGCCGTGCGGGGGCGCGCCATACTTGAACGCCTCCAGCAGGAAGCCGAACTTCTCCTGCGCCTCGGTCTCGGACAGCCCCATCACCGCGAAGACGCGCTTCTGCACGTCCTCGCGATGGATACGGATCGAGCCGCCGCCGATCTCGCTGCCGTTGCAGACGATGTCGTAGGCGTAGGCGAGCGCCGAGGCCGGATCGGTGTCGAAGCTGTCCAGGCACTCCGGCTTGGGCGAGGTGAACGCGTGGTGCACCGCTGTCCAGGCGCCCGAGCCGACGGCCACGTCACCGGCCGCCGTCGATTCGGCGGCGGGCTCGAACAGCGGGGCGTCGACGACCCACACGAAGCTCCACGCAGACTCGTCGAGCAGGTTCTTGCGGCGGCCGATCTCCAACCGGGCCGCGCCGAGCAGCGCCCGCGAGGACTTGACCGGCCCGGCCGCGAAGAAGATGCAGTCCCCGGGCCGCGCGCCGACATGTTCGGCCAGTCCCGCGCGCTCGGGCTCGGAGAGGTTCTTCGCGACCGGCCCGCCGAGCCCGCCGTCCGCGCCGACGAGCACGTAGGCCAGTCCCTTCGCCCCGCGCTGCTTGGCCCAGTCCTGCCAGGCGTCGAGCTGCTTGCGCGGCTGGTCCGCGCCACCGGGCATCAATACCGCGCCGACGTACGGCGCCGACTGCGGGCTGAAGAGCCGGAACGGGGTCTCCTTGAAGAAGTCGGTGCACTCGACCAGCTCCAGGCCCATCCGCAGGTCGGGCTTGTCGGTGCCGAAGCGCGCCATCGCCTCGGCGTAGCTGAGCCGAGGGATCGGCGTCTCGAGCTCATGACCCACCAGGGACCACACCGCGGCCAGCACCTGCTCGGCGAGGGCGACCACGTCGTCCTGCTCGACGAAGCTCATCTCGATGTCGAGCTGGGTGAACTCCGGCTGACGGTCGGCGCGGAAGTCCTCGTCCCGGTAGCAGCGGGCGATCTGGAAGTACCGCTCCAGGCCGCCGACCATCAGCAGCTGCTTGAACAGCTGCGGGCTCTGCGGCAGGGCGTACCAGCTGCCAGGCTTCAACCGGGCGGGCACCAGGAAGTCTCTGGCTCCCTCCGGCGTCGAGCGGGTCAGCGTGGGCGTCTCGACCTCGACGAAGCCCTGGTCGAGGAGTACGTCGCGAGCCGCACGGTTCACCTGCGAACGCAACCGGATCGCCGCAGCGGGACCGGAGCGCCGGAGGTCCAGGTAGCGGTGCGCGAGCCGCACCTCCTCGCCGACATCGCCGCCATGGTGGGAGGCGGCGTCGTCGACCGGGAACGGCAGCACCGCGGCCGCACTGAGCACCTCGACGCCTTCTCGGTCTGCGGCGACCACCTCGATCTCGCCGGTCGGCAGCTGTGGGTTCTGGTTGCCCTCGGGGCGGGCGGCGACCTCACCGGTGACCTTCAGGCAGTACTCGGCGCGCAGCTGGTGGGCGACCTGCTCGTCGCGGATCACCACCTGGACGACGCCAGAGGCGTCGCGCAGGTCGATGAACGCCACGCCGCCATGGTCGCGACGGCGCGCCACCCATCCGGCCAGGGTGACGGTGTCGCCGACGTGTGCGGCGCGCAGGCTGCCGGCGTCATGGGTGCGGATCACTGCTGTTGCTCCTCATCGGTGGTTGAGCCTGTCGAAACCGTCGAGCCTGTCGAAACCCCGTCGGTGGTTGAGGAGGCGAGCCCCTGGGCGAGCCGTCTCGAAACCACTGACGGCCGCAGATCCTCCGCAGGCGGCGTCCATCGACCGGCGTCGGCCTCGACCTGGACGCCGGACCTGATGTCCTTGACCTCGTCGGCGGCGCCGTCGATGCCCGGGAACCACACGTACGGGATTCCGCGCCGCTCGGCGTAGCGGATCTGCTTGCCGAACTTCTGCGCCGAGGCGGCTACCTCGGCCGGCACTCCACGGGCCCGCAGTCGCTGCGCGATCGTGTCGCTGTGCGCCCGTGACTGCTCGGAGACCAGTGCGACCAGCACCGCGGAAGGAACCGCACGACTGCCGGCGACCACTCCGTCGGCCAGCAACGGCAGCAACGTGCGGGACACGCCGAACGAGACCCCGACGCCGGGGTAGCTGGTCTTCCCGTCGCTGGCCAGCGCGTCGTAGCGGCCACCACCGCCGACCGACTTGAGCCGCTCGTAACCGGCCATGAAGATCTCCAGCACGGTGCCGGTGTAGTAGTCCAGGCCGCGGGCGATCCGCAGGTTCGCCTCGAGGCTCACCCTCCGGGCGCCGCCTGCGCTGTCGAGACTGCTGGCGCACCCGTCGACGACCGCGGCCAGCTCCTCCAGGCCGGTCTCCAGCAACTCGTCTCTGACGCCCAGCGCCCGCACCCGCTCCACGAAGGACGTGTCGGGGACCCGGATCGTCGCCAGCTGCAGGCACGCCTCTGCCTGCGGGGCGGTCGCACCGGCCTGTTCGACCAGCAGGTCCGCGACAGCCTCGGCGGGCATCTTGTCGAGCTTGTCGATGACCCTGATCGCGGTGGTCACGTCCGGGACTCCGAGTCCGCGGTAGAAGCCCTGGATCAGCTTGCGGTTGTTGACCTGGAACGACAGCGGAGGCAGGAAGTCGAGCCCGGAAAGTGCCTCGATCATCACCCGGACGACCTCGACGTCGTGGTGGAAATCAAGCACATCGCGGCCCACGACGTCGACGTCGGCCTGGGTGAACTGGCGGTAGCGGCCCTCCTGGGGACGCTCGCCCCGCCAGGCGGGCTGGATCTGGTAGCGGCGGAACGGGAACTCGAGCTTGCCGGCGAACTCGAGCACGTAGCGCGCGAACGGCACGGTGAGGTCGAAGTGCATCCCCAGGGTGCCGGATCCACCGACGGTGTCGTCACCCTCCTCGGAATGCAGCCGGCGCAGCACGTAGATCTCCTTGTCCACCTCGCCGCCCTTCGCGAGACGGTCGAGCGGCTCGACGGCGCGCGTCTCGATGTTGGCGAACCCGTGCAGCTCGAAGGTGCGCGACAGCGACTCGGTCACGGCACGCTCGACCGTGCGCTGGGCGGGCAGCAGCTCCGGGAACCCGCTCAGCGGGTGCGGGGTGCTCATAGGGCTCACAGACCCCGCCGCTGTCCGGTCGTCATCCGGCTCCCAGCGCTCTCGTCGCGCAGCAGCTCGAGCAGGAACGGGTTCGTCGCGCGCTCGCGTCCGATGCTGGTCTGCTCGCCGTGCCCGGGCAGCACTGCGACGTCGTCGTCGAGCGTCAGCACCTTCTCGGCGAGGCTGCGCAGCATCGTCGGGTGGTCGCCGCCGGGCAGGTCGGTGCGACCGATCGAGCCCGCGAACAATAGGTCGCCGGCGAACATCACCTCCCGCGGGGGGACACCCCCCGCGAACCCCCCGCCGGTCGAGCTCTTCCCGCTGGTCGAGACCTCGTTGTACGGCGTCCGGAACGTGACCGACCCGCGGGTGTGGCCGGGCGTGTGGTCGACGACGAAGCGCAGGCCGGCGAGCTCGATGGCATCCCCGTCCGCCAGCGGGCGGACGTCGTCGGGCTCGGCGAATCTGAGCTCGGAGCCGAGCAGCATCCCGGCGGTCTCCTGCGACATGCCGGCCATCGGGTCGGTGAGCAGGTGCCGGTCCTCGGGGTGGATGTAGGCGGCCGCGTCGTAGGTTCCCGCAACCGGTGCAACGCACCACATGTGGTCGATGTGCCCATGGGTGAGCAGCACCGAGACCGGCTTGAGCCGGTGCTCGCGCACCACGTCCGAGACGCCGGCGGCAGCGTCCTTGCCCGGATCGACGACGATGCACTCGGCGCCGGGACCCGTGGCCACGACGTAGCAGTTGGTGCCCCACGGTCCCGCGGGGAAACCTGCGATGAGCAACCCGCGACACTCCTTCGACTGGTTCGTGACTGGCTCTGACTGGGCAGTGCGGGACCGTTGCAGCCTACCTAGGGCAGGGCCGCCGTCGTTAACTAGACTGCCTGCTCGTGGTCACCAAGAAGCAGCGGCGCAAGCAGATCGCCCACGCCAGCGCGGAACGCCGACAGGTGCGGCGGACGCGACGCGACGTGCGGAACCGTCGGCTGCGCGCCGCCGCCACGGCGGTCCTGGTGGTCGCGGTGGTCGTCCTGCTCGCGATGTGGATCGCCACGCATCCGGGGGGGACCCAGTGAGCACTCCCGGCGCTTCCGAGCCCTGGGGCCGCGTCGACGACGACGGCACTGTGTACGTGCGCACCGGCGACGGGGAGCGGGCGGTCGGCCAGATGCCCGACGCCTCCCCCGCAGAGGCGCTTGCCTTCTTCAGGCGCCGCTTCGACGACCTGAGCTTCGAGGTCGACCTGCTCGAGCAGCGCGTCAAGGCCGGCACGCTGAGTCCCGACGAGGCTCAGGGGGCGCTGCGGACTGTCCGCGGCAACCTGACCGACGCCCAGGCGGTCGGCGACCTGACCGCCCTGGGAGGCCGTCTCGACGCGATCGAGCAGGTGATCGCCGGTCAGGCCGAGCAGCGCCGCGAAGAGCGTGCCCGCAAGCTGGAGTCGGCGCGTGGTGAGAAGGAGAAGATCGCCGAGGAGGCCGAGAGGCTCGCCGCGGGAGAGGACTGGCGCAACGGCGCCAACCGGATGCGTGAGCTGCTGGACGCCTGGAAGGCGCTGCCTCGTCTGGCCAAGTCGGTCGACGACGTGCTGTGGAGGCGCTTCTCCAGCGCCCGCACGACGTACACCCGGCGCCGCAAGCAGCACTTCGCGCAGCTGAACGAACGACGCGAGGAGGCGCGGGTGACCAAGGAGAGACTGGTCGCCGAGGCCGAGGAGCTCGCCGGCTCGACCGACTGGGCGCCCACGGGGACCAGGTACCGCGACCTGATGCGTTCGTGGAAGGCGGCGGGACCGGCCCCCAGAGGTGTCGAGGACAAGCTGTGGAAGCGTTTCCGCGCCGCCCAGGACCAGTTCTTCGGCGCCCGTGACGAGGTCAACGCCGAGCAGGACCGGCAGTTCGCGGCGAACGCGGAGAAGAAGGACGCGCTGCTCGTCGAGGCCGAGGCGCTGCTTCCGGTTACCGACGCGCGCGCCGCGCGGGAGTCCTTCCGCGCACTGGCCGAGCGGTGGGACGCGGCCGGCAAGGTCCCCCGGGACCGGATGAAGGAGCTCGAGGGCCGGTTCCGCAAGGTGGAGCAGGCGATCCGCGGGGTCGAGGACGACCAGTGGCGGCGCACCGACCCGGAGAAGTCGGCGCGCGCCGACGACATGGTCAGCAAGCTCGAGAAGGCCTGCACCGATCTCGAGTCCCAGTTGGCCCGTGCACGTGAGAAGGGCGACGAGCGCACCGTCAGCGACCTCGAGGAGAGCCTGGCCTCGCGCCGCTCCTTCCTCGAGATGGCCCGCCGCGCCGCCGCCGACTTCTCCGGCTGACGCCCCACCCCGATTCGTCCGCGGTTGCGCGGGTCATTTCCGCGGGGCGATCGCGGACGAATCGGGTTACTGGGTCACCCGGTAGGCGTCGAAGACCCCGTCGACGGACCGGACCGCCTTCAGCACGTGACCCAGGTGCTTGGGATCGGCCATCTCGAACGTGAACCGGCTCTTGGCCACCCGGTCCCGGCTGGTCTGCAACGTCGCGGACAGGATGTTCACGTGCACGTCGGAGAGCACCTTGGTGATGTCCGAGAGCAGCCTGGCCCGGTCCAGCGCCTCGACCTGGATGTTCACCAGGAACATCGACTGTGCCGTCGGCGCCCACTCCACCTCGACGAGCCGCTCGGGCTGTGCGGTGAGGCTGACCGCGTTGGTGCAGTCGGCGCGGTGGATCGAGACTCCCGAGCCCCGGGTCACGAAGCCGAGGATCGTGTCGCCGGGCACCGGGGTGCAGCACTTGGCGAGCTTGACCCAGACGTCGGTGATGCCCTTGACGATCACGCCGGCGTCGCCGCCGGACGGCTGCTTGGCGCGAGCCCGGTCGCTGGTGATCGTGACGCCTTCGGCGAGGTGCTCGGCGGCCCCCTCCTCGCCGCCGTACAACGCGATCACCCGGCGCACCACGGCCTGCGCGCCGAGATTGCCCTCACCGACCGCGGCGTAGAGCGCGGACACGTCGGCCAGCCGCATCTCGGCCGCGACGGTGGAGAGCGACTCGTGGGTGAGCACCCGCTTGAGCGGCATGCCCTCCTTGCGCAGCAGCCGGGCGATCTGGTCCTTGCCCTGGTCGATGGCCTCCTCGCGCCGCTCCTTGGTGAACCAGTGCCGGATCTTGTTGCGGGCACGCGGTGACTTCACGAAGCCGAGCCAGTCCCGGCTGGGCCCCGCGTTGGGAGCCTTGGAGGTGAACACCTCGACGACGTCGCCGTTGTCGAGCACGGACTCCAGCGGGACCAGCCGCCCGTTCACACGGGCCCCGATGGTCCGGTGGCCGACCTCGGTGTGGATCGCGTAGGCGAAGTCGACCGGGGTCGACCCGGTGGGCAGGGCGACCACGTCCCCGGCCGGGGTGAACACGTAGACCTCGCCGGAGTTGATCTCGAAGCGCAAAGACTCCAAGAACTCGCCCGGGTCGGATGTCTCCTGCTGCCAGTCCAGCAGCTGTCGGACCCAGGACATGTCCACGGTGTCGTCAGGAGAGCCGCTCGACCGGGGCGTGCGTCCTTCGGTGCCCGCGCGCACGTCCTCCTTGTACTTCCAGTGGGCGGCCACGCCGTACTCCGCGCGCCGGTGCTGCGCGAAGGTTCGGATCTGCAGCTCCACCGGCTTGCCCTGGTGGCCGATCACCGTGGTGTGCAGCGACTGGTACATGTTGAACTTCGGCATCGCCACGAAGTCCTTGAACCGGCCCGGCACCGGGTTCCACCGCGAGTGCAGCACCCCCAGCGCGGCGTAGACGTCGCGGTCGGTGTCGACGAGGATCCGGATGCCGACCAGGTCGTAGATGTCGGAGAACTCCCGGCCCCGCACGATCATCTTCTGGTAGATCGAGTAGTAGTGCTTGGGGCGGCCGGTGACCAGCGCCTTGATCTTCGCTCCGCGCAGGTCGTTCTCCACCTGGGCGATCACCTCGGCGAGGAACTGGTCCCGCGACGGTGCCCGCTCGGCGACCAGCCGGACGATCTCGTCGTACATCTTGGGGTGCAGCGTCGCGAACGCGAGGTCCTCCAGCTCCCACTTCAAGGTGTTCATGCCGAGCCGGTGCGCGAGCGGGGCATAGATCTCCAGGGTCTCGCGAGCGATCCGCTCCTGCTTGTCCTGCTTGAGGTAGCGCAGCGTGCGCATGTTGTGGAGCCGGTCGGCGAGCTTGATCACCAGCACCCGGATGTCGCGGCTCATCGCCACGATCATCTTGCGGATCGTGCCGGCCTGCGCAGTGTCGCCGTGCCTGACGCGGTCGAGCTTGGTGACCCCGTCGACCAGCACCGCCACCTCGTCCCCGAAGTCCTTGCGCAGCTCGTCGAGGGTGTACGGCGTGTCCTCCACCGTGTCGTGCAGCAGCGCCGCCACCAGGGTCGGCTCGGTCATCCCGATGTCGGCCAGGATCGTGGTCACCGCGAGCGGATGGGTGATGTACGGGTCGCCGCTCTTGCGGGACTGGGCGGCGTGCAGCCGTTCCGCGGTCAGGTAGGCCCGCTGCAGCAGCGCGAGGTCGGCCTTCGGGTGGTTGGCGCGCACCGCCCGGAACAGCGGCTCGAGCACCGGGTTCTCCCCGGACTGGCTCCGGGTGGCCATCCGCGCCAGCCGGGCGCGCATCCTGCGGCCGGCGGGGCCTGCCGGGGCACTGGGCGGGGACGGCGGGGCAGGGGCGTCCGCGGGCGGAGTCGCGACACGCTCATCAGCCACACTCGGTCCCTTCGGCTCGGCGTCGTCTCAAGTCTACGCGCCGGTAAGGTCCGGCCAGGACAACCGGCGGGCAGCGACGACGACTCGCATGACCGGAGCCACTTCCCAGCTCAGACCACCCGTAGCGCGTGCAGCGGGAGCGAGTCGACGCGCTGCCGCCCGTGCAGGAACGACAGCTCGAGCAGTACGGCGACAGCCGTCACCGTGCCGCCGCACGCAGCCACCAGCCGGGCAGTCGCCTCGACCGTGCCACCAGTGGCGAGAACGTCGTCGACGACCAGCACCCGCTGGCCCCCGGCGATGGCGTCGCGGTGGATCTGCAGTGTCGCCTCGCCGTACTCCATCTGGTAGGAGACCTCATGGAGCGGCCCCGGCAGCTTGCCCGCCTTCCGCACGGGGACGAACCCCGCGCCCAGGGCCAGGGCGACGGGTGCGGCGAGGATGAACCCTCGTGCCTCGATGCCCACGACCACATCCACTGCTGCCTGTCCGGCATCGTCACGCCCGAACGCGGCAAGAGCCTCGACGACGGCGGCGAACCCGTCGGCGTCCGCCAGCAGCGGGGTGATGTCCTTGAAGACGATCCCGGTCTCGGGGAAGTCCGGGACGTCGCGGACGAGACGGTCGAACGCGCCCAGTGCGTCGTCCGGACCCGCCGGGTCGGTCACTTCTTGCCGCGCTGCGAGCGGGGCTTGCGGCTCGGCTGGGCTCGCTTCGACGACGCCGAACGGCTCACCGGCTTGGAGGCCGGCCGCTCTCCGGCGGTGTAGCGGCCGGGCCGGCCCGCCCCACGTGCCGCCACGGCCCGCTCCGCCTCCTCCTCCGGCTCAGGTTGTGTCTCGGCCCCACGCTCGTTTCGACGAACGGCGCGAGCACCCGGCTCGTCGTACATCGGCATGTCGTCGGTATAGGCCGGCACCGTCGCGTACGGGTCGGCGCTCTTGCGGCTGCGGTGCCTGCGCGCGCGCGCGTCGCCGGCCTTGACCCCGGACTCACGCTCCTTGAGCTGCACCACCAGCGGCGTGGCGATGAAGATCGACGAGTAGGCGCCTGCGGCCATCCCGACGAACAGCGCGAGCGCCAGGTCCTTCAGGTCGCCCGAGCCCAGTGATACGGCGCCGACGTACAGCAGCGCGCCGACGGGGAGCAGCGCGACGACCGAGGTGTTGATCGACCGGACCAGGGTCTGGTTGACCGCGAGGTTGGCCGCCTCGCCGTAGGTCTGCCGCGTTCGGGCGAGGTTCTTGGTGTTCTCGCGGACCTTGTCGAAGACGACCACGGTGTCGTAGAGCGAGAAGCCGAGGATGGTCAGCACACCGGTCACGGTGGCCGGGGTCACCTCGAAGCCCGAGAGTGCATAGACGCCGACGGTGATCACCAGGTCGTGGGCGAGCGCGACGATCGCACCGACCGACATCTTCCATTCCCGGAAGTAGGCCCAGATGAAGATCATCACCAGGACCAGGAAGACGATCAGGCCGGTAATGGCCCGGTTCAGCACCTGCGAGCCCCAGGTGGCGCCGATCGAGTCCTGGCTGATGTCCTTCGGGCTGACCCCGGCGGCCTTGCGGATGATCGTGGCCAGCTTGTCGGCGGGGTCGTTCTTGAGCGGCTTGGTCTGCACCAGGATGTTGTGGGCGCCGGAGGTGTTGACCACCGGCGACTGCGTGCCGGGGATCCCCGAGCTGGCCACCGCGTCCCGGATCTGTACGACGTGGGCGTTGTCGGCCTCATTGGCGGGCATCGAGACCTTGTACTGCACACCGCCGACGAACTCGATGCCCGGGTTGAGCCCACGGGTGGTGAGCCCGAGCACCGCGACCAGGACGATCAGGCCCGAGATGGCGTACCACAGCCACTTGCGGCCGACGAAGTCGATCGAGATCTTGCCCTGGTACAGCCCGTGACCGAGCTCGCTGAGTCTGCTCATCAGGCGCTACCTCCGGCGGTCGACGGGCGCCCGCCGATCCGGTCGATGCCGATGTGGTCCGGGGACAGCCCCGACAGCTTGTGGCCGGCCGAGTAGAACCGGAACGTCGCCAGCCAGGTGACCATCGGCTTGGTGAACAAGAAGAACACCACCAGGTCGATCACCGTGCTGATGCCCAGCGCGAACGCGAACCCCTTCACCACGCCGATCGCGAAGATGTAGAGCACGACCGCGGCCAGCAGTGAGACACCGTCGGCTGCCAGACAGGTGGCCCGGGCCCGGATCCAGCCCGCCTCGACCGCGACCCGCATCGACTTGCCCTCGCGCATCTCGTCGCGCAATCGCTCGAAGTAGACGATGAACGAGTCGGCAGTGATGCCGACCGCGACGATGAAGCCCGCGATGCCCGGCAGCGTCAGCGTGAACCCGACCGCGGCGCTCATCGCGAGCACCACCGCGTAGGTGACGAGGCCGGCGATCACCAGCGACGCGAGCACGACCACACCCAGACCGCGGTAGTAGAACATGCAGTAGAGCATCACCAGCGCCAGGCCGACCGCGCCCGCGAGCAGGCCCGCGTTGAGCTGGTCCCCCGCCAGCGTCGGACCCTGCTGGACGACCTGCTGAACCTTGAACCGGAGCGGCAGCGCGCCGTACTTGAGGCTGGTCGCCAGCGACTGGGCGCTGGACTGGGTGAAGTTGCCGGAGATCTCCGCCGAGCCGTTCAGGATCGGCTCGTTGACGACCGGCGCGGAGATCACCTTGCCGTCCAGCACGATCGCGAACTGCTCCTGCTGGTTGGTCAGCGGGCTGGTCTTGTTCGCGATCGCCTTGCTGACCTTCGCGAACGTCTTGCGCCCGGAGCCGTCGAAGGTGAGGGTGACCACCCACTGCACCTGCTGCTGCGGAATCCCGGCGGCGGCCTTGGTCAGCTGGGTGCCCTCGATCATCGCCGGCGACAGCAGGAACTTCTGTCCGGTGTCGTTGCAGGTGATCAGCGGCTTGTCGGGGTCGTCGGCCGCGGGCGGCACCGACCCGGTCTTCTTGGGGCACTGGTAGGTGGCGAACTTCTTCAGCCACTTCGAGCCGGGGTTCTCGATCCACTGCAGTGGCTGGTCGACCGGTGCGCCCTTCTTCGTCACCGGCGGCGCTGCGGGCGTGCTGGGAGCCACCGACGGCGTGGTCGAGGGGGCGGTCGAGGCATCGCTGCTCGCGCTGGAGGAGGGCTTGGGGGTCGGGCTCCCGCCGTCCGCGGCGACCAGGCCGTCGGACAGTGCGCGTCCCCGCGGTGAGCCACTGGCACTCGCCGAGGGGCTGGTGCCGGCCGAAGGGCTCTTGGCCTTCGGGCTGCTCGAGGAGCTCGGGGCCGCCGACGGGCTCGGCGTCTTGGCCTTGGGCTGCGGCCGGCCGGGCGCTTCGACCGCGACGAGCCGGAACCGGAGCTGGGCGGTGCGCTTGACCGTGTCGACCAGCTTCTTGGCGTTCTTGCCGGGGATCTGCACGACGATGTTGCTGTTGCCCTGCGTGCTCACCTCGGCCTCGGCGACGCCGCTGCCGTTGACGCGCTGGTCGATGATGCCGCGCGCCTTCTGCAGGTTCTCCTGGGACGGGGCGGCACCGTTCTTGGTGACCGCGGTCAGCGTGATGCTCGTGCCGCCCTGCAGGTCCAGGCCCAGCTTCGGCTGCCACCTGCCGCCGAGCGCCACCCCGCCGTACAACGCGGCCACGACGATCGCGAACACGATCAGCCGGCGTACGGGGCGGGACGTCTTACTCGCCACTGCTGCTGCTCCTCAGTCCTGCTCGTCGGAGGTGGTCGTGCTGTCGCCGTCGGTGCTGCCGGGGTCGTTCGCGCTGCTCTCGTCGAGCACGCGTACGACGGCCCGACGGGCCACCTTCACGGTGGTCCCTGGCGACACCTCCAGCTGAAGGGTCTCCTCGTCCAACGACGTAACCCGCCCATAGATCCCCGATCCGAGCATCACCTCCGCACCCGGGGTCATGCTCGCCTGCGTCGAGGCCATGTCCTGCTGACGCTTGCGCTGAGGGCGCACGATCAGGAACCAGAACACGAGCGCGATCAGGACGAACGGGAGAATTGCTCCCAGATTATCCACGAAAAACAAGCTCCTCGGAGTACGTGGGCACGGCACACAGCCGAGGCGGCCCGGCCGACGGTCGAGTGTAACGGCCGACCCCCGCCGGGACCGAACTCGCCCGCGAAATAGCCCCTGCCGCCCGCCCTGCGCACGGTCACGATCGGGTCTCGGGGTCCCCTGCGTCCTCGAACAGCGTCGCGTCCCCGCCGGTCACCGACCGGTTCTCGGGAACTCCCATGCCCAGATGCGACCAGGCGGCCGGAGTGGCGACGCGGCCCCGCGGGGTTCGCGCCAGCAGTCCCGAGCGGACCAGGAAGGGCTCGGCGACCTCCTCGACGGTCTCCCGCTCCTCGCCGACCGCGACCGCGAGCGTGCCGACCCCGACCGGCCCGCCGCCGAACCGGCGGCACAGCACGTCGAGCACGGCACGGTCCAACCGGTCCAGCCCGGAGGCATCGACCTCGTAGAGGTCCAGGGTGCGGCGGGCCACCTCCAGAGTGACCACGCCGTCGGAGCGCACCTGGGCGTAGTCGCGGACCCGGCGCAGCAGCCGGTTCGCGATCCGCGGAGTCCCCCGCGACCGGGAGGCGATCTCGGCGGCGCCCTCGTCCGTGAGCGGCACGTCGAGCAGCCCGGCGGAGCGGCGCACGATCTGCTCCAGCTCCGCCGGCTCGTAGAACTCCAGATGGGCGGTGAACCCGAACCGATCCCGCAAGGGCCCGGGCAGCAGCCCAGCCCGGGTGGTGGCGCCCACCAGCGTGAACGGTGGGATCTCCAGCGGTATTGCGGTGGCACCAGGGCCCTTGCCGATCACGACGTCGACCCGGAAGTCCTCCATCGCCAGGTAGAGCATCTCCTCGGCCGGACGGGACATCCGGTGGATCTCGTCGACGAACAGCACGTCGCCGTCGTTCATCCCGGACAGGATCGCGGCCAGGTCGCCGGCGTGGGTGATCGCCGGGCCCGACGTGAGCCGCAGCGGCGCCGACATCTCCGCGGCGATGATCATCGCCAGGGTGGTCTTGCCCAGACCGGGCGGGCCCGACAGCAGCACGTGGTCGGGGGCCCGCTCGCGCCCGAGTGCGGCTTGCAGCAACAGGGACAGCTGTTCGCGGACCCGCTGTTGGCCGATCACCTCGCTCAGCCGGCGGGGCCTCAGCGCCTGCTCGACGGCACGCTCGTCGCCCTCGGCCTCCGCGGCGACCAGGGCGCGTCCCGGCTCCTCGCTCACCGGTTCACGCCCTTCTGAGTGTCTGCAGTGCGGCCCGCAGCAACGCCGCGACATCGGGCGAGTCCGGGCCGCCGTCGCCGGTGCCGCCAGCAGGCTCGGCCTGATCGGCGACCGCGTCGACGGCCCGGTCGGCCTCCTTGGCCGACCAGCCCAGGCCGACCAGGCCGGCGTGCACCTGGCTGCGCCATGGCGCCGATGCCGCGGCCGCTGCGTTGCCATGCCGAGACGGCCCGGCGGCCGGCGCGCCGATCCGGTCCTTGAGCTCGAGGATGATCCGCTGGGCGCCCTTCTGGCCGATCCCGGGCACGGCGGTCAGCGCCTTCACGTCGTCGCCACCGACCGCGCGCCGCAGCTCGTCAGGGTTGTGCACGGCGAGCATCGCCTGGGCCAGCTTGGGACCCACGCCGCTGGCGGTCTGCAGCAGCTCGAAGGTGGCCTTCTCGTCGTCGTCGAGGAACCCGAACAGCGTCAGAGACTCCTCTCGGACCACCATCGAGGTCGGCAGGGTCGCGGTCTGCCCGACGTGGAGCCCTGCGAGCGTGGCCGGGGTGCAGTGCAGCTCGAGCCCGATGCCGCCGCCGACCTCGAGGACGACAGAGCTCAGCGTGACGGCCGCGACCCGGCCGGACACGAACGCGATCACGGTGCCACCGCCCGGGCCTGTGCGGCGAGCGCCGACTCGAGCCGCGCGGCCGCGGAGCCTCGCCAGATGTGGCAGATCGCCAGCGCGAGCGAGTCCGCGGCGTCGGCCGGACTCGGCGCCGACTCCAACCTGAGCAGCCGGGCCACCATCAGACCGACCTGCTTCTTGTCCGCGCGCCCGCTGCCGGTCACCGCGGCCTTGACCTCGCTCGGCGTGTGCGTGGCGACCGGGAGCCCCCGCCGGGCGGCAGCCACCAGCGCGATGCCGCTCGCCTGGGCCGTGCCCATCACCGTGCGCACGTTGTGCTGGCTGAAGACGCGCTCCACGGCCACCGCGTCCGGCCGGTGCCGGTCCAGCCACCGCTCGATCTCCGTCTCGATGTGGGTGAGCCGCTGCGCGACGTCGACGTCGGCGCCGGTGCGCACCACTCCCACCTCGACCAGGCGCATCGGCCGGCCGACCGCTCCGTCGACGACGCCGAGGCCGCACCGGGTCAAGCCGGGGTCGATGCCCAGCACACGCATCCGCACACTCCTGGCCGTGTTGTCCGAAACCGTGGTCGAAACTGTGTTCGCTCCACGTTAACGGCCCGCACCCCCGCTCTCGCGCCGCGACGCGCCGGTTCAGGCGTCGATGGCCGCCATCACGTCGTCGGACACGTCGAAGTTGCCGAAGACGTTCTGCACGTCGTCGAGATCCTCCAGGGCGTCCACCAGCCGGAAAACCTGCCCAGCGCTGGACTCGTCGAGCTCCACGTTCATCGAGGGCATGAACGACGCCTCGGCGGAGTCGTAGTCCAGTCCGGCCGCCTGCAGGGCCGTGCGGACCGCGACCAGGTCGGTGGCCTCGCTGATCACCTCGATGGTCTCGCCGAGGTCGTTGACCTCCTCGGCGCCTGCCTCGAGAGTCGCCTCGAGCACGTCGTCCTCGGTGACCGACTTGGGCTCCTGGTCGGTCGGGACGATCAGCACGCCCTTGCGGTTGAACAGATACGACACCGACCCGGCGTCGGCCATCGAGCCGCCGTTGCGGGTCATCGCGGTCCGCACCTCCATCGCGGCCCGGTTCTTGTTGTCGGTCAGGCACTCGATCAAGAACGCGACACCGTGGGGCCCGTAACCCTCGTACATCACCGTCTGGTACTCCGCGCCGCCGGCCTCGGCCCCCGAGCCGCGCTTGACCGCGCGGTCGATGTTGTCGTTCGGGACCGAGCTCTTCTTGGCCTTCTGGATCGCGTCGTACAGCGTCGGATTCCCTGCCGGATCGCCGCCACCGCTGCGCGCGGCCACCTCGATGTTCTTGATCAGTTTGGCGAACAGCTTGCCCCGGCGCGCGTCGACGACCGCCTTCTTGTGCTTCGTGGTCGCCCATTTGGAGTGGCCTGACATCGCCTGCCTCTACTTTCCCCTCTGACTGTTGCCCGCGCTGCCTTGCACTGTGTCCACGAACAGCTGATGGATCCGGTGGTCTCCGGTGATCTCCGGGTGGAACGAGGTCGCGAGCAGGTTCGCCTGCCGGATCGCGACGATCCTACCGGCCACCGGACCGGTGGCGATCTTGGCGAGCACCTCGACATGCTGGCCGACCTTCTCCACCCATGGCGCCCTGATGAACAGGGCGTGGAAGCCGAACGCGCCCTGAGGCCCCTGGGTGGTCACCTCCAGGTCGGCCTCGAAGGAGTCGACCTGCCGCCCGAAGGCGTTGCGTCGCACGACCACGTCGAGCCCGCCGATGGTCTCCTGGTCCGCGGTGCCACCCTCGATCCGGTCCGCGAGCATGATCATCCCCGCGCAGGTGCCCAGCGCCGGCAGGCCGTCGCGCAACCGGTCCCGCAGCGGCTCGAAGAGCTCGAACGCGCGGGCGAGCTTGTACATCGTGGTCGACTCCCCGCCAGGAAGGATGACGCCGTCGACCTGGTCGATCTCGGCGGGACGGCGTACGGCGATCCCGGCGGCGCCGGAGCGTTCCAGCATCGCCAGGTGCTCGCGTACGTCGCCTTGCAGGGCGAGCACGCCGATGGTCGGTGAGTAGGTCACGTCTCAATCGTAGAGCCCAGGCGGCGATGCCAGTGCGCGCTCACCTCGATGCGGCCCTCGTCGAAGTGGGCGGGCAGCCCGTGCTTCTCGAAGACGGCGACCACCTCGTCGAGCAGCGGGTCGCCGGGGGCGGCGTTCGCCGTACTCCCGTGCCAGAGGTTGACCTCGAGCATGCCCTCGTCGATCGCGTGCCACACGTCCGGCGGGGTGAACCAGGCGATCCCTCGGGGCAGCCGGTCTTCGGCGTCGCGGCGTCCCAGCTCGGCCTTCGCGGCCCAGTGGTCCTCGCATCCCTGCAGAACCACGACGCCGGCGGCAGCGATCTCGGCGAAAGCGTCCTGGAGCCGGTCGTAGTCGGTCGACTGCGGCCAGCCCCGTTGCTCGTCGGCGAGCTCTGCGCGGAACTCGGCCAGCCACGTGTCCGCGAGGGCGTCCGCGTCCTCGGCCCGGTCGGGCAGCTCGGCACGGATCGCGAGGGTCGCCTCCGCGCGCACCTGGGCGTCCTCGGCCAGCCCGGCACGCACCAGCGAGCGGACGAACTCGCGCACGTGCTCCTCGGCAAGAGACATACGGCGAAAGACCGGCTACCAGCCGCGCTCGGCGAGGCGGTGCGGCGCGGCGACGTCCTCGACGTTGATGCCGACCATCGCCTCACCGAGTCCGCGCGAGACCTTCGCGACGACGTCCGGGTCGTCGAAGAACGTCGTCGCCTTCACGATGGCCTCGGCCCGCTGGGCGGGGTTGCCGGACTTGAAGATCCCCGAGCCGACGAAGACGCCCTCCGCGCCGAGCTGCATCATCATCGCCGCGTCGGCGGGAGTGGCGATGCCGCCGGCGGTGAACAGCACCACCGGCAGCTTGCCGGCGCGGGCGACTTCTTCGACCAGGGGATACGGCGCCTGCAGGTCCTTGGCCGCGACGTACAGCTCGTCGGGGTTCAAGGACCGGATCCGGTTGATGTCGCGGCGGATCGACCGCATGTGGGTGACCGCGTTGGACACGTCGCCGGTGCCGGCCTCGCCCTTGGACCGGATCATGGCCGCCCCCTCGGTGACCCGGCGCAACGCCTCGCCCAGGTTGGTGGCCCCGCACACGAACGGAACCGTGAACGCCCACTTGTCGATGTGGTTGGCGTAGTCGGCGGGGGTGAGCACCTCGGACTCGTCGATGTAGTCCACGCCCAGGCTCTGCAGCACCTGCGCCTCGGCGAAGTGGCCGATCCGGGCCTTGGCCATCACCGGGATCGAGACCGCGCTGATGATGCCGTCGATCATGTCCGGGTCGCTCATCCGCGACACGCCGCCCTGGGCACGGATGTCGGCGGGCACCCGCTCGAGCGCCATCACCGCGACGGCGCCTGCGTCCTCGGCGATCTTGGCCTGCTCGGGGGTGACCACGTCCATGATCACGCCGCCCTTGAGCATCTCGGCCATGCCGCGCTTGACGGCGGACGTGCCGGTGCCCGCTCCGGGGTTGCTGGCTGCTGGGCTGTCGGTCACTGCGGCACCTTCTGGGGTTCGGCGGGCGTGCGTCGCCCGCCCGGGAGTCGGACACCTCCAGGATACGTCGCCACGGCCGCCCGGGCCGAATCAGAGGAGGGTGGGTGGCGGGGCGTCGTCGAACTCGACGGTGGCCGGCTCGGTGGCGTGTCCGGCCAGGCCGAGCCAGCGGACCCGGCGCCGCGAGCGCAGCCCGCGAACGGTCGCCACCATGTCGTTGTGGAACCGGCGGGCCAGCTCGACGCGACGGCAGTTCCCTGCCAGCTCGTCGAGCAGGGCGGCCATGTCGGGATCGCGGCGCAGCCGGTCGACCTCGTCGGGCTCGTCGAGCACCGCGCGCAGCACCTGGGACAGATCCGACTCCGCCGACTCCAGCTCCTCCGGCGCGACGGCGCGGGCCTGGTGGGCGGCGTCGTGCACCAGCAGGGCGCTGGCCGGATCGAGTACGCCGGAAGCGGCCAGCTCGAGGGAGGTGCCCGACCGGTGAACGAGCTGAGTGTCCAACGAGACCCTGGCGACGTCGACGCGGTGGTGCATCCGGTCCAGCCGACTGGCGGTCCAGGTCAGCCACGCCCCGACCAGTACGGCCACGAGCACGGCGACCAGCACCCACAGCCAGATCACGACCGCCCCTCGCGGAGCGACGGCATCACGACCGTCTGGTAGACCTGCTCCACCCGCGCGGCCACGTCCGACCAGTCGTAGGCAGCCACGGCCACCGCCGCCTCCGTCTGGAGGGCTGTACGTCGTGCGGTGTCGCCCAGCAGCGCCGACAGCTCGGCGGCCAGGGCGGACGTGTCCTCCGAGGGGAACAGCACGCCGTACCGGCCGTCCCCGAGCAACCGGGCGAACGCGGGGATGTCGCTGGCCAGCACCGTCGCACCGGCGGCCATCGCCTCCGCGAGCACGATCCCGAAGCTCTCCCCGCCGGTGTTCGGTGCGACGTAGACGTCGGCGCTGCTCAGCACCGCGGCCTTCTCGGCGTCGGTGACGGCACCGAGCAGCAGCACCTGGCTCCGCACGGACTCGGGCAGGCGCTCCCGCGCCGGGTCCAGGTCCCCTCCGCCGACGACGAGCAGCCGCACGCCCGGCCGGCCCCCGCGCACGCGCGCGAAGGCGTCCGCGAGCAGAGCGAAGCCCTTGCGGGGCTCGTCGAGGCGTCCGACGAAGGCGACCGTCCCGTCGGCGCCCTGCCACTCGGGCCGGGGTCGCGCGGTTCGGAACCGCTCGACGTACAGACCGTTGGGGATCACCACCGGCTCACCGCCGATGTGGCTGACCAGAGTGTCGCGGGCGTACTCCGAGACGGCGATCCGTGCGGTGATCTTCTCCAGGGAGGGCCGCAGGATGGTCGCCGAGGCCGACATCGCCCGCGAGCGCACGTTGGCGGTGTGGAACGTGGCCACGACCGGGCACTGGGCGGCCCAGAGCGCCTGCAGGGAGATGCTGGGCGAGACGGGCTCGTGCAGGTGCAGCACGTCGAACCGGCCCTGGCGGATCCAGCGGCGCACCCTGGCGCCGACGACCGGACCGAACGAGACCCTCGCCACCGAGCCGTTGTAGGGCACCGGCACCGCTCGGCCGACGGGCACGACGTACCCCGGCAGGTCGGCGCTCTCCGAAGGAGCCAGGACAGACACGTCGTGCCCACGTCCGATCAGCGCCTCGGCGAGGTCGCGGACGTGGTTCTGCACTCCGCCGGGAATGTCCAGTGAGTAGGGGCATACCAGCCCGACCCTCACTCGACGAACACCTTCTGCATCATGTGCCAGTCCTCGGGGTGGGCACGCAACGCCGAGGTGAACACGTCCGCGACCGCTTGGGTCATCGCCACCACGCCCTGCTCGCCCGGCAGGTGCGGCACGGCCTCGTGCAGGTGCATCTCCATGACGTCGCCGTCGTAGGAGCAGGTGACCGGCATCAGCGGTGCGCCGGTCTGCTGGGCGAGCAGCGCGGGCCCGCGCGGCATCCGCGCCCGGTGCCCGCACAGCTCCACCTCCACGCTGGTGCGCGAGAGGTCGCGGTCGGCGAGCAGGCACGCGAACCCGCCCTTGCTCACCCAGTCCCTCAGACGTGGGTACGCCGGATCGCCGCCGGTCAGCGGCAGGATGTGCATGCCCAGGGAGGTGCGGTAGGCGACGAACTCGTCGTACAGCCGCTCCGGCTCGAGCCGCTCGGCGACGGTCATCAGCGGGAAGCCGTTCTGGGTCGACCAGACGCCCGCCCAGTCCCAGTTGCCCATGTGCGGCAGCGGCGAGACCAGGCCGCGGCCCTGGCCGTAGAGCTCGTGCACGATGTGCTCGTTGACGACGCGGGTACGCCGGACCACGTCGGCCACCGGCCACGAGGGGAGCCGGAACGACTCGCACCAGTACCGCAGGTAGGAGCGCACCGCGGCGTGCGTCAGCGCATCCGGGTCGCGATGGTCGGGCGCGATCCTGGCCAGGTTGTCGTGCAGCCGCCGCACGCTGCGGCCCTGCCGCCGGTAGATCTGGTCGGCGATCACGTCGAAGGCCCGCCGCGCGGCGGGCTCGGGCAGATGGCGCACCAGCCGCCAGCCGCCCAGGTAGGCGAGGGTGCTGGCCTGCCCCGCCGTACGCCGTGCCGCTCGCCGCAGCCGCGCTGGGTGGCGCAGCCGGCGTGGCTGTGTCGGTTCCAGCCCGTCCACCCCCGCCATCAGGCGGCGGCTTTGGCCTGGCCCCGCACCAGCAGCACGCGTTGCACCACAGTCACGCTGCTGGCCACCGCGAGCACCGCGAGCGTGAGCGGGATCAGCCACATCACCCGCGGGTCCACGCCCACGATGCGCAGCAGGTCGGCGACACCGGTCATCACCAGGATCGCGACGAGCCGGTCGGAGCGCTCGGCGATGCCGCCCTTGGCCTGCATGCCCAGCGACTCCGCGCGCGCCCGGGCGTAGGAGGTGATCGATCCCATCACCAGGCAGTACAGCGCCAGCACCGCCAGGGCGTAGGAGTCGCCCGGCCCCATGTAGTAGAGCACCAGCCCGCCGAAGATCGCGGCGTCGCCGAACCGGTCCAGCGTCGAGTCCAGGAACGCGCCCCAGGGCGACGACGACCCGGACAACCGTGCCATGTGCCCGTCGACCAGGTCGGAGAACACGAACGCGGTGACCACCAGCACCCCGATCAGCAGCTGGCCGCGCGGGAAGAACACCAGTGCGCCGGCGCAGACACCGACCGTGCCTACCAGAGTGACGGCGTCGGGGCTGATGCCCAGTCGCAGGAACAGCTCGGCCACCGGGGAGAACAGCTTGGTCCAGAACGCACGGAATCTTTCCAACATGGCGCCGTCAGGCTATCCGGTCCCGCTGTTTACCATGCCACCCAGGTTTTCTGCCCCTCCCCATGGGGAAATCACCGTGGGGACGGGACGTCTACCATGGTGCCCTGGTAAACGTCCGCGAGGGTCGCAGAATCAGGCCCAGGCGGCGGCCAGCAGCGCGCGGGTGTCGGACATCAGCTCGGGAAGCGCGCGGGTGCGGCCGATGATCGGCAGGAAGTTCTGGTCGCCGGCCCAGCGCGGAACGACGTGCTGGTGCAGGTGCGCGGAGATCCCGGCGCCGGCCACCGCGCCCTGGTTCATCCCGATGTTGAACCCGTGCGCGCCGCTGACCGACCGGATCGTGCGCATCGCGGCCTGGGTCAGCGCGGCGACCTCGGCCGTCTCGGTGCCGTCCAGGTCGGTGTAGTCGGCGACGTGACGGTAGGGGCAGACCATCAGGTGCCCCGGCGAGTAGGGGTACAGGTTCAGCACGACGTACGCCGCGTCCCCGCGCTTGACCATGAGGCCGTCGGCGTCCTCCAGCGTCGGCACCCGGCAGAACGGGCACTGACCGGCCGAGGAGTCGGCGGGCTTGTTCTCGCCGCGGATGTAGGCCATCCGGTACGGCGTCCACAGCCGCTCCAGCCCGTCGGGGATGCCGGCGCCGTCCTGACTCACCTCGTCCATCGCCGGTCACCGACCACAACGGGTGATGTGAACCGTTGTGACATCCCTTCCGGTGGAGGGGAGGTCACAACGGTTCATCTGCACCGTTGTGACGTAGGCGCGGGGCTCGTGCATCTCAGACCTGGACGCGGCGCGCGATGGCGTCGGCGACGCGCTCGATCGCCTCGTCGACGGGCACGCCGTTGTCCTGGCGACCGTCCCGGTAGCGGAACGAGACCGCCTCGGCGGCCACGTCGTCGTCGCCGGCGATCATCATGAACGGCACCTTCTGCAGCTGCGCGTTGCGGATCTTCTTCTGCATCCGGTCGTCGGAGTCGTCGACCTCGACGCGGATGCCGCGCTCGCGCAGGCGGGCGGCCACCTTGGCCAGGTAGTCGAGATGACGCTCCGCCACAGGGATGCCCTCGACCTGCACGGGCGCCAGCCAAGGGGGGAACGCACCGGCGTAGTGCTCGGTCAGCACCCCGATGAACCGTTCGATCGACCCGAACTTGGCCGAGTGGATCATCACCGGCTGCTGGCGCGTGCCGTCGGCGGCGACGTACTCCAGGCCGAACCCGGCCGGCTGGTTGAAGTCGTACTGGATGGTCGACAGCTGCCAGGTCCGCCCGATCGCGTCGCGGGCCTGCACCGAGATCTTCGGGCCGTAGAACGCCGCTCCCCCGGGGTCGGCTACCAGGTCGAGACCGGTCTCGTCGCCCACCTGCTCGAGCATCTGGGTCGCGGTCGCCCACTGCTCGTCGCTGCCGATGAACTTGTCCTTGTTCTTGTCGTCGCGGGTGGACAGCTCGAGGTAGAACTCGTCCAGCCCGAAGTCCCGCAGCAGGCCCAGCACGAACGAGAGCAGGTGCTTGACCTCGTCGGGGGCGCCCTCGGGGGTCACGTAGGAGTGCGAGTCGTCCTGGGTCATCCCCCGCACCCGGGTCAGCCCGTGCACTACGCCGGACTTCTCGTAGCGGTAGACCCCGCCGAACTCGAAGTACCGCAGGGGCAGGTCCCGGTAGGAGCGCTGCCGCGAGCGGTAGATCAGGTTGTGCATCGGGCAGTTCATCGCCTTGAGGAAGTAGCGGCTGTTCTCCACCTCCATCGGCGGATACATGGTGTCCTCGTAGTACGGCAGATGTCCCGAGGTGTGGAACAGCCCTTCCTTGCTGATGTGCGGCGTGCCGACGTAGGAGAAGCCCTCCTCGATGTGCCGCTGCCGGACGTAGTCCTCCATCTCCCGCTTGATCACCCCGCCCTTGGGGTGGAAGACCGCAAGCCCGGAGCCGATCTCGTCGGGGAAGCTGAACAGGTCCAGCTCGCGGCCGAGCTTGCGGTGGTCGCGCTTCTCGGCCTCTTCGAGCCGGTGCAGGTGCTCGGCGAGCGCCTCCTTGGACTCCCAGGCGGTGCCGTAGATCCGCTGCAGCTGCACGTTGTTCTCGTCGCCGCGCCAGTACGCCGCCGCGGTCCGCATCAGCTTGAACGCGGGGATCCGCTTGGTGGTCGGAAGGTGCGGGCCGCGGCACAGGTCCTTCCAGGCCAGCTCACCCCCGCGCCGCAGGTTGTCGTAGATCGTCAGGCCACCGGCGCCGACCTCCACGCTCGCACCCTCGCCGGCCTCGCCCTCGTCGACGCCGCCCTTCAGCCCGATCAGCTCGAGCTTGTAGGGCTCGTCGGCGAGCTCCCGCCGCGCCTCCTCGTCGGAGACCGGCCGCCGGGAGAACTTCTGGTTCTCCTTGACGATCTTGCGCATCCGGGTCTCGATCGTGTCGAGGTCCTCGGGGACGAAGGGTTCGGGTACGTCGAAGTCGTAGTAGAACCCGTCGGTGATCGGCGGGCCGATGCCGAGCCGGGCCTGCGGGAACAGCTCCTGCACCGCCTGCGCCATCACGTGCGCGGTGGAGTGGCGTAGGATCGCACGACCGTCGGCCGAGTCGATCGCCACGCCCTCGACCCGGTCACCGTCGACGAGCTCGTAGGAGAGGTCCTTGAGCTGCGGGTCGGTGGTCGAGCTCGTCGAGACCCGTGCGGCGATCACCGCCGGCCGCTCGGCGTACAGCTCCCAGGCCTGGGTGCCCGTCGCCACCGTGCGCTCGCCTGGTGCGGCGGAGTCGACGACGGTGATGGTCAGCTCGGACACGGAACAGGCTCCTCGAATCGACGGACCCGGGCGGTGTGCTCGGGTCCGTCGATCGTATCGGCCGCTGGCGCTCCCCCGCCCGCGGGTTTTCGGGCGTCAGACGCGCTCAGGCGTAGGCACCACGCGTCGAGCGTCCCTTGTAGAAGTCGCTGGACTCCTTACGGTAGAGCAACACCAGGATCACGATGTCGACGATCAGCGTGATCACGCCCAGGATCTTCGAGAACCCGGAGGACGTGCTCGAGCTCAGGTTGATGATCGTCGAGATCAGATAGATCACACCGAGCACGGTCGCCACGATCCGTGCCCAGGAGCGTCCCTGGCCGTTCTTCCAGGCCATCCACAGCCACAGCAGGACGCCGATGATCCCGAAGACGACGCCGAACAGGATGCCCACCGTGAACGCGGCATCGACCGCGGACTGGGTGACCTGCTGGCCCTGGGCCTGGAGCTGGTTGCGGATCTCGTCCTTCATGCCGCCGATCGCGATCAGCCCGACGATCAACGAGATCACGCTCAACGCGGCGCCCACCCACATCAACCGCACCGCGGTCTGGATCGAAGCAGGCTGCTCGACAGAGGCCGTGGCCTGGCCGTACGGCGGCGGGGGCGCCGGGTAGCTCGGCATCTGCTGTCCCGGGTAGCCGCCCGGCTGCTCACCGGGCCGTTCGCCCGGCTGTTCGCCGTATCCGTGGGATGGAGGCGGCTGCTCGTTGCTCATCGTGGGTCCCCTTTGTGTGGAAGTGCCTGCGTGCCGGCTGAGCGGCACAAAGCCTGTCATCTCGGGGTCCCCCCGTCCAGCACATCGACACGGCGGCCTGGTTATCGCCGTACCCTGACGAGGGACACGCCCCGGGACGTGCGTCGAGACGGCACGGACACGACGTACCGGAGGTCGAAGGAGCGTCACGATGAGTGCGGACGACACCGGTTACGACGAGCCGCTCGACCGTGCGGCGACGCATGCGCGCAGGTGGCTCGGTTCGGTACCCGATCGTCCGGTTCCGCCGACGAGGTCCGCGGACGTGCTGGCGGCGGCGTTCGGCGGTCCGCTGCCGGCCCGGGGTCTACCCGCGGAACGCGTCGTCGACGAGCTCGCGTCGGGCGCGGAGGCCGGCCTGATGGTGATCCAGTCCGGCCGTTTCTTCGGTTGGGTCATGGGCGGCACCCTGCCGGCCGCACTCGCCGCAGACTGGCTGGTCAGCGCCTGGGACCAGAACGCCGGCCTCCGGGACGTGACGCCCGCCGTCGCCGCGCTCGAAGAGGTGGCGGGCCAGTGGTTGATAGAGCTGTTCGGGTTGCCGGCCGGTGCTGCCGTCGGGTTCACCACGGGTGCGACGATGGCGAACTTCACGGGCCTGGCCGCCGCGCGGGACAACGTGCTGAGCCGGGCGGGCTGGAGCGTGCACGACGACGGTCTGAGTGGCGCACCACGAGTGCACGTCCTGGTCGGCGCCGAGCGACACGACAGCGTCGACCTCGCGTTGCGCTATCTCGGGCTGGGTGCGCCGACCGTGGTGGCCACCGACGACCAGGGCCGCATCCGGTTGGACGCGCTGGCCGTGGCCCTTGACCGGATTCCCGCCACCGCACCGATCGTGCTCTGCCTGCAGGCTGGCAACCTGCACTCCGGTGCGTTCGACCCGTTCGCCGGGGCGATCGCGCTTGCCCATACGCATGGCGCCTGGACGCACGTCGACGGGGCGTTCGGCCTGTGGGCGGCTGCCTGCCCCCGGCTCGCCCGGCTCACTGCCGGTGTCGAGCGCGCGGACTCATGGGCGAGCGACGCACACAAGACCCTGAACGTGCCCTACGACTGCGGCATCGTCGCCGTCGCGGATCCCAACGCCGTGCGAACGTCCTTCGGCCTGCACGCGAGCTACCTCCCGGCCGACGCCACCGGTCGAGGGAACCCGGCCGACCGGGTGCCCGAGCTCTCCCGGCGTCGCCCGCGGTGTGCCGGTGTGGGCCGCGCTTCGCTCACTCGGGCGGGACGGAGTCGCCCAGCTCGTCGCAGACCTGGCCGGGCATGCCGGGCGGATCGCCGAGGGTGTCGCCGGTGTCGACGGCGCCCATGTCCTGAACCAGGTCGACTACACACAGGTGTGCGTCGGGTTCGATGACGACGACCGCACCCGGGCCGTGATCGACCGGCTGATAGCCGAGGGACAGACCTGGATGTCAGGCTCGCGCTGGCGCGGACAGGATGTGCTCCGGATCTCGGTCAGCAACTGGGCCACCGACGAGGACGACGTCGCGCGGGCGGTGGACGCCGTCCGGAGGGCCGCCGCACGGTGAGGTGCGTCGCCGACACCACCCGTTCCATCCGCACCCCCGCCCTCCGTCCGGCCACCGTGCTGTTCGCGATGGAACACCGGCTCGTCGGGTAAACGCCCCATGCGCGAGCGACGGTCCGCGGCCACGATGGTGACCGGGTCGGCGGCCGGGCCGCCCGGAACTCCTGAGGAGGAGCCATGCCCAAGTACCTGATCGCCCGCGAAGTCCCCGGTGTCGGGCGTATGAGCGCCGACCAGCTGCACGACCTGTACGGCGAAGTCCAACGCCGTCCTGGCCGCGGGCCGCGACGATGTGCGCTGGCACGATCTTCGCCACACCGGCGCCCTCCTCGCCGCCCAGACCGGCGCGACCCTCACCGAGCTCATAGGCTGGCTGGGCCACTCCACACCTGGCGCCGCCATGCGCTACCAGCACGCCGCTGCCGACCGCGACGCCGAGATCGCGAGGCGGTTGTCGGCGTTGGTGTCGGATCGGGATGGGAGCGTGAATGCGTGACCGAGGACCGAACGTGGACCACCGAGTTCTACGAGGACAACGCTGGGCGTCGTCCCGTGGAGACTTGGATGGCCTCGCTGACCGATGCGGAGTTCATGGCGCTCCGCGCGGGCATCGTGCGGTTTCTTGAAGTTCACGGCCTCGGACTGGCGTCGACGCCCTGGCTCAAGGCGCTGGGAGACGGCCTGCATGAGTTCCGCGTGCGGCATGACGCTTCCACCATCGAAGGACTCGCCGGACACGAGCCGGGCGCGGGCCTGCCGACGCAGAAGAGGATCCTCCTGCGGTTATTCGTGCACTTCCACGGCAACAAGGTTGTGCTGCTGCTCCATGGCTACGACAAGGGTGGCGACGATAGTCCGCGCCAGCAGAACAAGGAGATCCAGGAAGCGCGCAAGCGACTGGTGCACTGGAAGGCAGCCGAGACGAAGCGTTCCAAGGAGCAGCGCAAGAAGCGGTAGGGCCTTGAGCGTATGTGGGTTTCGACATACGCTGGTGATGTTCGACCGATGAGAGGAGCGGCCATGGCAAAGACCTTTGCCGAGTACGCGCGCGAGCGCGAGGCGTCGATGACTCCTGCTCAGCGCGACCTGATGCGTGCGTTCGATCAGGCCGCGGCTTTCGGCTCGGTCATCTTCGGAGCCCGCAAGGCGCGCGGTCTCCGACAGTCCGACCTAGCGGAGCTGTCCGGGGTGACTCAGGCCGACATCAGCCGGATCGAGCGCGGTCAGGTTGCGCCGACCACCCAGACACTCCTCAAGCTCACGACCGCCTTGGGAGTCGAGATTCAGTTCGTGCTCGCAGAGCCCGGCACCGCGCCGACCGAGTCGATCAGCCTTCGCGTCCCTGTCGCCGGCTGAGCCAGCATGCGGCGTTGACCGCGAAGTCGACAGCGGCGATCCGCAGAGATGCCCATTGGTAGGCCGCCCGAAAACGGCGGTCGTGCAAGTCGCGGGCGAGGTCGTCCCAGAAGGCGGAGCGCTGTGCGGACATGCCGTCCATGATGAGGTCGGTGTGAGACTCCGGCCAAGCGAGTTTCGTGGCGAGGGGCGCCGTCAGTCGGCGCTGAACATGGCTCGGGCTCAACTGCCGGGCTCATCGTCAGACATCGTCCTGCCATGACCGCAGGTACTGGGCCCGCTCCCAACGCTCAGAGTGGCGCCGGCAAGCTGCGGTGACGGTGCCGCAGGCCGTTCCTCTTCTGGCCCGGCTGACACCGACTACCTGCCCGGCGAAAGCATGGTCTTGCCTGACGCGGCTCGCCCAAACTCATCTCGTGTTGAGCATAATGAAGGGGTGCAGACGCAGCGGCAGCGAGACGACAAGACAGTCGCAATCGCCACTGGACTCGGTCTCTTTATGCTCACGGTGGCTGTCGGGTCGGCCCTGCTCTGGACGGCCGACCTCCTCTTCGACTGGCGCAGCCAAGTCACGAACGTGCTGTTCAAGACGCTCGTGTCATCAGCAGTAGTCGCCGCAGTCGTGTACCTCTTCCGCATTGGCAGACGCTGACGCACTCATCTGCCGTCGTGCGGGTATGGGCAAGTCGACGGAGCATTCAACGACCGGCCCGCTTACCCTGCACGAGTCGTCGCCCCCGCCCCGGCATTCTGCGACGGATTCCACCGGCACCGCAGAGTCCTGTGGTGGTCCCGGTTGGGGATCGCGAATCGGTGACGGACGAGGCCGTTGCCGCCGTTGGGCGGGGTCTGACCGGTCCGATGCGCGATCGCATCTCGCGCCAGCCTTGGCCACTCGCGGCCAGAGTTCCGCCCTTGGGGAGTGAGGGCGACCGGCAGGGTGTCGCCACCGAACCAGGAGCCCCACCATGGCCACCACCATCACCCGAAGGCTGGTCTCGCTCAACGACGCAGCCGATGCACTCACGGTCTCGACACGAACGGTCCGCCGCTACATCGCCGACGGCCAGCTTGACGCCGTACGTCTCGGACGAAAGACGTTGAGGATCAAGGTCGAGTCGGTCGAGCGCTTCATCGACGCCAGGCCGGTCGGCAACTGGCGATGAGGCGTCGCCGGGTCAGGAGAGGTCAAATGTGACTGCTTCTTGTTCCCCGTGTGTTCCCGGAAACGGAAGGAGGCCCTCGAAAGGGCCTCTGACCTCGGTAAACGCTGGTGGGCGATACTGGGTTCGAACCAGTGACCTCTTCGGTGTGAACGAAGCGCGCTACCACTGCGCCAATCGCCCTGTGTCGCGCCGGAAACCCTAGCGTACGACGCGGCTCGCTCACATCTTGGGCAGGTCGGGCAGCCACCCGGCACGGCCCTGCGCCCAGTTCCAGGCGCTCACCGCCCAGCCGGGCCAGTCGTAGACCCATACGTAGGCCACGATCGCGGCAACTACGGCCAGCACGCCGACGACGGCGAGCAGGATCCGCCGACGACGTACTCGGGGGTCCATCTGCTCGGCCTTGGCCTTGGCGCGGGCGGCGTACTCGCGGGCCTTGACCAGCGCGCGCCGCGCCCAGGCGAACTCGGTCGCCAGGATCGCCAGACCCAGCGGGATCAGCACCACCGCCGGCCCGGGGGTGACGATCGTGATAAACCCGAGGATCAGCACCGCGAACCCGACCAGGCTCACCACGATCTTGGTCAGCCAGGCGAGGGCCGGGTGGGCGTGCAGCCGCTTGTCCAGGCGCGAGTACCAGGAGGTTGTCATCGGTGGCCTTGCACGGGGTGATCGGGGTGGGCATTTCGAGTCAGCGTAGCCAGCCGTTCGGGCAAATCACTCCCGCAGAACCATGCAAACCGGACACATCGTCGAGTGGTTATGGCAAGCGACGAAAAAAAGTCACCGTCCACGGCAGATTTGCCGTCATGGCACCCAACCTGGTTCGTCTCCTTGACGAAGTTCCGATGGGGACCAATGGGAGGACGAGATGGACTACTCGATGAACACCGCGCCGCTATCGCTGGTGCAGACGGTGGGCCTGGAGCTGATCGACGCGACCGGGGAGGCCACGCCGATCACCGCGGAGCTCGTCTACGACCCGCGCGACCCGTACGCGGTCACCACGGTGTTCTTGACTGCTGCCGGTCAGGTCCGCTGGACGTTCGGACGCGATCTGCTCCGGGAGGGGATCCATGAGCCGGCCGGGGACGGCGACGTGCACGTATGGCCGTGCCTGGACGACCAGGGCCACGCGGTAGTGATCATCGAGCTCTGCTCGCCGGACGGCGAGGCCCTCGTGCAGGCCCGCACCGGTGACCTGAGCAACTTCGTCGAGCGGATGAGCGGCGTGGTCTCTCCGGGCAGCGAGTCCGAGCACCTGGACGTCGACGCCACGATCGCCGCGATCTTCGCCGCCGAGGCGGCCTGAGCCTGACTCCTGCCCGGGCGTGGCGGCTATGGTTGGCCGGGAGGACCAACCATGGGAGGGCCCCCGCCCGGGCAGGAGTCGATCTTGATCTTCAGCCACGACACCGAGCACTCGCTGGGCTGTCTCGTCGACCTCGTCAACTCCGACCTGTCCGACCTGGACGCGCTCGACGAGCTGGTTCGCGGCCATGACGTGAGCGAGGTCGCCACCCTGCGCCCGTCCGACCTGGACGCCGTACGCCGCCTGGCTGCGGACCTGCGACCGGTCTTCGGCGCCGACGACGCCGCCGCGGCCGCCACTCTCGTCAACTCGCTGGTGTCGCGTTCTCCGGTCACCCCAAGGCTGACCGATCACGACGGCTACGACCTCCACATCCACTACTTCGCGCCCGGCGCCTCCCTGGCCGAGCATCTGGCCGTAGACCTCGGCATGGCGCTCGCTCAGGTGATCGCCGCCGGCGAGCACGAGCGACTGCGGCGCTGCGAGGCGCCCGACTGCGACCAGGTGCTGGTCGACCTGTCTCGCAACCGGTCGAAGAGGTACTGCGACGCGCGCACGTGCGGCAACCGGCTGCACGTGGCCGCCTACCGGGAGCGGCAGCGCGCGATCTCCTGAGCTGCCTGTGCTCAGGGATCCGGATTCTCCGCCTCCTTGGCGGCCCAGACCTCGAGGCAGTGGGCGGTGACCGGCCCCGGGGCCGAAAGATCGCGCTCATCGCAGCGCTGCACCGGCTGCACGTCCCGGGTCGTGGAGGCCAGGAACACCTCGTCGGCCGTGTAGAGGACGTCGATCTGCTCGTCGACCTCGCGCGCCCCGACCCATTCCAGCAGCAGCGCGCGGGTCACTCCGGCCAGGCAGCCGGACTTCAGGCTCGGCGTTCGCAGCTCGCCGTCGACGACGTAGAAGACGTTGGAACCAGTCCCCTCGCACAGCACGCCCACGGTGTTGGCGAACACCGCCTCGTCCGCCCCGCGCCGGGCCGCATACTCGAGCGCCACCACGTTCTCTGCGTACGACGTGGTCTTCAGCCCTGCCAGGGCGCCACGCTCGTTGCGCGGCCACGGCACGGTGGCCACCGCCGCGGCTGCCTGGCGATCGGACAACGTGTCGGCGACCACCACGACCGTCGGCGGCCCGTCACCGCGCCCGGACCCGAACGGGCCCGGCCCGCCTGTGCACGTGATCCGCAGCTTCCCCATCGACAGGTGCTCCGCGCCCAGCACCGCGGCGACGCCACGACGTACCTGCTTCTCGTCGATCGCATCCAGCCCGAGCCCGGCGGCAGAACCGGCCAGCCGGTCCAGGTGCCGGAAGAGTGCGAACGGCTGCCCGTCGACCACCTTGATGGTCTCGAAGACTCCGTCGCCGACCACCAGCCCGTGGTCGCGCACGCTCAGCACCGGACCCCCCGGGTCCTCCAGCAGCTCGCCGTTCACCCATGCGTGCACGAGTCAAGACTAGGCGGATGTCGAATTTGTCATCGCAGCGATGTCGGCTAAGGTTCTCACGCAACCGCGGCCGCTCCGGCGTGCCCGAAGCGTCGCGGCGCAAGCGGACGTAGCTCAGTTGGTAGAGCGCAACCTTGCCAAGGTTGAGGTCGCGAGTTCGAGCCTCGTCGTCCGCTCTGGAGTTGGGACGCGAAGGGTCACAGCTGCCTTGGTGGAGTGGCCGAGAGGCGAGGCAACGGACTGCAAATCCGTCTACACGGGTTCAAATCCCGTCTCCACCTCCGCGGGCGATTGGCGCAGTGGTAGCGCGCTTCCTTGACACGGAAGAGGTCACTGGTTCAAACCCAGTATCGCCCACCAGCATCACCGCAGGTCAGACACGGAAAGAGCCCCTCAGGTGGACATCTGAGGGGCTCGCTGCTTCCCGATGAGTGACTAACTGAGTGACTAACGCTCTCCTGCGGGCTCGGAGTCGTTCTCGGTCGTCAGGTCGAACAACGCGTCCATCACCTGTGCTCCTCCGGTCAGCACCGGACGCAACTGCTTCCGGTACACCGTCTCGGTGACCTTGGTGCTTCCGTGGCCGACGAGCCGAGCGATGTCCTCCACCCGCACGCCGGCATCGCTCATCAGGGACACAAACGAGTGCCGCAGCTCCCGGGGTGTCCACTCCTTCGGGTCGAGCCCCGCGTCCTTGCAGAGCGCCCGGAACGAGCGGCGCACATTCGCCGAGTCCAGCCGGGTGCCATGCGCGGCGCTGAACACCAAAGCACTCTCGTTGTACCGGCCGGTCTCCTGCATCTTCGTTCGGTGCTTCTCCAACGCCTCCACTGCGCGCTCCGGGAGCCCGATGGTGCGCCGCGAGAGCCGGGTCTTGGTGTCACCGCCCGCCCGGACCGACCGCCAGACCCGAAGGCTGGGCGGCACTGGCGGCTTGGCGTCCGGCTCCCCTGTCAGGTCGACGTGCTCCCACGTAAGCGCGCGCAGCTCCTCATTGCGTACGCCGGTGAGCAGCGCCAGCGTGACATAAGCGCCCAGCGAATTGTCGTCACACGCTGCGAGCAGTGCTCTGGCCTGAACGAGAGAGAGCGACTTCGAAGGCCGTCCGCCCGTTCCGGTCGGGGCCGTGCACAGCAGCGCGACGTTGCGGCCAACCATGTCGCGCGCCTCAGCCCATCGGATCGCTCGTCGCAGAATCGACAGCACTCGTTGCAGAGTGGAGGTGCTGAGCCGAGTCCTGCGAGCACTGAGCATCCGGTCGACGTCGTGGGCACGCAGGTCGCGTAGTGGCTTCTTGCCGATCAGTGGCACGATGTGCGAGCCAGCCAGGTGCCGGTTCTGGTCGAGTGTCCCCGGCGAGCGGCCATGCAAGCCATGCGCCAACCAGGCCTCCACGACTTCACCGACGGTGACCGAACCGTGCGTCAGGTCCAGTCCCATGTCGACTTCGCGCAGAAGCTCCTTCAGCTTCTCCCTGGCCTCGCTCTTGGTCACGGCGCTGAAACGCCGAGTACGCCGCTTCCCACGCGAGTCGTAGCCGACCGTCACCGTGCCGATCCAGCGCTGGCGGGACTCGTCCCAGTGCAGGCCGCCGTCGCCCCGGCTACGCCGCGCTGTCATTGCCCGCACTCCCTCGTAGCAGCCTGGTCACGTAGTCGTCCAAGGAACGGGCAGGCACCCGGCGACTCTTGCCGACCTGCACCGTCCGGAGCTGGCCGGAGCGGATCAGTTCATAGATGCGATTCCGGCTCACGCTGAGGAGCTCAGCCGCCTCACCGACCCGGTAGAGGAACCGCGGCCGATCAAGACTCACAATCCTTTCCTTCACAACAACCTCCTGAGGGTCTCTGGTCGAGAGTCTCGCGGCCTCCCGACATTTCAGGGTCTGGTCACCCAGCTGCCCGTCAAGGGCACTCCGTGTCACTTCGTGACTCCGCTGCGCTCCGCCCTTGACCCGCACCTGGGTGACCGAAATGCGGGCTCGATATCGGGAGGCCGCGAACGAGTGGTGCCGGGGTCACCTGGCGCGGGCGCTGGCCGCCGATCGAACCGCGGCTGCTGCTTGGTCGAGGTCGAGGTAGCCCTGTCCGACGAACACGTAGGAGGAGACGACTTCGAAGCCCTCAGGCACGTCGTCGTCGACATCGAGGACCTGACGCACATCGGCATCGGAATCGAGGCCGGCGGGCCGGGTCCGAAAAAGCCGGCGGACTTTGCGGAGTTGGCCGAAGGTCACCGAGTAGGCGCGGGACTTGGTGATCGGGTGGCCGCGGTATCCCAGCGTGGCCAGGTTCTCCCGCAGCCGCGCCAGCGTCTCGTGCTGGCCGGCGAGCGTCTGTGCGGTCTCGATGAGTCGTACGGCGTGCGGGCTGGCTCCCATCGCACGCGCACCGGGTGCTGACCCGACGCGACCGGACAGGCCGAAGTCCTCGGTGGACTTGGTCAGGTACTTGGCCAGATAGGCGGCGACCTGCTCGGGATGCACCAGCGACGCCGCACGGTCGGAGTCGCGGTGTGCGGTGTCGGTGATCGACCGTGTGTCGACCTGAGCCCCCCAGCCCAGCCGATACACGCTGCCATCGGCCAATGCCGGGGTGTCCAGCTGCACGTGGGCCGCGGCGCCACGGATAGCGTCCTCGAGGTCAGCCGTGGTCAACGCCGGGTCCGGAGCGCAGCCGTCTGGTCCGTCCGGGCCGTCGAGGCGGATCGGGACGTGCACGTGGATGACACCGCGGGCCTGGAACTCCACGACTTTGGCGTAGGAGATCTTGCACACGGTCCGGAACCGTTTGACCGACAGGCCGGCACGACGTGCGAGGTCACGCTGGAGCGCGATGGTGAACCGGCGCCACAGCTCGGGAGCGTGCCACTGCCACAGCACGTGGGCGGTGTAGTCGTAGCACTGCCAGCACAGCGGCTGCCCGACCTGCGGGTCGTTCTCGTGGTGGTGTTTGCGGCACCAGGCCGGCCGACCGTGCGGACACACCGGGTGATCGCGCCGTGCTCGGCAGGGTCCCTTCTGCCGGAGGCCGTGCACAAACCCGAACGACGGGGCGGTGAGGGTGGCGAACGTGCACGGATGATCAGCTACCTGCTCGGGGATGCCTTTGCCCCCGGCCAGTCCGCACATCAGCAGATGCCACGCATCGCCCTTGTACTCCGCCGAACACGACGGGCAGACCGAGGCGCGGCGGTTGCCGCACTTGACATAGGTGGTCCCGTCCAGCTCGTCGGCCGAGTCGTAGACCTTGGTGATCTCGCCAGTGGTGGTGTCAACGAGTTCCTTGCGGCCCAGCAGCCGGACCGGGTTCACGCAGCCGTGGCCGCGGGCCAAGGCGGACTCGATGCCGGCTTCGGCCAGCATCCCCCCAGACGGCCCCTCGACCGCGTGCGTGCTCATTGGTCGACCACCCGCAGCTTGGTCACGGTGGTTGAGGAGGGCGGAGCCTGCGGACCCCGTCTCGAAACCACCCCAGCCTGCGGCGCGAACTGCTCGACCATGCCGGCCAGGTCGTGGTCGGCCACGTAGGCTGCACGGACCCGCACCGGTTCCCGGACCCCGTCGAGGATCATGTAGCCGACGCCGGGCAAGCCGGCAGAGATCTGGTCGCACTCCGCACCATGCAGCCGGGCGGAGCGGCCGAGGACCATGTCGACCTGGACATCTTCGAGCAACCGCAGGGCAATCCGGGTCGGGAACAGGTCCCGGAACCCGATCACGTCCTTGCCGGGATCTTGGACCGCGGCAACCACCGACACCCCCGGCGCCCGGCCCTGGGAGAGCAACACCTGCAACGCCGCCTCGGCGCGCTTCTTCAGCTCGCGGTCACCGACATAGGCGGTCAGGGCGGCCAGCTCGTCGACGAGTACCACCACCAGCGGATCCCCCGGCGCCGGCACGTGAGTGCGTTGGCCAGCCTGGCGGAGCCGTTCGGCACGCTGGCGCATCAGCTCGACGGCCTCTTCCAGCAGGCCGACTATCGAGGCGGCGTCGGCGTAGGCGAACCGGGTGAACAGCCCGGCACCGGGGGTGAGTTCCATGCCGCCCTTGGGGTCGACCGCCCACACCTGCACTACCCCGTCGCGGATCGCCGGACCCATCGCCCGGATCAGCGACCACAACACAGACCCCTTCCCGGAGCCGGTGGCGCCGGCGATCAGCAGATGCGCACCGACCAGCCGCAGCCGCCACGGCTGACCGTCCTCGCGCACCCCAACCGGCAGCGCCGTCAGATCCGGGCTGTCGGCGGGTTCGAGCGCCGGAACGGTGTTCGCGAGAGGGTCGGTGTGGGTGAACTCCACCCAGACCCGTCCCGGCCGATCTGTGGCGATGCGGCATCGGGTCGCGTCGAAGGTGTGCGCCAGCCGGGTCGTTTGCTGGTCCCAGTCCTCCGGGGACTGTCCGGACAGCAGCTCGACGAGTAGCCGATCCCCGTAGGTACCGGCGACGACCTTGCAGATGGACGGCAGGTACTCCTGGCCGTTCACCGTCGTGGCGAGTCCGCAGGTGACCATGGCTGGCTGCCAACGCCGCCGATAGACCCATGCAGCGCGGACCCGGGAGGTGACGAGGCGCCGGTAGGAAGCTCGGTGCAGCCACCGCCAGACCAGCAGACCGGCCACCAGACCGGTGAGCAGGGCTACGGCCCAGCCGACCCCGGCCACGACGCTCACCCACCCCAGGACCACCAGCATGAGAGTCACCACCGGATGCCCGAGTGCCAGCATCAGCAGGCGACCCACCAGCGTCGCGACCGCCAGCATCAGTGCCTCCGTGACCCCGGGTGGTTCGTAGACTTCCCTCGGCTCGGGAGACCGGCTGCCACGCATCCCGGACATGCGGTCACACCGCCTGCAACTGGGCATAGAGCCAGGTGCCGACCTGACCCAGCGCGGTCCCGACCGCCGGCCCGATCGGCGAGGCCGCCAATGCGATCCCGAACGCGACACACACCAGCGCCCCGGAGAACCGCAGCCAGCGGGTCTTGACCATCGCGACCACCAGCAGCCCGAGCAGGATCGCCGCTGCCGTCACCGACATCACCGACCACCCCCAGTCCGCACACGCCCCTGGTGCTGCCGCCGGTTCGCTTCAGCCTCCAGCCGGGCGATCAGCGCGGTCTTACGGCGCAAGAACGCCTCCCGCTCCGATACAGAGGCCGTCGTACCCAGTTCGATCAGCCGACGTGCCTCACGCAGCAGATCCGCGATCTGCCTGACGGACGACTCCCGTCCCGTCGAGTCCGCCATGACCCTCAGGCCGCCTTCTCATCGCCGGTACTCCGACCGACCGACTTGCCGGCCGTGCCCGAGCCGGCTGCGGGGGTGGCCAGATGGTCGGCATGCCAAGACTCCACGAACCCGCCGGCCTTGTTCACCCGAGCCTCCACCTCCAGACCGCCGAACTCCACCGGCGTCAACGGCGCCGGCTTCGGCTCCGACTCGGATCCGATGGTCACCTTCGCCGTCACCGTCGACTTACGGCCGAACGAGGTCTGGATGTACAGCACCTCCACCGCCCACAACGCCATCCCCGTATCCTCATCACGCGCCTGGATCTGCGAAGGACGCCGCTTGCCCTCCGGAGTCTCCTCCCACTCCCGCACCGGCTCCACAATCCCCGTCGCCGTCATCGGCTGCCTACTGCTGTCCACCGCATAGCTGGCCATCGCTGCTTCCTCCTTCATTGCGTGGTGCCGCCCCGATGCGGCCCCTGCAACAAGTCAGCCTCAGTAGCGTTGACGTGGTAACTACGCCTGTGGGACGTTTGGAACGTCTTGAGGTTCAGCGCAAACGTCCAAGGAGCGCGGTGGCCAACTCCCGGTTACGAACCGCAATGACCAAGTGCGGTGCCACCGTCGAGGCCGTAGCACGCGACACCGAGGTGAGTCCAAAGACCGTCCAGCGCTGGCTCAGCGGTCGCCTTCCCCATCCCCGTCACAGACACGCGGTGGCCCACCTACTCGGCGAGGACGAAGAATTCCTGTGGCCCGAGGCCGCGATACAACAGGCCGCAGGCATTGGCGGAGCTGCCGAGATCGTCGCCGCCTATCCGAGACGAGCACACGTCGATGTCGGCCGGTGGTGGCGCCTGATCGAGGGCGCTGAGCGGCAGATCGACCTGCTCGGCTTCACGCTCTACTTCCTTCCACAGCAACATCCAGAGCTGATCGACGTACTGCTCTCCAAGTGTCAGGCCGGCTGCCAGCTGCGCATCGTGATCGCCGACCCCGAATCCGACAGCGTTCGGTCGCGCGATGAGGAGGAGGGTGAGCCGATCACTCTGGTTGCGCGAATTCAGACGAGTCTCAAGGCCTTCGAACCATTGCTGTCGTGTGAAAGCGCGGACATGCGCTTCCAGGACGCGCCGCTATACAACTCGATCTTCCGGTTCGACGATGAGATGTTCGTGACCCCGCACCTGTACGCGACGCCCGGGAACGCAGCACCGCTTCTGCACCTGCGTCGACTCGGGCCGAGTGGCCTCTTCTCGCGGTTCGCTGCACACTTCGAAGGGCTGTGGGCGGATACTCGCCCTCTGCGACAGGATCGACCACAACAAGCCGTCCGCTCAGGGGAATGAACGAGGAGGCCACAAGTGGGACGACGCGACTACTACGACGATCCCGATGCTCCTGCCGTCAACTCACTCGTCCCAGCAGCCTCTGCGATCGTCGTTGACGACGGCGGCCGAATCCTGCTGCACCGCCGCCAAGACAACGACAAATGGGCCCTCCCAGGCGGCGTCATGGAGTACGGCGAGTCTTTGGCAGGCTGCGCGATCCGAGAGGTCAAGGAAGAGACAGGGCTCGATGTCGAAGTCACCGGCATCGTCGGGACGTACACCGACCCCAAGCATGTCTTCTCCTACGACGACGGCGAGGTTCGCCAAGAGTTCTCGATCTGCTTCCTGGCGCACGTCACCGGTGGCACGATCGCGGTCAGCAGCGAGTCGTTCGAGGTCGCCTTTCACACAGCAGAGCAAGTTGCAGAGCTGCCCATGGTCAACTCCATTCGGCTCCGCGTCATCGACTACCTCAGCGGCCAGATGCCCGCGATTCGCTGAGCCGCAATCGCTGCTCCACCCGCTCCACCGAGGCCAAGATCTCCGGTCGCGCTGCCTCCACGAACCGCGTCACGATATGGCCCTCGCCGTAACGCTCCTGGATCTCGTCCAACCGATCAGGCGCAATCACCGGATCACCTGTTGGCCCGTTGGTCATGTCGCAGTAGCAGAGCGCATCCTCGTACGCGGTAGATGGCCGAACGAACTCAGCATGCTCTGCATCCAAACCACGCAACGCAGCCTCGAAGCGTGCGCAACTGTGGTGAGCGACGAGGCAGACGATCCGCTCGTCCCAGCCGAGCGAACGAAGATGTCGAGCACCATCCAGAGGATGGAATCCCGTCTCTCGCACCTCGCGCGAGTAGCCGATGTCATGCAACCACGCAGCCGAGACCAGGACTTCCGAATCCAGACCCAGAGAATCGGCGAGCATTCGCGCACTATTGGCAACCTCGCGCACATGCGCCACACGACTGCCGGTGTGTCGCAGCAGTCCGCCAGCCAGTTCAGCTGCTCGCTCGACCTCTGCCTTCATCTTCATCCCGTCACGCTATCTGTTGGCATCGACGTAGCCCGTCGGCGTTCCCCAAGCAAGACCGCGTTCAACAGGGCCGCCGACACGAGCGACCATGATCAAGCGACAAGTTGGCCTGCCACCATCTCCACCATTTGATCGCCCACTCGACGTACGCCGCCGTTTTTCGGGTCGGCACCCAATCGCCCTGCGGCGCTCGACACCGTCTAGCCGTAATTGGCATCTGTGTGCAGGCGACGTTGACACACAGTGTGGACACGCGTAACTTCAGTTGCAGTTCACAATACCCATCCGCAGGGATGGTTTCCCTGCTCGCAACTAGGGGGAAGCATGTCTCGGCGAACGTTTTCGAACCTCTTTCTTGGCATCATCCTGTCAATTGCTTTCGCGTCCATGCCCATGGCGGCGACCACTTCGGCAGACGCAAAATTGGGATCTGCGCATCGATTGAATGCTGAAGGAATAGATACGTGTACAAAGTACAGCGCGAGTACTTGGAACCAGGTGTTCACGGGAAGTGACGAATGGGCGCTAGGATTTTATCTCGGTGGCAGCACCGCGCAGACCAACAATTGCTACATTGGGACACAAACTTGGCTGGCCAATCTTTCGGGGTGGTGGACGCTACCCATCTACGATAGTCTTCAAGCACCATGCGGGGGATATCAAAATGAATTCTCAAGCGATCCCACGACCGCCCATTCGCAAGGGAAGACGATAGCTGACCACGCGGCCAACAAAGCAAATCAGGATGGTTTCAGCACCGGCTCGGTAATATACCTCGACATCGAGGCCTTCTCTGGGGGCACAACTTGCATGAAAGCCGCCAAGAATTTCGTGGGCGGATGGACACAAGAGTTGCACTCGCGCGGCCATGTCGCGGGGGTGTACGGCTCTGACTGCGCGTCTCACATGGACATGTACGCAACCATTCCGAACGCCCCGGACGATGCGTGGATTGCCAATTGGAATAACGTCGACTCAGCGGACAGGTATGGCAGCCAACTACTGTGTGTCTCTCCCGACCACTGGATAAACAATCACAGGATCCACCAGTACAACCACGATCGCGACCGCACCCTCGGTGGCCAAACAGTGCACGTTGATTCCGACTGCGTGAATGGCGCAGCGAACGGAGCCTATTACGACGCTACGTGCGGCTAGGCGTCGGCCCTCTCACCAATAAGGCGTACGCAGACAGGAGACGAGCGAAGAGTCTCACCCGGTGACTATGTCACAGACCCGTCTCGTGCAACATCTGAAGCCCGCCACCTCGTACTAGAGGAGAGGGACAAGGGCAGGAGGTAGGTCCGAGTGCCACGCTGGCGGGCCGACGAGCGATATGAGTTTTTCGTGCGTCAACATGGCGCGGAGCTGCTTCGCTTCGCTGCAATGTTGACAGGGAATCGTGCAGATGCCGAAGACGTGGTGCAGGAGGCGCTCATCTCTGTCGCTGGAACTTGGCCGCGAGTGCGGCTCAAGACGGCGAAAGCGTACGCACGAACAACTATCGCCCGCAAAGTAATCGATCGCGCGCGTCGCGAGGATGCCGCGTCGAGAGGGAGCCCGCCGGACCGCGCGTCGTCCGACAGGGCCCTCTTGAAATTCGAAGAGGACCAGAATTTCTTCGGGATGCTAGACGCACTCCCGGCGAAGCAACGCGCCGTTCTCGTCTTGCGCTATTACGCCGACCTCGATGACGCCACCATCGCAGAGATCCTCAGGTGCTCTGCCTCAACGGTTCGAAGTCAAGCGCACCGCGGGCTCAACAAATTACGCACTCGTGCGAATAGCAGTAACGTCGAAGGGTAAAAACCATGGATCCTCAGAAGCAGCTGCGGCAACTCCGAGACCCCGGCCGTTGGACCGATATGTCTCCGACAATTCGAAAAGCCTCGGCGCCGCGGCACCGTTCAACCGCGGTGGTTACCATGGCGGCGGCACTGACGGCAGGCGCGATAGGCGCCGGCACATGGGCAGCCGTAGTGCGTCCAGGTGCTCAATCAGCGACCTCGGGCAAAACAGTAGCTTGGAAGGCGCTCCCTCCCACCCACGATGTCTTGCTCGTGAACTCTACTTCCCTTCCGAGCGTGTGCGATGCCAGTAACCTCAAGGTGTCCTCGACGGGGGGAGGCGTCGGTATGGGCGACTTCCACCTTCCCATTTCAGTTGCGAATACTGGGACCACGGCGTGTTCGCTTCCACCGTCAAAGGTCTCCGTCGTGGCGACCGTGCAGGGGGCCGAGAAACACTTGGCCCAACTCTCCACCGCGGACCGCGATGGTGCTACTCCTATTCTCTCCCCTGGCGGAACCATCGATCTTCGCGCAGACATCCCGAATTACTGCTCTGCATCGAAGGGAGTGTCGGCCCGTACTGTTCCCACCAAGTTGTCTGTGGACTCCCGGGAGGTCGCGGTCGTCGGCGCTCTCCTGCCGGGAAGGGCCGCCGTCTGCGATGAAGGAGCGCTCACCTACCCGCCGAAACCAAATGAGGAGGATGCAGGGACGGGCACCTATTCGCCTCTGCAGGTCACGTTGGATCTTCCGGAGCAGGTCGCCTCCGGAGATATGTTGAACTATCAGGTTTCGTTGACCAATATGAGCTCTAAGACCTTCACATTCGACAAGTGCCCAACATACACAGAAATGGGGTCTGTGGGCGGTGGAGGAGTTAGCGAAGAGACATACACCCTGAACTGCTCGCACGTTTCATCCATCAAGCCCGGCGACTCCGCCACTTTTGATATGCGATTTCAGCTTCCTTCGAACGTGCAAGGCATACTAAAGTTTGCGTGGCTGATGAACCAGGGGCCAAGTCAAAGTGGAACCGCAGACGTGACGAAATAGTCAGGTCCTTTCAAGTTAACCCGCCGCGCGGATCAGGAACGCCCTTGGCCGCCTGAATTGGATCTCGGTTTGCGCGTTTACCTTGGCAGGTAGAAGCGCGCGCTGCTTACGCCCGACCAGCGAAGGTTGCCCACAGCCGGGGACTTCGGGCTGCGCAAGGTCAGATTGGTTCTTGAGAGCCTCAACGAGATTGAGGGTAGATGGTGTCGAGGAAGCTTCAAGTCGAGGAAGCTTCAAGGAGTCTTCAAGTCGGTGATGGGGAGGAGACGAGGACCAGGACACCTGCGACCACTTGAAGAATGATAGAATTTGCCTATTGACAGTATCGCTCAGTGGGCGTACTACGGAGGGCAAGGCATCCAGCTTTCAAACACCAAGGGGGGCCCATGCACAGTCGCTTCAACCACGTTGACCAATCTGCCGATATCGAGCCGAGGCTTTTACGGCGAGCTGCCATTGCGTCCACCATTGCCCTGATGGCAACGCTGGCCGTAACTGCACCACCGAGCGCAGCGGCTACCAACGGAAATCATACGCACCTCACTGACGGCCAAGTGGCTGCCCTTAAGGCGAGCATGGATAGGACGGCCTGGGATATCGGCCCTACCCCGCCATTGACGGCTCAACAAAAGCAGCTCGTCAAGGAGAAGATGGCTGGGGTCCAGGCGTTCCAAGCGGCACACCCCACCTCAAGCGCCGAGATGACCGCTGATCCGGAGATGGCGCCCGATGCAGGTGGGGTCCTTGCGTCAGACAGCGTGGCGGCGAACCAAATGGCTCAGACAACTACCTACTACTGTGGACCCGCAGCCGTCAAAGAAGCCCTCGGACAACGAGGCATCGGCGGAATCCAGTCAAATCTGGCGGATGCCATGAACACCACGCTTGACGGCACTGCCTGGTCGGGCGTCAACGCCGACGTACCCAGCCCGACTGGCCACCCTGTTCCAGACGTCCTCAACGATAGACTGAGTTCACACGGGCAAAACTTCACCTACGTGCCCAAGTCGGTCGCTTATTCCGCTACTTCCTCTGACATCTCAAACTACAAGGGAAACCTATTGGCAGACATTTACTACTACAGCTTCCCGCTCGTCGGAGACGCGTACGAGGTACCGGGCGGCCCACACCTCGTCGGGCATCCGAACATCACGATTTTCCACTGGTTCGACATCCGTGGATACACAAGCAGCGGAGACGACACCAAGTATGAAGACTCCGTGCATGGATCAAGCATATCGTGGGCCGATGGTGTGCCAGCCTATTCGACACTGACATCGGCGAAGATCGCCAGGATCGTCGGTGGGCGTGGCTACGTCTGGTAAGCCCCTGCCCCCCGCCGTAGGGCTTCTCGCAGCGTTGGCTATCTCGACAGTCGTTCTCAGCGCGTGCACAGCGGCTCGCGTGCCGACGTCCCAAGACAAGGAGGCGGCACATTCCGGCCCACCATCTCCATCTGCGACCAGCCCGACCGACGAGTCCCGAACCGAGAACGTCCGCCGCTGCCGCGTCCAGCCTCCGCATTCCTTAGCACTCGCCACGAAGGGACAGTGGAAACAAGATCGGCATGCACAGATAGCCCCCTTCACCAGTTCTGCTACCGGGCCATGGGTCGCGGCGCAGGTCCGCACGGACTCGTTCTTCGGCGTGGCGCTAGTGAACTTGTCAACTAACAAGATCAGGCCCTTGGACCGTTTCTCCAGGTCGCGGGATCAGGCCCTCGGTGCCTATGACGGATCAGTCGCGGTATGGAAGGAATTCCATCAGCTCACTAGCCTGGATAACTTCACCGTCAAGGAGTGGTCATCGCACACGGGACGGGTGGAGACGGTGGGTCATTCGCGCAAGAACCCTAAGTCTGGCGAGGCGTACCCCAGTCCCTGGATGGAGCCAGTGCTCCGTGACGGCTATGCAGCGTGGGTGGAGGGAACCGACCCCCAGGGTGCGGGGGACCTGATGGTGCTCGACACCAAGACGGCGACGACCACGGTCGCACGCTCAGGTCACCCCGGGGCCGTACTCATCTACCACCATCACTTGATATGGACCGAGTCTCCCCGCCCAGGCGCCCTGACCAAGGTGAAGGCGATGTCGCTGACGACGGGTCAGCAGGTGGCCCCGCCCGATGCCCTAAGTCAGCAGCGCGGGGGGACCTTCTTCGCAACAGACGGCCGCGCCCTGGCCTGGGTTGGTTCAGACTTGCGCAGCCTCTACTACGCCCCAGTCGGCTCGGCGCACGGAAAATTGATCGTTCACCTGAAGATAGGCGGATTCAACCCGCCGACCGTCGTGCGAGGCACCACGGTGATGAGTACGTACTCCGCAGGGGTCCTCGTAGCCGATGCCACGGGCAGTTGGGCCACCATCGTCCATGGAGGTGGGAGCGTGACAGGATCTGGCGGTTCATTCTTGGTGGGGGCGCCAGCGCATTCCAAGTCCTCGACCGCTCACCGCGGCCTAGCCAGGATCAGCGTTGCCGATATCCATTTGCCCGATTGCGCAGACGGTTCGTAGCATCCGATCCACTTCCACACCTCGTTCCTACCGGTGTGACCTGTCGTGATTGAAAGCCCCGCAGCCTGCCCGTGCTGCAGGCGACGGCCCCTCAACCCTTTTTCGCACTCGATCCCGGCTCCCGCCGAATTCCGGCTATCAACCCACACGCCCTCTGCGGATCCCATAATCAGACCGGACACATCCTCGTCCCGCGAGGCATTGCGGTATGAGCTCGCAGCTTGTTGGTCACCTGCCTTCTCGCGGCCGTGTCGATCGTGCCTTCCACATCCGGCAAGCCTTCCCGGCCAGGCCCTCAAACTAACGGGGCTCCGCCCCAGCCCGACGAGCCGTGGCCTCCTCCGTCCAAACCTCACGAACACCACAGGTCCCATCGCTTACAACTTGACTCAAGATTCCAGATCCTCAAACTCAAGCCCTCTAGGTGAGGCACCACAGCCCCGCCACTCGCACCCGCCATGCGTTCTAACTCCGTGAGACACGTCGAAGCATGGACACAGCAATTAATGAGTGCTATCCTGAGTTTGTCTCCATCTCTGTCAGTCGGAGGTGCGATGTGTGGAAGAGAACGAGACTCATTGCGCCGCTTGTCTTCGGCTCAGCCGTCGTGATCCTGGTAGTAATAGCGGTCACTACCCTACCGCGGAACGGTTCCCCGACGGCCGCGTCTCCCACGGCCGCGTCTCCCACGGCCGCGTCTCCTACGGCGACGTCCAATCCAGACCCCAGTGATCCAGCAGGAGAGAATGGCCCGGTCGCTTGTCGATGGTCCAGTCCCAAAGGTGTCAATACCGCGGCGCTCACTTCAAAACATGGACAGATTCGAAATTGTTTTGAGCTGAACGGTGTCTGGTATGTCTTAGAATTGGGAGGCGCAGGCAAATCTGGAGGTATCGATAAGTTCGCGTGTCGGACCCCTGGATGCTCTCCATCATCCAACGAATTTCAGTCGTCTAAATGGCACCACGTAACTCCGCCTTATCCCGGCGGTATCACACTTCTTCAATTCAATGATGACGGGACTTTCATTATTGATGACGGGGGCCATCAATTGATCTATCATCCGATGACGAACTCATTCTCCAAGTAGCGCTGATGAGAGAAACATTGATGTCGATCCACGATTATTCCTCAAGGTCCATCCGAATCGAACGGCGACACGTTTTTGTCATCATTCTCTCCATCCTGTTTTCTGCGACGACCATAGTATTACTTGATCAGCCGACTTATGCTCAGAATCCATCCCCCGACTCCCACTTCTATGCTGTGAAGACTTCAGAATATACTCCCGACAGTCACAGAGGGGTCGTCGTGCAGGGACTTGGCCTACCAGGATCTGGAAATTGCCCAGGCACGACTTTAGCTGGCCTTGAGGCTGAGACCGTTAATTACATCAATAATCATCTCCCTGTCTTCTCTGAGATTTCGCCACAGGACTATTGTCACAGTGTGTCCGGATATAAGAACATCATTAGTGACGTTGTCAACTACGTTGCAGCAAACACCAATAGCAGCGACGAGGAAACCTACTGGGACGGCATCATGGTGGATGAAGAGCCGGCCTTTGGCTTCAGCGTCAGCCAACTCGAAGACCTGAACCAATACGTTTCCAACACGATGGGCCAAGTGCCTGGATACCCTTTCTGGGCGACTGAAAACTTTGTTCCTGCCGGAAGCCACCCGGATGGTTGTGCTTGGACTGAAGCAACTTGGGATGCGGTGACAGGAAATTCAATTCCCGCGCCACAAATAGTCACGAATTGCATGGTGACTCTCGCGAACCACAATGCAACCGACGGCATATTGGTAACATGGTCAACAAGTTACGCGTGCCCATGGTGTACGGAATCGTATTCGACGGGAAAGATACACGGTGCACCCTTCTACCATCCTGTAAACGGCCACAGCTACTGGAGCAACCGTTGGGCGCCCACGTAGATCGATTTTCAGGTTCGAATCTTGAATCAAGCTGAGGTGGGCGCAGCTTGACCAGCGACCCGCTGGCGCGCGTTGTGAGCGCGTGAGCCATCTCGTCGGTGAGAACTTTCCTTACTTCGTCAAGGCGCCGGCTCCGCCGGCACAGGCCCGGCTGCGGGCGGCGCTAGCGCGCCGTCCTCGCCGGACCATATCCATCGGGCTGAGTGACTAGCTGAGTGACAACGCCCTCGGATGACATCGGACAAAGACGGCTCACATCCCAACAACTGAGCCAGAAACGCGGACTCTCACCACTGCCGAAAGTGCTTGACACGGAAGAGGTCGCTGGTTCAAACCCAGCATCGCCCACCAGCAAAACCCCAGGTCAGACGGCGTACCCCGGCATCGCTCATCAGCGACACGAACGAGTGCCGCAGCTCCCGGGGCGTCCACTCCTTCGGGTCGAGCCCTGCGTCCTTGCAGAACGCCCGGAAAGAGCGGCGCACGTTCGCCGAGTCCAGCCGGGTACCATGGCCGGTGCTGAACACCAGGCGCTCGTCGTAGCGGCCGGTCTCCTGCATTTTCGTCCGGTGCTTCTCCAACGCCTCCACGGCGCGCTCCGGGAGCCCGATGGTGCGGCGCGAGAGCCGGGACTTGGTGTCGCCACCCGCCCCGACCGACCGCCAGACCCGAAGGCTAGGCGGCACTGGCGGTGCTGGGTGTCCGCATCGCGTTCTGGATCTTCACCTCGCTCCTCGTCGCCGCTGGGTCCGTGCTGCTGATAGGACCAATCCGTCACGAGACACAACTGCCCACACGCCCGCGCGAAGCAGCGGACCTGCCTGCGGCCAACATCGCGTAGCTCTCCGTCCAATGCCACCGGACGCCGGGTTGTATAACACGCCTGATATAGACTGTGGGTGTGGCTCGTCGTCTACCTGCCCGAGGCCGAGAGCGAACGATCGGCGCTGCCCAAGACGGAGATCGCAGCCTTGATCAACGCTGACGCCAAGCTCCGCGCGCTCGGCCCGGCGTTGGGCTATCCGCACTCCAGCGCCGTTCGGGGTGCGCCTGGGCTGCGGGAGCTACGACCACGTGGGGGTCGTAGTCCCTGGCGCGCGCTGTACCGACAGGTCGGCGACCGGTTCGTGGTTGCCGCCGTGGGGGCAGAAGCGCAGGCCGACCCCCGGAGCTTCAACCGGGCCTGTCGGGCAGCATTACGCCGACTGGCCGACATCGAGGGGAAGGAGTGAGCGCCGTGGTCAAGCTTTCGGAGCTGCGCCGGGCCGAGGACATCGCCGCCGAAGAGTTGCTCGACCCGGCCGTGCGCCACGAACACGAGCGCACCGCATTCGCCAACGCAGTCGCGATCCGCGTCATCGAGTACCGTGCTGCGCACGGGATTTCGCAGACGGCACTGGCACAGCAGCTTGGTATGCGTCAGCCAGCTATTGCGCGGTTGGAAGCCGGTGAGCATGAACCATCACTGACCACGCTTGCGCGGCTAGCACGCGGATTGGGCCTCGACTTCAGCATCGACATCACCCCGACCACACTCGGTCTACGCAATACCGCCTGATGCGCCAAGCTGCCACGTTCACAGCCCGCTCTGTTCGGGTGCCCGCCCAGCGATCTTGCGAAGCCTCATGACGAATCGCTGTCCAGATCGGCGCGCTGCCTGATCTCGAAGACATTGCCCTCTGGGTCGCGGAAGTACGCCCATGGCGACGAGCTGTCACCACCGATGACGTCGGTGACCGGCTCGACCCCACGCTGGATGAGTTCTTCTCGCGCCGATGCAATGTCATCGACCTCGAAGCCCACCTGGAACCGTCGGCGGTCATACTGGGGCTCAGCGGAGCGCTCGATAACCTCGAAGTCCTCGCCGGTCCGCATGTTGAAGTGCACGAAATCCGGTCCGGAATGATGCTCATCCACTCCCAGCAGGTCGCCCCAGAATCGACGCTGTCGCTCAAGGTCATCGACCACGACACCTATCCACGTTGGCCACGTCAGTGGGCTGGGTTGAGTCATGATGCTTTCCTGCCTCCTTCGACTCATCTCAAGTCGATGCTGCCTCTTCAAGGCCGCTTGAGGTCAAGCCTCACGGTCGTGCGGACGTCCCGCTAGCCGGACAGCCGCGCTGACGATCTACACCGCGCCCCTAACGGCGTCGCAGAATTTGAGTGAGTCGCTCCTATTTGCGCAGCCAGCACAGCGCCGGTGTGGCGAAGGTCGTGCCACCGCAGATCCTCGCGACCGGCGGCCTTCCGGGCCGGGTAGTAGACCCCGAGTGATCGTGGTGTGGTGACAACGTCGGTCACTGCAGGGCGATCGCGAGGGTGAAGCCGATCAGCCCGAGCAGTCCCGCGGCACCGACCGTCACGGCGAACATCGCCGCGACACGCAGGGTCAGCGTCTGCTCCACTCCGGCGGCGAACGCGATCAGCCGCACCAGGCCGACGGGAAGCGCCAGCACGGTCACGACGAGGCTGACCGCCCAGCCGACCTGGAACGCATACACCCCGGTAGGTTCCCGAATGCCCGGCCTGCATGCGGCGGCGCGGCAGCCGACCCGCTGCCCCCACTCTTGCGCACGCAACCGCCGGTCAGTCGCGCAGGCCGACCGCGCCGTACCTCCAGAACACGTCGGGGTAGACCAGGGCGCCGGTGAGACCCGGGGCGTACGACGGCAGCGGGAGCGCCTGGAAGGCGGGCTGCGGGATGAAGCGCGAGGGACTGGTGAACCCGAGCGTCTCGGCGGGAACGAACCCGAACCGCAGGTAGTAGCGCGGCGACCCCTCCAGGAACACCACGGGCTCCGGACGCCCCTGCAGTGCCTCCAGGGCTTCCCGGACCAGCGCGCTGCCGACGCCACGGTGCTGCGCATCCGGATGCACCGACATCGGGCTGAGCACGAGCACCTCGCGGAAGTCGGAGGTGTCCACCCACCCGCGTGTGAACGCGACGTGCCCGACCACCGCGCCGCCCTCCTCGGCGACGAACGACAGACCGCGCCAGCATGAGTCGGCCCGCATCGCCTCGAGCAGCGCAGGCACGCGGTCACCTCCGAACGCCGCGCCCACCACCGCGTGGACGGCAGCGGTCTCGGCTGGATCCTCGGAGCGTTCAGGGCGGATGATCATGGGGTCCTCCGTGGTCTCGACGGGCTCGACCGGCGTTTGGGCCTCGACCGGCGTTTGGGCCTCGACCGGCGTCAGCCGCGTCGACGCCTGAGGCGGGCGGCGGCACGGGCGGTCATCTGCAGCTGCTCGCGCCGCAGACGCTGCCAGCTCTCGAACCGGCGCAGTGCCAGCTGCCCGCTCTCGATCGCCGCGGCGACCGCGCATCCGGGCTCGCCGGCGTGACTGCAGTCGGAGAAGCGGCAACGCCCAGCCAGGGCATCGACGTCGGCGAACGCACGCGACAGTCCGTCCTCGGCGTCGAAGAGTCCCACCCCGCGCAGGCCGGGAGTATCGATGAGCGCCCCGCCACCAGGCACCACGACGAGCTCACGGCGTACTGAGGTGTGCCGGCCGCGCCCGTCGGCGCGGATCTGCCTGGTGGCCAGCACCTCGGCGCCGACCAGCGCGTTGACCAGCGTCGACTTGCCGTGCCCGGAGGAGCCGAGCAGCGCCACGGTCGCCGGCTCGGCGAGCAGTGCACGGAGCCGACCGAGTCCCAGTCCGGTCGTCGCACTGATGCAGAGGACCTCGACGTCGGGCGCGACTGCGCGCACATCCTCGGCGATCTGGTCGCGGTCCGCGGCGAGGTCGGCCTTGGTCAGCAGCACCAGGGGCCGTGCGCCGCTCTGCCAGGCCAGCGCGAGCATCCGCTCGATCTTGGAGATCGTCGGCAGCGACTGAAGCGCGACCACGAGCGCGGCCACGTCGACGTTGGCGCACAGCACCTGCCCGTGCGAGGACTCACCCGCGGTGGACCTGATCACCGAGGTCCGCCGGGGAAGCAGCCGTTCGAGGGTGTCGCGTCGGTCCGGCCAGCTGCGCAGCACGCACCAGTCTCCCGTGCAGGGGGCGGCCGTCGGATCGGCTGCGATCCGGCCGAGAACGTCGCCGCCCAGGCCGACGCGGTGCGGCCCGTCGTCGGTGAGCACCGAGACGACGCCCCGGTCCACTCGGGCCACCCGGCCGAGCATCGCATCGGCGGCGCGCAGCCAGGGGGACGCCGCCTTGGCGGTCGCCGCGTCGAGTCCGATCATCTCCAGCACACCCGGAATGTACGTCGCGCACCATTCGCCGGGCGAGCGAATTTGGACCGCGCAGACGACCCACGGGTAACCCCCCGAAGTGACTATTGCCGCAGGCCCCCACACCGGTTCACGTTCGTGGGCAACCTAGGAGGCCACGATGACGGATCTGAAGGCACGCCCCGGCGAGACAGAGTTCAACGGTGAAGTCCTTACCGCCACCGATCCGGGCTACGACGAGGCACGTCGGGTGTTCAACGCGATGATCGACCGGCGTCCGGGCCGGATCATGCGCTGCCAGCAGACCGCCGACGTAGTGGCGGCCCTGCAGATCGCCCGCGAGACCGGCCTTCCGGTCTCGGTGTATGGCGGCGGGCACGGCGTGACCGGCTCTGCGGTGATCGACGACGGCATCTGCATCGACCTGCGTGGCCTGGACCGCGTCGAGATCGACCCGCAGGCCCGCATCGCCCGGGTCGGCGGGGGCTGCACCTGGGGCAGGCTCGACGCGGCTACCGCCGAGCATGGGCTTGCCGTGACCGGCGGGCGGGTGTCCACGACGGGTGTCGGCGGCCTCGCCCTCGGATCGGGCAGCGGCTGGCTGGAGCGCGCGTTCGGCTTCACGTGCGACAACCTGATCGCCGCCGAGGTCGTCGCCGCGGACGGCCGGGTCGTCACCGCCTCGCAGACCGAGAACCCCGACCTGTTCTGGGGGCTGCGCGGCGGCGGCGGCAACTTCGGGATCGTCACCGAGTTCACCTTGCAGCTGCACGAACTCGGGCCGCTGGTGCTGGGCGGGATGCTGATGCACCCGGCCGAGCGCGCCGGTGAGCTGCTGCGGTTCTGGCGCGACTTCATGCTCGAGGCGCCCGACGAGGTGGGCAGCGGGTGCGCGTTCATCTGCGCCCCGCCCTTGGACCTCGTCCCCGAGCCGGTGCGTGGCAAGCCGGTGGTCGGGGTCGTGATCTGCTATGCCGGGTCGCCCGAACAGGGCCAGCAGGTGCTCGCGCCGCTGCTCGAGTTCGGGCCGCCTGCGGTGTCTCTCGTCCAGCCGATGCCGTACGTCGCCGTGCAGCGCCTGCTCGACGAGGCGAACCCGCACGGGCTGCGCAACTACTGGACCGCTGACTTCCTCACCGGCCTGCCCGACGAGGCGATCGACGCACTGGTGCCGGTGGCCACCCGGCCCGTCTCACCGCTCTCGCAGATCCTGGTGGTGGCTGGGGGCGGCGCGATCGCTCGGACGCCCGAGGACGCCACCGCGTTCGGGCAGCGCACCGCGCCGTTCAACATGCACTACCTCTCGATCTGGCCCGATCCGGCCGACGACGAGGCGAACATCGCCCACACCCGCGAGGCGGCCGGGACGATGAAGCCATGGTCGACCGGCCGGCTGTACCTGAACTACATCGGTGACGAGGGGCCGGGGCGGGTGCGGGCGGCGTACGGCCCGGAGAAGTTCGCGCGCCTCCAGAAGCTCAAGCACACCTGGGACCCCGGCAACGTGTTCTGCCACAACCAGAACATCCCGCCGGCCTGAGACTCTGCCGCGGGTCGGCGCCTATCACCCCGTGGGTCGGCGCCTACTATCGCGCGGGTCGGCGCGGTGCTGGAGGATGACGGTCTCGTCGGCCGCGTCAACCTCGGCGGCCTCGTCCGGATACCTTGCCGTCTCGTCCTGGTCGCGGCGCAACCGCGGCAGCAGCGCCTTCAGCCGCAGCCGGCGGACGAGCTCCATGCGTGCGCGTGCGGTCTCCTTCTCCGGCCACACCTGGTCGAACGCCGCGTTGACGGCGGCCCCGATCAGCACCGCGATCGAGAGCAGGTACAGCCAGAGCATCACGACGATGGGCGCGGACAGCGGGCCGTAGATCGAGGTCGAGTCACGCGCGGTCGTGGTCAGCACGTAGCGGAGCAGGAACGAGCCGAGGATCCAGAACGCCATCGTCAACGTCGCGCCGGGAAGGTTGTAGCGCCACGACGTCCGCACGGGCACCGACACGTGGTACAGAGTGGCCAGGAAGCAGATGCACAGCACGATCACGATCGGCCAGTAGAGCCCGTTGAGCACACCGAGCCGGTCCGGGATCAGCCGGTGCACCAGGTCCGGGCCGGCGACCACCAGCGGGATGCTGATCACCCCGGTGATCAGTCCGAGCACGTAGAGCGCGAACGACAGGGCCCGGGTCCGCACGATGCCGCGCTGCCCGCCCAGGCCGTACATGATCGTCACGGTGTCGACGAACACGTTCAGCGCCCGTGAGCCCGACCAGAGCGCGAGGATGAACCCGACCGAGATCACGTCGACCCGGCCGCCCTTGAAGACGTCGTCGAGCGTGGGCCGGATCACCGAGTTCACGGTCTGCTCGGTGAGCGCCCGCGAGGCGAGGTCGAGGAGCGAGTTCTCGATCCTCCCCACCTGGGTCGGGCTGAAGCTGGAGAACACGTAGCCGATCGACCCGGCCAGCCCGAACAGCAGCGGCGGCAGGGACAGCAGCGCCCAGAACGCCGCCTCGGCGGCCAGCCCGGTGACCCGGTTGTGGAAGCAGGACGCGACCGTGGAGACCACTAGGCGCCACACTGCATCGCCAGCGTCTCGCGCAACCATCCACCGTGGCCGGCCTGCCATGCGTCTACCGTAGCCATATGGACACCGATCCCCGCGTATCCACGAACCAGGCTCCGCCGCTGGTCGACCACAACACAGTCACATCCGACCTCGCACTGGTCGAGGCGGTGACCCGGCACGGTTCGAAGGACCTGGTCGACGAGCTGGCGCCGCTCGGCGCGGAAGCGAGTACGCCGCAGGCGCGCGAGCACGGGCTGCTCGCCAACCAGAACCCGCCGGTGCTCACGCCGTACGACCGCTACGGGAACCGCATCGACGAGGTGGCCTTCCACCCCTCCTGGCACTGGCTCATGGAGCGCGCGGTCGGATACGGCCTGGCCGCCACGGCGTGGACCTCGGCGGCGCCGCACCCGCACCTGCGTCGCGCGGCGGGGTTCTTCGCGTGGTCGCAGGCCGAGCCCGGGCACGGCTGCCCGGTCTCGATGACCTATGCGTCGATCCCGGCGCTGCGCGCAGACCCCGGCTACGCCGCACTCGCCGAGGAGTGGACGCCGCGGCTGGCCTCGACGACCTACGACCCCGGGCTGCGCGCGGTGGTGGACAAGGCCGGCGCGCTGGCCGGCATGGGGATGACCGAGAAGCAGGGCGGGTCGGACGTGCGCGCCAACCTGACCGAAGCCGCGCCCACCGCATCCGACGGCTACCTGCTGTCGGGGCACAAGTGGTTCACCTCGGCGCCGATGAACGACGTGTTCCTGGTGCTCGCGCAGGCGCCGGGCGGCCTCTCGTGCTTCCTGGTGCCTCGTGTGCTGCCGGACGGGACCCGCAACCGGCTCGACATCGTGCGGCTCAAGGACAAGCTCGGCAACCGCTCGAACGCGTCCGCGGAGCTCGAGTTCGCCGGCACCTGGGCGCAGCGACTGGGCGAGGAGGGACGCGGCGTACGCACGATCATCGAGATGGTCGCCGCGACCCGGCTGGACTGCGTGCTGGGCTCGGCGTCGCTGATGCGGCGTGCGCTCGCCGAGGCGTCCTGGCACGTCGCCCACCGCTCGGCGTTCGGCGGGCTGCTCGCCGACAAGCCTCTGATGCAGAACGTGGTCGCGGACCTGGCCGTGGAGTCCGAGGCGGCCACGGCGCTGGCCATGCGGCTCGCCGCCGCCGTGGACGCCTCCGACGACCCGCACGAGGCGGCCTTCCGGCGGATCGCCCTGCCGCTGGCGAAGTACTGGGTCTGCAAGCGCACCCCGACGATGGTCGCCGAGGCGCTGGAGTGCCTGGGCGGGAACGGCTTCGTGGAGGAGTCCGCGATGCCGCTGCTGTTCCGTGAGTCGCCCCTGAACTCGATCTGGGAGGGGTCCGGCAACGTCAACGCCCTCGACGTGCTGCGGGCTCTGCAGCGCTCCCCCGAGGCGCTGGAGGCCTGGGTCACCGAGGTTGGCCTGGACCGCGGCGCGGACCCGCGGCTCGACCACGCCGTCGAGGCCGCGCTGGAGATGCTCGCGGACGCGTCCACGCTGGAGGTCGGCGCGCGCCGGCTGGCCGCGCAGATGGCGGCCTGCCTGCAGGGGGCGCTGCTCGTGCGCTACGCCCCGGCCGAGGTGGCGGACGCGTTCTGCGCCTCCCGGCTCGGGACGGCGTACGCCGGAACGCTCGGCACTCTGCCCGGCGGCAGCGCGGCGCTTCGCGCGATCGTGGACCGCACCACCCCGGCGCCCGGGTGACGACTCACGCCATCGTCATAGGACCCCATCCGGGTTCATCCTGTTGGTTTACGCGTTTCGCCAACGCGGTCAGCGTGCGACGCACGTAATCCTGGTCGTGCATGACGTCCTCCCACGCGAACCGCAACACCAAGAAACCCCGGACGACCAGGTTGTTGTAGCGCTGAGCGTCCATGCGCAGCGCAGCACGGTCAGAGTGCCAGGCGAACGAGTCGGCCTCCAGCACGATCCGACGCCGCGAGTCGACGAGGTCGGGTTGGACGGAGAAGTTGCGTCCCTTGATCAGGCTCTGCGGTTTGAAGTCCAGGCCCTCCACGCCGAGTGCGATCGCCCGAAGTACCGACTCGAACGGGTTGGCGGCCAGACCCGTGGCTTCGTGCGCAACACGCCGTGCCTGCGCCGCCCCGCGGCCGCGTAAGGCATCAGCCAGCGAGACAAGAAGTCGAGAGCTGACGCTGCCGTGGCGCAACGCGGAGTCGGCGATGGAGAGTGCCTCGTCGAAGGGCAGCGAGCGGACACAGTCGACGAGCGTGCGGCGCGGTGAGGTCACCAGCCCCTGGACGTCGTCCTCCGTCCACTCTCCCCAGTGCAGGATGGCTCCGGATCGCTGAGCCGGGGACAGGTGGCGCTTGCTGCGCACCGTCACGTCGGGGAGCGTGGGCGCGGACTTCACCTCCCAGCTCCAGTGCAGTGCCGCCGTTCGGTGGGAGACGATGCCGGTCAGTGCGTTCGCGGCGCGCAGCGCCGCGTTCGCAGCCGGGAGGGAGTAGCGCCCGTGACCGTCGCGGACCAGACCCCCGTGCGCGATCGCGCGATCCACCTCGGTCCGGGACGTCAGCTCGATGAGCGCTGCGCGAGAGGCGATTCCGCCGAGCTGCGCGAGCCGGTCCAGCAGGTCCACGAACCGTAGTATCGCGACCTCCGTCGTATTTGAACAGGAGAAGAGGCACCCGGGCGCGGTTAGTCAGGCGGCTGTTCCTCCGCAGACGTGGCCTTCTCCGGTCGAAATACGAGAGCCAGACCGGTCAGGTCAGCTCGAGTCCGGGGTAGAGCGGGTACTTGTCGAGCATCTCTCGCGCGGCGGCGTGCGTGCGGTCGGCGACGCCGTCGGCGAGGGCGTAGGACGCCTTGCTGGGTCCGCCGGACTTGGTGGTGCCGGGCGTGGTGCTCTTCAGCACGTCGACGATCAGCTCGGCGACCTTGTCGAACTCGTCGTGGCCGAACCCGCGAGTGGTCAGCGCCGGGGTGCCGAGCCGGATGCCGGAGGTGTACCACGCACCGTTCGGGTCGGCCGGGATGGAGTTGCGGTTCGTGACCACGCCGGCGTCGAGCAGCGCCGACTCGGCCTGCCGCCCGGTGATCCCGAAGCCCGACACGTCGAGCAGCACGATGTGGTTGTCGGTGCCGCCGGTCACCAGCCGCGCGCCCCGCGACAGGAACCCGTCCGCCAGCGACTTGGCGTTGTCGGCGATCCGCTGGGCGTAGTCGCGGAAGGCGGGCTGCCGCGCCTCGGCGAGCGCCACCGCCTTGGCGGCCATGATGTGGCTCAGCGGCCCGCCGAGCACCATCGGACAGCCGTGGTCGACCGAGTCGGCGTACTCCTGCTGGGCGAGCACCAGCCCCCCGCGCGGACCGCGCAGCGACTTGTGCGTGGTGGTCGTGGTGACGTGGGCGTGAGGGACCGGGTCCTCGTCGCCGGTGAACACCTTGCCGGCGACCAGCCCGGCGAAGTGCGCCATGTCGACCATCAGCGTGGCGCCGACCTCGTCGGCGATCTCGCGCATCTTGGCGAAGTTCACCCGGCGGGGGTAGGCGGAGTAGCCGGCGATCAGCACCAGCGGCTTGAACTCCCGCGCCTGCTCGCGGAGCCGGTCGTAGTCGAGAAGCCCGGTCTGCGGGTCGGTTCCGTAGGACCTCTGGTGGAACATCTTGCCGGAGATGTTCGGGCGGAAGCCGTGCGTGAGGTGTCCGCCCGCGTCCAGCGACATCCCGAGCATCCGCTGGTCGCCGAGCTCGTGACGCAGCGTCTCCCAGTCGGCCTCGGAGAGGTCGTTGACGGTCTTCGCGCCCTGCCGCTCCAGCGCCGGCGACTCGACCCGGTGGGCGAGGATCGACCAGAAGCCGACCAGGTTGGCGTCGATGCCGGAGTGCGGCTGGGCATAGGCGTACGGCGCGCCGAACAGCTCCCGCGCGTGCTCGGCGGCGATCGACTCCACGGTGTCCACGTTCTGGCACCCGGCGTAGAAGCGGTGCCCGATCGTGCCCTCGGCGTACTTGTCGGACAGCCAGCTGCCCATCGTCAGCAGCACCGCCGGCGAGGCGTAGTTCTCGCTGGCGATCAGCTTCAGGCTGGAGCGCTGGTCGGCGAGCTCGGCGCGGGTGGCCTCGGCGATCCGCGGCTCGACCGAGCCGATCACCTCCAGCGCGGCCTGGTAGGCGGCGCTCGCGGTCTTGGCGATCGTCTCGGCGGGGACGTCGGTGTGCGCGGTGCTGGAGTCCGTCATACGCGCGAGCCTATGCCCGATTCCGGGTCGCGGGACGGACGCTCCCGGGACCTGCCAGGCAGTCTCATCATCCGGACCGCCGTCTCAGGGAATGAGATTACAGATTGTGGGATCGTGTCCGGCACTTGAGACTGCTGTCATGCATGTCAGCACCGAGACGATCGTCCTCCTCGTGGCCCGCCGCCACGTGGACTACGGACGCGTCCGCAGCATGATGTGTCGTTCCTGGCATCTGTTCTGATCCCAGTCCCCAGCCGGAGCCCCCGTCGCGGCCTTTCGCCGTACGACGTGCGCGTGCTCCCCGACCGCCAGGAACCCACCCTTGACATCTCCCACCTCCACGCACACCCAGCGCGCCGGCACGGCCGGCCCTCAGCGCGGCGAAGGCCAGTGGAAGCTCGGCTACCAGGAGCCGCTCAACGCGACCGAGCGGCAGAAGCGGGACGACGACGCGCTCAACGTGCGCGACCGGATCCTCAACGTCTACTCCAGGCGCGGCTTCTCCTCGATCGACCCGGCCGACCTGCGGGGCCGGTTCCGCTGGATGGGCCTCTACACCCAGCGACGGCCCGGCATCGACGGCGGGAAGACCGCGATCCTCGAGCCCGAGGAGCTCGAGGACGAGTTCTTCATGATGCGGGTCCGCACCGACGGCGCTCTGCTCGACGCCGCGGCGCTGCACACCCTCGGCGGGATCTCGACGGACTTCGCCAGAGGCACCGCGGACATCACCGACCGCGAGAACATCCAGCTGCACTGGGTGGACATCCGCGACGTACCAGAGATCTGGGACCGGCTCGCCGACGTCGGACTGCACACCACGGAGGCCTGCGGGGACTGCCCTCGGGGCTTTCTGGGCTCTCCGGTCGCCGGCGTCGCCGAGGACGAGATCATCGACGGCACCTGGGCGCTGGAGGAGATCAAGCGCCGCTACCTCGGCAACCCCGAGTTCTCCAACCTGCCCCGCAAGTACAAGACCTCGGTATCCGGTCACCCGTCGTTGGACGCCTGCCCGGACATCAACGACGTGGCCTTCGTCGGCACCGTGCATCCCGAGCACGGCCCCGGCTTCGACCTGTGGGTCGGTGGTGGCCTGTCGGTGCGGCCGATGTTCTCCCAGAAGATGGGCGTGTGGATCCCGCTGGAGCGGGTGCCGGACGTCTGGGAGGGCGTGACCTCGATCTTCCGCGACTACGGCTACCGGCGGCTGCGCACCAAGGCCCGGCTGAAGTTCCTGGTCGCCGACTGGGGCGTGGAGCGCTTCCGGCAGGTGCTGGAGAGCGAGTACCTCGGCGGGCGGCTCGTGGACTGCCCGTCCCCCGACCGTGCCGCCCGCAGCGGCGACCACATCGGCGTGCACCGGCAGAAGGACGGCCGCAACTACATCGGCGTGGCCCCCACCGTGGGCCGGATCAGCGGCAGGACGCTCACCGGCCTGGGTGACCTGGTCGAGGAGTACGGCGCCGCCGGCGTCCGGCTCACGGCGTACCAGAAGCTGGTCGTGATCGGGGTCGAGGACGACCAGGTGGAGCCGATGGTCAGCGCCCTGGCCGGGCTCGGCCTGCACGCGAGGCCGTCGGTGTGGCGGCGTTCGGCCCTCTCGTGCACGGGCATCGAGTTCTGCAAGCTGGCGATCGTGGACACCAAGCGGCGTGCGGCCGATCTGGTCGACGAGCTCGAGCGGCGCTTCCCCGATCTGGACGTGCCGATCACGGTGACCTTCAACGGCTGCCCGAACGCGTGCGCCCGCACCCAGGTGGTCGACATCGGCCTCAAGGGCCAGCTGGTGATCGACGAGCACGGGAACCAGGTCGAGGGATTCCAGGTGCACCTCGGCGGCGGGATCGGGATGACCCAGGACCTGGGCAGGAAGCTGCGCGCCCACAAGGTGACCAGCGCCGGCCTCGACGACTACATCTCCTCGCTCGTCGAGGCCTTCCTCGCCCAGCGCCAGGAGGACGAGCCCTTCGCCACGTGGGTCGCCCGCGCCGACGACGAGGTTCTCAGGGCCGAGCAGGAGCTGGAGGCGATCGCGTGAGCACCGCCGCCACGACCGCCGCGTGGGCGTTCCGCGGCGCGGACCAGGCCGGACTCAGCGAAGCAGAGCTCCAGGAGCTGGCCAGGAACGCCGGCGCCGAGCTGGAGCTGGCTCCTGCCGAGGTGATCCTCGAGTGGGCCGTCGCCACCTTCGGCGAGCGGTTCTGCGTGACCTCCTCGATGGCCGACGCCGTGCTGGCACACCTCGCCTCACGGGTGGCACCGGGGATCGACGTGGTGTTCCTCGACACCGGCTACCACTTCGCCGAGACGCTCGGCACCCGCGACGCGGTCGCGGCAACCCTTCCGGTGAACGTGGTCGACGTGGCACCGGAGCAGAGCGTCGCCGAGCAGGATGCGGCGTACGGCGAGGATCTGTTCGCGCGCGACCCGGACCTGTGCTGCGCACTGCGCAAGGTGCAGCCGCTGCAACGCGCGCTCGCCGGCTACGACGCGTGGGCGACCGGACTGCGCCGCGCGGAGACCCACGACCGGGTGATCGCGCCGGTGATCGGCTGGGACGAGGCCAAAGGCAAGGTCAAGGTCTCGCCACTGGCCAGGTGGTCCGACGAGCAGGTCGAGTCCTATATCGCCGAGCACGACGTGCTGCTCAATCCGCTGCGTTTCGACGGCTACCCCTCGATCGGGTGCTGGCCGTGCACCCAGCGCGTAGCGCCCGGCGACGACCCGCGCAGCGGGCGCTGGGCCGGCACTGCCAAGACCGAATGCGGAATCCACTCCACGCCCCTCGAAGGGAGGCCCCGCCGATGACCGCACCCGCCCTGGTGGCGCTCGCGCATGGAAGCCGCGACCGCCGCTCCAGCCAGACGATCAAGGCGCTCGTCGACGAGGTCAGGGCGATGCGCCCCGACCTGCGCATCGAGCCGGCCTTCCTGGACCTGTGCGCCCCGGGGTTCCCGGCCGTCGTGAACCGGCTGGTCAAGGCCGGGTACGACGAGATCGTGGTGGTCCCGCTGCTGCTCACCGAGGCCTACCACGCCAAGGTCGACGTGCCAGAGGTGATCGCGGAGGCGACCGCCCGGCACGAGGGACTGCGCATCCGCGCCAGCGGCGTTCTCGGCCTCGAGCCGGTCTTCCTCGAGGTGCTCGACCTGCGGATGCGGTCGGCGCTGCGGCAGGCGCGGGTGCGTGAGCTGGACGCGCTCGTGCTCGCCGCCGCCGGGTCGAGCGACCCGCTGGCGACCCAGGCGGTGGCCCGGCTGGCCCGGCTGTGGGGCACGCGGCACAGGTTGCCGACGGTCTCGGCGTACGCCTCTGCTGCGCCGCCCGCCACCGGCGAGGCGGTCCGCGCCTTCCGTCGCGAAGGGCGGCGCAACATCGCGGTCGGGTCGCTGTTCCTGGCCCCCGGACTGCTGCCGGACCGCGCGGAGGAGCTGGCTCTGGAGGCCGGCGCCGTCGCGGTGTCCGCCCCGCTGGGCCCGCACCCGGAGATCGCCCGCACGATCCTGGCCCGCTACGCCGTCGGCGCCGTGGAGCTGGTGCCTGTCTGAGCTGCACCGCACTCGCGCTACACTGTGCTACAGGAGGTTCATATGGCTACGAGCACATCGTTCCGGCTCAGCGAAGCGGCCAGGCGCTGCCTTGCCTCCCGTGCCGTGCGCGACGGTCTGACCGTCACGGAACTGTTGGAACAGCTCATCGTCGAAGGCGTCGATCAGCGGGAGCACCCGGGAGTCGTCTTCCGGGGTCCGAGCCACGATCGTCGTGCCGGGCTCGCCGGCGGGCCCGACGTCTGGGAGATCGTCGCCCGTCTGCAGGAGCTGGACGGGAGGGAGGAGGCGCGGATCGAGGTCTTTGCGGCCGAGTCGGAGCTGCATCCGCGGCAAATTCGCCTTGCCTTGGACTATGCCGCTGAGCACTCCGATCCCGTGCGCAGGCGGATCGACCGCAACCGGGAGCTCAGCGAGCACAGCAGGGCCATTGCAGAGCAGCGCGCCGCGCTGCTGTCGTGACGACCTTCCTGCTCGACGAGATGTTTCCGGCGCAAGCTGCCACGCTCCTGCGAGATGCGCACGGCCGAGATGCCGTCCACGTCCGTGAGGTCGGTCTCGCCGGCCGCCAGGACGCGGAGATCGCCGCGTTCGCCAGGGCGGAGGACCGGGCCGTCGTGACGGAGAACGTCGCCGACTTCTCCCGTGAGCGCGACGTTGTGCTCCTGTTCATGTTGAAGAGCCGCCTTCCGGCCGGCGGCGCCCAAGCCTCAGCGCTCGCCAGTGCCCTCGACGCCTGGGCCAGGGCAAATCCCGAGCCGTATCTGGGCGTGCACTGGCCGCGCATCGACTGATTCCGCCGCCGACCCAGGCCAGAGGTACGCCGTACCCCCCAGGCCATAGGCTGAGGTCCATGAGCGAACACTTCGACGTCGTCGTCCTCGGTGCCGGACCCGGTGGGTACGTCGCCGCCATCCGCGCCGCCCAGCTCGGCAAGAGCGTCGCGGTCGTGGAGGACAAGTACTGGGGCGGCGTGTGCCTCAACGTCGGCTGCATCCCGTCCAAGGCGCTGCTGCGCAACGCCGAGATCGCGCACATCCTCACCCACGAGCGGGACACGTTCGGGATCACCGGTGAGGCGTCGATGGACTACAAACCGACCCATGCCCGCAGCCGGAAGGTCTCCGAGGGCATCGTCAAGGGCGTCCACTACCTGATGAAGAAGAACAAGATCACCGAGGTGGACGGCTGGGGCACGCTGACAGGCGACAAGTCGATGGACGTCAAGGCCAAGGATGGCGGCACCCGACAGCTGACCTACGACGACCTGATCATCGCCACCGGGGCCACGACACGGCTGGTGCCGGGCACCGAGCTGTCCGAGCGCGTGGTCACCTACGAGGAGCAGATCCTCACCGACCAGCTGCCCGGCTCCGTCGTGATCGCCGGGTCCGGGGCGATCGGCGTCGAGTTCGCCTACGTGATGGCCAACTTCGGGGTGGACGTGACCATCGTGGAGTTCCTGGACCGGATGGTGCCGACCGAGGACGCCGAGGTGTCCAAGGAGCTGCTCAAGCACTTCAAGAAGCTCGGCGTGAACGTGCTGCTGTCCACGAAGGTGGAGTCGATCGACGACTCCGGTGAGAAGGTCAGAGTCACCGTCTCCCCCGCGGGTGGTGGCGAGTCGAAGGTGCTCGAGGCCGACAAGGTCCTCCAGGCGATCGGTTTCGCGCCCCGCGTCGAAGGCTTCGGGCTGGACGCCGCCGGAGTCAAGCTGACAGACAAGGGCGCCATCGCGATCGACGAGCGCGGCCGCACCAACGTGGACGGGGTCTACGCCATCGGCGACTGCACCGGCAAGCTGATGCTCGCCCACACCGCCGAGGCGATGGGCATCGTGGCCGCCGAGACGATCGCCGACGCGGACACCATGGAGATCGAGTTCGACATGATCCCCCGGGCGACGTACTGCCAGCCGCAGATCGCCTCGTTCGGCTACTCCGAGGAGCAGGCGAAGGAGAAGGGGTACGACGTGAAGGTCGCCAAGTTCCCCTTCTCGGCCAACGGCAAGGCGCAGGGTCTCGGCGAGGCGATGGGCTTCGTCAAGGTCGTCGCCGACGCGAAGTACAACGAGATCATCGGCGCGCACCTGATCGGGCCCGACGTCACCGAGCTGCTGCCGGTGCTCACCCTCGCCCAGCGCTGGGACCTGACCGCCGACGAGGTGGCCCGCAACGTGTTCGCCCACCCGACGCTGACCGAGGCGGTCAAGGAGACCGTCGAGGGCATCGCCGGGCACATGATCAACCTGTAGCACCATGACCCGCTTCGCGATCGACGCCGCGGTGGCGGTCCAGCTGGCCCGCGACGAGGTCCGCACCGGGTCCGAGCACCAGCTCGTCGCGCCGAGCCTCCTGCGCTCGGAAGTCCTCTCCATGCTGTATCGGGCCGTCAGAGACGGCACGCTCGAGGACAAGCACGCGCGTCTCCTGCTCGACCGCGTGACGACCATGAAGATCCGTCTGCTCGGCGACCGGGTGTCGCGGGCGGTCGCCTGGCAGATCGCGGCGGAGCTCGGCTGGAACGACACCCCGCGCGCCGAGTACCTCGCCGTGGCGAAGCTGCAGGCGGACCGCCTCGTCACCTTCGACCCCGTTCTCGAGCGGGCAGCGCCGAGCTACGTGGCGACCGCGCCTGTCGACGAGCTGTACGTCTGACCCCGGCCTGCAGACGCGCCGGGTCAGCGGACCAGGCGGTCCATCAGGTGGTCCAGCTCGCGGGCCGGGTCCTCGGTCCGGCCGCCGTGGACCGGCCCCGGCTGGACGACGGTGCTGCGTGGCGCCTTGACGAAGCCGAAGCGGGTTCCGATGCTGGCCCGTCCCGGCTCGCCGGCTGACTCGTCGGCACGGCAGACCGCGTCGATCGCCGCCAACGCGGAGCGGACCGCGTCGACGTCGACGTCCGCGCTCAGCGCGCGCAGCCGGTCGGAGTCCACGTGGCAGCCGGCTCGCAGGAACTTCGCCTGCTGGCAGTAGAGCACGACGCCGACGTTGACGAACTCCTCACGGTCGACCCGCGGCACACAACGGAGCACGACGTACTCGAAGCCGTTCACGCCGCACCTGCCGCGGGCAGCCAGGCGCGTGCACCGCCGACCCGGGCGAGGAGGAACGCCACGTAGGCCGACCGGATCTCCTCGGCGTCGACGACTCCCGGCGCGGGTTCGAGCCACTCGTCGGGGACCTGGCCGACGACCTGGTGCAGCAGCGCCTCGGTCACCATCGGCGCGAGCACCGCGTCGACGGCGGCCAGCCGGGGAAGGTACGCCGCGAGAACGTGGTCGCCCACGTCGTACGGCTGGGCGGCGAAGCGGTTCGGCGAGCCGATCCCGCCGGACCAGCCGTGGTGGAACCACAAGCAGGCGCCGTGGTCGATCGCCCACAGGTCGCCGTGCCAGACCAACAGGTTGGGGTTGCGCCAGCTGCGGTCCACGTTCGCGCACAAGGCGTCCAGCCACAGGATCCGTGCCGCCTGCTCGGGGTCGGGCCGGCAGCCGGAGTCGAAGCCGAACGACCCGGGCAGGAAGTCGACGCCGAGGTTGAGCCCGATGCTCGCGTTGAGCAGATCCTGCACCTCCTCGTCGGCCTCGTACTTGCCGATCTCCGGCTCGAGCCGGACCGCGACCAGGTCGGGAGTGTGGATGCCGAGCCGACGGGCCAGCTCGGCGACGATCACCTCCGCCACCAGGACCTTCAGGCCCTGGCCGGCGCCGCGAAACTTGCACACGTAGGTGCCAAGGTCCTCGGCCTCCACGATGCCAGGCAGTGAGCCGCCCTCGCGCAGCGGCGCGACGTAGCGGGTGGCCGTGACGGTGCCGAGCATGGCCGCAGTATTGCGCACTGCTGAATCGTGGCTGCGGCTCCGATCCTTGTCAGCGGAACGCGCCGGCGATCACGAGGAACGCGAACACCGTGCCGAGCACAGCAGCCGAACGGATGAACCCGAGGGTCACCATCACCACGACGAAGCGCTTGTCGGCCTGCATCGGTCCATCATCTCTCGCTCGTAGGATGCGGCAATGCGCCTCCCTGTGATGCCTCCGATCCAGCCGATGCTCGCCAAGTCGGTGCCGGCGATCCCCGACCCCGGCAAGCACGGCGGCTTGTCGTTCGAGCCCAAGTGGGACGGCTTCCGCTGCCTGGTGTTCCGCGACGGCGACGAGGTCGAGCTGGCCTCACGCAACACCAAGCCGCTGACGAGGTACTTCCCCGAGGTGGTCGAGGCGATGCGACAGTCGTTGCCGGCCCGCTGCGTCGTCGACGGGGAGATCTTCGTCGCGCTGCGGAGCTCCGAGGGCGTGGACCGGCTCGAGTTCGAGGTGCTGCAGGAGCGCATCCATCCGGCAGACTCGCGGGTGCGGCTGCTCGCGGAGCAGACGCCCGCGTCGTACGTCGCCTTCGACCTGCTGGCCGTGGACGACGAGGACCTGATGGGCCGCCCGTTCGCCGAGCGCCGCAGCCGCCTGGAGGCCGCCCTCTCCCAGGCCGTACCCCCGATCCACCTGACCAGGACGACCACCGACACCGGTGAGGCCGAGGAGTGGTTCCGCAGCTTCGAGGGCGCCGGGCTGGACGGTGTGGTGGCCAAGCCGCTGGACGCGGCGTACCAGCCGAACGCCCGCACGATGCTGAAGATCAAGCACGCGCGCACCGCGGACGTGGTGCTGGCCGGCTATCGGCTGCACAAGACCTCGACGCACGACCGTCCGCTGCTCGGGTCGCTGCTGCTCGGGCTGTACGACGGAGACCGGCTGCAGCACGTCGGGGTGTCGGCCTCGTTCACGGCCCGGCGCCGCGCCGAGCTGATCGAGGAGCTGCGCCCGCTGGAGTGCCCGATCGAGGAGCATCCGTGGGGCGAGTGGGCCGGCGCGGACTGGGCGATCGCCAACCCTGACCGGGTTCCGGGCACGCAGAGCCGGTGGAGCGCCGGCAAGGACCTCTCGTTCACCCCGCTGAGGCCCGACCGGGTGCTCGAGGTCGGCTACGACCACATGGAAGGACGCCGGTTCCGGCACACCGCGCAGTTCAAGCGCTGGCGGCCGGACCGCGACCCGCGCTCGTGCGGCTACGAGCAGCTCGACGAGCCGGTGGGATACGACCTCGCCGAGGTGCTGAGCGACGGGGCCCGATCGGGCTAGGCTTGCCTGTCATGAGCGAGGAGCCGACCACCTACGACGTGGTCCTGCTGGTCGAGCAACCGATGACCGCCCGCGACGCCTCCCAGGTGCGCAGCCTGCACCAGGAGGTCGAGCAGCCGGTCCGCTACCACGTGATCCTGCCTGTCGAGGACGCCGCCGCCCGGGTGGAGACCGCGATGGGGTCGATCGCTGCCAGCGAGGTGCTGGCCTCGCCGGCCCTGGTGATGGACCAGGAGAACCTCCAGGAGGTGCAGCGCGAGCTGCTCGACCAGGCCCGCTCCGACGTCGGCGACTGCGTGGACCGGCTCACCGCGTGCGGTGCGAGCGTCGTCGGCGAGGTGACCAACCTGGACCCGATCGACGCTCTCGCCGCGAAGGTGGCCCAGGTCGAGGCGGCCGAGGCGATCATCCTCACGCGCCCGCACGTAGTCTCGGAGTTCTTCCACCTCGACTGGACGTCGCGCGCACGCCGCAAGCTCGGCGTACCCGTGCTGCACCTGCTCGAGCGCGAGAACTTCGACGAGCAGGCCGGCGGCGGCGAGGGCGCCACCCTGATCTGACCGCGACCTACTCCCCGGTCGGGCCGCCAGCCAGCTCCACGGCGATGTCGAGATGCCCGGCATGCCGGGCGTACTCCTGGAGCACGTGGAAGCAGATCCACGCCAGGCTCGCCGGCTCTCCCTCGAACCGCGGACCCGACGGCGCCTGCCGGTCCAGAGGAGCCGAGGCGAGTACGTCGTGCGTGCGCTCCCCCACCCGGCGAAGCGTCGTGGCGACCGCCTCGAGGTCCCGGTCGGCGGCGACGTGCCAGCGGTCGTCGAGATCGTCGCCCCACGGCTCGTCGACGTCCTCGCCGAGGAACCCCCACACGAACCAGCGTCGTTCCATGTAGGCGAGGTGGTTGAGCAGCTCCAGCGGGGTCCAGCCGCTCGGCAGCCTGGTCCGGCGCTGCTCGTCGGTCGGCAGGGCGGAAAGCTTGGCGATCACGGTCTCGCGGTAGAAGTCCAGGTAGCGCGCGAACAGCACTGCCGGGTCGGAGGTCTCTGCGGTGGGTTCGGGGAACTCGATGGTCATGCCTGGATTGTCCACCCCGCCGACCGGTGACTACCCGAGTGTGGCCTCCAGGTGGAGGTATGACCGGCCGTCGCTCATGATCTTGCGCCGACCTGTCGGGACGAGCCCACGCGAGGCGAACAGGCTGCGCGCAGGGGCGTTGTCCTCCCGGGTCCACAGGCGCGCGCGGTCGTAGCCCCGCTCGCCCGCGCGCCCGAGAAGATGGTCGAGCAGTTGCCCGCCGAGTCCGCATCGATGACGTTCGGGGTGCACGGCCACGCCGGTCACGTGGACCACGCCCGGCACGAGGTCGCCATCTCCGTCGTGCTCGCGCTCGGGCACGGCGAGGCCCATGCCGTCGATGCGTCCACTGGTGAGATGGATGGCGAGATAGGCGTCCTCCCCCGCCGCCCACGCCATCAGGTTGCCGGGATGCGCGTGCAGTCCGCTGTCCGGGTTGGCTGCACGCCACACGTCGACGGCACGCTCGAACTCCTGGCTGTCGGCGCGACGCACGCCGTCCACCGGGCTCGATGTGCCGCTCACGCGTCGGTCTTCGGCCAGTTGGCAAGGTTGATCTTGCTGGGCTGGACGCGTGGCGGCTCGCCCGGCATCTTCGGGTAGTCCGGCGGGTAGGGCATCTCGCCGAGGCCTCGATCGCACTGCGCGTCGTACAGGTCGAGCAACGGCTGGATCGAGTGCTGGAGGTCGTCGATGGCGACCCAGGCGTCGCCGTCGACGAGCCGCTCGGGAACCGTGAACAGGTTGAGCTCCCGCGGATCTCGACACTCGGCCAGGTCCGCCCACGACAGCGGCGTCGAGACGGGAGCGCCGGGCAGAGGCCGCAGGGAGTACGCCGAGGCGATGGTCCGGTCGCGGCTGTTCTGGTTGAAGTCCACGAAGATGCGGCTCCCGCGCTCCTCCTTCCACCAGGCTGTGGTCACACCCTCGTCGCGACGCTCCAGCTCCCGGCCGAAGCCGATCGCGGCGTGGCGTACGTCGATGAAGTCCCAGCGTGGCTCGATCCGCACGAAGACGTGCACGCCGCGATGCCCGCTGGTCTTCGCGAAGCCCCGCATGCCGAGCTCCTCGAGGAGCTCGCGGGCCACCCCCGCCACCCGCACCGCGTCCGCGAACGACGTACCAGGCTGCGGATCCAGGTCGAGGCGCAGCTCGTCCGGCCGGTCGACGTCGTCACGGCGCACCGGCCACGGATGGAACGTCAGCGTGCCCATCTGTGCGCACCACACCGGCACGGCGGGCTCGGTGGGGCAGATCTCGGCGGCCGGCCGCCCGGACGGGAATGTCACGGTCGCGGTCTCGACGTACGAGGGCGCGCCCTTCGGCACGCGCTTCTGGTAGAACGCGTCGGACTTCTCGCCCGGGCGGCCGGTGCCGAGCTTGATCCCGGGCAGCACGCCCTTGGGCCAGCGCTCCAGCGCGGTCGGACGATCGCGCAGCGCGCGCATCAGGCCGTCGGCGACGGCGGCGAAGTACTCGGCGACCATGACCTTGGTGACCTCGCCCGTCGAAGCGGTGGCCGGGTAGATCACCCGGTCCGGGTTGGTCACGCGCACGGCGCGGCCACCGGCGTCGATCTCGGTAGCGGGGCTTGCCATCTGCTCATCCAACCACCCGGCGTACCGGTGCCACAGGCTCTCGACGTCACCGACAGTTGCCCCTAGGGTGAACGGGTCTCGGAGACGCTTCCGCGACCTTGCCACCCACGGAGGACTTTCGTGAAACCTCGCTCTCGGGCAATCCTCGCCACCACCGCTGCGCTCGCCGCAGCCACCGTGACCCTTCCGTTCGCCTCCGCGCCAGCCTCGGCGGCCGGACCCGGTGTTGTGATCTCGGAGGTGTACGGCGGCGGGGGCAACTCGGGTGCCACCCTCACCAACGACTTCGTCGAGCTCTACAACAGCAGCTCGGCGCCGGTAGACCTGACCGGCTGGTCGGTGCAGTACGCCTCCTCGTCGGGCACCAGCTGGCGGGCCACCGACCTGACCGGGAGCATCGCGCCCGGGGCCCACTACCTGGTCCAGGAGTCGCAGGGATCCGGCGGGACGGCTCCGCTGCCGACCCCGGACGCCAGCGGCTCCCTCGCGATGAGCGGCAGCAACGGCAAGGTCGCGCTCGTCACCGACGGGACGGCGCTGGGCTGCGGCGCGTCCTGCCACGCCGCGGCGGGCGTGCGCGACTTCGTGGGCTACGGCAGCGCGAACGACTACGAGGGCAGCGGCGCCGCGCCGGGCCTGGACAACACCACCTCGGACTCGCGCACGAACGGTGCCGACACCGACGACAACGCTGCCGACTTCACCGCAGGCGAGCCGACGCCCACCAACTCCGCCGGTGAGACCTCAGGCGGCGGCTCGTCGGGCGGCGGAGGCATATCCGGCCTCCAGATCCACGACATCCAGGGCGCCGCCCAGCTTTCGCCGTACGACGGGAAGGCCGTCGAGGACGTCCCCGGGGTGGTGACCGAAGTCGACGGAAACCACTTCTGGATGCAGGACGCCACACCCGACTCCAACCCGGCCACCAGCGAAGGGGTCGAGGTGTACGGCGCGTCTGGCGTCGTTGCTGGCGACGCGGTGACCGTCTCCGGCTCGGTCTACGAGTTCCGCCCCGGTCCGCGCTACGGGGCGAACCTGACCACGACCGAGATCGAGGACCCGAGCGTCACCGTCACCTCCCAGGACAACCCGATCCCCGACGCGACGCTCGTCGGACGAGGAGGCCGGATCCCGCCGGGCAGCGTGATCGAGGACGACGCCAGCGGCACCATGGCGAACCAGGCCTCCTTCGACCCGGCCAACGACGGCATCGACTGCTGGGAGTCGATGGAGGGCATGCGGGTCGGCATCGTGGACGCACAGGTCGTCGGACCGACGTCGAAGTACGACGAGACCCCGGTCGTGCCCGACGGATCGAGCGTGCGCACCGACCGCGGCGGGATCGTGCTGCGTGCCGGTGACGCGAACCCCGAGCGAGTGATCCTCGACGAGACGCTCGCGCAGGTGCCCTCAGCGAACGTCGGCGACTCCTACTCCGGCACCACGATCGGGATCCTCAGCTACGACTTCTCCGACTTCCACCTGATGGTGACGACGACGCCGACACTGGTGTCCGGCGGAATCGCCCGCGAGGTCACCACCGCGGAGAACGGCCTCAGCATCGCCTCGTTCAACGTGGAGAACCTCGACCCGACCGATCCGCAGTCGAAGTTCGACGGACTCGCCCGGGAGATCGTGGACAACCTGGCGTCCCCGGACATCCTCGGCATCGAGGAGGTCCAGGACAACGACGGCGCGACCGACGACGGCGTGGTCGCCGCCGACAAGACACTCAGCAAGCTCGTCGACGCCATCGAGGCCGCCGGCGGACCGACGTACGACTGGAGGCAGATCGACCCGGCCAACGACCAGGAGGGCGGCGAACCGGGCGGCAACATCCGCAACGTGCTGCTGTTCCAGCCGTCGAACCAGCTCAGCTTCGTCGACCACGGAGATCCTTCGTCGACCGAGCCGACGAAGGTCCGCGGCCACGGCAAGGACGTGCGCCTGACCCGGTCGCCGGGACGCATCGACCCGGCCTCTCAGGCGTGGGACGACTCCCGGGTGCCGCTGGTCGGCCAGTTCAGCTGGCACAACGATCCGCTGTTCGTGATCACCAACCACTTCCGCTCCAAGGGTGGCGACGACCCGCTGTTCGGTCGCTACCAGCCCGGGACGCATCCCTCCGAGCCGCAGCGGCACCAGCAGGCGCAGGAGGTCCGCGACTTCGTGGACAGCCTGCTCGCGGCGTACCCGGATGCGCAGGTGGTGGTCACCGGCGACCTGAACGACTTCGACTTCTCCACGACGTTGCGGATCCTTGACGGGTCCGGGCCGACGGCGCTGACCGACCTGCCGGCGACGCTCCCGCTGCCGGAGCGCTACACCTACGTGTACGAGGGCAACAGCCAGGTGCTCGACCACATCCTGCTGTCGCCGTCGCTCGCGGAGGCGAAGTACGCCTACGACATCGTGCACGTCAACGCCGAGTTCGCCGACCAGCTCTCGGACCACGACCCGCAGGTGGTCACGCTCCGCTGACGCCCGGGTAGGCTCGCACGCATGGCATACCAGGTCGAGAAGAGCGACGCCGAGTGGCGCGAGCAGCTGTCGCCGGAGGAGTACGACGTACTCCGCAAGGCTGGCACGGAGGCGCCGTTCACCGGTGAGTACAACGACACCGAGACTGTCGGCATCTACCGGTGCCGCGCGTGCGGGGCCGAGCTGTTCCGGTCCGAGACGAAGTTCAAGTCGCACTGCGGATGGCCGTCGTTCTACGCCCCGCTGGCCGAGGACCGGGTGGAGTACCTCGACGACACGTCGCTGGGAAGCAAGCGCGTGGAGGTGCGGTGTGCGAGCTGCGGCTCCCACCTCGGCCACGTGTTCGCGGGCGAGGGCTACGACACGCCGACCGACCAGCGCTACTGCATGAACTCGGTCAGCCTGACCCTCGAGCCGGCCGCTTCGAACTGAGACGCAGCTCAACGCCGAACGAGGCGAAACTCAACGCCGAACGAGGCGCAACTCAACGCGGTTCGGGGTCAGGGGAGGGCGGCGAGCAGCTCGCCGGGCGTGCGACGCCGGCCGGTGTGGAAGGGCACCTCGAGGCGGACGTGCATCCGGGTCTCCGAGGACCGCAGATGCCGCATCAGGTCCACGATCCGGTGCAGGTCGTCGGCCTCGAAGGCCAGGATCCACTCGTAGTCCCCCAGCGCGAACGCAGGAACGGTGTTCGCGCGCACGTCGGGGTACTCGCGGGCCAGCCGGCCGTGCTCGGCGAGCAGCCGGCGACGCTCCGCGTCCTCCAGCAGGTACCAGTCGTAGGAGCGGACGAACGGGTACACGCATACGAAGTCTCGCGGCCGCTCGTCGGCGAGGAACGCCGGCACGTGCGATTTGTTGAACTCCGCCGGCCGGTGCACCGCCATCTGCGACCAGGTGGGCTCGAGGCGCGCACCGAACGCCGTACGACGGAACCGGTGGAAGGCGTCCTGGAGATCTTCTGCGACCGAGGAGTGCCACCAGATCATCAGGTCCGAGTCGGCACGCAGCCCGCCGATGTCGTAGAGCCCGCGCACGGTCACGTCGTCGGCGCCCAGCGTCTCGAAGAGCTTCTCCACCTCGTTGGCCTCCGCGGCCCGGTCGCCGTCGCCGATCACGTCGCGCAGGTGGAACACCGACCACAGGGTGTAGCGGATGACCTGGTTGAGGTCGCGTGCCTTCGGCTTGGTCGTGGTCTGGCTCATGAGGTCATTCTCCTCTCGGGGACAAGGCGTCGAGGACCTGGGTGGCGGCCAACTCGGCGGAGGCGATGCAGGCCGGGAGGCCGAGCCCGTCGTACGCCGCTCCGCACACGGCCAGGCCGGGGACCTTGGCCACCGCGGACCGGATGTTGCGGACCCGGTCGAGGTGGCCCACGGCGTACTGCGGCAGCCCGCCGCCCCAACGCTGGACGTGGCTGTCGACGGGCCGGACGCACAGCCCGATCGCGTCGGCGAGGTCGTCGAGTGCGGCGGAGACCAGCTCGGGGTCCTCGACCTGGAGCGCGGACTCCTCACGGTGCCGGCCGATCGAGGTGCGCAGCAGGAGCAGGTCGTCGCCGTCGGCCCCGCGGCCGGCCTCGCGGACCCAGTCCCACTTGGCGAAGGAGTACGTCGCGGCCTTGACCGTGCGGCCGTCGACGGGGGGCACCAAGAACCCCGAGCCCTCGGTGGCGGGCAGGTCGC
>DASSKK010000105.1:0-6254 GCA_035690495.1 Nocardioidaceae bacterium | reverse complement strand
GTACAAGAGCGAGCTGATCTGGCCGCACGGACCCTGGCGAGACCGTGAACACGTCGAGATCGAGACCCTCGACTGGGTGCACTGGTTCAACACCGACCGCCCCCACGAGTCCATCGACGACCTGACACCCAGCCAGGCCGAGAGACTCCACTACACTCACAGAACCCGTCTCGCCGAGACAGGTTGACACCAAACCCTGTCTCCGGAATCTCCGGGGCGGCTCACAGGTACTTGTGTCGGCGACGCCAGGAGACCTCGTCGACCCCGATGGAGACCAGTCCGTCCAGGCGGGCCGGGTCCAGGCCGTCGGCGACCACTCGTTCACAGATGCGGCCCACGGTGTCCCAGTCGATGCGCAGCATGCGGGTGATGGTGGTCTTGTCGGTCTTGGTGGCCAGATAGGCCACCAGGTCCTCGAAGTCGGCGGTGAACCGCGACCCGGGCCGCGCGAACCGGACCCCCTCGACGACCACGCCGTGGGCGGGGCAGGCCAGCCGACGCAGCCGGGCCCGGATGCTGACCCTGCGACGACCCAGGTCCAGGCCCCGCCACCGCGAGTCCACTGTCCGGGTGTCGTAGCGAGAACGGGTGGTGAACGCGCACCGAGGACAAGCCAGCCGACGCCGACGCAACCGCACTTCGCAGGCCACCACCTCACCCTCAAGGCTCACCTTCGTGACGGTGATTCCATCGAGATCGAGCAGGCGTCTGCATAGGCTGGTCACGCGCACGGGGACGTGAGTCCTTTCGGGTCCGGTTTGTCTTCGTCGACCCCGAACCTAGAGGTCACGCCCCGTGCGCGCCTACACCCTCACCCTCGGCACCTGGAATCCCTTGCCCCCACAGGGCCCTCGCCGCCCACAGCTCCCAGACTCACCCACATCTATGCCGGGAGAGCCCCTTTATCCTGCTCGACCCGATCGAGCAACAACGCCGGGTCACGAGCTGGGGCCGAGTCCTCGCCACGGCGTGCCGTTCGGGGCGCATCGCCTCGTTGCAGGTGATGGAGCGGACGCTGCCGGACTCCGGAAAGGGACTCGCAGAGTGGTGGTCCCAGCACGGAACCCACGACACCTCGTGGACCTCGACGACGTACGGCGAACTCATCGACCGCGCCGGACCTGCTGGTGAGCGTCACGCGACCACGGTGTCGATCTCACTCGACATGAAGGCCGCGGGTCGCGCCATCCGTGCCGCCGGTGGTGGCAACCGAGGAGCGGCTGCCGTGCTCCGGCAAGAGATGTCCACCATGACGGCGGCACTCCGCGCGGCCGACCTCGCCCCGTCGGGCTGGCTGGAGCCCGGCGACCTCGCAGTCATCCTCCGCTCCGCATACGACCCCGTGGTGGCCGGGGCTCTGGAACGTCATGGCGAACTCGGCCGCGACCTCGCCACAGCCGGCCCGGTTGCTGTCACCGAGAACTGGTCGAGCGTGCGCAGCGACTCCGCCCATCACTGCGTGCTCTGGATCAGCGAATGGCCGCGCTCGCTCGTTTACCCCGGCTTCCTCGCACCGGTCCTGCTCTCCTCCGGCGTACGACGGACGTTCACACTGCTCTACACGCCCATGCGCACCGACCAGGCCGCCCGCGACATCCGCAAGAAGAAGACCGAGTACATCTCCGACGCCGCTCAGAGGCAGAGGATCGGCCAGATCGAGGACGCCCAACAGTCCGCCGAGTACAACGACGTGCTCCAACAGGAAGCCGACCTCACCGCCGGTCACGGCATCCTCCGCACCACCGGACTGATCGCCGTCAGCGCCCAAGACCCCGACGAACTCGAACGGGCCGTAGCCGACATCGAGCAGGCCGCCATCCAAGCGTCGTGCGAGACACGTCGGCTCTGGGGACAGCAAGCCCAAGCGTTCTCGTCAGCCGCGCTCCCGCTGTGTAGGGGCGTGTAGGTGGAGCAGTGCTAAGTCGACGCAGAACGCAGTGCGCAGGCGCCCCTTGTCTCTCGAAGCCCTGCGCTCGGCCAGCCTGACGTGTCAGGGGCGCCCGGGCGAGCAATCGCGGCATGAGTACTGGACCTTCTCGTGACGCCAGCACGGCACGGCCTCTCGGACCGTCCTGTCCGTTGTGCGACTTGTACCTGACTTCGGCGCGGCCACCCACGGGGTGATGCCATCAGGGATGGGCATCCGCTTGGCTTGGCGCATGTCGATACGTCGGCGCGGCCCCGCGCCCAGGAGGGGGGCGCCCTCGTCGGCAAGCTGGTCGAGCGCCCAACCGACCCACTGTGCCCGCGGCCCCGTGATCTGGTCGACGTCGAGCAGGGTTCCGTCCGTGCGGACGACTCGCCACCACGGGATGTCGGTCTTGGGGTCGTCAGCTCCGGGACGATGGCCGAGGATCGTCGACACCGTGCGGCTGTGGCTCGACGGCCTGCCGACCAGAAGAGCCAGATCGGCGTACGTGATGACCATCCCCGCCGGGACTGACCGGCACGCGTCGTACACCGCCTCGGCATCGCTGCTTATGTGGTTGGTGCTCATCCAGCGATCCTCTCACCGCAGACCGACCACCACCTCGGCTTCGAGGTCCTAGCCAGCTCGTGCCGCGGGTGTACCAGTTCCACCCCGGCACACCTCCTTCTCGACCAGATCGAGAAGGAGGCCCCGATGCCCACGTTCGAGAACCCGGCGGCTGACGCCGACGAAGTCCAGACAGTCCTGCGTGGTCTGGCGCATGCGACCCGGTCCATCGACGACCCCCGCGACATCTACTCGGTGCTCGGGTCCCTCACCTCAGCGGTCGCGTCCCTGAGCCAGTCGCTGCACCAGATCGCAGCGTTCCACGACGCACGTCAGCGGCAAACGGAGTGGGTGCCAGCGGACTCTCCGAAGGCTCGCTCGGCTGCGTACCGGGTGTCGTGGGATCTCCACCGGGCCGGCGAAATGGTGCGACAGGTTGGCGAGGTCATCGCGAACGCTCACGAGGCGGAGGCCATGCTTGCCTACCACCGCGAGTTCCCCGATCCACCCTTGTCGCGCTCGTCCGTCGACCACGGGCTGTCACTATGAAGGGTTTGGACGAAGGCCGCCTGCACAGCGCGGTCCTCGTCGTCCCTCGACGCGAGCGTCGTCGTGACCGGCGGGCACGCAAGGCGGCGGCGAAGTCGTTGCTGGCCGAGGACCGCGACTCCCGCAAGGCCGTCGCCAAGGCGAAGGCAGACGAACTGGCGGCCGAGCGGCGCGCAACGATAGTGCTACCAAAGGCGGGCGAACCCGGCCCCGCTGCGCTCCGCACTCCGGGTCGCCTGCGATTGCCGCGTCATCAGGACACCTCGGCCACCCTGGCGGGTGCGTACCCGTTCCTCGCGGAAGGCGGGCTCGGGAGCGACGGGGTGTTCGTCGGTCAGGATCTCTACTCCGGGTCCTCGTTCGTCTACGACCCTTGGGTGCTCTCGGCCGTGGTCTGATCACTGCTCCGAACCTCGTGCTCGCTGGCATCGTCGGCTCGGGCAAGTCGGCACTGGCGAAGAGCCTCTACACCCGCTCGATCCCGTTCGGCCGCCGCGTCTACGTCCCCGGTGACCCGAAGGGCGAGCACACCGCCGTCGCCGAAGCGGTCGGCGGCAAGGCCATCGCACTGGGACACGGGATGCCGAACCGGCTCAACCCACTCGATGAGGGGCACCGCCCGGCTGGCCCCGATGATCAGCAGTGGGCAGCGCAGGTGACCGCGCGACGGCGCGAACTGGTCGGCGCACTGGCGGAGACCGTCCTCGACCGTCGGCTCACGCCTCTGGAGCACACCGCGATCGACGTCGCCCTCGCTGAGGCCGTGCGCTCGGCAGACGTCCCGGTGTTGCCAATGGTCGTCGACCGGCTGCTGGCTCCCGATCCGGCCACCGACTCCGATGGTCGGCTTGCCGAGGACGGCCGGTTCGCCGGCCACGCGCTGCGCCGACTCGTCGCGGGTGACCTGGCCGGTCTGTTCGACGGCCCCTCGACTGTGCGGTTCGATCCGACGCTGCCGATGGTCTCCCTCGACCTGTCTCGGGTCACGGAGAACGCCACTTTGATCTCGGTGCTGATGACGTGCGCGTCCGCGTGGATGGAGTCCGCCCTGCTCGACCCGAACGGCGGACAGCGCTGGGTCGTGTACGACGAGGCGTGGCGCCTCATGTCCCACCCGGCCCTGCTGCGCCGGATGGACGCCCACTGGCGACTGGCACGGCACTACGGCATCGCGAACATGTTGATCTTCCACAAGCTCTCCGACCTCGACAACGTCGGCGATCAGGGCTCCGCGATGCGAGCCCTCGCCTCGTCCCTGTTGGCCAACGCCGAGACGCGAGTGGTCTATCGGCAGGAGTCCGACCAGCTTGGCTCCACCGCCGCGACCCTCGGGCTGACCGGCACCGAGCAGTCGCTCCTGCCAACGCTGGGCACCGGACAAGGACTATGGCGGATCAAGCACAGGTCGTTCGTGGTCCAGCACCAGCTCCATCCCGCCGAGCTGGAGTTGTTCGACACCGCCGGTCGCATGAACGGGGCAGGTTAGAAGTTCGCATGAAAATTGACGGTTTTGAAGCGAACCTGAGCATGCAGGGTGCGTTGAGCGCATCTGGCTACTCAGGTTGGAGGAACCTGTTGTTGGCCGAGCCCATCGTTCCCTACCCGCGGCTTCTACTCGGTTTCGTTAGTCAGTGGAGCCAGGAGCTCTTCGACTTCGTCGTGGCCGTGACCGGGCCCGAGTTCCTCCCGCCTGTGGCGGCACCAACCCAGCGGCGTGCTGTTGAACCGGCTGTCTCGACGGTTGGGGTCTGCTCCGCGGGCGAGGAGGTGGCGGGCGCTGTCTGCGCGTCCGCTGTAGGCAGCCTCGTGCAAGGCGGTGGAGCCGTCACCATCGATGCCGTCGATCGGAGTCCCAGTCGCCAGCAGCTGGTCGATCACCTCGAGTCGGCCGTGTTCAGCGGCGATCCGCAGCGCCGCGACCCGGTCGGCATCGGGCGTGTCAGCGGTCAGCATCCCGGCGATCGAGCCAGCAGCTGCGGCATGCACGATGTCGGAGGCGCCGGCGGCAAGCAGTACCTCGGCGACTTCGGTCATCCCGAAGACCGCGGCGTGACGCAGTGCGGTTCCACCGGGGACGCCACCGGCGTCGGGCGTCGCGGTCGCGGTGAGGCTCGCGCCTGCCTCGACGAGTACTTTGGCCACCTCGGCGTCGCCGTAGCTCGCCGCTGTCATCAGCGGTGTCTCGGCGTCGCCAGGTGCACCGTCGACAGGGGCACCGGCACGAAGCAGTTCTCGTGCGAGTGCGGCTGTGCCTTGAACCTCTCGCCATGCTCCGCAGGTGGTGTCGTAGCGCATCATCGCTACGTAGCCCAGCGGCGTCACGCCGCGGTGGTCGCACCAGCCTGTGAGCGGTTCGGTGGCGAGCTCTGGATGGCCGGAGAGCAGTTCGCGCAGGCGTTGTGCGTCGAGGCTGTCGAGGACCTGTCGGCGCTCCACCTCGGTCTTGAGCTTGGCCCAGCTGGTGAAGCCGTGCTCGCGGGCCAGCGCCAATTGTGCGGACGTGAGGATCAGTTGGTCCGAGACCGCGTGGATGCGCGCCGCGGCGCCGGTGTCACCGCTTTGAGCCGTGCGAAGGAGTTCCTTGGCCTGGCGGCGGAGTTGATCGAGATCGGTGCGTGGAAGAAGTTCGGTCATGACGGCTCCTCGTCGGCCGGCAGGTCCGCGTTTGCCGGGCAAGGAGATCGTCACAGTGGCACGCCGTGTGTCGATCGCGAGGTGGACTCAGTCCTGTCCGCGGACCCGGTTGCGCCCTCGCGCGCATGGATCACTCTATCGGGGCACCGCCAGGTTTGCCCCCGTTGGCGAGGTCGGGATGTTCGATGGTCTTGAGGTAGCGGGTCGCGCTGTCGACGTTGAGGCCGAAGAGGTCGTAGATGCGGCGTACGTCGCCGCCGGTGGCGTGGATCTCGTGCAGGATCCGGTCCTCGCGCAGCGCCTGTGGCCGCAGCGTGATGCCCTTCCAGGGATAGCTGTGCCCGACCGGGACGAGTCGGGGTGCGGTGCGGCGGCTGACCAGCAGGTGCGGGTTGAGGCTGTTGGGCCAGCGCTGGTTGCGGTGGTCGAGCCAGGCCGTCAGGCGGGTGAGGACTGGTCTGCCGCGCGTTTTTCGGACAGTGATTTATAGTGATTCTATGCTGCCTGCTGCTGGTTCCAGTACTCGTTATAGGCCTCTTGTGGGGTCCGGTAGCCGAGTGCTGAGTGGAGACGGAGTCGATTATACCTGAACTCG
>DASSKK010000104.1:0-53482 GCA_035690495.1 Nocardioidaceae bacterium | reverse complement strand
GAGGCAAGCCCGCCCGGTAACGGCACCGACGCAGATCCGCCGGGAGGCGAGACCGCCACCGACAACCTCGCGCAACTCTGCCGCAAGCACCACCGGCACAAGACCTTCGGACGATGGTCCTACCTGATGCTCGAACCCGGCGCCTACCTATGGACCAGTCCGCACGGACAGCACTACCTGCGCGACCACACCGGCACCCGCATCGCCGACGGCCCACACCCGCCCGACGAGTAACCACCACGCCCCGGACCCCGCCGGCCGCCACCACCGATGGGGCCACAGGCATGTCCACGGGGTTCTCAAGTACGTGCCGAACGGTGAGGACGCGCGGGATGTCGCCTACTTGCCGTCGGTGCGGAGGGTGGCGGCCTGGTAGGGCAGGTTCACCAGCTCGAGCACCTGTTGAGCCGGGCTACCGGGCGCGGCGAACAACCCGAGGTTGCCAGACCGGAGCTCGTGCAGCACCCGGACGCCAGCACTGGCCAGCAGGGTGACCTGTGAGAGTTCCACGTCCAGGGCCTTGGTGCCGCCGCCGCTCGCTTCAAGCAGCGCGGCCCGCAGTCGGTCGGCATTGACGGAGTCGATGGCGCCCTGCACCGTGAGCGTGCCGCTCGCAGCGTCCACCCCGATGTCGAAGTCCGCCTCAACGGGCAACGTCCCGTGGGCCTGCGTCGCTGGTCCGGCTCCCGTCAGCAACAGCGCCGGTCGGCTCAGTCGGTGTCGCACACGCGCCGTCGTCCCCGTGTCGGCATGATCCAGCGAGAACTCGTCGACGAGTCCGCCCACCATGCCGAGCCCTCGACCGTCGGATCCCGACGGCTTCACCCATTTGCCGCCGTCGGCGACGGTGGCGACCAGGTAGCCCCGTTCGTCGAGCTCGACCCGCACCTCGACTTCACCGTGACCATCGTGGTAGGCGTGCTCGACGACGTTGGTGCCAAGCTCGCCGATCGCGTGCTGGACAGTCATCTGGTCGAGGCTGCGGACCTCGATCGGGTCCAGCCAGTCGGCGACCTGGCTGCGCACCCGGCCGATCGCTGCCGGCTCGGCGGCCAGCGAGATCTGCAGCGGCGCGATCTTGGGGACGCGTTGCGCGGCGATCACAGTGATGTCGTCGGAGTAGCCGGTCAAACGGGTCAGCAACTCGAGACCGAGCTCGCAGACCCGATCGACGGTACGTCGCGCCGTCTGCGTGAAGTTCTGCCCGAGATAGGCATCGCCGACGACTTGGGCGATCTCGACGGTGCTCTGCGCTGCCGACCGGTCCGGGCGCTCCACCAATCCGTCGGAGTAGAGCAACAGCAGCTCGTCGGCCGCCAGTCGATGGCTGCGCACGTGAAAGCCCGAGCCGGTGGCAAGCGGGCCGTCGCCGGAACCCTCCAGATAGTGGGCCTCCCCCGCGGCCGTGACGACCAGCGGCGGCGGATGCCCGGCGGTGCAGTAGCCGACCTCGCCGGTGTGCGGCTCGAGCTCGGCGACGCAGACTGTGGCCGCGCGCGACTCATGGCGCAGGCTGGCGAACCGGTCCAGGTCGCGAAGGGCCGCTTCGATCGACGTACCGCTGACAAGTCGCTCGTGCAGCACCGCGCGCAACTGGCCCATCACCGCTGACGCCGCAACGCCGTGCCCGACGACGTCCCCGACGACCAGGGCGACCCGGCCGTCGGGTCGCACCACAGCGTCGAACCAGTCACCGCCCGCGGCCGTGTCATCGGCAGCCAGCAGGTAACGGGCGCCCAGGTCAACGCCTGGCACCACCGGCAGCTCCGCGGGCAGCAGCGCGTCCTGCAGCGTCACCACCACCTCCTGCGCGGCCAGGTAGCGGCGCTCGGACCGCTTCTGACGCTGCTCGGCCTCGCGGCGTGCGAGCACTTGGGCGCTGACGTCGGCGCCTGCCGCGACGACTCCACGAATCGTCCCGTCCGGACCTCGCCAGGGGCTCAGCATGAAGTCGTAGTACAGCTCGGTCATTCCGCTTTCCGGAATCTCAACCTCGACCCGCCACTCGCGCTGGACCTGCGGCCGCCCGGTCCGGTAGCACTCCTCGAGGCGCTCGATGACCTGCTGTCCCATCAGCTCGCCGAAGGACTCGCGCAGCGGGATGCCGATGACCGATTCCGTCGATTCGCGCAGCGCGGAGAAACCGTCGCTGATCGCGATCACGCGCGTGTCCGGCCCCTCGCAGACCAGGCTGATGAGCGGGTGCTGTGCGAACCCGACGACCTTCGCCTCGTCGGTTCCGGTTCCCGCCTGCCCGTCGGGCATTGGACCTCCTGGTTCGATCATACGTACCCTTGCGGTCGGCGCTCTAGGCTGGGCCCGGAGGCGTACCTCGTCTGGTGACGGGCGCGGTCCTCAAAACCGTTGTGGCCGGGTACCCCGGTCAGGCGGGTTCGATTCCCGTCCGCCTCCGCCAAGTCTCGGCCACTCGCCGCTGGTTGAGCAGGCCGGAGCTTGCGGAGGCCGTGTCGAAACCCGGCGCGGCCGTGAGGAGTTGCCGTGGGACGGTCCGATCTCGATCCCCGCCGGAGTACGCCGCGCACCGACACCGTGCTCGCCGACCCTGCCCTTGTCGAGGCCGCGACCCGGCTGGGCCGTGCCCGGGTCAAGCAGACCGTCGTCGAGGCGCTCGCCGCCTTCCGGCGAGGTGAGATCGAGCCTGACCGGGTCGTGGCGACTGCACTGGCCGGCCTTCCGGGGGTAGCCACGTCGTTGCGTCCGGTGCTGAACGCGACCGGCGTCGTGGTTCATACGAACCTCGGCCGCGCCCCGTTGTCGCACGCGGCCATCGAGGCGCTGCGTGTCGCCGCCGGGGCCACCGACGTGGAGCTCGACCTGGTCACCGGCCGGCGTGGACAGCGGGGCGTGGGAGCCCTGGCGGCACTGGCGGCGGCGGTGCCCGACGCGGGCGGCGTACACGTGGTGAACAACGGCGCTGCCGCGCTCGCTCTGGCCGCCTGTGCGCTGGCGGGGCCGCGCGCCGTCCCGAGCGAGGTGGTGGTGGCCCGCGGCGAGCTGGTCGAGATCGGCGACGGCTTCCGGATCCCGGAGCTGGTCGAGTCGGTGGGTGCCCGGATCCGCGAGGTGGGTACGACGAACCGCGTGCGGCCGGCCGACTACGCGGAGGCGATCGGAGCCGACACGGCGTTCGTGCTCAAGGTGCACCCGTCGAACTTCGTCGTGGAAGGCTTCACGTCCGCGGTCGGCATTGCCGACCTGTCCGAGCTGTGCCGGGGGCACGAAGTACCCCTGGTGGTCGACCTCGGGTCGGGCCTGCTCGCGCCACATCCCCGGCTGCCCGACGAGCCCGACGCCGCCACGGCACTGCGCGCGGGCGCCGACCTGGTCACCTGCTCCGGCGACAAGCTGCTCGGCGGCCCGCAGTGCGGGCTCGTGCTGGGCAAGGAAGAGCTGGTCGAGCGGCTGCGCCGGCACCCGTTCGCCCGGGCGCTGCGGGTCGACAAGCTGACGCTGGCGGCCCTCGAGGCGACGCTGACCGGGCCGCTCCCACCGGTCGTCGCGGCACTGGAGACCCGGCCCGGCGACCTGCTCGAACGCGCACGCCGGCTCGCAGCCTCGCTCGGCTCGGATCGGGCGGAGGCGGTGCCGTCGCGCGCCGCGGTCGGCGGAGGCGGCGCCCCTGGAGTCGTGCTGGACAGCGCCGCGGTCGCGGTGCCGTCCGATCTCGCCGCGCCGCTGCGCCGCGGCGAGCCCCCGGTGGTCGGCCACGTCGAGTCCGGCCGCCTGCTGCTGGACCTGATCGCGGTGCCCGCCGAGCAGGACGCGGTCCTCGCCGAGGCGGTACGCCGTGCCGCCAAGACCCTGCCAGGCTGACAGGGTGCACGTCCTCGCCACCGCCGGTCACGTCGACCACGGCAAGTCGACGCTGGTGCGCGCGCTGACCGGGATGGAGTCCGACCGGCTCGCCGAGGAGCACCGGCGCGGCCTGTCGATCGAGCTCGGCTACTGCTGGACCACTCTCGACGGGGTCGGGGAAGTGGCGTTCGTCGACGTGCCCGGTCACGAACGGTTCCTGACCACCGCACTCGCCGGAGTCGGCCCGGTCCCGGCCGTCCTGTTCGTGGTCGCCGCCGACGACCCGTGGATGCCGCAGGCCGCCGAGCACCTGACCGCCCTGGACGCGCTCGGGGTCGAGCACGCCGTGCTCGCGGTGACCCGCAGCGACCTCGCCGACCCCGCACCGATGCTGGCGCGGGGTCGCGCCGAGCTGGCCGCGACCTCGCTGAAGAACGCCGAGGCGGTCGCGGTCAGCGCCCGCACCGGCGCCGGTCTCGACGAGCTGCGCGAGGCGCTCGGCTCGATGCTGCACGGACTGCCGGTGCCGGACACCGGCGCGGACGTGCGGATGTGGGTGGACCGGCGCTTCACCGTCCGCGGCGCGGGCACCGTCGTCACCGGGACGCTCCCCGCCGGCACAGTCCGCGTCCAAGACACCCTGGCGTGCGGCGAGTCCACCGTGCGCGTGCGCGGTGTGCAGACGCTCGGCCGGGCGGTCGACGCGGTCAGCGGCACCGCGCGCGTGGCCTTGAACCTCGCGGGCCGGGTCGCCGACGACGTGCGGCCAGGAACGGCCCTGACCACCCCGCAACAGTGGCAGCACACCGGCATCGCCGACGTCCGCCTGGTCACCTATCCGACCGCGCCGCTGCCGGCCGAGCCGATGCTGCACGTCGGCTCGGCGGCGCTGCAGGTCCGCGTGCGTCCGCTCGGGCCGGACACGTCCGGCCTGATCCGGCTGATCCTGTCGCGGGAGCTGCCGCTGCGCGTCGGCGACCGCGCGGTGCTGCGCGACCCCGGCAGCAGAGCGGTGTGGGGTGCGACCGTGCTCGACCCCGCCCCCCCGCCGTTGGGGCGACGCGGTGCGGCCGCGGCCCGCGCGGCCGACCTGGCCGACGCAGACGGCTCGGCAGCACAGGAGGTACGCCGCCGAGGCCTGGTGTCCCGCTCGTTCCTTGCCCGGATCGGCGTCCCGGTCGAGGCAGTCCCCGACGACACCGTCGAGCTTGCCGGGTGGATGCTGTCCGGCGTACGCGCCCGAGAGCTGACCGGCACGCTCGTCGCAGAGGTCGCCGAGCATGCCGCGCATGCGGGTCAGCTCGACCTCGGCCTGCCGGTGACGGCCTTGGCGGCCCGGCTCGGCGTACCCGAGGAGGTGCTCGCCGCGCTGGCGACCGCGGCCTCGCCGTCCCTGACGGTGACGGACGGCCGGATTCTGGCCTCGTCCACGCGAGAGCTGCCGGGCCGGCTCCGCGAGTCCTACGAGCGGCTGCGCCAGGACCTCGAGAGCGACCCGTTCGCGGCGCCGGGCGCGCACAGACTGGCCGAGCTCGGCCTGGATGCGAAGGCCCTCGCCGCGCTGGCCAGGGCCGGGTTGGTGCTGCGTCTGGACGAGACCACGGTGCTGCTGCCGGAGGCGGAGTCGCTGGCCCACGACAGGCTCGCGGAGCTGCCGCAGCCCTTCACCGCCTCCCAGGCACGGACCGCACTCGGCACCAGCCGACGGGTCGCCCTGCCGCTGCTGGCCCGCCTCGACCGGACCGGCACCACCCTCCGACTGCCCGACGACCGCCGCCGGCTGCGGCGCGAGTGAACCGCCACCGCTCACCCGACATTCGCATTTGCCAAGGGAGGTACGGTTCTTCACAACCGGGTCCAGACACGGCTCGGCGGCGCTCGGCGTGCACCTCCCATCCTCCTTTCCGGAGCATCCGAGCACATCGGAACAGGTACTCATGGATCCAGAAAGCTCGGGCGAGTTCTTCGCCCTGCTCAGCCGACGGCTCAGCGCCGAACCCGAGGAGACCACGACCTTGCAGACGGTCGCGGAGAAGGCGGTGGAGGTGGTCCCCGCCTGCGACTACTGCGCCGTCTCGTCGCGTCGACGCCGCAGCCACGTAGAGACCGTCGCGTCCACCTCCGACGTGGCGAACCAGAGCGACGCCCTGCAGTACGCCCTCGACGAGGGACCCTGTCTCGACGCGATCTCCGAGCAGGAGTCCTTTCTCGTCGAGGACGTCCTCCACGAGAAGCGGTGGCCACGCTGGTCGGCGGGTGCCGCGAAGCTGGGCATCGGGTCGATCCTGAGCGTCCGGCTGTTCACCGACGAGGAGGTGCTGGGCGCACTGAACCTGTACGCCGCCAAGCCGCACGGATACGACCAGGAGAACATCGACATCGCGCTGTTGTTCGCCGTCCACGCGGCCACCGCGATCAGCTCGGCTCGCCTGGTCAGCGGGTTGCAGACCGCACTGCAGAGTCGGCACATGATCGGGGTCGCCCAGGGAGTGCTGATGGAACGCTATGGGCTGAGCCTGGACCGTTCCTTCGAGGTGCTGCGGCGGTTCTCCAGCCACACCAACACCAAGCTGCGCGACGTCGCCAACCAGGTCGTCGCCGACGGCGTACTCCCGGAGGTGGGTGGGCCGCAGTCGAACGGGTCCCTGCCTGCCGCGGGCCTCCCCACCCCGACCTGACCGGCTCACCGTCGCGATCACGACGTACGAGCGCTTCGACCGGCGCCAAGCCGGCTGGACGCATGGGAGACGGTTGAGTCTGCGGACAGTGGGTATGACACCTCCATCGGGCATGTTCGACCTGGTGCCCATGTATGCGTACCGCTGCAAACACTCGGCGGGATCGAGATTCACACTCTGTCCGGAGTGATCGGAATGTCCACCTCGACCGCACCTCGCACCACCAAGTCCCGCACGGAGGCGGCCCACCGGCGTAGGGCAGATGAGACCAGTCGGCTGCTGCACGAGGCTGCCGAGTCCGACGACGAGCTCGTCCGCCGCCGGTTGCTCAACCAGGTGGTGGTGGTCAACACCGGAGTGGCGCGGGCGATCGCCGCCCGCTACCGCAACCGAGGCATCTCGCTGGAGGACCTGGAGCAGGTAGCGATGGTCGGGCTGGTCAAGGCCTCCCACGGCTACGACGAGTCGACCGGCCACAACTTCTTGTCGTACGCCGTGCCCACCATCAGCGGCGAGGTGCGACGTCACTTCCGTGACCACGGATGGATGGTGCGCCCTCCTCGCCGCGTGCAGGAGCTGCAGGCAGGGATCTCGGCGGCCGAGACGGAGCTCTCGCACCGGCTGGGCCGCTCGCCACGGCCCTCCGAGATCGCCGCATTCCTCGAGGTCGACATCGAAGAGGTCAGCGAGGCGCTCAGCGCCGACGGGTGCTTCTCGCCCACCTCGCTCGACCAGCCGGTCGGCGCGGACCTGGACACCCCCTTGGGGACCCTGCTCGGCGAGCGGGACTCGGGACGCTCCTCGGTGGAGGCGCGCGCTGTGCTCAGCCCGGTGGTGCGGCGGCTCAGCGAGCGCGACCGGCACATCTTGTATCTGCGCTTCTTCGCCGACTGGACCCAGCAGCAGATCGCGGACGACATCGGGGTGACCCAGATGCAGGTCTCCCGACTGCTCTCCCGGATCCTGACCACGCTCCGCTCCGAGCTGGACACCGTTCCCTCGGACGCGCTCGCAGATGTCTAGGCCGTCGTCTGCTCGAAAGGTTTGAGCGCCCTGCGGTAGGGGCACCACGGGGGGAAGTATCCGGTGTCCGTGACCGGCACCCCGAACAGGTGGAGAGGGAGCGATGAGCACCACAGGCAAAATTGCACTCGCGGTGGCGAGCGGCTACTTGCTGGGGCGGACCAGACGCCTCAAGCTGGCCATCACGGTCGGCAGCATGCTCGCCGGCCAACGCATTGCCACCAACCCCCAAGGAATCCTCAAACAGCTCGGGGAACTGGTGGACAAGAATCCCGAGCTCTCCAAGCTGCAAGGACAGATCACCGGCCAGCTCATCGACTCGGCCAAGTCCGCCGCGATGACCGCTGCCACCTCGCGTCTCGAGTCGCTCAGCGACTCGCTGAACGGCCGCGGTGAGACGGTCAGCGGCGAGGTCCTCGACGAGGACGAGGAAGAGGACGAGGAAGCTGACGACGTAGACGAGGAGGAAGACGAGGAGGAAGAGCCCGAAGAGCCCGAAGAGCCCGAAGAGGAGGAAGAGCCGCCTCCACGCAAGAGGTCGTCGTCCAGGTCATCGTCCAGGTCGTCGGCGAAGAAGTCCTCGAATCGCCCGAGTGGCTCTCGCGGCTCGAGCAGCTCCCGCGGCTCGAGCAGCTCGCGCAGCGGTGCGAGGAAGTCGTCCGGCGGCGGGTCGGCGAAGAAGTCCGCCTCCAAGCGGACCTCGAGCAAGAAGTCCGCCTCGAAGAAGGCGCCGGCCAAGAAGGCGCCTGCCAAGAAGTCGGCGTCCAAGCGGAGCTCGGCGAAGAAGTCGAGCTCGCGGGGCAGGTCGAGCAGCAGGTCCGGGAGGTAGGCGACGATGGCTGACAACCCCCAGATGGACAAGCTCAAGGGCGCCGGGCAGGACGTCTTGAAGTCCCTCGGCGAGCGCGCGTTGCACTCGGTGACGGACCGGGTCCAGGACATGACCGACCGGTTCGAAGACATCGCGGACGGCGGACCGATCGGCAAGGCGGTCAAGAAGGGCGGCGAGGCCGCGGCCAAGGGCGATTCTCCCGTCGGCGGCGCCGTCAAGGGCGCGCTGTCGGGCGTCAAGGACAAGATCACCGGCGGGGGCGGCGGCAGCAAGAGCCCCAAGGCGACCAAGGCGATGAACATCCTCGAGCAGATCGACGTCGGTGTTCCCGTGCGTGTCGCCTACAACCAGTGGACCAGCTTCGAGCAGTTCCCGAGCTTCATGAAGAAGGTCGAGAACGTCGAGGAGGAGAGCGACGACGAGCCCAAGCAGAACTGGAAGGCGCAGGTGCTCTGGTCCCATCGCCAGTGGGAGGCGACGATCACAGAGCAGATCCCCGACGAGCGGATCGTCTGGACGTCCACCGGCGAGAAGGGGCACGTCGACGGCTCGGTGTCCTTCCACGAGATCGGGCCGAGCCTCACCCGCATCCTGCTCGTCCTCGAGTACTACCCGCAAGGCTTCATGGAGCGCACCGGCAACATCTGGCGCGCGGCGGGTCGCCGGGCGCGGCTGGAGTTCAAGCACTTCGCACGACACGTGATGACCCGCACGATCCTCGACCCGGACGAGGTGGAGGGCTGGCGCGGCACCATCCGCGACGGAGAGATCGTGCAGACGCACGAGGAGGCTCTCGAGGAGGAGCAGCAGGACGCGCAGGAGCCCGAGGACGAGGACGAGGACGAGGCAGCCGACGAGTACGACGAGGAGCAGCCTGAGGAAGGCGAGGAGGTCGACGACGAAGCGGCCGAGGACGAGCCCCCCGAGGATGAGCCCGACGACGAGTACGCCGAGGACGAGGCCGCCGAGGACGACGGCGACTACGAGGACGAAGCACCCGAGGACGAGGGCGACTACGAAGAGGAGGAGCCGGAGGAAGAGGAGCCGGCACCGAGACGACGCCGAGCGAGCTAGGTGAGAGCGGCGCTGCCGAGCGCCGTGGCCGATTCAGCGAAAGGATTCCCTTGTGAGCGTGCAGACCCAGCAACGTCGCCAGAGCGGCGGCTACTTGGAGCGTCCCGCTCCGAGTGGTCTCGCCGACGTCATCGACATCATCCTCGACAAGGGCATCGTGATCGATGCCTACGTGCGGGTCTCCGTGGTCGGCATCGAGATCCTGACCATCGACGCGCGCGTGGTCATTGCCAGCGTGGACACCTACCTGCGGTTCGCCGAGGCGACGAACCGTCTCGATCTCTACGAGAAGGGCGGCAAGGACCTCAGCGAGTTCGTCGGCGACATGCAAGAGGGCGGTGCGAGCAAGAAGACGAGCGGCGCCCTCAAGGGAGCCAAGAAGGCCATCACCGGCGACAAGGATGACGACGAGGGCGACGATGAGCGTCGCTCCAGCAAGCGTTCCTCGTCGCGGCGCCGCCGGAGCGAGAAGGCGTGAGCATGTCCCCGGTCGCCGCGGAGGCGGACGCCGATCCGGCAGAGTCCATGCAGGGCACCGGGCTGGGGTGCTACGTCTACGGAGTCGTCGCGGCCGACGCCGTGATCCCGAAGAGCCTGTCGGGCATCGACGGCCGGCCGGTGCGCCTCGTCCGGCACGGCGAGGTGGCCGCAGTGGTCGCCGACATCTCCGCCGACCGGCCGCCCGGGCGGCGCAAGGACCTGGTCGCCCACGGCTCCGTGCTCGACACGCTGTGTACGTCGTGCACGGTGGTCCCGGTGCGGTTCGGATCGCTGCTGGCCGACGACCACAGTGTCGTCGAGGACTTCCTGGCTCTGCATGAGGACCGGTTCGCCGCATACCTGACGGAGCTCGCCGACCGCTCGCAGTACAACCTGCGCGCGATCTACCACCAGAACCTGGCGTTGGAGGAGATCGTCCGCGCGGACCCGAAGATCGCCCAGCTGCGCCGGCAGACGCGCGACCTGCCTTCACCGCAGGGCCACGGCGTACGGATCCGGCTCGGCGAGCTGGTGGCACATGCCCTGGACGCCAAGCGGAGTGAGGACACCGACATCCTGCTGGAGTCGATCGTGCCCTTCACGGCTTCCCACGCCGTGCGGCCGTTGCGCGATGTCGACGATGCCGCCGACCTGGCCTTCCTCGTCGACGACGACCGCGCCGCGGAGTTCGAGCAGCAGCTCGAGGACCTCGCCGAGGCCGTGCACGAGCGGATGCGGCTGCGGCTGGTGGGGCCGGTGGCGCCGTACGACTTCGTGGAGGACTGAGATGGGTCTGCTCACGGCCGTGCTCGGCCTGCCTATCGCACCACTGCGAGGAACCGCCGCAGTCGCCGAGAAGATTCTGCAGCAAGCCGAGGAGGAGTACTACGACCCCGCCCGGATCCGGCAGCAGCTGGCGGAGGTCGATCGCAGACGCGATGAGGGAACGTTGACCGACGACGAGGCCACCGCGTGGGAGGACGAGCTTCTCGACCGGCTGATCGTCGGCCAGGACACGATGAGGAGGGAGAGGTGAGATGGCTACCGGCACCGGCTCCAAGAAGTCCTCGGGAGCATCGAAGAAGAGCAGCTCGGCTCCCCGGGCGGCCGCCCCGAAGCGGATGTCCGCCGACGATGCGGCCACGAAGGCCCTCGGTCATCTCGCAGAGCTGACCGGCCGCGACACCGAGGGCGTCACCGGTCTGGAACGCACCGAGGAAGGCTGGAAGGTCACCGTCGAGGTCGTCGAGCTGCGCCGTGTTCCCACCACCACGGACGTGCTCGCGCTCTACGAGGTCGACGTCGACGGCCACGGCGACCTGCAGGGTTACCGCCGGCTGCGCCGCTACGCTCGTGGCGAGACGACGCAGGAGTGAGCGATGACCGAGTCGTCGCCCGCCACCCCAGCTGAGTCGTCGCCCGCCACCCCAGCTGAGTCGTCCCCCGCCACCATGCGCCGTCCCTATCAGTCGCAGGCGGGAATGACGACCCCGCCGAACCCCGCGACACTGGCCGACATCCTCGAGCGAGTGCTCGACAAGGGCATCGTGATCGCCGGCGACATCAGGGTGAACCTGCTCGACATCGAGCTGCTCACGATCAAGATCCGGCTGCTGGTCGCCTCCGTCGACAAGGCTGCCGAGATGGGCATCGACTGGTGGCGCAACGACCCGATGCTGAGCAGCCGCGAGGAGGGACTCACCGAGGAGAACCGGCGCCTTCAGGCCCGCATCCAGGAGCTCGAGGGCGGCTCGTCCGATGGGTGAGTCGGGCCGCTACATGTACGCCGTCACGCGCGGCGTCGAACCTGCCGCGCTCGGCGAGGTCGGCCTCGACGGCGGCCCCCTCGAGGTCGTCGAGGAGGACGGCCTCGCGGCCGTCGTGAGCTCGGTCGACCTTGCGGAGTACGGCGAGGACGGGCTCCGGCGGCATCTGGAGGACCTGGAGTGGCTGGAGCGGGTCGCCCGCGCCCACGACAGTGTGGTCCAGGCCGTTTCGCGTCTCGGCCCGGTCGCGCCACTGCGGCTGGCCACGATCTGTCTCGACGAGGACGGCGTACGAGCCCGGCTGCGCGAGTGGGGAACGGAGCTTCGAAGCGCGTTGGACCGCGTGGCGGACCGCGTCGAGTGGAGCGTGAAGGTCTACATGCCGGGCTCTGTCTCCCGCACTGTCTCCGTCCCCGACGCCGAGCCCGCGCGCCCCGCAGATGCCCGGCGCGACAGGGGACTCGGCACCGACTACCTGAGACGCAAGCGCACGGCGTCCGACGCCCGTCGGACCGCCGAGGAGCACGGGGCGCGGGTGGCCGCCGAGATCCACGAGGAGCTCGCCCGCCGATCGGTCGCGGCGCGGGTGTTGGCCGCCCAGGACCCGCGACTCACCGGCCATGAGGGGACGATGACCCTGAACGGCGCCTACCTGGTGGCTGCGGCCGACGCCGACGCCTTCGCAGAGCACGTCGAACAGCTGGCCGGCGGCTACACCGAGGTCCGGGTCGAGTCGCACGGGCCGTGGCCGCCGTACTCGTTCGCCACCTTGGAGCAGCCGTGACGGCCGCACCACCGCTCGCGCGGGAGACCCCGTCCACGGCGTCTGCGACTTCGGCGGCGCAGGTGTCGCTCGTCGACCTGCTCGACCGGCTGCTCGGTGCGGGGGTCGTGATCTCCGGCGACGTGGTGATCTCCATGGCCGGCGTCGATCTCGTTCAGGTGCGGCTGAACGCGCTCGTCTCGTCGGTGCGGGCGGACATGGCCGACCCGCGGCAGTCGCTGAGGAGACCCGACGATGCCTGAGCGCTCACCGGTGCGGACCGGGCAGCACCTGCTGCCCCAGCGGCTGGAGACCGATCACGAGTCGGTGGAGCGCGACCTGTTCGCACTGGTGCTCACCGTGGTCGAGCTGATCCGCCAGCTGATGGAGGCGCAGGCCCTGCGCCGCGTAGACGAGGGCGACCTGAGCGAGCAGCAGGTGGAGAGCCTGGGCCTCGGGTTGATGCACCTCGAGCAGGCGATGGACCAGCTGAAGAGCCGCTACGACCTGACCGCCGAAGACCTCAACATCGACCTCGGACCACTCGGCTCCCTGCTCCGCGAGTAGACGGTCGGTCCCGCTGCCGCACTTGGTTGGCGCGCGCGATGCGGCATCTGAGTCGGATGAGCGTGCGGGGGGTCAGGCGGTGGCGAGAGCGCGCAGCCGGCCCAGGATCGACACGCTCGGATACTGCTCGTCGTCGACCTTGCTCATCAGGATCCGGGCATACTCCTCGTCCTCGTCGGACGTCAGCAGCCCCTCCACCATGTCCATCATGGTCACTGAGGGGTACGGGTCCTCGTCGATCCTCCTGAGCAGCTGACGTACCAGCCGAACGCGGACCTTTTCGTGCGGGTTGGTGGCCACAGCACTCCTCCTGGACTCGGTCGTCGGCTCTCGCTCACTTGCCGCGGGGGCCGAACTCCTGGATCTTGGTCTTGACGCCCTCCTTGATGACGCCCCAGCGGTTCTCGTCGCCCTTGAGGATGGCCTCGGCGGAGCTCAGCATCTGGTCGAGCGTGGCGTGCGGCGGGATCGGCGGGATGTCCGGGTCGACGCGTACGTCGAGCACCGTCGGCCGGTCCGCCGAGAACGCCCGGTCCCAGGCCGCCCCGATCTCGTCGGGCTTGTCGACGTGGATGCCCTGCAGGCCCAGACTGTTCGCGAAGCCGGCATAGTCGACGTCGGGAAGCGACTGGGTCGCCACCACCTTCGGGGAGCCTGCCATCGCGCGCAGCTCCCAGGTGACCTGGTTCAGGTCGTTGTTGTGCAGCACCGCGACGATCAGCCGTGGGTCCTCCCACTGCTCCCAGTAGTGCTTGATCGTGATCAGCTCGGCGAGGCCGTTCATCTGCATCGCGCCGTCGCCCTCGAACACCAGCACCGGCCGGCCGGGGTTCCCGAACTTGGCGCCGATGCCGTAGGGGACGCCGGGGCCCATCGTGGCCAGATTGCCCGACAGGGAGCCGCGCATGTCGCCGTGGAACTTCAGCTGCCGGGCGTACCAGTTGGCGGCCGAACCGGAGTCGGCCGCGACGATCACGTCGTCGGGCAGCCGGGTGGACGCCTCCGCGAACAACCGCATCGGGTTGATCGGGTCGGCCTCGACCTGCGCCTCGTCGGCCATGGTCTCCCACCAGTCGGCCACGTTCTTCTCCATGCGCTTGCGCCAGGAGTCGTTCTTGCGCGGCTCCAGGTGCGGGATCAGCGCGCGCAGCGTGCTGGCGGCGTCGCCGACCAGGTTGATCTCGTAGGGATAGCGCATCCCGATCCGGTTGGCGTCGATGTCGATCTGCACGCCGCGGGCCTGGTCCAGCGGCGGCATGAACTGGGTGTAGGGGAAGCTGGAGCCGACGGTCAGCACGGTGTCGCAGTCGCGCATCATCTCGTAGCTCGGCCGGGTGCCGAGCAGGCCGATCGCGCCGGTGACGTAGGGCAGGTCGTCGGGCAGTATGTCCTTGCCGAGCAGCGCCTTGGCGACACCGGCGCCGAGCAGCTCGGCGACCTGCTCGAGCTCCTGCTGCGCCCCCCGGGCGCCCTGACCGACCAGCATCGCGACCTTCTCGCCCGCGTTGAGCAGCTCTGCCGCCTTGCGCACGCCCGCGTCATCGACCGACACGTGCGGCATGGTCACCCCGAGGCTGGAGGGCACCATCTTGAACGCATGGGTCGGCGGGGAGTACTCCAGCTCCTGCACGTCGGCGTGGATGATGACCGCGGTCGGCGCGCGGTGCGACATGGCGGTGCGCATCGCCCGGTCCAGCACGTTCGGGAGCTGTTCGGGGACGGTGACGCTCTGTACGTACTCGCTGGCCACGTCCTTGAACAGCGAGCGCAGGTCCACCTCCTGCTGGTAGGAGCCGCCCATCGCGCTGCGGTTGGTCTGGCCGACGATGGCCACCACCGGGACCTGGTCGAGCTTCGCGTCGTAGAGGCCGTTGAGCAGGTGGACGGCACCGGGACCGGAGGTGGCCATGCACACGCCGACCTTGCCGGTGAACTTCGAGTAGCCGACCGCCTCGAAGGCGCTCATCTCCTCGTGCCGGGACTGCACGAACATCGGGTCGTCCCCGGCCTTCCCGAACGCCGCCACGATCCCGTTGATCCCGTCGCCCGGGTAGGCGAACACCCGGTCCACGTCCCACTCTCGCAACCGTTCGAGCAGGTAGTCGGCCACTGTCTGCGACATTCTCGTCCTCCTAGTCGGGGTACGCCTTCTCGGCGGGTGCACGCGCGTGCAGCCCTCCTCATGGCGGCTGCCGCAGAAGTACCCGTGCCCGCAGGATCCATTCACCGCTACGACGCGGCGTGGGGAGTCTCACCCTCTCGGTCGTTGTGCTAGTCGACACCACTCTTCGCGGTGGTGGGATCCAAGAACACATGCCGTACCTGCGAGTACTCCCGCTGGATGCTCGCCTCCACCTCGTCGGCGATCCGTTCGATCGCGTCGCCCCCGGAGGTGTCCTCCATATCGACCCGGGCCGCGACCAGTACGTCGCCCGGGCCGAGCCGCATCGTGAGCACCTCCACGACCTGGTCGACCCCGACGGAGTCGGCGATGATGCGGCGTACGGCGTCGCTCATCTGCCTGGGCACCGCCTCGCCGATCAGCAGGGCCTTGCTCTGGTTGCCCAGGATCCCGGCGAGCCCGACCAGCAGCACGCCGATCGCGATCGAGGCGATGCCGTCCCAGCCGCCCCAGCCGGTGACCAGGTGCAGCGAGATGCCGATGGCGGCGAGGACGAGCCCGACCAGGGCGGCCGAGTCCTCGAACGCGACCGTGGTGACGGTCGGGTCGTCGGTCTGGCGCACGTGCTGGGGGATGCTGATCTCACGCTTGCGGGCCTCGCCGTGCAGCTGCCGCATCGCTTTCAGCCACGAGATCCCCTCGAAGACGAACGACAGGCCGAGGACGGCGTACGCGACCCAGACGGTGCCCAGCGGCTCCGGCTCGAGCAGCGTGCGGATCCCCTCGATGACGGAGAAGCCGGCGCCGAGCACGAAGATCCCGACCGCGGCCAGCAGCGACCAGAAGTAGCGCTCCTTGCCGTAGCCGAACTGGTGCTGGCTGTCCGCGGGCTTGTCGCTGCGCTGGATCGCGGTCAGCAGGAAGCCCTCGTTGAGCGTGTCCGCAATCGAGTGCGCCCCTTCGGCGAGCATCGCCGAGGATCCGGACAGCAGCCCGGCCAGGATCTTCAGGATCGCGATGACCAGGTTCGCGGTGCCCGCGACCAGCACGGTTGCCTTGGACTCGGCCATGGGAAGGCATGTACCCGGCTCGGCGGCGGGCAACCCCCGGTCTGCGAGTGCGGCTCAGCTCAGTAGGCGATCCCTACCAGCCCGAAGGCGATCCACATCATCAGGCCCATCAGCAGCAGCCAGGTGAGGGTGAACCCTGCGAGGATCAGCACGCCGCCATTTTCGGTGGACCAGTGGATCAGGCGCGACCAGCGCCCCTCCGACTGTCGATTCGTCGCCACGCCTCGGATGATACCCATCGTCTTGCGGAGGTGTGCGAGGCAGGCAAGTGGGTAGCGCCTAGGCGTGTACCCATCGTCCCCGTCCGAGCGGTTGGGTTACGCCGCTCGGCTGCTCGCACTCGCCGTGTGGGCGTTCCTGGTGTGGGGTCTGCTGACCTGGACCGCGACTCTCGAGTTCTTCCTCGTCGGGGCGGCCCTCGCCGTGGTCACCGCGGTCGCGCTCGCCCCGTTCGGCCCGGTGGTGACGCCGTGGCGGCTGCTGGCGCCTCGCCGGCTCGCGGGGCTCGTGCTCATCCTCGTCAAGGCGGCCGGCAGGGTCGTGCTGGCGAACCTGGACATGGCCAGGCGGGTGTGGAGCCCGCTACCCCCCCAGCGCCCCGGGGTGGTGCTGGTGACCACCTCGATGCGCACGGAGGGCGAGGTCGCCGCGATGGGGGTGATCACGTCGCTGATCGTGGACAACCAGATCGTGGACGTCGACCGGGCGCGCCACCAGGTGCTCTACCACTGCGTCGAGGTGCCTGAGGGCGCAGACGAAGAGAGACGAGCGGCGATCAACGAGCCGGTCGAGGCAGACATCCGGCGGCTGCGGGGCACCTGATGGGAGGCCCGATGGCTGCGATCGCGTTGGCGGTGGCGGTCGCGGAGATCGCGGTCGGCGCTCCGTTGCTGGTCCGGCTCGCCCTGGGGCCCTCGGTCTGCGACCGCGCGGTCGCGTTGAACGCGCTGTCGGCCCAGGCGACGTTGTCGTTGCTGTTCTACTCGATCTTCGCGGGCCGGTCGCTCTACGTGGACGTGACGATGTGGAGCGCCTCGTTCAGCTACCTCGGCACGCTGGTGTGGGCCCGACTGCTGGAGCGGGGACTGCTGTGAGAGAGATCGTGTTCGCGGTGCTGGCGGCGATCGGGCTGGCCTTCTCGCTGTCCGGCGCGGTCGGAGTGCTCCGGATGCCCGACGTCTACACGCGGATCCAGTGCTCCAGCAAGACCGTGACGATGGGCGCCATCCCGGCGCTGGTCGCGGTCGTCGTCGCGACCGGGGTGGACACCATGTTCGCGAGCCGGGCGCTGATAGTCGCGATCCTGCTGCTCGTGCTCAACCCCGTCGCCTCGCACGCACTCGCGCGCGCGGCGTACAAGACCGGGATCGCGCAGTCCGACGACGCCGTCGCCGAGGAGCGGGGTGAGTCGTGAGCTTCTGGATGATCGACTACGCGTGCCTGGCCGTCATCGTGGTGTCGGCGTTCCTCGTGGTGTTCTCCCGCAACCTGGTGGGGGCGGTGCTCTCGCTGTCGGCGGTCGGCATCTTCGCCACGCTGCTGTTCGCCGTTCTTGGCGCGCCCGACGACGCCGAGGCGGAGATCGTCGTCGGCTGCATCGCGCTGCCCGTGCTCTACATGGTCGCGATCGGGAAGATCCGCACGGTCGTGGACGAGGAAGAGCTCGACGAGCGGACCCAGGACACGGACGCGCAATGAGCCGGATCGCGGAGCGGACGCATCGCCGCGCGGTGGGCGTCGTGCTCGCGGTCTGCTTCCTAGGCGTCGTCGGCTGGACGCTGCTCTCCGTTTCTGGGTGGGGCGGAGGGGGACAGCTCAGCGCGGAGACTCCTCTGCCGGCCATCGCGCGCCGGGCGATGCTCCAGGCGCTGCCCGCGTTCCTCACCACCGAGCCGGTCAGCGCCGTCGTCTACGGCTTCCGAGGCTTCGACACCTTCGGGGAGACGTTCCTGCTGTTCGCCGCGATCGTCAGCGTCGTCGTGCTGACTCGTGCCAAGGAGACGCGGCACGGGTTCATTGGCGAGGAGCGCGCCGGTCACGAGGAGCAGCAGGAGGAAGAGCAGGATCAGGGCGGCGAGCAGAAGGAGCAGACCTCCGGAGAGCGCGACGCCCAGTCCGCCGAGCGGGAGGAGGAGGGACGAGACACCTCCTCGCCACCCACCCCCGACGACGAACCTGTGGGGACGCAGGAGCCCGACCGGGCGCAGGCGATGACCGTGATCACCCGCACCTCGATCCGTGCGATGCTGCCGCTGCTGCTGGTCGCCGGCTTCTACCTGGTCGCGGAGAACTACTCCCCCGGGGGCGGCTTCCCGGCCGGCGCGGTGATGCTCGGGGTGATCCTGATGGCCTACACGGCTTTCGGCTACGCCCGGATCTCCGGGGTGGTCAACCCCGACGTGCTGGAGATCGTCGAGCAGGTCGGAGCGGTGGCGATCGTGGCCCTGTTCGCGATCGGGCTGCCCCTGACCGGGTCGTTCGGCGGCTCCTGGGTGCCGCTGGCGCCGCAGGAGACGCTGCGGAGCGGCGGGATGCTCCAGGTGTTCTCGATCAGCGAGTTCGTGGAGGTGGGCAGCGGTCTGACGATCGCGGTGTTCGCGCTGCTCGGGATGCGGCACGACTGGGTCGAGTCCGACGAGAGCGACGACGAGGAAGACGGAGCCGGAGAGGAGGACGCCCGGTCATGATCGTGGTGAACTACCTGGCCGCACTGCTGGTGTTCTGCCTCGGGCTCTACGTCGTGATCACGCAGCGCAACATCGTGAAGATGGTGATGGGCCTCAGCCTGATGGAGACCTCGACCTATGTGTTGGCGCTGTCGCTGGCCTACCGCGCCGGGTCCACCGCGCCGATCCTGCTGCACCCGCCGGCCGGCAAGAGCGAGCAGGACATCGCGCACGGCAACGTCGCCGACCCGGTCCTGCAGAACATCTGCCTGACCGCGATCGTGATCGGAGTCGCCGTGACCGCCGTACTCCTGGCCACCGCCGTGCGGCTGGCGCAGCACTACCGGTCGGTGGACGCCGACCGCATCCGTCAGCTGCGCGGATGAGCCGTCACCAGGAGGGCCGCCGGTGACCGACCCCGCGGCGCTGCTGCCCTTGTCGGTCGCGTTCCCGGTGATCGGTGCAGTGCTGGCCCCCGCGCTGGGCCGCTGGTCCGGCAAGGCGGCGCTGGGCGCGTCGCTGGCCGCGCTCGGCGGATCGATGGCCGTCCTCGCCTACGCGGCGCCGGCGGTGTACGGCGGCCGGGTGCTGGTCGAGAACCTCGGCAACTGGCACCCGGTGCACGGCACCCAGCTCGGCGTCACGTTCGCAGCGGACGCGTTCGGGATGACGTTCGCGCTGCTGGTGGCCTGCATCGGCAGCCTGCTGCTGCTCTACACGTTCTCCTCGCTGGGCGGCCTGGGCTCCAAGGAGCTGTCCGGGTACGCATGCCTGTTCCAGCTGCTGCTCGCGGCGCTGATCGCCGGCGGGCTCACCGCGGACGCGTTGAACCTGTTCGTGTGGTTCGAGGTGGCGGCGCTGGCCAGCTACGGGCTGACCGGCTTCTTCCTCGAACGTCCGATCGCGCTCGAGGCGGGCTTCAAGATCATGGTGCTCACCAACATGGCGTCGTTCCTGGTCTTCATCGCCGTGCTGATCCTCTACCGCGACCACGGCGCGCTGAACTTCGGCCAGCTCCGGACGGCGTTCGACCAGGACGGGCTGAACGCCGCCGACCTGGCGGCGCTGGCGTTCATGGTGGCCGGCTTCGGCACCAAGGCTGGCCTGATCCCCTTCCACGGCTGGCTGCCCGACGCGCACACCGCGGCGCCGGGGCCGGTCTCCGCCCTGTTCTCGGGGCTGATGGTCGCGCTCGGGATAGTCGGCATCTCGCGGTTCGCCTACGACGTGTTCCCCTTGCACAGCAGCGAGCTGCTGCGGCTGCTGACCGCGCTGGGATGCGTCTCGGCCATCCTCGGGGCGGTGCTCGCGCTCGCCCAGGACGATCTGAAGAGGCTGCTCGCCTACGACACCGTCTCGCAGATGGGGGTGCTGCTGGTGGCCTGCGGGACCGGCAGCCTCGAGGGCCTGACCGGGATGGTCTACCACCTGATGGACCATGCGCTGTTCAAGACGCTGCTGTTCCTGTGTGCCGGCTCGATCCTGCACGCGACCGGGATGACCAAGCTGTCGGAGATGGGCGCGCTGGCCCGGCACCGTCCGGTGACGACCACGGCGTTCGTGGTCGCGTCGCTGGCGATCGCCGGCATCCCACCGATGAACGGCTACGTCTCGCTCGGCCTGATCCACCACTCGGTGGAGGTCGGGCACCACTACGTGGCGTTCTCCGCGCTGGTGGTGGCGCAGGTGGTGACCGTCGCGGCACTCGGGCGCGCGGCGTACCTCGCGTTCTTCCGCCGGCGCACCGAACGCTACGAGTCGCTGGAGCGGCCGAACTTCGGGATGTACGTCGCCTTCGGCCTGCTGGCGGCCGGCTGCGTCGCGTTCGGTGCCGCGCCGTCGCTCGTGCTCGACCACGTCGCCACTCCCGCCGCCGTCTCGCTGATCAACGGGCGCACGTACGCCGTCGACGCGCTCGGCACACTGGTCCGGATGCCGCACGAGACCGTCCCGTTCCACTTCTTCGACCCGACGCAGGTCGGCGAGGTGATCGGGACGGTGGTCCTCGGAGGCCTGCTCGCGGCCTGGTACGTGCGGCGTGAACGCGAGCCCCGGGCCGTGAGCTGGCTGCGCGCCCTGCACAACGGGTCGGTCAACGACTACGCGAGCTGGGCGGTGGCCGGCACGCTCGTCGTACTCGCGGTGCTCGTCTGGGCGTGAGGGAGCCCAGGTTTTCCGCCCCGGCCAGCGGGTACCAGAGCGCTGGGTGAGACCCCGGAACGGAGAAGTCATGCTGCTGCCGCTCTACATCTTCGTCGTGGTGGTGATCCTGGAGTCGTCGGAGACCACCGGAACGGAAGGCGAGCACCTCGACAGGCACGGCGTCGTGTTCGAGGTCGAGCGCTGAATGGCGACGACCATCGGGGCGCGCGGCGACATCGAGGCAGAGGTCCGGGCGGCCACCGCCGAGGCTCTGCCGCACCCCGGGACCGGTGGGACGTGGGAGCGCTTCGCGGCGCTCGCCGAGATCGCCCGTGCCGACCTGTCCGTGGCGAAGCTGGCCGAGCCGCACCACGACGCGACGGCGATCCTGCAAGACCTGGGCGGACCGGCGCCGCGTCCCGGCTCGTTGTGGGGAGTGTGGGCGGCAGAGCCTCCGTTCGCGAAGCTGACTGCCGTCCGGCGGCCCGACTGGTGCCTGGACGGCACGAAGGCGTTCTGCTCCGGGGCCACGATGGTCAGCGACGCTCTGGTCACCGCCGAGACCGACGACGGTCCGCGGCTGTTCGCCGTCGACATGGACCAGGCCCGCGCCGACAGCAGCGCGGACGTGGCGGACCCGGACTGGGTCGGCCCCGGCATGCGCGCCGCCGACACCCGCACGGTGCACGTCCACCATCTGCCGGCCGAGCCGGTCGGGCCCGTGCGGGGCTATCTGGACCGCCCCGGCTTCTGGCACGGCGCGGCGGGCATCGCGGCCTGCTGGCTCGGAGGTGCCCAGGGTCTGGCCCTCCCGCTCCGCACGGCAGCCGACAAGGGCCGGCTCGACGGTCACGGCCTTGCGCATCTGGGCGCCGTGACAGCACTTCTGGACGCCGCCCGGGCTCATCTGCTCGACGTCGCGCGGCGCATCGACGCGGCTCCCGACGACACGACCGCAGCTCGTCGGTGGGCGCTCTCGGTGCGGGCGACGCTCGCCGGCTGCGTCGAGCAGCTCGTCGTGCACGTCGGGAGGGCACTCGGCCCGGGGCCGCTCGCCTTCGACGCGGACCACGCGCGGCGTCAGGCCGACCTGCAGGTGTTCATCAGGCAACAGCACGCCGAGCGAGATCTCGCCGAGCTCGGTGACCTGGTCCGGGCCGGCGGAGAGCAGCGGTGAGCGACGAGAGCTGCTGGCTGGACTGGCCGGCGTTGTCCGCTCTGCCTGCTGCGCCGCGCGTGGATGGGACCCCGGGACCGGTGGTGGTGCTGGCCGCGCATCCCGACGACGAGGTGCTCGCCCTGGGCGGTGCGCTCGCGCAGCACCGCTGGGCGGACGTGCGGTTCTGCACCGCGACGGACGGGGAGGCCTCCCATCCGGGGAGCCCGACGGTCTCCCCCGACGAGCTCGCGCGCGTCCGGCGGCTCGAGCTGAGCCACGCGCTGACCCAGCTGGGGTACGAGCACGTCGAGGTGTCGTGGTTCGGGCTCCCGGACTCCGCGCTGGCCACTCGCCGGGACGACCTCGAGCAGCTGGTGCGTAAGCACACGCAGGACGCAGCGCTGGTGCTGTGCCCCCTGTCCTACGACGGGCACCCCGACCACGACGTTCTCGGCGAGACGGCCGCCAAGGCGTGTGCGGACCGCGTGCCACTGTGGCAGTTCCCGGTGTGGACCTGGGACTGGGCCGCTCCCGAGGACCCCCGGGTCCAGTGGGAGACGGCGTACTCGATGCCGGTCGACGACCGCGCCCGGACCCGCAAGCAGACGGCGGTGCAGTGCTTCGTCAGCCAGATCTGCGCGTTGAGCGACGACCCCGCCGACCGGGCGGTGCTCAGCCCTGAGATGCTCGCGCACTTCGACCGGCCGTTCGAGGTGGTCTTCCGATGACGGCCACCGACTACTTCCACCGGCTCTACGCCGCCAGCGACGATCCGTGGAGCCTCGCCTCGCGGCCCTACGAGCGCCGGAAGTACGCCGTGACCTTGGCCTGCCTGCCCCGGCCGCGCTACCGGAGCGCGTTCGAGCCCGGCTGCTCGATCGGGGTGCTGACCGGCCGCCTCGCCAGGCGGTGCGCCCGCCTCCTCGCGATGGATGCGGTCCCCCGCGCCGTCGAGGAGGCCCGGGCGGCCACGGGGAGGATGCCGCACGTGCAGGTGCGGACCGGGACGGTGCCCGCCGACTGGCCGGAAGGGCGGCACGATCTGGTCGTGCTGTCCGAGCTGCTCTACTACCTCTGCTCCGAGGACCGCCGCCGCGTCGCCGAGCTCACGCTGTCGTCCCTCGAGCCGGGCGGCCACTTGCTGGCCGTGCACTGGCGGCACCCCTTCGGGGAGGCGCCCACCGACGGGGACCGGGTGCACGCCGAGCTCGCCGCGACGCCCGGCCTCTCGCTGCTGGTGAACCACACGGAACGCGACTTCCTGGCCCAGGTGTTCGTCCGTGAGTGAGCACCCGGTCGCCGCCGCCGTAGTGATCGTGCCTGCTCGCGACGAGGATGAGCTGCTCGGGGCCTGTCTGGCGTCCGTGACCGAGGCCAGCCTGGCGGCCGTCGCCACGGGCGTCACCGTGCAGGTCGTGGTGGTGGCCAACCGGTGCACCGATGCCACCGTGCGGATCGCGCGGCGCCACGGCGTGCACGTGCTCGTCAACGACGCGGTCAACGTCGGCCGGGCCCGCGCCGACGGCTGCGTCCTGGCCGGCTCGCTCACCGGCGAGCTCGACCCTGCGCAGGTCTGGCTCGCCACCACCGACGCCGACTCCGTCGTGCCGGCTCGCTGGCTGGTCGCCCAGCTCGAGCAGGCCCGCCGAGGGGCGGACGCGTTCGTGGGCACGATCGCGCTCGGCGACGCGGATGCCGCGCGCCATCCCGGTTGGTGGACCGACTACCAGCGGGCGACGGCGCGCACTCCGCACGGGCACGTGCACGGGGCGAGCCTGGGCGTGCGCGCGGACGCCTACCTGCGTGCGGGCGGCTTCCCCGCGGTCGCCAGCGGCGAGGACGAGCGGCTGATCGCGGCGCTGGTGCGCCACCGCGCGAGCGTCGCGTGGGTGGACGACGTACCCGTGACCACTTCGGCGCGGCACCGCGGCCGCGCACCCTTCGGAGTAGGTCGCGACCTCCGGATCTCGGGCTGACGCCCTCTCCCCGGTCGAGCCGGTCGAGCTTGTCGAGACCTCAGTTTCCCAGCAGGTCGTTCAGGTCGTCGGCGTGCTCCTCCTCCTCGGCGAGGATGCTCTCCATCATCCGTCGCGTGGTCGGGTCGGAGTCGCCGAGCCAGCGGATGATCTCCTGGTAGCTGGTGATCACGATCCGCTCGGCGACCAGGTTCTCCTCGATCATCTTGTTCAGGTCGGACTCGTCGACCGTGACGTACTCGGTGTGGCTTCGCTGCGCGAGCGTGCTGGGGTCGAAGTCGGGGTCGCCGCCCAGCTGGCTGACGCGTTCTGCGGCTCGCATGCCGTGCTGCATCTCCTCGGCGGCGTGCTCGGTGAACTCCGCGGCCACCTGTGTCCGGTCCAGCCCGGTCGCGGCGATCGCGTGCTGGCTGTAGCGCAGGTAGCAGACGATCTCGGTGGCGACCACCTGGTTGAGGATCTCTATCAGTCGGTCGAGGTCGGCGGTGTTGCCCTCGGTGACCGGACCCTTGTCCATCTGGCTGCGCGCCTCGTCGCGGATCTTGGTGACGTCCAGCGCGAACTGGTTGGCCATGGTGCCTGCCTCTCGACTCGTGGGTGCGTGACCGCCCTCTCCTTACCCGTCTTCGGCCGATCACACGCCAGCAGGGCATGAGGACCGGTTCGCGAGGGTAGTGCCCGGGCATGTGGTCACAGCGCCTGGTCGAAGCCATCGAGAACGCCACCATCCTCGATGCGCCCGCCTCCGCGGTCGCCGGGGTGCTGAACAAGTGGCTGCGCCCGGGCATGCTCAAGGACTCGTTGTCCGGGACCTGGCTCGGTCACGCCGTGCACCCCGCCGCCGTGCTGCTGCCGGCCGGGACGTGGCTGAGCGCCTCGTGGCTCGATCTCGCCGGTGATGCCCGCGCCCGGCCGGCTGCCCGCAGCCTGGTCGCCGCCGGCACGATCTCCGCAGTTCCCGCTGCGCTCACCGGCCTCTCCGACTGGGCCGAGGTCGCCGAGGCAGAGCGCCGGGTCGGTTTCGTGCACGCCCTCGCCAACACGCTCGCGGTCGGGTTGTACGCCGCATCCTGGTGGTCGCGCTCCAAGGACCGGCACGGCCGCGGGGCTGCCCTGGCGTTGACCGGAGCCGCGACGATCGCGGCGAGCAGCTGGCTGGGGGGCCACCTCGTCTACGCAAACGGCGTCGGCGTGGACACGACGGCGTTCCTGGCCGGGCCGAGCGAGTGGACCGATGTGACCGCGGACGAGGATCTGGCCGAGGGCTCCCCGCTCGGCGCCATGGTCGGCGAGGTTCCCATCGTCGTGGTGCGGCAGGGCGGCCGGCTGCATGCGCTCAACGGCCGCTGCACCCACCGCGGGGCGCCGCTGGCCGACGGAGAGCTGGTCGACGGGTGCATCGAGTGCCCCTGGCACGGCAGCCGGTTCCGGCTCGAGTCCGGCGACGTCGTACGCGGGCCCGCGACCCGGCCGCAGCCGCGCTTCGAGGTGCGTGTGGAGTCCGGACGAGTTCAGGTGCGGCTACGCGGCGAGACGCACGCGCTGCGGCTCAATCCGGTGGGCTCGGGAACTTGAGGCTCTCGCACCGGACCTCCCGCGCCAAGGAGAGCAGACCGGCCAGCGTGCACTCGCAGCGCTCCCGGAGCATCCCCGGGTCCTGCCAGACCGCGACGAAGACCCGCATGGTGAGGTCCTCTGCCTCCGCGGTTCTCCCGCAGGCCAGGCACGCGTAGCGGTAGACGATGTCTGCCCAGTGGTCGTAGAACCGCTCGAAGCAGGATCGGTCCCCCGCGCGGATCCCCTCCAACAACGGCTCGTCGTGGAGCGTCGCGGATCGCGGGTCTGCGAACCTGGTGTCAGCCACAATGTCCGCTACCCACGCAGGGCCCCCCCCCAAACCGCCGACCCGCGCATTATTCGGTGCCGAGCCGCGCACTATCCGGTGCCGAGCCGCGGAAAGTGGGCGGGCTCAGCGGCTGGTCGAGCGGCGGTACTGCATGTTCGCCAGCGGCACGAACACCACCAGCACCGCGGCCGACCACAGCAGCGTGTACCACTCCGGGTTGGCGAGTGCCCACGAGTCCGGTTGCACGGCGTGCGGGACCGGGTTCGGATTGCCGAACAGGTCGCGCGCGGCCTGCGTGACCGCGGAGATCGGGTTCCACTCCGCAAAGGCCTGCAACGGACCCGGCAAGGTGTTGAGCGGCACGAACGTGTTGGCCAGGAACGTGAGCGGGAAGATCACCACGAACGAGGCGTTGTTGACGACCTCCGGGGTGGGCACCAGCATCCCGATCCAGGCCATGATCCACGAGATCGCGTAGGCGAACACCAGAAGCAGCACGTAGCCGAGCACGGCCTCGCCGATCGACGTACGGATGCGCCACCCGACCACCAGCCCGGTCAGGCTCATCACGATCAGCACCAGCACGTTGTTGACCACGTCGGAAAGCGTCCGGCCGGTGAGGACGGCAGAGGGGGACATCGGCAGGGTGCGGAACCGGTCGATGATTCCCTTCTTGACGTCCTCGGCCAGCCCGGCGCCGGTGATCGTCGCCCCGAACACCACCGTCTGGGCGAAGATGCCGGCGATCAGGAACTCCCGGTACGCCTCGGGGTCGCCGGCCGGGCCGATGGCACCGCCGAACACGTAGGCGAACAGCAGCACGAACATGATCGGCGACAGCGTGGTGAATACCAGCAGGTCGGGCACCCGCTTGATCTTGATCAGGTTGCGCTTGGCGACCACCAGGCCGTCCACGACGACGGCGATCCTCCGCCCTTGCGCCCCGGTCTCGGCGCTCACGCGGGCACCTCCTCCGCGGCTTCCTCGGATTCCTCGGCGGTGTGGCCTGTCAGCGTGAGGAACACGTCGTCGAGGGTCGGGCGGCGCAGCCCCACGTCGTCGAGGGCGATGTCGTGGGTGTCGAGCAGCCGCAGTGCATCGGTGAGCGTGGCCGCGCCACCTGTGACCGGGACCAGCAGGGAGCGCTGATGCTCCTCGACGAGGATCTCACCGACCGCGAGCCGGGCGAGGACCTCGCACGCCTGATGCAGAGCGGCCGGATCGGCCACCGTGATCGCCAGTCGCTCGCCGCCCACCTGGGCCTTGAGCTGGTCGGCGTTGCCCTCGGCGATCAGCCGGCCGTGGTCGATCACGATGATGTTGTCGGCGAGCAGGTCGGCCTCCTCGAGGTACTGCGTGGTGAGCAGCAACGACGTACCCCCGCTCACCAGGGTCTTGATCACCTGCCACATGTCGGTGCGGCTGCGCGGGTCCAGTCCGGTGGTCGGCTCGTCGAGGAACAGCACCGGCGGGTCCGCGACCAGGGCGCCCGCCAGGTCCAGCCGACGCCGCATCCCGCCGGAGTAGGTCTTCGCGGGGCGGTCGGCGGCGTCGTCGAGGTCGAACTGGGCCAGCAGCTCGCGGGCGCGCTGCCGGCTGCGCCGCGCGCCGAGGTGGTAGAGCCGGCCGACCATGTCGAGGTTCTCGAAGCCGGTGAGGTACTCGTCGACCGCGGCGTACTGCCCCGACACGCCGATCCGCCGGCGCACCTCGCCGGGATGGGCGGTCACGTCGATGCCGGCGACCTCGGCGTGCCCGGCGTCCGCGGTGATCAGCGTGGTGAGGATCTTCACCGCGGTCGTCTTGCCGGCGCCGTTCGGACCGAGCAGGCCGAGCACCGACCCGGTCGGCACGCGCAGGTCGAGCCCGTCCAGTGCCGTGACTTGCCTGTACCTCTTGACCAGCCCGGTCGCCACCACCGCGTCGTCCACCGGCACAGCCTCTCACGGCCCACCCCCGTTGAGATGTGCCCCGTTCGGTGCCGAGTTCTGCCTCGTTCGGTGGTGTGGATGACTTACCCGCGGGTCGGCACCTACTTACCCGCGGGTCGGCGGTCAGGAGGCGAGGTCCCAGGCCGCACGGGCCGTGGTCCGCGCCTTCGCGCCGGTGCGCATCGCACCCAGCTCGCCGCACCAGCAGCGCACGACCAGCACGATTCCCTGCTCGTCGTTGACGACCTGCTTGATCTGCGAGGCAAAGAGCACCACGCGTCGGTGACAGGCATCGCAACAGAAGTCGAACATCGCTCCTCCTCGTCCTCGGGTTTGTCTTCGATCCGGCGCCGGTACGGCGTGCGCCGCGGCCGGACAGCTCGAGGCTAAGGCCTGCGGCTTCCATAGAGGTAGCCTTTGTTACCTTCTATTGCTCAAGGGATTCCCTAATGACTGCGTCGTTGCATCAGCTCCGCTGCTTCCTGGCCACCCTCGAGGCCGGCTCGCTGACCGGCGCGGCCACCGAGATGGACCTGGCGCAGCCCTCGGTCTCCGAGCAGGTGCGCCTGCTGGAGAGGTCGGTCGGCGCGTCGCTGTTCCGCCGCGTCGGGCGCGGCATGGTCCCCACCGAAGCGGCCGAGGCGCTGCGCCCGCACGCCGAGCGCGCCGTCAACGCTGCCGACGCGGGGCACCGGGCGGTCCGCTCGGTGGCGAGCGTGGCCACGGGCACGATCCGGTTCGGGATCTTCGGCACGGCACGCCTCTACCTGGGTGCGCAGCTCGTGGCCGACGTACTCGAACGGCATCCCGGGGTGCGCGTGGAGCTGATCGGCCAGAACTCCACCGCGGTCCAGGAGGACCTGCGCCGCGGTCGGCTGGAGGCGGCGATGATCGCGATCCCGGTGGCGGCCGAGGGGATGGTGGTGCGGCCCGTGGCTCGCGACGAGCTGGTCTACGTCAGCTCCGACCCCGAGCGGCTGGCGAAACCGGTCACGCCTGCCGCACTGGCGAGTGCGCAGCTCGTGCTGCCCGAGACGACCTGGCGCGACGACGACTCCTCGCGGCGGATGCTGCGCGAGGTGGTCCAGCGTTCAGGCGCGACGCTGCAGACCAGGATCGAGGTCGAGGACGTGGAGACCGCCGTCGAGATCGTCGGGCTCGGCCTGGCCGACTCCGTGCTGCCCCGCGGCGTGGTCGACCCGCTGCTCGGCCGGCTGGCGCCGAACGCCGGCTGGGTGTCGCTGCGGCCGCGGATGTACGACTCGATCGCGATGGTCCACCGCCGCGACGCCGACCTCTCACCAGCCGCCCGCTCCGTGATCGAGCTGGCCACCCGGCGCATCCAGTCCATCACCGAACCGCTCTGACGTGGCTACGTGCGCAGTACACCGGAGGCGGCGACCAGCCCGCGGAACAGCCCGACGTCCTCTCGTACCTCGGGGTGCCACTGGACCGCGACACTGAACCGCCCACCCTTCCGCTCCATCGCCTCCAGGGTGCCGTCGTCCGCGAAAGCCGTCGCCTCGAAGCCGGGGTGGCTGCGCACCGACTGGTGGTGGTGACAGCCGACGCTCGCCCGCTCACCGATCAGGGCGCTCAGCCGCGAGCCCGTGCAGGTCCGCACCTCCACGTCCCCGAACGTGTCGCCCCCGGGAGAGTGCGCGTCGTTGCCTACGAGGTCGGGCGTGTGCTGGTCGAGCGTCCCACCCGCGTGCACGGCCATCACCTGCATTCCGCGGCAGACACCGAGCACAGGGATTCCGGCGGCGTCGGCGGCGTCGAGCAGCGCGAACTCCCACGCGTCACGATCGCTCCGCCAGTCGCTTGTCCGAGGATGTTGCTTCTCGCCGTACGCCGCTGGGTCCACGTCGGCGCCCCCGGAGATCACCAGCCCGTCCAGACGGGCGACAACGGCGCTCGCGGCCTCCGGGGCGGCCGGGGGAAGCAGAACCGGCGCGCCTCCCGCCAGCGCAACGGCATCGGCGTACTGCGCGGGCAACACGTCCGCGGCGACATCCCAGATCCCCCAGCGTGCGCGCTCTCGGTAGGTGCTGAGACCTATGACGGGACGCAAGACGATCTCCTCTAGACCGGTGTCACGTAGGCGGCCGAGATGCCGCCGTCGACGAGGAAGGTGCTCGCGGTGACGAAGCTGGACTCGTCGGAGGCCAGGAACAGAGCCGCGTTCGCAATCTCCTCCGGCTCCGCGAAGCGGCCCATCGGCACATGCACGAGGCGCCGCTGTGCGCGCTCGGCGTCCTTGGCGAACAGCTCTTGCAGCAGTGGGGTGTTCACAGGCCCTGGGCAGAGCGCGTTCACCCGCACGCCGTCCCGGGCGAACTGGACGCCCAGCTCGCGAGACATCGACAGCACGCCCCCCTTCGACGCGGAGTAGGAGATCTGCGAGGTCGCGGCTCCCATCACGGCGACGAACGAGGCCGTGTTGATGATGGAACCGCGCCTCTGCTCGATCATGTGCCCGAGCGCCGCCTTGCAGCAGAGGTACACGCTGGTCAGGTTGACCTCCTGGACGCGGCGCCACGCCTCGAGGTCGGTGTCCAGGATCGAGTCGTCCTCCGGCGGGGAGATGCCTGCGTTGTTGAACGCGACGTCGACCGACCCGTAGCTGCTCTTGGCGGTGGCGAACAGCGCGTCGACCTCGTCCTTCGCGGTGACGTCGACGTGCAGGTAGGTCGCGTCGAGACGGTGCGCGATCTCCTTGCCGCGCGAGTCGTCGATGTCGCCGATCACCATCCTTGCCCCCTCCTCGGCGAAGCGGGTCACGGTGGCCAGGCCGATGCCTGAGCAGCCGCCCGTGACGACGGCCACCTTGCCGTCGAGTCGTCCTGCCATGTCTGTCAGTGTCCTCTCGTTGTCTGCCGGTGGTTTCGAGACGCCTCGCCTAGCGGCTCGGCTCCTCAACCACCGTCTCGCGGCTCGGCTCCTCAACCACCGTTTCGCGGCTCGGCTCCTCAACCACCGGTGGCTATGAAGACGTTCTTCTCCTCGGTGAACGCGTTCGGAGCGTCGGGTCCGAGCTCGCGCCCGAGGCCGGACTGCTTGAAGCCGCCGAAGGGGGTCCAGTAGCGGACCGCCGAGTGCGAGTTCACGCTGAGGTTGCCCGACTCGATGCCGCGGGCGACGCGCAGGGCGCGACCGATGTCCCGGCTGAAGATGGATCCGGACAGTCCGTACTCTGTGTCGTTGGCCATCGCCACCGCATCGGCCTCGTCGTCGAACGGCAGCACCGCGACCACAGGTCCGAACACCTCCTCGCGCCAGATGCGCTGCTCGGCAGAGTCGGCCAGAACCACAGTGGGAGGCATCCAGAAGCCGGGCCCGTCCGGCGCCGAGCCGGTGAAGGCGACTTCCACCTCGTCGAGGTAGCCCTGCACGGACCGCTTCTGCTCTGCGGAGATCAGTGGCCCCATCTCGCTGGCGCGATCCTGCGGATCGAGCACGACCATGTTCGCGACGGCCGGTTCCAGCAGGCCGAGGAACTCGTCGTACGCCGTGCGCTCCACCAAGATGCGGGACCGGGCGCAGCAGTCCTGGCCGGCGTTGTCGAACACCGAGTACGGCGCGGTCGCGGCGGCCGTGGCCAGGTCCGCGTCCGCGAACACGACGTTCGCGCTCTTGCCGCCGAGCTCGAGGGTGCACCGCTTCACCTGCTCGGCGCAGCCGGCCATGATCGACTTGCCGACCTCGGTGGACCCGGTGAAGCACACCTTGCGCACCAACGGGTGGCTGACGAACCGGGCACCGACCACCGAGCCCTTGCCCGGCAGGACCGTGAGCACGCCTTCGGGGATGCCCGCCTCGAGCGCGAGCGCGCCGATGCGCAGGGCGGTGAGCGGGGTGAGCTCCGCGGGCTTGGCGACGACGGTGTTCCCTGCCGCGAGCGCCGGTCCCATGCCCCAACCGAGGATGGGCATGGGGAAGTTCCACGGCACGATGATGCCGACGACTCCGAGGGGCTCCCGGAAGGTCAGGTCCACCCCGCCAGGCACCGGGATCTGGCGTCCGAACATCCGCTCGGGCGCCGCAGAGTAGTAGTTCAGCACGTCCCGGACGTTGCCGGCCTCCCAGGTGGCGTTGGCCCAGGTGTGCCCGGCGTTGCGGACCTCGATCTCCGCGAGCTCGTCGATATGCGCGTCGACGACCGCCGCGAACCGGCGAAGCAGTCTCGCCCGCTCACCCGGAGCGATGCTCCGCCAGTCGGTGAACGCGGCATGCGCACGCTCGATGGCGCCGTCCGCCTGCTCCACCGAGCACAGTTCCACCTCTGCGACCGGGTCGGCCGTGGCCGGGTTGATCACGGTGCAGGTGCTCATCTCACATCCTCTCGAAGCCGCGTCGCAGCTCCCAGTCGGTGACGGCTGCCTCGTAGGCCTGCAGCTCCACGTCGGCCATGTTCGCGTAGTGGTCCACCACCTCTTCACCGAGACTTTGGCGAGCGACCTTCGAGGACGTGAACGCCTCCCTGGCCGCCCGCAATGTGGTGGGCACCCGGGGACGGTCCGACAGATAGGCGTTGCCCACCAGCTCGGGCTCGAGCTCGAGCTCGTTCTCGATGCCGTGCAGACCGCCGGCGAGCATCGCGGCGAGCGCCAGGTAGGGGTTGACGTCGCCGCCCGGCAGACGGTTCTCCATCCTGGCGGAGGCTCCCCGGCCGACCAGCCGGACGGCGCAGGTGCGGTTGTCCTCGCCCCAGGCGATTGCGGTGGGTGCGAAGGAGCCGGCTGCGAACCGCTTGTAGGAGTTGACGTTCGGCGCGTAGCAGAGGGTGAAGTCGGCCATCGTGGCCAGCACGCCGGCCACGAACTGGTCGTAGAGGGGGGTACGGCGCTGCGCGCGGTCGTCCCAGAAGACCAAGCTGCCGTCCGTGCCCCGCAGGGACAGGTGGATGTGGCAGGAGTTCCCCTCGCGCTCGTTGAACTTCGCCATGAACGTGAGCGACTTGCCGTGCAGTGCCGCGATCTCCTTGGCCGCGGTCTTGTAGACCGCGTGGTTGTCGGCGGTCGTGAGCACGTCGTCGTACAGGAAGCCGATCTCGTGCTGCCCGAGGTTGCACTCCCCCTTCGCGCCCTCGACGTTCATGCCCGCGGCATACATCGAGTTGCGGATGTCGCGGAGCAGTGGCTCCACGCGCGACGTGCCGACGATCGAGTAGTCGACGTTGTACTGGTTCGCCGGGGTGAGATCGCGGTAGCCGGCGCGCCAGGCCGACTCGTAGGAGTCGTCGAACACGATGAACTCCAGCTCCGTGCCGGCGAGTGCGACGAACCCCGCGTCGGCGGCGCGCTGGACCTGGCCGCGCAGGATCGCGCGCGGGGAGGCCTGGATGGGTTCGCCGCTCGCCCAGGCGAGGTCGCACTGCACCATCGCCGTCGCCGGATGCTGAGGCAGCAGCCGGATGGTGTCTTCGTCGAGCAGGAACTCCATGTCCCCGTAGCCCTTCTCCCACGACGTCATCGCGTAGCCGTCGACGGTGTTCATGTCCACGTCCACGCCGAGCAGGTAGTTGCAGCCCTCGGTGCCACCGTGCTCGGCGACGACGTCGCGGAAGTACGCCGCGTGCAGCCGCTTGCCCTGCAGTCGCCCCTGCATGTCGGTGAACGCAACCACGACGGTGTCGATCTCACCGGCGTCGATCCTGTGCCGAAGACCCTCCATGGCCAGCATCCGGTCGTTGCGCCTCGTCATCTCCTCGTCCTCTCTCCTGTCCTGACCCGTGTGCTGGTGGAGCTGTCCCGCTAGTCGAGAAGCCCGCGCAGCAGGGCTGCCGTGTCGTCACAGTGCGCCTCCATCACCCGCCGGGCCTTGACCGAGTTGCCGGCGAGAATCGCTTTGACGATGCCGGCGTGCTGCTCGTTCGAGTGCTCGATGTTGACGGCAAGCACGGGAATGGCGTTGAGCATGTCGTGCAGGTCGGCCTGCACGGAGCTCACCGCGCGGATCGTGAGCGCGGACTCGGTCGCCGCCGCGATCGCCAGATGGAAGCGCGAGTCCGCCTGTCGGTGCTCAGCCGGGTCAGTGGCGGCGGCGACCTCCTCGTGCGCAGCATCGAGCAGCCGCCGCTGTGCTTCGCCGATCTCACGCGAGGCGGCGAGGTGACACGCGCCAGGCTCCACGATCCGCCGGAACACGAGGGTGTCTCGCAGGTGCCCTCCGCGGGAGGCGAGCGCCCTTGCCGCGCTTGCCGACGGCGCCTTCGGGCGGTAGGCAACCACGGACCCACCTCCCCGGCCGCGCCGGGTCTGCACGAAGCCTGCCTCGCGGAGAGCCGCGATCGCCTCGCGCAGTGTGGCACGGGAGACGCCGACACGACCGGCGAGCTCGCGCTCGGGCGGCAGACTGGTGCCGTTCGGGTAGACGCCCAGCCGGATCGCCGTGGCGAGCTGTTCTACGCAGGCCTCGAAAGCATGGAGCCCGCGCACAGGGCGAAGCACGGCATCGCTCAGCTCCAGGCTGGACACCGACGACACGTCGGAAAGTCTGCGCAGTGGTCGAGACACTGTCAATGGTCTGACTCCAAACCTTTCCCAGGAAAGGTCTAGACGCTATATCACGGCCGCGCTAGCGTTAGCCAACTTCGCAGACAGCAGGAGCGATCTCATGGCTGATTTGTCCCAACTGTCCCCGGATGAGCGACGGCTGGCCGAGCTCGGGTACAAGCAGGAGCTGCACAGGTCCTGGTCGGGCTTCTCGAACTTCGCGATCTCGTTCTCGATCATCTCCATCCTCGCGGGCTGCTTCACGACATTCGGGCAGGCCTGGAACAACGGCGGACCGATCGCGATCTCGTGGGGCTGGCCCATCATCTCGCTGTTCATCCTGCTGATCGGGTTCACGATGTCCGAGCTCGTCTCCGCCTACCCGACCTCGGGAGGCATCTACTGGTGGGCATCCAAGATGGGTGGACCCGGCGCCGGATTCTTCACCGGCTGGCTGAACCTGATCGGGCTGCTCGCGGTGACCGCGTCGGTGGCCTACGGTTGCGCGACCTTCCTCGACCTGACGCTCTCGACGATCAGCAAGTCATGGTCCGACGGATACTCTCTGACGCGGGTCTACATCCTGTTCGTCGTCATCTTGGCCGTCGCGGCCCTGCTCAACATCTTCTCGGGACACCTGATGGCGGTGCTCAACAACATCTCGGTCTGGTGGCACGTTGCGGGCGCGGCGATCGTCGTGCTCGTGCTCATCGTCATCCCGCAGACGCACCAGAGCATCGCATTCGTGTTCACCGACCGGCTGAACAACTCCGGCTGGGGCGGCGACCACGTCGGCAGCGGCACGTACTGGTTCCTCGTGCTACCGCTCGGCTTCCTGCTCACGCAGTACACCATCACCGGGTTCGACGCGTCTGCCCACCTCTCCGAGGAGACCCACCAGGCTTCACAGGGTGCCGCGAGGGGAATCTGGCAGTCGATCGCCTACTCCGCCATCGGCGGCTGGGTGCTGCTCCTGGCGTTCCTGTTCGCGGTCCAAGACCCGGCCGGTGTGACCAAGGGCGGCGGAGCCGTGGACGTCATCTTCGGTCAGGCGCTCCCCGAAGGGTGGCACTTCCTCGTGCTGGCTATCTCGACCGCGGGACAGTTCTTCTGCACGGTCGCCTGCTTGACCAGCGCCTCCCGGATGACCTTCGCGTTCAGCCGGGACCGCGCGATCCCGGGGTCCCGCACGCTCTCGCGCGTCTCGGCCACCAGGGTGCCCGCCAACGCCGTGGTCTTCGTGGCGATCATCGGCGCGATCATCACCCTGCCCGCGCTCAAGGGGATCGGCGGCATCCCGATCGCGTTCTACGCCATCACGTCGGTCGCCGTGATCGGGTTGTACCTCGCGTTCGCGATCCCGATCTTCCTGCGCTGGAAGCTGGGCGACGACTTCGAGCCGGGCTCGTGGACGCTTGGCAGGAAGTACAAGTGGATGAATCTCGTCGCCGTCGCCGAGATCGGGATCATCTCGGTGTACTTCATCCTGCCGTTCGTGCCCCAGGGTTGGCCGGGGAACAAGGACTTCACCTGGAGCAGCGTGAACTACGCACCGATACTCACCATCGGGTCCTTGATCGTGATCACCATCTGGTGGGTCAGCTCTGCGCGGCACTGGTTCAAGGGCCCGCAGCACACGATCGACGAGGCGGTCGTGGAGGCGTTCGACGACTGAGGCCGCCCCGTTACGCGCCTGGGCGGCCGGCGATCCGGATGCACGGCCCTGCCCGGATAGAGTCGGCCCGATGAGGGCACTCGATGTCCAGGACGAGCCGTTCGCCTCGATGCCCGACCTGTGCGGGGAAGGCGACGAGCCTTCGCACGCACGGATCACGCGGTGGCTGGCCGGCCTGATCGGTCACGCGTCGCTGGTTCCCGGCGACCGGCTCCCCACCGAGGGCGACCTCGCGGCTGCGCTAGGCGTCAGCCGGATGACGCTGCGGCAGGCACTCGGCGCGCTCGAGAGCCGCGGGCTCGTCGTACGCAAGCGAGGGCGCTCGGGCGGCACGTTCGTGTCCCGGCCCCGCATCGAGTGCGACCTGACCGGGCTGCCCGGCTTCACCGAGCAGATGCGGCGAGCCAACGTCCGGGCCGGCGCGCGGGTCGTCGCTGCGGACCTCGTGCGGGCCGATCCCGTGGTTGCTGCGGCCCTCGATCTCGACAGGGGCGGTGCGGTCTACCAGGTCGTCCGGGTCCGGTCGGCGAACCGGGAACCGCTGGCTATCGAGGAGACCTACCTGGCCGAGCGGGACTTCCCCGGTTTGACCGAGCACCGCCTCGGCGGGTCCTTGTACGCCCTGATGCGTCGCGCCTACGACCTGGTCCCGGTGTCCGCGCAGGAGTGGCTGGAGCCGGTCGTTGCCGACGAACGGCAGGCCGATCTGTTGGAGACCGAGCCGGGGTCCGCGTTGATGCTGGTCACCCGAACCGCGTACACCGAGTCGGGACGACCGATCGAGCACGCCTACGACCGCTACCGGGCCGACCGCACCAGGATCGGGTTGCAGACCGGGATCGGGACCCTTACCAGAAAAAGCGTCTAGACCTTAGAAGCAGCATGGACATAGGGTGACCGTCACGGAGGTGAACAGTGGACCAGACCCTCCCGGACGAGCGCCTCGACGAGCTGCTCGACCAGGTCACTTCCGTCTCCGGCCGTCCGCGCAGCGTGGAGGAGCTCTCCGGCGGCCTCACGAACCGGAACCTGAGGGTCACCACACCCGACGGCGATTTCGTGGTGCGGCTGTTCCGCGGTGACGCAGCCCTGCTCGGCATCGACCGCGACGCGGAGCACCTGAACTCGCGTGCCGCGCAGGAGGCCGGTGTCGGCGCCCACGTCCTCGACTACCGGCCGGACCTGGGCCTGCTGGTCATCTCGTTCATCGACGGCGTCACCTACGACAACGCCAGCTTCGGCTCGGCCGGGACCATACAACGTGTCGCCCGCGCCTGCCGTGCGCTGCACGCGGGCCCACGGTTCGTCAACGACTTCGACATGTTCGCCAGGCAGCGTGGCTACCTGAGAACCGTCCACGAGCGAGGGTTCGCCCTGTTCGACGGCTACGAGGAATTCGCTGAGCAGTTCGACGCAGTGCGGTCCGCTCTGGTGGTGCGCGACGAAGGGACCGTCCCCTGCAACAACGACCTGCTCTCGGGAAACTTCGTCGACGACGGCACGAAGCTGTGGCTGATCGACTACGAGTACTCCGGCAACAACGACGCCTGCTTCGAGCTCGGCAACATCACCACCGAGTGCGACTTCGACTCGGATCAGCTCGAGGAGCTCGTCACCAGCTACTACGGCAGGCGGCTTCGCAACAAGATCGCGAGAACCCGCTTGCAGGCCCTGGCGTCGCAGTACGGCTGGTCCCTGTGGGGAGCCATCCAGGCCGCCTCGAGTCCGCTCGACTTCGACTTCGAGTCGTGGGGACGTGAACGGTTCGAGAAGGCCGCTGCCGGCTTCACCAGCGCCTACTTCCCCCGGCTGATCGAGGAGGTGCAGCGTGTCGACTGATCTCCCCGGGCGGGCCCGCGCCGTGATCATCGGCGGCGGGGTGGTCGGGGCCAGCGTCGCCTACCATCTGACCCAGCTGGGCTGGCACGACGTACTCCTGCTCGAGCAGGGCTCGCTGTCGGGGGGCACCACGTGGCACGCCGCCGGGCTGGTCGGCCAGCTGCGCGCCTCTGAGAGCGGAACCCGCCTGGTCCAGTACTCGACGGACCTGTACTCCCGGCTCGAGGGTGAGACCGGACTGTCCGCCGGGTTCAAGCAATGCGGTGGCGTGATCGTCGCACGGACCGAGGACCGGATGGTCCAGCTCCGGCGAACGGCGGCGAACGCCGCGGCGTACGGGCTTCACTGCGAATTGCTCACCCCCGACGCAGCCGCCGAGCGCTTCCCGGTCATGCGCACCGACGACCTGCTCGGCGCCATCTGGCTGCCTGGTGACGGCAAGGCGAACCCCACCGACCTCACCATGGCGCTCACCAAGGGAGCCCGGATGCGAGGCGCGACTGTCGTCGAGCGTGTCCGGGTGCTCGACGTGCTCACCGCCGGCGGCGCCGTCACCGGGGTTCGCACCGACCGGGGCGAGGTGGAGGCCGAGGTCGTGGTCAACTGCGCCGGGCAGTGGGCCAAGCAGGTTGCCGCCACGGTGGGCGTCACAGTCCCCTTGCACTCCGCCGAGCACTTCTACGTCGTCACCGACCGCATGGAGGGCATCCATCCGGACCTGCCCATCCTGCGCGACCCGGACGGTTACACCTACTTCAAGGAGGAGGTCGGCGGGCTCGTCGTCGGTGGTTTCGAGCCGGAGGCCAAGCCGTGGGTCGCTCCCGACCAGATCCCCTACCCGTTCGAGTTCGCACTCCTCGACGAGGACTGGGACCACTTCTCGATCCTGATGAACAGCGCGCTGGAACGGATACCGGCGCTGCACGAGACCGGGATCCGCAAGTTCTACAACGGCCCGGAGAGCTTCACCCCCGACAACCAGTTCATCCTCGGCGAGGCCCCGACCGTGCGCGGGTTCTTCGTCGGCGCCGGCTTCAACTCGGTCGGGATCGCCTCCGCCGGTGGCGCCGGCAGGGCCCTGGCCGAGTGGATCCATGAAGGAGTGCCCACCATGGACCTCGTCGGCGTCGACCTGCGACGGTTCGCCGGCTTCCACGGCAACAACCGCTGGCTGCGCGACCGGGTGGGTGAGATCCTCGGCCTGCACTACGCGATCCCGTGGCCGAACCGCGAGCTGGAGACCGCGCGCCCGTTCCGCCGTTCCCCCCTGCACGCCCACCTGAGTGAGGCGAACGCGTGCTTCGGCAGCAAGATGGGCTGGGAGCGCGCGAACTACTTCGCGCCCCGAGGCCAGGATCCGGCGATCCGCTACTCGTGGGGGAAGCAGAACTGGCTGCCGTGGTCGGCCGGCGAACAGCACGCCGCCCGGGAGCACGTGGCCGTCTTCGACCAGACGTCGTTCTCGAAGTACCTCGTCCTCGGGCCCGACGCGGAAGCGTCGTTGCAGTGGACTTGCAGCAACGACGTGGCGGTGCCGGTCGGCAGGTCCGTCTACACCGGCCTACTGAACCGCCGGGGCACCTACGAGACCGACCTGACGGTGACACGGGTCGGCCCGGAGGCGTACCTGCTGGTGAGCAGCTCGGCCACGACCGAGCGCGACCAGGACTGGATCCGGCGCAACGTCCCGGCCGGCTTCGAGACGACGGTCGTGGACGTCACCTCGTCGTACGCCGTCCTCGGCGTGATGGGTCCCCGCTCGCGTGAGCTGCTCGAACGGCTGTCGGACAGCTCGTTCTCGGACGAGGACTTCCCCTTCTCCACCAGCCAGGAGGTCCGCATCGGGTACGCGACGGTGCGCGCGACCCGCCTCACCTACGTGGGTGAGCTCGGTTGGGAGCTCTACGTCCCGACCGAGTTCGCGGTCGGGGTCTACGAGGACCTCAAGCGCGCGGGAGCCGACCTGGGCATCGCCGACGCCGGCTACTACGCCATCGAGTCGATGCGACTCGAGAAGGGCTACCGCGCCTTCGGTCGCGAGCTGACGCCGGACTACGGGCCCGTGGAGGCGGGCCTGACGTTCGCCTGCAAGCTGAAGACCGACATCGGGTTCCTCGGGCGCGAGTCCGTCGAGAAGGCGCGCGACACCGGCGTCGCACGGCGGCTGATGTCCTTCGTCGTGCAGGATCCGGAGCCGATGCTGTGGGGCGGGGAGCTGGTGCTGCGGGACGGTCGTCCGGTCGGACAGGTCACCAGCTCGGCCTGGGGCGCCACGCTCGGCTCGTGCGTCGGCCTCGCCTACGTCGGCGACCCGGACTCGGAGGCCACCTCCCGCGACTGGGTCCGGTCCGGGGACTACGAGGTCGACGTCGCCGGGCGGAGACACCCGATCAGCGTCGGCTTCCGGCCACCGTTCGACCCCGACGGCGCGAAGGTGCGTCCGTGACGCCGATCTCGGCGAGCGCTTGGCCCCCCGCTGTCAGGCCAGGTCGAACCGGTCCAGGTTCATCACCTTGTCCCAAGCGCGCACGAAGTCGCGGACCAGCTTCTCGCCGGCGTCGTCGGCCGCGTAGACCTCCGCGACCGCCCGCAGCTGGGCGTTCGAACCGAACACGAGGTCGGCCGCGGTGGCGGTCCACTTGACCTCACCGCTCGCGCGGTCGCGCCCCTCGTACACGTTCTCGGCCGTCCCTGAGGAGGCTCTCCATTCGTTGCCCATGTCCACGAGGTTCACGAAGAAGTCGTTGGTGAGCGTCTCCGGCCGGTCGGTGAACACGCCGTGCGGGGCTCTCCCGGCGTTGGCGTTGAGCACGCGCATCCCGCCGACCAGGACCGTCATCTCCGGGACGGTCAGCTTGAGCAGGTTCGCGCGGTCGACCAGCAGCGTCTCCGGCGCCTGCTTCTCCCCGGCGTGCAGGTAGTTGCGGAATCCGTCGGCCCGCGGCTCCAGCACGGAGAACGACTCGACGTCGGTCTCCTCCTGCGACGCGTCGGTGCGCCCCGGCGCGAACGGCACCGTCACGTCGTACCCGGCGACCTTCGCCGCCTTCTCGACGGCGGCGCACCCGCCCAGCACGATCAGGTCCGCCATCGAGATCTTCTTGCCGCCGGACTGGGCGGCGTTGAAGTCCTGCTGCACCTTCTCCAGCGTCGACAGCACGGCCGCCAGCTCGGCCGGGTCGTTGGACTCCCAGCTGCGCTGCGGCTCGAGCCGGATACGGGCGCCGTTCGCGCCGCCGCGCTTGTCGGTACGCCGGAAGGTGGCAGCCGACTGCCAGGCGGTGGAGACCAGCTGTGCGATGGACAGGCCGGAGTCGAGCAGCTTCTGCTTGAGCGAGGCGATGTCCTGCTCGGTGACCAGCTCGTGGTCCACCTCGGGGACCGGGTCCTGCCAGATCTGCGGCGGGGCGACCCACGGGCCGAGGAGCCGGGTGACCGGCCCCATGTCGCGGTGGATCAGCTTGTACCACGCCCGGGCGAAAGCGTCGGCGAGCTCGTCGGGGTGCTCGAGGAAGCGCCTGCCGATCGGGCCGTAGATCGGGTCCTCCCGCAGCCCGATGTCCGTCGTCAGCATCGTCGGCAGCCGCTTGCCCTCCCCGAACGGGTCGGGGATGACGGGCTCGGCGTCCTTGGCCTGGTACTGCCAGGCGCCGGCGGGGCTCTTGGTCAGCTCCCACTCGTAGCCGTACAGGGTCTCCAGGAAGGTGTTGTCCCACTGGGTCGGGGTCGGTGTCCACGTGACCTCCAGCCCGCTGGTGGTCACGTCGTCTCCCAGGCCGGTGCCGTGACTGCTCCTCCAGCCGAGCCCCATGTCCTCCAGCGGCGCGGCCTCCGGCTCGGGACCGACGGAGTCTGCGGGGGCGGCACCGTGCGTCTTGCCGAAGGTGTGGCCGCCGGCGATCAGCGCGAAGGTCTCCTCGTCGTTCATCGCCATCCGGCGGAACGTCTCGCGGGTGTCCACGGCGGCGGCCAGCGGGTCCGGCTCTCCGTTGGGTCCCTCGGGGTTGACGTAGATCAGCCCCATCTGGGTGGCGCCGAACGGACCGGTGAGCTCCCGGCTGCCGCTGTAGCGCTCGTCGCCGAGCCAGGTGTCCTCGGACCCCCAGAAGATCTCCTCGGGCTCGTAGATGTCCTCGCGGCCGAAGCCGAAGCCGAACGTCTTGAAGCCCATCGCCTCCATCGCCACGTTGCCGGTGAACACGATCAGATCGGCCCAGGAGATCTTCCGGCCGTACTTCTGCTTGACCGGCCACAGCAGCCGGCGCGCCTTGTCGAGTCGCGCGTTGTCCGGCCAGCTGTTCAGCGGGGCGAAACGCTGGGCGCCCTGGCCGCCGCCGCCGCGACCATCCGCGGTGCGGTAGGTGCCCGCGGAGTGCCAGCTCATCCGGACGAACAGCGGCCCGTAGTTGCCGAAGTCCGCCGGCCACCAGTCCTGGGAGTCGGTCAGCAGCGCGATGACATCGCGCCGCAGCGCCTCGAAGTCGAGGGTGTTCACCTCCTCGGCGTAGTCGAAGTCCTCACCCATCGGGCTCGACTGGGGCGAGTTCGGGTGGAGGACCTGCAGGTTGAGCATGTCGGGCCACCAGTCCCGGTTGCTCCGTGGGTGATGCGTCTTGGGGGTCGGGGACTCAATGACAGGGTTTTCGCTCTCGCTGCCGTGCTCGGACATCTCAGTAGCTCCTATCTCGCTGTTTCGGTGGTCAGCTGGGTTCGCAGGTCAGCTCGTCGTCGCCGCGCGAGCGCTGCTCGCGAGGCAGTCGGGGCACCGGGCCCAGTAGGTCACTTCGGCCTCGTCGATCGCGAAGCCGTGGTCGTCGGAGGCCTCCAGGCAGGGCGTGTCCCCGACGGCGCAGTCCACGTCGGCGATCGCCCCGCAGGAGCGACACACGACGTGGTGGTGGTTGTCCCCGACGCGGGCCTCGTAGCGCGCCACCGACCCGGACGGCTGGATACGGCGTACCAGGCCGGCGGTGGTGAGCACGCGGAGTACGTCGTACACCGCCTGGTGGGAGACCTCGCCGAGACTGCGGCGCACTGCACCGATGATGGAGTCGGTGTCGGCGTGCGGGTCGGCGTGCACCGCCGACAGCACGGCCAGCCGGGGACGGGTCACCCGCAGCGCGGCACCGCGCAACATGCGCTCGTACTCGGTCGCATCGGGCATACCCCGACCCTCGCGCAAGATCTGGAGTCAGTCAAGATCAGCGTCTCGAAACCGGAGGTTGAGGAGCGGAGGAGCGCAGCGGACGACGTCGGAGGTTGAGGAGCGGAGGAGCGCAGCGGAGGAGCGTCTCGAAACCTCGAAACCTCGAAACCTCGAAACCTCGAAACCTCGAAACCTCACGCCCAACTGTTCAGTTCCAGACCAAGTACCGACCAAGCTGCTGCACCGTCGTCGCGGCGGTGTTGGGCCCGGGCACGATGACAGCGAACACATCGCCATGCACGGCGCTGACGTACTGGCCGGGCGTGACCTTGTCGGGATCGGTCGTATAGGCCTGGTACTCGTTCGCCGGCCGCATCGTCACCTGGGCCGAGGCCCCGCCGCTGGTGCAGATGAACTTCTCGTCGGCCGGTTGGTCGCAGCGCCAGCCCGGCGCGTCCAGCGTCACCGGCAGCTTCTCCGGGGTCGGGCTCGAGTGCGGCGACGGCTGGCTCGCCTCGCTCGCGCACATCGCCTGCAGGCTCGACGTGTCCTGCTGGTCACCCAGGGTGGGGGAACCGCCCGTGCCGCAGCCGGTCGCGTGTGCGGTGACCAGCGCCGACGGGCTGGCAGTCGGCCCGCCGGCGAACCCCGCTTCGGCATGGTCGGGCCCGGCTCCCGGAACGAGCTGGTACCCCGCCGCGCCGACTGCGGCCACTCCTGCCACGGCACCAAGACCGGCGCCGACGCGTCGCCGACGCCGGATCCTGGTGCCGACCCGGATCGCCCGAGCCGCACGGGCGCCGAGATCGGGGTGGAGGTCGCCGACACGCTCGTGCAGCAGTCGCTCCAGGTCCGCGGGGTCGATGTCGAGGTCGTTCATGTCGCTGTCCTTTCGTCGAGCTCGAGCAGTGGCCGCAATCGCCGCAGCGCCCGCAGTGCCCGCGTGCGGACCACCGCTTCGGTGAGGTCCAGGTCGGCGGCCACGTCGGCCACGCTGCGGTCCTCCCAGTAGCGGAGGATCACCACGGCGCGGTCCAGGGCGGGGAGCACCGACAGCGCGTCGAGTACGTCGAGCCTGGCGGCCGGGTCGTGGTCGGCGGCCGACCGCTGCGTGTCGAAGACCTGGTCGGTCGGAAGCTCGGTGTTCCGGCGCAGCCGGCGGTGGGATATGTAGGCGTGCAGCAGCGTGGACCGCGCGTAGCCGAGCGGGTCGCGCTTGACCCGCCGCCAGGCCGCGAAGACCTTCGCGTAGGTCGCCTGGACGAGATCCTCGGCGAGGTAGCTGTCGCCGGTGAGCAGCAGGGCCGCCCGCTCCAGGCGCGTACCGGTCGCGTGCACGAACTCGGTGAACTCCGCCTCGTCGGTCGCCCTCACACCCCTATCAGACGCCTCGGGGTGCCCTCCGCGTGACAGGTTCAGGGCGAGATTCTCGAGCGGGCCTTGACCCGGCACGCAGAGGCGGTGCAATATATTGCATGCCCATCCCGGCGAGTACGGCGAGCCTGCGGCGGCCGCTGCTCCGCGACGACGTCCACCAGCGGCTGCGCGCGGCAATCGTCGACGGCACGTTCGCGCCTGGCGAACAGCTGCGCGACCAGGAGATCGCCGCGTGGCTCGGGGTCAGCCGTACGCCGGTGCGCGAGGCCCTCCTCCGCCTCGCGCACAGCGGCCTGGTGCTCGCCGCGCCCGGACGGTCCACCACCGTCGCGCCCCTGGAGACCCGCTCGGTCCGCGACGCCCAGTCGGTGGTGGCCGCGATGCACCGGCTCGCGGTCGCCGAGGCGGTCGGCCGGCTCGGGGACGACGACCTCGCGCGGATGCGGGAGGCGAATTCGCGGTTCGCGGCGGCGATGAGCGCCGGGGACGTCGACGCCGCGCTCGCCGCGGACGACGACTTCCACGACGTACCCGTGCAGGCAGCCGGCAACGCCGCGGTCGTCGCCGTGCTGGACCAGTTCACTCCGGTCGTACGTCGCCTCGAGCGGTTGCGCTTCTCCTCGCTCGCCGGCACCGACTCGATCCGGCTGCACGCCCGGCTCGTCGACCTGTGCGAGGCCGGGGACCGCGACCGGGCCGCCGACGTGTCCTGGCAGACCTGGCAGACCCTCGAACCACTTCTCGACGGACCCCCATCGGAACGGAGCACGCCATGACCCTCGACGACTTCCCGCGCCACCCGCTCACGTTCGGGGCGAGTCCGGTGCACCCGCTCGACCGGCTCAGCGACCACCTCGGCGGCGCGAGGATCTGGGCCAAGCGCGAGGACTGCAACTCCGGACTGGCCTTCGGCGGCAACAAGGTCCGCAAGATGGAGTACATCGTCCCCGACATCCTCGCCTCCGGCGCGGACACGCTGGTCTCGATCGGCGGCTTCCAGTCCAACCACACCCGTCAGGTCGCCGCGGTCGCCGCGCACCTCGGCCTGAAGGCGGTGCTGGTGCAGGAGAAGTGGGTCGACTGGGACGACCCCGGCAACGACGTGGTCGGCAACATCCTCCTGTCGCGGATCATGGGCGCCGACGTCCGCCTCGACCCGGCCGGCTTCGACATCGGCATCCGCAGCTCGTGGGAGGACGCGATCAAGGAGGTCGAGCAGCATGGAGGTACGCCGTACGGCATCCCTGCCGGTGCCTCCGAACACCGCCTCGGGGGCCTGGGCTTCGCCCACTGGGCGTTCGAGGTGGCCGAGCAGGAGAAGCGGCTCGGCGTCTTCTTCGACACGATCGTGGTGTGCGCGGTGACCGGCTCCACCCTCGCCGGGATGATCGCCGGATTCGCGGCGCTGGAGGAGGCCGGCGGCCGGCCGCGACGCATCCTCGGCGTCGACGCCTCCGCCACGCTCGAGCAGACCCGCGACCAGGTCGCCCGGATCGCCCGGCACACCGCCGAGCTGATCGGGCTCCGCCGCGAGCTGCGCGACGACGAGGTGACCGTGCTGGAGGGCTGGGCCGGCGACGCCTACGGGATCCCGGTCGACTCGACCGTCGAGGCGATCCGGCTGCTCGGCCGGCTCGAGGGGGTGATCCTGGACCCGGTCTACGAGGGGAAGTCGATGGCCGGGCTGGTCGACATGGTCGGCTCCGGGACGATCCCCCGCGACTCCACAGTGCTGTTCGCGCACCTCGGCGGGCAGCCCGCGCTCAACGCCTACCCGGGCGTCTTCGGCTCATGATCAGAACACGCCAGAAGCGCCGGCCCGTTACTACGCATAGCCGTAAGACGTCTTCCATCTATCCGAAGTATCAGGGCACTGGGAAGAACGGCGCGGTCTCGCCGCCAAGCTGACGCCTGCCGCCGCCCCGACGGCGTTGCCGTGACCCCGCTCATCCTGCTCGGCCCCACGGGCTGCGGTCTAACCTGAGGTCGCGGGGCCGGAGGGAGGTCGTATGACCGCCAGCAGTCCAGACGGCGCGCGCCCCGAGGTCGTGATCACCGGCTTCGGCGCACTCACTCCCGTGGGCAACGACGTGCCCTCGACGTGGCGGGCACTGCTCGACGGCCGCTCGGGGATCGCGCCGATCGCGGCGTTCGACAGCGCGCGGCTGCAGGTGCACGTCGCTGCGGAGGTGAAGGGCTTCGACCCCGGGTTCCTCGACACGCGGATCCGCCGGCGAACGGCGCGGTTCAGCCAGCTGGCGCTCGCGGCCGCGCGTGAGGCCGTCGCCGATGCCGGCCTGAAGCTTGCCGACGACGAGCAGGCAGACGGCGTACCCGCCGACCGGGTCGCCGTGCTGGTCAACAACACCGTGGCCGGCTTCGACACGATCGAGCAGGCGACCCGACGGATCGCCGAGGACGACCAGACCCGGCTCAGTCCCTACTTCGTGTCCTCCTCGCTGACCAACATGCCCGCCTGCGAGGTCGCCATCGACCTGGGCGCGCACGGCCCGGTCAACGCGAGCGCGCTTGCGTGCGCCAGCGGAGTCGAGGCGTTCCTGGCGGCGCGGCGGCTGATCGTCGCCGGCGAGGCAGACGTGGTCGTGTGCGGGGGGACCGACGCCGCGATCACCCCGGTGATCTTCACCGGCCTGCAGGGCATGGGCGCGCTGAGCCGCAACCAGCGCGACCCCGCCACGGTGAGCCGTCCGTTCGACGCCGACCGGGACGGGTTCGTCTTCGGCGAGGGCGCGGTGGTCGGCGTGGTGGAGTCCGCCGCGCACGCACGGGCACGCGGCGCCACGCCGTACGCACGGATCCTGGGCGGTGCCCTGACCGCCGACGCCTTCCACGTCACGGCGCCAGACCCCGAGGGCCGGTACGCCGCCCTCGCGATCACCCGCGCGCTGGCCGCGGCAGGCGTGGCGCCCGACGAGGTCGACTATGTGTGCGCGCACGGCACCTCGACGACGGCCAACGACCGCACCGAGACCATCGCGATCCGCAGCGCCTACGGCTCGTCCGCCGACGACCTCGCGGTGAGCAGCCCGAAGTCGATGGTCGGTCACCTGATCGGCGCGGCCGGCGCCCTGGGCGTGCTGGTCTGCGCGCTCGCGGTCCGCGACGGCCGGGTGCCGCCGACGATCAACCTGGACACCCCGGACCCGCAGTGCGACCTCGACTACGTCCCGCACGTCTCCCGGGAGCGGCGGACCGAGGTGGCGGTCACCAACGCGTTCGGCTTCGGCGGGCAGAACTGCGTCGCCGTACTCGCAAAGGCCAGTCTTGCCAAACCGTAGGTCGCAGCGGTTGGCTCCTCCCAGGAGGAGCCCGCCATGGACAGCTACGACCCGACCACCTACCGCTCGGTCTTCGAGACCGACTTCACCTTCCAGCGCGGGTTCCGGCGAAACCTCGGCCGGTTCGGCGACCGGCTGGCGCTGCACGACACCGCCGACGGCCGCAGCTGGACCTACGCCGAGCTCGGCCACGACGTAGGCAGGCTCGCCGCGGGCCTGTCCGGGCGCGGGATCGGCCCGGGCGACGTGGTCGTGTTCCAGCTGTTCAACGGCGCCGGCTTCGCGCAGCTGCTGCTGGCCTGCGCCCACCTCGGCGCGATCCCCGCACCGGTGAACTTCCGGTTCTCCGCGGGCGAGACCGCGCACGTGCTCGACGACAGCCGGCCGGCCGCGTTCGTGTACGACGCCGCGCTCGCCGCGGACGCCGGCAAGGCGCTGGCGATGGCCGGTCACGCACCGGCACTGGTCGCGACCGCGGGCCCGGTCGAGGACACCGGTTCGGCGCAGGACACGGTCGGCTTCGACGACCTCTTCGCCGACGACCCGGTCCCGCCGTACGACGGCCGCACCGCCTGGGACGAGGCCGTCCGGCTGTACACCTCGGGCACCACCGGCATGCCCAAGGGCGTCAGCCTCCCGGCCGCGGCGCAGGTGCTCACCGCGCACGACGTGATCATGCACTTCCCGCTGGACCCGAGCGACCGGACCCTGAACATGAGCCCGTGGTTCCACCGCGGCGGGATCTCGCCGGGCGGGCCCACGGCGGTCTTCTACGTCGGGGCGGCGTCGGTGGCGATGAAGGCCTTCGACGCCGACCGGGTGCTCGACCTGGTCTCCGAGCACGGGCTGACCTACCTGGTCGGCGCCCCGACCAACCTGGCCCTGCTCGCCGACGCCCAGGAGCGGCGGCCGCGCGACCTGGCCACGCTGCGCGGGATCGTCACGATGGGCGCACCGCTGGAGCGGGCCGCCTGCCTGCGCTACCAGGACGTGCTGAGCCCAAGGATCTTCAACGGCTACGGCACCACCGAGGCGTTCTGGAACACCTTCCTGCGTCCCGGGGACCTGCCCGAGCACGCCGGCACCGCCGGGCGGTCCTGCACCGACGACGACGTCAGGGTGGTCGAGGTGCGCGAGGACCGGGACGCCGGCCCGGACGACGTCGTGCCGAAGGACGGCAGCACCACCGGCGAGATCATCATGCGGTCGCTGAAGTCCGGCTACGCCTACCTGAACCGGCCCGAGGAGCAGCGGGCGAAGTTCCGCGACGGCTGGCTGTTCTCCGGCGACCTGGGCACCTGGGACGACCAGGAGTTCGTCACGGTCGTCGGTCGCAAGGACGACATGATCATCAGCGGCGGCGAGAACATCCACCCGGTGCAGGTCGAGGAGGTGCTCAACGAGCACCCCGGCGTGGTGGACTCGATCGTGGTCGGCGTACCCGACGAGAAGTGGGGGCAGCTCGTCGTCGCCCAGGTCCAGCTGGCCGACGCCGGGACCACCGCGGCCGACCTCGACGAGCACTGCCGCGCGCACCCGATGCTCGCCGACTTCAAGCGGCCGCGGGCCTACCGCTTCGTCACCGAGCTGCAGCGGACCGCGACCGGCAAGAAGATGCACTACGTGGTCCGCGAGGAGCTCGGCGCCGGCAACGACGGCGACACCGGCCTGGTCCGGCCCTGACCGGCTCGTTGGGACGTCCTGCACCCTGGCCGCTCGAGCAGCCGCCCCGCAGGACGTCCCGCCGTACGACGACCGCCGCGCAGGACGTTAGCCTGCGGTCGATGAGCGCGCTGGCGGGACTGGTCGAGAAGGATCTGGTGGCCCCGGACTGGGCCGAGGCGCTGGCGCCCGTGGAGCCGCAGCTCGTGGCGATGGGGCAGTTCCTGCGTGCCGAGCTCGCCGCGGGTCGGACGTACCTCCCGCACGGCGACCAGATTTTGCGGGCGTTCCAGCGGCCGCTGGACCAGGTGCGGGTGCTGATCGTCGGGCAGGACCCCTACCCGACCGTCGGGCACCCGGTCGGGCTGAGCTTCTCGGTCGCGGCCGACATCACCCCACTTCCGAAGAGCCTGGTGAACATCTACCGCGAGCTGGTCGACGACCTCGGCGTGCCGCCGCCGTCGACCGGGGACCTCGGTCCGTGGACCGACCAGGGCGTGGTGCTGCTGAACCGCTGCCTGACGGTGTGCCCGGGCCGGCCCGCCTCGCACCGCGGGCGCGGCTGGGAGGCGGTCACCGACCGGGCGATCACGGTGCTGGCCGAGCGCGCCGCGCGGCAGCCGATGGCCGCGATCCTGTGGGGCCGCGACGCCCAGTCGCTGAAGCCGGCGCTGGGGCCGATCCCGTCGGTGCAGTCGGTGCACCCCAGCCCGCTGTCGGCGCACCGCGGCTTCTTCGGCTCCCGCCCGTTCAGCCGGGTGAACCAGCTGCTGGCGGATCAGGGCGGTACGTCGGTCGACTGGCGGCTTCCCTGAGGGCACGGCGCACTCCCGAGCCGGCTTCACCCATTCGGGGGTGGCGGGAATGCAGCGGGGTAGTTGAACGTTGAACCAACATGACCGCAGCGAACCTGGCTCCCGTCGAGCCCACCACCGCCGGGCGGATGCCCGCGCTCTACCTCGGCCACGGCGCCCCGCCGCTGCTCGACGACCCGGTGTGGTCCGGTGAGCTGGGCACGCTCGCGGCCCGACTTCCCCGGCCGAAGGCGATCCTGATCGTCAGCGCGCACTGGGAGTCCGCCCCGCTGATGCTCAGCGCCTCCCACGCTCCGCTGGTCTACGACTTCGGCGGCTTCGACCCGAAGTACTTTCGAGTTACCTACGCGACCCCGGACGCGTCCGCGCTGGCCCGCCGGGTCGCCGCGATGATGCCCGCGTCCGAGCCGGTGCACCAGCACCCGACCCGCGGGCTGGACCACGGCGCCTGGGTGCCGCTGAAGATCATGTACCCCGACGCCGACATCCCGGTGCTGCAGATGTCGCTGCCCACCCAGGACCCCGACCGGCTGGTCGCCCTCGGCGAGCGGCTGCGGCCCCTGCGCGACGAGGGCGTGCTGATCATCGGCTCCGGCTTCCTCACCCACGGGCTGCGGTTCCTGCGCGAGTTCCGGATCGACGCGGACGCGCCGGGCTGGTCGACCGACTTCGACAGCTGGGCCGGCGAGGCGCTCGCCCGCGGGGACGTGGCCGAGCTGGCGTCGTACCGCGCCAAGGCACCGGGCATGCCCTACGCCCACCCGACGACCGAGCACTACACCCCGCTGTTCGTCACCCTCGGCGCCGCCACCGACCCCGAGGCCCCCGGCGAGCAGGTGATCGACGGCTACTGGATGGGGTTGTCGAAGCGGTCGCTGCTGGTCGCCTGAGCGCCGGCCGGCGGCTGTCAGGATGGGTGGATGCAGATCCTCTCGATCCAGTCCTCGGTCGCCTACGGCCACGTCGGCAACTCCGCGGCGGTATTCCCGATGCAGCGGCTCGGCGTAGAGGTCTGGCCGGTGCACACCGTGCACTTCTCCAACCACACCGGGTACGGCGCCTGGCAGGGACCGGTGATGCCGGCCGCCGACGTCCGCGCGGTGATCGACGGCATCGAGCAGCTCGACGACGGCCGGGTGCTCCCGCAGATCGACGCGGTGCTGTCGGGCTACCAGGGCGGCGAGGACATCGGCGAGGTGATCCTGGACGCGGTCGCCCGGGTGAAGGCGGCCAACCCGCGGGCGATCTACGCCTGCGACCCGGTGATGGGCAACGCGGTCAGCGGCTGCTTCGTGCACCCGGCGATCCCGGTGCTGCTGCGCGACCGGGTGGTGCCGCAGGCCGACCTGATCACGCCGAACCAGTTCGAGCTCGGCCAACTCGTCGGACACAGCCTCACCGGCACCGAGCCGCACACGCTCGAGGAGACCCTGGCCTCGGTCGACGCCGCCCGCGAGATGGGTCCCCGCACGGTGTTGGTCACCTCGGTGATGCGCCCGGGCGTGCCGGCCGACGAGCTGGAGATGCTGGCCGTGCACGGCGCGGGGGACGAGTCCGAGGCGTGGCTGGTCCGGACCCCGCGGCTGCCGCTGAAGGCGAACGGCTCCGGCGACGTGACCGCGGCGCTCTTCACCACGCACCTGCTCGAGTCCGGCTCGGCGAAGGAGGCGCTGGAGCGGACCGCGTCGTCGGTGTTCGACCTGCTCTCGATCACGCTGGACTCCGGTGAGCGGGAGCTGCAGCTGGTCGCCGCGCAGGACGCCTTCGCGATGCCGCGGCGGCAGTTCTTCGCCGAGCGGGTGCGCTGAGAGGGTCGAGTGCTCGAGTGGTGGCCATGACCACCACCTGAGCACTCGACCCACGGGGTACCTCGTCGGGCATGCCGCTGCCCGAGGTGATCGTGATCGGCGCGATGAAGTGCGCCACCAGCGCGGTGCACGCCTACCTGGACGCGCACCCGGACATCGCGATGTCGCCGGTCAAGGAGCTGAACTTCTTCAACGGCCCCGAGGTCGCGCCGCACGACGATCCCGACCGGTGGTGGCTGGCCGGGCAGTGGCACCGCGGGCTGGACTGGTACGCCGCCCAGTTCCCGGCCGGCGTACCGCTGCACGGGGAGGCGTCGCCGGCGTACACCCAGCCCGACGCCCCCGAGGTGCCCGGCCGGATGGCGCGGGTGCTGCCCGCCGTACGCCTGGTCTACCTCGTCCGCGACCCGTTCGACCGCGCTGTCTCGCAGTGGCGGCACCACCGTCGTGACGGGGCCGAGCCGCGCCCGGCCGCCGAGGCGCTGCTCGACCCGGACAGCCAGTACGTCGCCCGCAGCCGCTACCTCGAGCGGCTGGCCGGCTTCCTCCACCGGTTCGACCGGGACCAGCTGCACGTGGTCGTCCAGGAGCGGCTGCTCCGCGACCCGGCTGCCGAGGTGCCGGCGCTGCACCGGCACGCCGGCGCCGACCCGGAGCGGGCACCGGCGGCCACCCGGCACCGCAACGTCGGCGGGCCCGGCGATCCACCCGATCCCGCGCTCCGGGCAGCCTTCCTCGACCGCGTCGCCGACGACACCGCCGGCCTGCGCGACCTGCTCCGCGACGACCTGCCCGAGTGGGACCGATAGTCCCGACCATCCGGGTCCGGATCCGCCCCGGATCAGAGCCCGAATGCTCGGGACTATCCGGACTCAGGTACGGCGGACCAGCAGCGCCCGGTGGTCCGAGCCGGTCTCCAGGGTGTCCAGCCCGGTGACCTCCCCGGTGCCGAACACGTCGTCGATCCGCCGGCCGGCGCTGCCCGTGCCGAAGGTCGGCGCGACGCCCGGGAAGCGCCGCTGCGCCGACCAGGCCGACTCCAGCCCGTCCAGGCGCAGGCCGTCGAAGTTCGAGTCGCCGGCGACCAGCACCCGCCGCCCCTCGGCCCGCTGCTCGTCGGCCAGGCGCTGCAGCCGGGCGACCTCGCGCCGGTGCCGGGCGACCAGCAGCGGCCGGTCGTCGCGGTAGGCACCGCCGGGCGTCTGCACCCCCGGGGCCAGGTGGAAGCCGACCAGCGCCACGGTGTCGCCGAGGAGCCGGTCGGCCAGCACCGCCAGGACGGCGTACCGCGGCGGCTCGAACCCTCCCGGTCGCGCCGGGTGGTCGCAGCGCTCCGGGCCGCCGAGCCGCACCGACCGCGCCTCGAGCAGCGTGAACCGGTCGGCCCGCGCCCCGAGCACGCAGTCGCGCCACAGCGAGCCCACCCACAGCCACGCACCGCGGCGCCGCAGGC
>DASSKK010000103.1:0-20677 GCA_035690495.1 Nocardioidaceae bacterium | reverse complement strand
ACGACGTCCGGCGGGAACACACGGGTGAGCACACCCACCGAGACCAGGTCCGACAATCGACGATCCGACTCCGGCTTCTTCCAACCCGCACGCGGCATAGAGCCAAACTACACCAGTGTGACTCTAACTGAACGGTATTGGACCTAACCCCGACGTTGTCGTGGAGCAAGGTCAGCTTCATCAACCACATGAACGCGTGGAAGGACGGTCGTGACCCGTCTGCCCCAGTGTCCTACGACGAACACGGCACCGAGGTACGCGGGTTGGCGTGGCGCGGTGAGGTGTCCGCCTACGTGTTCGAGACCGCGTCCGTGAACGCGGCGCAGGCGCTGACGAACTGGTCGCAATGCCGGAACGGTGGCTGCGTCGGCAAGCCGGTGGAGTTCCCGGGATTCAAGTCCAAGCACAAGACGACGCCAGTGTTCCGGCTCCGGGCGAAGTACAAGGAGGGCGCTGCGGTCCCGATCCCGCCGGCCGGACCGAAGACGATGCGGTTCCCCAAGCTCGGCGAGCTGCGGGTCCGGGAATCCACTCGGCAGCTGCGGCGGATGCTAGAACGGGGGCGGTTCCACGTGTACGCGGCCGCGTTCCGGTACGAAGGCGGCCGCTGGGTGGTCTCAGTCACAGGGGTCGCTGCACCGCTGCACCACGCCCGACGCGCCGCCAAAGGCCGTCACCAATCTCAGGTCGGTGTCGACCTGGGCGTGAAGACCCTCGCTGTCGTGGCGGACGAGACCGGCCGTGTGCTGGACACGGTGCGGGGGGTGAAAGCACTTCAGCACGCTCAGGCACGTCTGAAACTGGCCAACCAGGCGCTCGCGAGAACCAAGCGGGGGTCGAACGGACGGAAGAAGGCGGCACGCCACCTGGGCAGGATCCACGCCCGGATCGCCGCACTCCGAAAGGCGCTGCTGCACCAGCTCACCGCCGACCTGGCCCGAGGCCACGTCGCCGTAGTGATCGAAGACCTGAATGCCGCCGGGATACTCGCCAACCGCAAGCTCGCCCGGGTCCTGTCGGACGCCTCGTTCGGGGAGCTGCGCCGGCAACTGGAGTACAAGACCGCGTGGTACGGCACCGAACTCACTATCGCGGACCGGTGGTACCCGTCGTCGAAGACCTGCTCTGGCTGCGGTGGTGTCAAGGCTGACCTCACCCTCTCGGACAGGGTCTACTCCTGCGGTGACTGTGGCCTGGTCATCGACCGGGACGTCAACGCCGCGATCAACCTCGCCTGCTACATGCCAGGCAACACCAACGCTGTCCCGCCACAGCGCGTGGCCGTCTGACGAGCGCACATCGTCTGCACCCGGATGGGCCGGGAAAGAGCCGATCGTCACCTCGCAACACGAAGGGGCGCTGGGTCGGAACCGAGGTAAGACCGCCGCCAAGGAGCGGTGGGCGCTCGGACGGCAACCAAGAACCACAGCCCGCACGGGCCGGTGGTCAAGGGAAGCCGGTGGTCCGAATAGGGACACACCCAGTCACAGCAGGTGCCAGATGTTGAACAGGATCGGAGCGCTGACGGTCACCAGCATCAGCCAGGCCACGATCTTGTGGGAGCGCTTGGCCGGGTCGAGGTTCGCGGCGAGGGCGAGCATGGCCCCGCCGTCGCCGGTGTACCGGTCGAAGCCCATCCGCTGCGCGTCGAGCGGGAACGGGTTGGGCGGGATGAAGTCCTCGGGCTCGATCAGCTCCGGGGGCTCGTCGTACTCCATTCTGCGAGCCTAGACCGCGCGAAGCCTCGCCGCGAGACCCGATCCGAACTTCGACGGCGCACCGGTCGGGGCTCTCCCGTAGCATGGAAGACAGTGAACCCGCACAGCCAGGAGGCCGGCCACAGAGCCCACCCATGACAGAGATCGACCCATGACCGAGATCGACTCAGCCCTGCCCGGCGCGCACACGGTGACCGTGCCGGCGAGCATCCCGATGGTGTCCCTGCTGGGTCCACGCGACGAGAACCTCGACCTGATCGAGAAGGCGTTCGCCGCCGACATCCACGTGCGTGGCAACCAGGTGACGCTGCACGGTGAGCCGGCCGAAGTCGCGCTCGTGGAGCGCCTGCTGGACGAGCTGGTGACGATCATCCGCACCGGCCAGGGCGTGCGGCCCGAGACCGTCGAACGCGCGGCGGCGATGCTCCGCGCCGAGACCGCGGAACGGCCCGCCGACGTGCTCAGCCTGAACATCCTGTCCAATCGCGGCCGGACGATCCGCCCCAAGACACTGAACCAGAAGCGGTACGTCGACGCGATCGACAAGCACACCATCGTGTTCGGGATCGGCCCGGCCGGCACCGGCAAGACCTACCTGGCGATGGCGAAGGCCGTGCAGGCCCTGCAGAACAAGTCCGTCAACCGGATCATCCTCAGCCGCCCCGCGGTCGAGGCGGGGGAGCGTCTGGGGTTCCTGCCCGGCACCTTGACCGAGAAGATCGACCCCTACCTTCGGCCGTTGTACGACGCCCTGCATGACATGGTCGACCCGGACTCGATCCCCAAGCTGCTCACCGCGGGCACCATCGAGGTCGCGCCGCTGGCGTTCCTGCGCGGCCGGTCCCTCAACGACGCGTTCATCATCCTCGACGAGGCGCAGAACACCTCGCCGGAGCAGATGAAGATGTTCCTGACCCGGCTCGGGTTCGGCTCCAAGATGGTCGTCACGGGTGACGTCACCCAGGTAGACCTGCCCGCCGGCACGCACAGCGGGCTGCGGGTCGTGGAGGGGATCCTGGAAGGGCTCAACGACGTGTCGTTCAACCGGCTCACCGCCCACGACGTGGTGCGCCACCGGCTGGTCGGCGACATCGTCGCGGCCTATGACAGGTTCGAGGCGCAACGGTGACGCCGACATGGATTCGTCCGCGGTCTTCCCGCGGGCGGGCACCTCGCCACCGCGGACGAATCGGGTTGGCGTGAGCGTCGAGGTGCTCGACGAGTCCGGCGAGGACGACGGCGTCGGGCTGAGGGAGCTGTCGAGCCTGGCCCGGTTCGTGCTGGACCGGATGCGGGTGCACCCGCAGGCGGAGCTGTGCGTCAAGCTCGTGGACGAGGCGACGATCACGGAGCTGAACACGCGCTGGATGGAAAGCCCCGGCCCCACCGACGTACTCGCCTTCCCGATGGACGAGCTGCGCCCCGGACTGGTCAACGAGGACCCCGAGGAGGGTGTGCTCGGCGACCTGGCGGTGTGCGTGGCGGTCGCCCAACGGCAGGCTGCCCAAGCGCGGGCCAACGGTCACGCCGGCTACTCGACCGACGACGAGATCCGCCTGCTGGTCGTGCACGGCATCCTGCATCTGCTGGGCTACGACCACGCCGAGCCTGAGGAGCACAAGGAGATGTTCGGCCTGCAGGCGAGACTGCTCGCGGAGTGGCAGGGCGCGAAGTCCGGGGACAGCGTGGAATGAGCTGGTTGGACATCTGGCTGCTGGTGGTGGCGGCCGTGCTAGTCGTCGTGGCCGGCTGGTTCAGCAGCGCCGACGCCGCGTTGTCGTCGTTCTCCAAGGCGCGTGCGGAGGAGATCGAGGCCGCGGGCCAGCCGGGCGCGCGGCGGCTGCTGCGGATCGTCGAGGACCCGCCGCGCTACCTGAACACCGCGCTGCTGCTGCGGATGCTGTGCGAGATCGCCGCGATCATCCTGGTCACCGTGGTGATGCTGGACCTGATTGTGCGCCGCGGCGGCGCCGAGTCCGGCCCGGAGACCAGCAGCGGGCGCTGGTGGGCGATGCTGGCAGCTCTCGCGATCATGCTGGTGGTCTCGTTCGTGGTGATCGGGGTGGCGCCGCGCACGCTGGGGCGTCAGCATGCCGAGAGGGTGGCCCTGGTCACCGCCGGCCCGCTGCTGGCGTTCACCAGGGTGCTGGGACCTGTTCCCCGGTTGCTGATCCTGCTCGGCAACGCGATCACTCCCGGCCAGGGATTCAGCGAGGGCCCGTTCGCCTCCGAGGCGGAGCTCCGCGAGCTCGTCGACCTCGCCGAGGCGAGCAGCGTGATCCAGTCCGGTGAACGGGCGATGATCCACTCGGTCTTCGAGCTCGGCGACACGCTGGTGCGTGAGGTGATGGTGCCGCGCACCGACGTGGTGTTCATCGAGCGTCACAAGACGCTGCGGCAGGCGATGTCGCTGGCGCTGCGCAGCGGCTACTCTCGGATCCCGGTCGTCGGGGAGAACCTGGACGACATCGTCGGGTTCGCCTACCTCAAGGACATCACCAGGCGCGTCTTCGACCGGCACGAGGCGGAGACCACCGAGCAGATCGAGTCCGTGATGCGCCCGGTGCTCTACGTGCCCGACTCCAAGCCGGTCGACGCGTTGCTGCGCGAGATGCAGGCCGAGCGCAAACATGTCGCCGTGGTCGTCGACGAGTACGGCGGCACGGCCGGGCTGGTCACCATCGAGGACGTGCTCGAGGAGATCGTCGGGGAGATCACCGACGAGTACGACGTGGCGACCGTCGACGTCGAGCACCTTGCGAACGGGTCGAGCCGGGTAAGCTCGCGGCTGCCGATCGACGATCTCGAGCAGGTGTGCGGAGTGGCCGTCGTGGACGATGACGTCGACACCGTCGGGGGGCTGATGGCCAAGCACCTCGGCCGGGTGCCGATCGCCGGATCGGTGGTCGAGGCGCACGGCCTGCGCTTCGAGGCCGAGGCACCCGCCGGGCGGCGCAACCGGATCGGCACCGTCCTGGTCACGCACCTGGAAGCCCCCGCCCCCGGAGAGGACGAGTCGCCGGCCGCCGAATCGGCCATGTGAGCGGAAGTCGCCCCCGATTCGGGCCGGATCGGGGCCGGACCGGGTCACCTGGCCGGGAGGGATCGGTGGATACGCTGGCGGCCATGACCACTGACGGCAGCGACGACCAGGACGCGAAGCTCGTCACACTCGCGCGCAGCGCCCGCGCCCGCACCGGCGCATTCGAAGGAGCGGGCGTACGCGACGTGGACGGTCGCAGCTACACCGGCGCGACCGTCGACCTGCCGACGCTGCGGCTGAGTGCCGTCCAGGTGGCGGTGGCCGCGGCGGTCGCCTCCGGAGCACGCGGGCTCGAGGCCGTGGTCGTGCTCGGCGGGTCCGCGGCCGTCGGTGAGGCGGACGTCTCGGTGGTCCGCGACCTCGGCGGCGCCGGCGTACCCGTGCATCTGGCCACCCCCGAGGGCAGCATCGTCGCCTCGGTCGTGTCCTAGCGCCAATGAGCAGATCCCTGCTGCCGCGTCGGCTGCGACTCGGCGGATTCCCGGGCGGTCTCGCCCCCGACGTACTCGTGATGGCCGCGGTCGCGCTGTGCGTGGCGCTCGGCTTCGGGGTCGTCGGACCGGCAATCACGCTGTTCGCAGAGACGTTCGGCGTCGGCGCGACCGCCGCCGGTGCGGTGGTGTCGGTGTTCGCGCTGATGCGTCTGGCCTCCGACCTCGGCGCCGGCAGGTTGGTCGACGCGATCGGCGTGCGCACCTGCCTGGTGGCCGGCATCGCCGTCGTCGCGGTCTCCAGCCTGCTCGCGGGGCTCGCCCAGAGCTACGTGCAGCTGCTGGTGCTGCGCGGGGTCGGCGGGCTGGGCTCCGCGATGTTCGGTGTGGCGGCGATCAGCGTCGTCCTCAAGGTGAGCACCGCGCACAACCGCGGCCGGGCGATGAGCGTCTATCGGTCCGGCTTCCTGCTCGGCGGCATCCTCGGGCCGGCCGTCGGAAGCGGCGTGCTCGTCATCTCGCTGCGTGCGCCGTTCTTCCTGTACGCCGGGACGCTCGTCCTCGCCGGCACCGTGGCGGTGTTGTTCCTGGGCCGACGGGACGCTGCACAGGCGCTGGCGGCCGCGGACCAGGCGGCGCCCTCGACCCGCAAGGAGGAGAGCGGCGGGCACGGCGTCGCCGGAACCCCAGAGCCCACCTTGCGTTCACTGATGCACACGACGCAGTACCAGACCGCGCTGATGGCCAACCTCGCGGTCGGGGTGGCGGTGTTCGGCCTGCGCAGCGCGATCATCCCGCTGTTCATCGTCAAGGACCTCGGCGCCTCGCGCAGCTGGGTCGCCATCGCGTTCCTCGTCTCGGCGCTGGTGCAGACCGCATTGATGTTCCCCGCGGGCCGCTGGGCGGACGTCGCCGGGCGCCGGCCCGCGCTGCTGTCCGGCGCCGCGGTGTCGGCCGCGGGCCTGCTGCTGCTCGGCTTCACCGGGTCGCTGGCCGTCGCGCTCGCCGCGATGGCGGTGTTCGGGGCTGGTTCGGCGTTCCTCGGGTCCGTTCCCGGCGCACTGGTCGGCGACGTGGCCGGCCGACGCAGCGGCACCGTCGTCGCCGTGTTCAACATGGCCAGCGACCTCGGCGCGGTGGTCGGCCCCACCCTCGCCGGCTGGCTGGTCGACCGGGGCTCCTACGAGGCGGCGTTCGTGTTCGGTGCGGCGGTGATCGCCGTCGCCGGGCTCGTCGGACTCCGGCTGCCGCGCGGGGCGATGACGAGCGGGTGAGTCGGCGACGCCCCGCGGCGGCCGTCAGGACCCGAAGACGCAGGAGGCATGAACCCAGGTGGCGAGGCGGCGCGGCCGGTCGTGTCGCGATAGTTTGATCCGGTGAGCGATGTGGTGGGTGCGGCGGCCCATGCCGAGGCCGTACGCCGGCTGCAGGCGTCCTACGACGCGATCCCGTCCGGCTCCCCCGTCCGGCTCGCCAAGCACACCTCGAACCTCTTCCGTCCGCGCCAACGCAGCGACACTCCTGGGCTGTACGTGTCCGGGCTCACCGGGGTCGTCGGCGTCGACGTCGAGAACCAGACCGCGGACGTGCAGGGAATGTGCACCTACGAGGAGCTCGTCGACGTGACGCTGGCTCGCGGCCTCATCCCGTACGTCGTGCCGCAGCTGCGCACGATCACGCTCGGCGGCGCGGTCACCGGCCTGGGCATCGAGTCCACGTCGTTCCGCAACGGTCTGCCTCATGAGTCGGTGCTGGAGATGGACGTGCTCACCGGGGACGGGACCGTCGTCACGACCCGTCCCGGCGACGAGCTGTTCGACGCGTTCCCCAACTCCTACGGTTCTCTCGGCTACACCACGCGGATCCGGATCCGGCTGGAGCGCGCACCGCGCTTCGTCGCGCTGCGGCACATCCGGTTCGCGGATCTCGACGCGCTCGCGAAGGCCCTCGACCTGGTCGTGGAGCAGCGTGAGTGGGAGGGCACCCGGGTCGACGGCGTGGACGGAGTCGTGTTCGCGCCGGAGGAGGCGTACCTGACGCTGGCGACGTGGAGTGGTGAGGCCGGTGGTTTCGAGGCTCCTCCGCTGCGCTCCCCCGCGCCTCAACCACCGACACCTCAACCACCGACACCTCAACCACCGACGTCGACCAGCGACTACACGGGGATGGACGTCTACTACCGGTCCATCCAGCAGCGCGAGCACGACCTGCTGACCTGCTACGACTACCTGTGGCGCTGGGATACCGACTGGTTCTGGTGCTCGGGAGCGTTCGGCCTGCAGAACCCCCGGATCCGCCGGTGGTGGCCGAGGCGGTGGCGGCGCAGCGACGTCTACCACCGGCTCGTCGGCCTCGAGAACCGGTACGGCGCGATGGCCCGACTCGACGCGTGGCGCGGCCGGCCGGCCCGCGAGCGGGTCGTGCAGGACGTCGAGATCCCGGTGGAGCGTCTCGCGGAGTTCCTGCCCTGGTTCGACGAGCACGTCGGCATGCGTCCGGTGTGGCTCTGCCCGCTGCGCAGCACCCGCCGCTGGCCGACGTACCCCTTGGAGCCGGAGGCAACCTACGTCAACGTCGGCTTCTGGGGGACGGTGCCGATCGCTCCCGGAGCGGCCGACGGCGACAAGAACCGCGCCGTCGAGGCGAAGGTGCACGAGCTCGGCGGGCACAAGTCTCTCTACTCGGACGCCTACTACGACAAGGACAGCTTCGACCGGCTCTACAATGTCGCGAACCTGGAACGGGTCAGGAGCGCCACCGACCCCGACGGACGACTGACGAGCCTCTACGAGAAAGCGGTGAACCGCCGATGACAAGCACGCTGAACCGGACCATGACCATCGGCGAGGCGATCACCCGCCTGATGCCCGCGGGAGTGCCCTTCCGGTTCACGGCGTACGACGGCAGCAGCGCCGGTCCCGAGGACGCCGAGTTCGGGCTGCATCTGAAGAACGAACGCGGCCTGTCCTACCTGCTCACCGCCCCGGGCGACCTCGGGATGGCACGCGCCTACGTGTCCGGGGACATCGACGTCACGGGCGTCCATCCGGGCGACCCCTACCGCGCCATGGTGCACCTGCAGCACAACGTCGGCTTCAAGCTACCCGCGCCCGCGGAGGCGCTCGCGATCGTGCGGGGGCTCGGCTGGAGCCACCTGAAGCCGCCGCCGCCGCCGCCGCAGGAGGCGCTGCCGAGGTGGCGGCGGGTCCTCGAGGGCTACCGGCACTCGAAGACGCGCGACGCGGAGGCGATCCACCACCACTACGACGTGTCGAACCGGTTCTACGAGATGGTGCTCGGTCCGTCGATGACCTACACGTGCGCCTGCTTCCCGACCGCGGACTCGACCCTCGAGCAGGCCCAGGATTTCAAGTACGACCTGGTGGCGCGCAAGCTCGACCTCAAACCCGGGATGCGTCTGCTCGACATCGGCAGCGGCTGGGGAGGGATGGTCCGGCACGCGGCGAGGAACTACGGCGTCCAGGTGGTGGGCGTGACGCTGTCGCGCCAGCAGGCCGACTGGGCCCAGGAGGCGATCAAGCGCGACCGGCTCGACGACGTCGCCGAGGTCCGCTACGGCGACTACCGCGACGTAGCCGACACCGGCTTCGACGCGGTCAGCTCCATCGGTCTCACCGAGCACATCGGCGTGCGCAACTACCGGTCGTACTTCTCCTGGATCTCCGACAAGCTGGTGCCGGGCGGGCGGCTGCTCAACCACTGCATCACGCGTGCGGACAACAAGACGACCGACACGGGCGCGTTCATCGACCGCTACGTGTTCCCCGACGGGGAGCTGACCGGGTCGGGACGCATCATCACCGAGATCCAGGACATCGGCCTCGAGGTGCGCCACGAGGAGAACCTGCGTGAGCACTACGCGATGACGCTGAGGGGCTGGTGCCACAACCTGGTGACGAACTGGGAGGAGTGCGTGCGCGAGGTGGGGGAGGGTACCGCCAAGGTGTGGGGGCTCTACATGGCCGGGTCCCGGCGGTCGTTCGAGCGCAACGAGATCCAGCTGCACCAGGTCCTCGCGGTCAAGCCGGGGGCCGACGGCGACGCCGACTTCCCGCTGCGGCCCACCTGGTTGAGCTGACCAGAGGGGGCTGAGCGGACGAGAGCAGTGCCCTTCCCGCCGTCCCTCCCAAGCCCTTCCCGCCGTCCCTCCCAAAATGTTCCCGGCACCGCGTAACCTGAGCGACTGTTGTGACGATTACTCCTATGAAGCCTGCGGCGGCTTCACCCGGCCGATCGTGGTCGGGACAGCTGCGACACGGTCCGCACCCGTGTCGTGGTGCATCGACTCTGATGTCGGCCCGGTCGACCTTCGTACGACCGGGCCGACACCGGAGCGTGCCGACCGGAGGTGAGTCGTGAAGGGGGTGAGCGACGCCGTCGTGACGGCCGCGCAGGCAGGCGACGGCGACGCTCTGGCAACGATCTACGAGGCGCTGGCTCCGCGGGTGATGGGCTACCTGCGGGCCCGGGGGGCCGAGGATCCGGAGAGCCTGACCAACGAGGTGTTCTTGCATGTGCTGGTCAAGCTCGATCGGCTCGAGGGGGGTGCGGGTGGCTTGCGCACCTTCGTGTTCTCGGTGGCACATGCGCGGGTCGTGGACGAGACACGACAGTGGGCACGACGCCCGGCGCAGTCGTCGTACGAGATCGAGTACGACGACCGGCGCGAGCCCTCTGCCGAGGCTGAGGCGCTCGAGCTGGTGGCGACGCGGGACACCCTCGAGCTTCTCGAGGAGCTCAACCAGGAGCAGAGAGCGGTGATCACCTTGCGGGTCCTCGGGGACCTCAGCATCGAGGAGACTGCTCACGTGGTCGGCAAGTCCACGGGAGCGGTCAAGCAGCTGCAACGGCGTGGTCTCGCCACGCTGCGCGCGCTGCTCGAGAGGGGGGAGCAGGCCCGATGACCGACACGATGGTGCGCGAGATGCTCCTCGACGCCGATCTGCCCGCTGACGAGTCGGACGAGCTGGTCGGCTTCCTGACCTCGCTGCGGGACTCCGCGGAGTCCGAGCAGCCGATGCCCGACGCCCGGCTGGCGGCGCTGTTCGCCTCGACTGCCGTCGACGGCAACCCGGATGCGCTCGACGAGCCGGAGACGGACACGTCGGTGGTCCGCCTGCGGCGACGCGACGGACGGCTTGCGAGCGCGGCAGCCGCGCTCGCGATCAGCACGGTGGCCGCCACCGGCGTCGCCGCCGCCGCCAACGAGCTGCCCGCCCCGGCGCAGCTGGTGGTCTCGCACTTCTCCCAGCACTTCCTGCCCTTCGAGTTCCCTGCGCCTCCGCCGCTGAGCCCGTCCCCGGACGACTCGGGTGCAGGGCAGCCCGCCGCCCCGGCGGGCACCCGTGAGCCGATCCCCGTGCAGGAGCAGCCGGCGGTCGACCCGGAACGGCCGCAGGGGCTTTCCCAGCAGATCGTCCAACCGTCGGTGTCCGACGATCCGAGCATCGCCTCGCCCAGCACCAGTCCCACCGGTCCGCAGACGTCGGCCAGCGGTACGCCGGCCACACCGACGGCCACCGCGTCCGGGACCGCCTCGGCGAGCCCGAGCGGCTCGCCGAAGGACGACCCGAGCGGGGACACCACCTCGAGCCCCTCGGACAGCCCGTCGGCGGAGTCGCCGGAGCCGTCGCCGACCGGAACGCCGCCCGTGGTCCGCGGCGGGGGGTCCCCGTCACCGTCCACGACGGCCTCGCCGACCCTGACCACCGAGGGCCCGAGCCCGACGTCGGCCCCCTGACCCGGCTGTCCCTGACCTCCTGACCGCCGCCCCGCGGGAAGCTCGGTGCCGCCCCGCGGGATAATCGCCGGCATGCCCGCACCCGCGTTCCGTAGCGGCTTCGCCTGCGTGGTCGGGCGTCCCAACGCCGGAAAGTCCACACTGACCAATGCGCTGGTCGGCAGCAAGGTGGCGATCACCTCCTCCAAGCCGCAGACCACCCGCAACCTCGTGCGCGGCATCGTGCACCGCCCCGACGCCCAGCTCGTGCTGGTCGACACACCCGGTCTGCACCGGCCGCGCACCCTGCTCGGAGAGCGCCTCAACGAGCTGGTGACCACGACGTGGTCGGAGGTCGACGTCGTGGCGGTGTGCCTTCCCGCCGACCAGAGGATCGGTCCGGGGGACCGGTTCCTGGTCGGCGAGCTGGCCAAGGTACGCCGTACTCCCGCGATCGCCGTCGCCACGAAGACCGACCTCGCCGCCCCGGCGGCAGTGGCCGCCCATCTGGCCTCGATCGTCACGCTCGGAGACCAGACCGGTGTCGACTGGGCAGAGGTGGTGCCCGTGTCGGCGGTCGGTGGAGACCAGGTCGGGCTGCTGGCCGACCTGCTGGTGGACCGGCTGCCCGAGGGCCCGGCACTCTACCCGGACGGCGAGCTCACCGACACACCCGAGCGGGTGATCGTCGCCGAGCTGATCCGCGAGGCGGCGCTCGAGGGGGTCCGCGACGAGCTGCCGCACTCGATCGCCGTCGTGGTCGAGGAGATGGGCCCGCGTGAGGGCCGTACGGCTGACCGTCCGCTCCTCGACGTCCACGCCAACGTGTTCGTCGAGCGCGCGTCCCAGAAGGGCATCGTCATCGGGCACCGCGGCAGCCGGCTGCGTGCGGTCGGCACCGCCGCGCGCACGCAGATCGAAGCGATGCTCGGCACCCCGGTCTTCCTCGACCTGCACGTGAAGGTCGCCAAGGACTGGCAGCGCGATCCCAAGCAGCTGGGGCGGCTCGGCTTCTGACCGCCTCAGTCGGGGGCCCAGCAGAACCCGTAGTGCTGCCCGCGCTGCCACTGGTCGTGGGTGGGCCACTCCCAGCCGTAGGTGAACTTCAGCGTGAACCCCAGCCGGCTCTGCACCAGCTGCTTGCACTGGCTGTCGCCGGCGTTCCGGACCGCGGCCTCGCCCGGGTACTGCCGTCCTGGGATGTCGATGGTGGCGATCGCCCGCCAGCTGTGCCGATGTGCGCAGACCACCCGCCGGAAGTCCTTCGCCCCCGGCGCCGCCGTGCCGCACAGCCCGTACTTCGAGCGCCCCGCACGCGTGTCCAGTACGCCGTGCAGCTCGGCCCGCGCGGGCAGCGGGAACAGCGTGTCACCCGTCGCGAACGCGACCATGTCGCAGCGGAACCAGTCGGCGCCGCGATCGGACTGGGCGAGCGTCGGCCGGAACCACACCACATGGAAGCGACTGAGCCGACGCTGCGACCGCGTGCCGCCCACGAAGTCGGCCAGCTTGCGAGGGCAGGTGGTCTCCAGCTGGCGCCGGACGGTGTCGGAGTCGACCGAGACCGCGTGACCGTCCACGACGTCATGCAGCCTGCCGACGAAGATGGTCTGCACGTCGTGGCGCGTGTCGCAGGACACCGGCGCACTGGAGTCGCTGGTCCTGGCCAGCTGGTGCAGGGTGAGCCGGTAGCAGCCGTGCTTCTTCGGCGGAGGGGGTACGTCGTGCGGCTGCGGACTTCCGGTCGCGGAGAGGCTCGCGGAGCTTCGCGTCGCGGCGGGACCGGACGGGCCGGCCGTGGCCCGGGCGGCCGGACTGCCGTTCGGCGATGCCGCCCCGGACCCGGTGACGGGAGAAGACGACGTACACCCGACGGCCAGCCCGAGACAGGCCACGGCCGCACCGAGCCGGACCAGATGCCGCCCCCGAGCCTCGGGCCGCCTCACTTGGTGGTCTGCGCCCAGCAGATCGATCGCCGGTTGCCGGCCTTCCACTCCGCCTCGTGGAACCAGGTGTACCCGTAGTTGTAGTCGACCGGGTAGTTCAGCCAGGCCCCGACCGAGTTCGAGCAGTAGTCCCGGGTGCGGGTCTCCACCACCCGGTCACCCGGGTAGGGGTCGGCCGCCTTGCCGAGCACGATGGTGGTGACGGCTCGCCAGGTGTGCGGCTTCGAGCACGGAATCTTCACCGAGCCCTTCACGTTCGGCCCGTCGACGCACACCATCCACCGGTCGTCCGGCTTGCCGAGCAGGATCCCCTTGGCGGTCGTAGGCAGCGCGACGTACTGCTTGGACTGGTCGCCGCCGCCCACGACGTCGCAGCGCCACCAGTGCGCGCCGTTGCGCCACGCCTCGGCCGGTGCCCGGAACCATGCCCAGGTGACGGTGGCCCGCATCACCAGGCTCTGGTCGCCGCCGAGGAAGGAGATGAACTTCTGCTGGCAGCGGTGGTAGATCCAGGCGCCGAGCGCGTTGTCGTCGGGAACCCGCCGTGTGGTCAGCCGGTGCGGGAAGCTGCCCACGGCGTACGTCTCGGCGGTGTGGTCCTTGGTGCACGGCACGGTCGGCGTGCTGTTGCTCGGCTTGTGGACGTCGGCCGGCGTCAGCACCCGGCAGGCGCCGACCCTCGGCGGAGGCGCCACCGGGGCCCCCCCTCCCTTCGGCGGCCCGTCGTGCGGGCCCACGCTGCATGCCGACACCGCCACCAAGAGGGCGACGACGGGCAGGGCACGCAGCACGGAGGGGACCTCGTGAATCTTCTCGGGGCGGATGCGGTCAGGGTACCGGGCGCGCCCTCCCCGCGGTGCTACGTGCGCCGCAGACGCCGAGGCGTCCGGTTCGCGAGGTAGACACCGAGCGCGACCAGGGCGGCACCCGCCAGCAGCGTGGGGGCCACGCTCTCCCCGAGCAGCAGTGCGCCGATCGCCACCGAGACGAGCGGCACGAAGAAGATGTACGTCGCCGCACGGCTCGCCTCGCCGGACTTCACCAGCCAGAACCACAGCGTCCAGCTCATCGCGGTCCCGATCAGCGACGCGTACGCGAGCGCGGCCACGAAGCGCCCGTTCCAGTCCACCGACCAGCCCTCGGTGAGACCGCCCGCCACGGTCAGCACAGCCCCGCCGACCAGGAACGGGGCCGCCACCGCCCACCACCCGTCGATGGGGTCGGCCCGGTCCGAGAGGTGCTTGAAGACGATCGTGCCGAGCGACCAGAGCACGGCACTGACAACCGCTTCGCCGATCCCGATCCCGGAGACCCGCCCGCTCGTGCCACCCCCCACCACGCCCGTGTCGCCCCCACCACCCCGCCCAGGGCGCCCACGCTGACCAGCACGATCCCGGCGAACCCGAGCAACAGGCCGAGCGCCTTCGCGCCGGTGAGCACCTCCCCGAGCAGCGGCGAGGCGAGCACGCCGGTCAGCACCGGCTGCAGGTAGATGAGCACCGCCGCAAGACCTGAGGGCAACGCGAGAATGGCCAACGTCTGCAGCCCGAAGAACGCCACCACGTTCAACAACGTGAGCAGGCCGTAGTCACCCAGGTGCGCCCGCAGCCGAGGCGGCCCGCCGAGCACGCCGGCCAGCACCGTCATCACCGCGCCGCCGATCACCGAGCGGAGCCCCGCGAACAGGATCGGCGGCGCCGACTCGACACCGACCTTCACTGCGGCGAACGTGGATCCCCACGCCAGAATGAGCAGGATCGTGAGCGCAACCCGGACGTACCCGCTCCGCTCACCCACCGGTCCATCATGTCCCCCGTCGCCATGTCGTGCTGAGGGCTCGGCGCTGCCAAGCTCGGGGACACGACCCGGGTGCACAGGACAGGTGTGAGCGTGTCCCCCTGGCTGTCTCAGGCTGCCGCAGATCGGCTCCGCAACGAGTTGCTCGGCGTGGCGCTCGACGCGTGGGAAGCCGAGGAGGGGCCGTTCAGTAGCACCGAGCTGGACACGGCAGAACGGCTGCTGCACGCCGAGAGCCCCCGGACGCGAGCGGGCTGAGGTGGCGCTCGTGCTCGACGCTGGGGCTCTGGTCGCCGTCGACAGGCGTGACCGCTCGGTTGGGGCGATCCTGCGGGTGGCCCATCGCGAGCGTGTTCCGGTGCGCACCAGCTCGGCCGCCGTCGCGCAGGTGTGGCGCGACGGGGCACGTCAGGCGAACCTCTCGCGAGTCCTCTCCGGCACCCACGAGCGCCCTCGATGCGGCGACCGGCAAGGAGATCGAGGAGCTTCTGGCGATGAGCTCGAAGTCGGACGTCGTGGACGCACACGTTGCCGTCCTCACGCGCGAGGACGACACCGTGCTGACCAGCGACGTGGAGGATCTGCGGCTACTCCTCGCCACGCGTGGTGTGCGCGCCAGGACTTCCCACGTGTGACCCGCAGGTTCGAAGAACAGGTCGCTATGAATACCTGCGAGATGACGTCGTGGTGCGGGGTCCGCTATTGTGGTGATGTCATGGCGCGCAGCCTCGTTCTCCCGAGCCTCGTCGAAGGGCTCCTTCGCTGCCGCAGCGAGGCCAGCCACTAGCCGGTCTCCTCGCTGCGGAGTCCGTGCGTGCCGGCCCCGTGACCACCTTGAGGAAGCCATGGCAATCTCTTCGCACCTGAGCAACCAGCACAACGACCAGCGTCCGAGCGCGATGCCGTTCCATCGCTACCGTGCGTTCACGCCGGTCGACCTCCCGGACCGCACCTGGCCGAACGCCACCATCACCCAGGCGCCGCGGTGGCTGTCGACCGACCTGCGCGACGGGAACCAGGCGCTGATCGACCCGATGAGCCCGGCCCGCAAGCTGGCGATGTTCGACCTGCTGGTGTCGATGGGCTACAAGGAGATCGAGGTCGGGTTCCCGTCGGCCAGCGATACCGACTTCGCCTTCGTCCGCCAGCTGGTCGAGACCGACCACGTCCCCGAGGACGTGACGATCTCGGTGCTCACCCAGGCCCGCGAGGACCTGATCGAACGCAGCGTGCAGTCGCTGGTCGGCGTACATCACGCGAACATCCACCTCTACAACGCGCTCGCGCCGCTGTTCCGCCGGGTGGTGTTCCACGCGGGCAAGGACGAGATCCGCTCGATCGCCGTACGCGGCACCGAGATGGTGATGAAGTACGCCGAGTCCTACCTGGACGCCACCACGATCGGCTACGAGTACTCCCCGGAGATCTTCACCGGCACCGAGCTGCCGTTCAGCGTCGACGTGTGCGAGGCGGTTTCCGACGTGTGGCAGCCCGAGGACGGCCGGGAGATCATCCTCAACCTGCCGGCGACCGTGGAGATGTCCACGCCGAACGTCTACGCCGACCAGATCGAGTGGTTCATCCGCCAGCTGACCCGACGCGAGGTCACCTGCGTGTCGCTGCACCCGCACAACGACCGGGGTACGGCGGTCGCGGCGACCGAGCTCGCTCGGATGGGCGGCGCGGACCGGATCGAGGGCTGCCTGTTCGGGCACGGCGAGCGCACCGGCAACGTCGACCTGGTCACGCTCGGGATGAACCTGTTCAGCCAGGGCATCGACCCGCAGATCGACTTCTCCGACATCGACGAGATCCGCCGCACCGTCGAGTACTGCACCCAGCTGCCGGTGCACCCGCGTCATCCCTACGCCGGCGACCTGGTCTACACGGCGTTCTCCGGCTCCCACCAGGACGCGATCAAGAAGGGCCTGGAGGCGTTGGACGTCGCTGCCTCCGAGGCCGGCCGGCCGGTGGAGGAGATGCCGTGGGAGGCGCCGTACCTGCCGATCGACCCCAAGGACGTCGGCCGCTCCTACGAGGCGGTGATCCGGGTCAACTCCCAGTCCGGCAAGGGCGGGGTGGCCTACATCCTGCGCGCCGAGCACAAGCTGGAGCTGCCCCGGCGGCTGCAGATCGAGTTCAGCCGCGCGGTCCAGGCACATACCGACGACGCCGGCGGCGAGATGGCGCCGGAGGAGATCTGGCAGGCTTTCCGTGCGGAGTACCTCGACCGCGAGACGCCACTGCGGCTCAACTCGGTGCACACCTCGGCGGCGGCCGGGGAGAAGGACGCGCTGACGGTCAACGTGTACGTCGACGGGGAGCCGCGGACGCTGACCGGCAGCGGCAACGGACCGATCGAGGCGTTCGTGAACGCACTCGCCGATCTGGCCGACGACGAGGTGGACCGGGGGAGTCCGTTGTTCGCGACCCGGTCGGACATCCGCGTGCTCGACTACCACGAGCACGCGCTGTCCTCCGGCGGTGACGCGATCGCCGCGGCGTACGTCGAGTGCGCGATCGGCGAGAATATCCTGTGGGGAGTCGGCCTGGACCCGAACATCGTGACCGCCTCGTTGAAGGCGGTGATCTCGGCGGTCAACCGCGCCTGATCGCGGGTCCGTCGCCGTTCGGCGACATGGGAGTTCCTCAGTCATCCGATGACTGAGGAACTCCGATGTCGGCCCTGCATGTCCGATCAGGCCGGCTGGCGTCCGCGGGTGGCGAACCGGACCAGGCTGTAGACGCCACCGATGACGAACAGCAGGGCTGTGAGCAGGAACCCGAACCAGCAGATGTCGCCGAGCACGAGATCGAGACCGGCCTTTGCGTCACGCAGGCTGGCGATCCCGCTGAGCATGAACAGCACGAAGGCGACAACCAGCAGTCCGCCGAGGGTACGGACGGGGTGTTCGTTGAGCTGACGCATGTGAGTCTCCTGAGAAGTCGGTGCGGCGGGTGCCGCGGCTGCATCGACAGTGCGGCACGCGCCCTTCCCTGGGGAGGGTCGGATGTCCCGGGGCTCCCGGGAGGGTCTCCCGGCCCGAATACGTGACGGAGAGCGCTCCACGGGATGAAGATGTGCGCATGACCACGGCTCTCGTCGCCCCGGCCCGACCCCGATCGAGCCTCGACCGCCGGTGGCTCGGTGTGGGCGGTGGCGCCACTGTGGTGACGGCCTCGCTCCTGGGCGGCTGGCTAGCCGTCGCCGTCGGCGGGCGCAGCCTGGGCGGGCTGGTGCACGACAACGTGGCGAACAACCTCATCAACGGGGTGCTGCTGGGGGCGATCGCCGGGCTCCTGCTCTGGCTGCGGCCATCCAACCGGATCGGCTGGCTGATGATGTTCGCCGCTGCGGCAAACGCGCTGGCGATCCTCGGCGAGGGATGGGCGCTCGCGTCCTTCCACGTCGCGCTTCCGGGCCGGACGCTGATGGCCTGGCTCGGATCGTGGATCTGGATCACGGCACTGCCCCTCGGAGCCACCGTGCTGCCAGCCATCTACCCGGACGGGCGAGCGGTAAGCCGCTTCGCCCGCAATCTGGCGGCGTCGAGCTGGGTGGCGAGCCTGACCCTGGGAGCCTGCCTGGCGCTGCTGGACATGGGCTACTCACACGTGGTCCCGGGGCACCGGCTGGGCCACAACCCGATCTCGCACGGTCACTTCCAGACCCCGGTGCTGGTGCTCGGCGCCGCGGCCGCGGCCGTCAGCGTGGCGCTCGTCCTCGTGACACTGGTCTGGATGCTGCGACGGCTGTGGCGGTCCAGGACTCCGGAGCGGGAGAAGCTGGTCTGGCTGATGCTTGCGGTCGTGCCCGTGGTCGCGACGGCGCCGGTGTCGTCCCCGCCGGCGATGTTCGTGGTGACCGTCCTGACCTCGCTGGCGCTGGTGGTCGGCATCGTGCGCTACCAGCTGTTCGACATCAAGCTGGTGGTGCGGACCGGGCTGCTCTACGCACTCTTGATCGGCGCGGCGATTCTGGCGTACTTCGGGGTCGTCGCGCTGATCACCCTGGCGACGCCTCCCGGCACGATCCCGAGCCTGTTCGCGGCCGCCGCGGTGGCGCTGGTGGTGGTTCCGGCCTACCGATTCCTCGCCCGCGCCGTCGGGCGTCTGGTGTACGGCGACCGCGCCGACCCGGTGCGCGCCCTTGGCCGGATGAGTCGTGAGCTCTCGGGTGCGGACCTGTCCGGCATGGTCGGCGGTGTGGCAACTGCCGTGCGTTCGCCGTACGTCTGCCTGCGGAGCCCCTCCGGCCAGCTGCTGGCCGATGCGGGCACGGAGTCGGGGCATCCGCTGCACGAGGTCACGATGCGTCACGGTGGCCGCGAGGTGGGCACCCTGGCCGTCGCCTGGCGCACACCGGTCGACGCGCTGTCTGCGGTCGACCTCCGCCTGGTGGACGCGCTGGCCGGGCCGGTCGCTGTGGCCGTCGCCGCGGCCGACCTCGCTCGGGAGGTGACGCAGTCCCGTGCCCGGGTGCTCGCGGTGCGGGAGGGGGAGCGGACCAGGCTGCGCGCCGACCTGCACGACGGTCTGGGACCCTCGCTCTCCGGCGTCGCGCTGGGACTGGAGGCTGCCCGCACCTCGGTGGGCGGTGACACCGAGCGGCTGACGGAGATCCTCGACGTGCTGCACCGCGAGGTGGAGTCGCTGGTCACAGAGGTGCGCGGCATCATCGAGGACCTCGGCCCCGGAGAGGTCGACCTGCTCGCCGCGCTCCGGAGCCGGGCGACGGTGGTGTCGGCGTCCGGCGGGATTGCGGTTGACGTGACCGACGTCGGGGACCTCGCCGCTCTGCCCGGCCAGGTTGCCGTCGTCGCCCACCGCATAGCCGCCGAGGCGCTCACCAACGCGGTCCGGCACTCCGGTGCGGCACGCGTCGTCGTGTCGGTGGTGGCGGACCTCGACCGGCTGACCCTCGATGTCGCCGACGACGGCTGCGGCGCCGTGGCAGCAAGACCGGGTGGCGTCGGTCTCACGTCGATGCGGGAGCGTGCGGAGTCGGTCGGTGGGACGCTCACCGTGACCGCTTCGACTGGTCAGGGGACCAGGGTGCGCGCGGTGCTGCCGCTGGACGGTGCGGTGTGAGTGCGCCGGTGCGGGTGGTGCTCGCTGACGACCATCCGATGTACCGCTACGGGGTCGAGGCGGTGCTCGCCGAGCAGCCCGGCGTCGAGCTGGTCGGGCAGGCCGACTGCGGGACCGCGCTTCTCGATCTGGTGGCCACCGCTCGTCCCGACGTGGTGGTGACGGACATGAGGATGCCCGACATGAGCGGCACCGAGGTCACCCGGCGGCTGCGTGCGGAGCATCCCGACCTGCCGGTGCTCGTGCTGACGATGCACGACGACGACGAGAGTGTGTACGGCGCGATGCGGGCCGGCGCGCGCGGCTACCTGCTCAAGGGCGCCGACGGGGCCGAGCTCGTCGCCACCATCGTGGCGCTCGCGGCCGGCGGCACATCCTTCGGGCCGTCGGTGGCGAGGCGGATCGTGGGCTTCTTCCTGGAGACCAGCCAGAGGTACGCCGCCGGTGCGTTCCCGCAGCTGACCGGGCGAGAACGCGAGGTGCTTGGTCTGCTCGCGGCCGGTCGCCGCAACTCCGCGATCGCCGCCGAGCTGGGGATGTCGGAGAAGACGGTGCGCAACCACCTGTCCTCGATCCTGGCCAAGCTGCAGGTCTCCGACCGATCGGCCGCCATCGTCCGGGCCCGCGAGGCCGGGCTGGGTCGCCCATGAGCACGTCCGCGCTGCCGCACCCCGCGCTCCGTCGCCTCGTCACGGCGTACCACGGCTATCGCTACGACGGGGCGCCGGAGTCGGTGTGCGGAACGCAGCACGGCGTTGAGTTGGGCCTCGTTAGAGGGCTTAGGCGGCAGAGCCGTCATGATTGAGTCAAGTGTTGTGTTCGGGTCAACTCCTGAGCATCGGTGAGTTGTCGTCGGATGTCATGCCGCGAGGCGTGCCCGGTCGGCGAGATCGTTGAAGGCGGTCTGGTAG
>DASSKK010000102.1:0-89494 GCA_035690495.1 Nocardioidaceae bacterium | reverse complement strand
CCGGGCTGGCGCACACGGTGCTGGCCGTGCCGATCGCCCAGGAACGCGCCACCATGCACCTGGACACGGTGGCGACGATGGTCGACGTCGACAAGATCGTCATGTACCCCAACGTCGCGGACCACCTGCAGGCGCTCACGGTCACCGCCGACGGCGAGGAGCTGCGAGTCAGCGCTCCGGAGCCGTTCCTCGACGCCGCTGCCCGGGCGATGGGCATCGACGCGCTGCACCGGATCGACACCGGGCTGGACCCGGTGACCGCCGAGCGCGAGCAGTGGGACGACGGCAACAACACGCTCGCGATCGCGCCGCGGGTCGCGGTCGCCTACGAACGCAACGTGGAGACCAACGCCCGCCTCGAGGAGGCCGGCATCGAGGTGATCGCGATCGCCGGCTCCGAGCTGGGCTCGGGCCGCGGGGGTCCGAGGTGCATGTCCTGCCCCGTGACCCGCGAACCGCTCGGCTGAGCGAGCCTCAGCCGCGCAGGTTCGGCCGCAGACCCGGACCCGAGGGCGGGGTGGCGGGCGTCCAACGCCGCGCGAAGAGGCGCTGCGCAGCAGCGTAGAGGTGCTGACGGCGGGCCAGTGCCTCCGTGCGGTACTGCTCGAGGACGCGTGCCTCGGCGAGGGTCTGGGCGACGAAGGGGTTCATCAGGGGTCGCTCCTAGGGCGATGTGGCGACGGGTCGCCAAGGTGGTACGGGGTGTGTAGGTGATGTGAGATGAACGGTCGGTGCGACACGTGCCGTCCGCTTTCTGTGTCGGCCGGTGTGGGGAGACCCCCGAACTACCGGGTCCGACGTCGCCACGGTCAAGCGTAGGTCAGCGCGACATGCGCCCGTAGCCGTCCTGCCGGATTCGGACACGAGGACCGGTATGACTTCGCTCACAGCGCGGCTTTTCCGAACCCGGCCCGCGGCACGAGCGGTTCCGGCATGCTGGGCTCTCCCCCGATCTCCCGGAGACCAGATGCACCGGCCGCGCCGTACCCGACCGTTCAAGGCGATGCTGCTCAGCGGCCTCGTCGTACCGCTCTCACTGCTGGCGGCCACCGTGCCGGTGCAGCCAACGCTTGCGGCCACGGGCGCCACCTCCGCGAACCCCCACAACCCGCTCGCGGGCCGGCAGTGGGGCGTCTACCAGGGCCGGGGATCACAGGCCTGGCAGCCGTACGTCGACGCGACCGGCCACCGCAAGCAGCTGCTCGCCAAGATCGCCCTGCGTCCCAAGGCGAAGTGGTTCGGCGCCTGGGTGAGCGCCGCGGACATCGGGGACCGGGTCCGTGCGTACATCGAGAGCTCCACCGGAGGCGACCCGGACGTGCTGGTGCAGATGACGGTGTTCCGGATGAAGCCCTGGGAGCACAAGGCGTGCCGGCGGCTGCCCACCGACGCGGAGCGCGCCAGCTACAAGCGGTGGACCGACAACTTCGCCAAGGCGATCGGCGACGCCCACGTAGCGCTGATCCTCCAGCCGGACGGGCCCTTCGCGCTATGCGCGCCGCACCACTCCAAGGCGCCTTCCCACCTGATCCGCTACTCGGCGCGCACGTACGGCGCGCTGCCGAACACCAGCGTCTACATCGGAGCCGGTGCGGCCGACTGGCTGCGCGACGACCCCGCGCGTGCCGCACGGATCCTCGTTCCGGCCGGTGTCTCCGGGGTGCGCGGCTTTGCGCTGAACGGCACCCACTACGACTCGACGCGCCGCGAGATCCGGTTCGGTACCGCCGTCGTCAAGGAGCTGGCCCGGCGTGGGATCTCCGGCAAGCACTTCGTGATCAACACCTCGTCGAACGGACGGCCGTTCGCCGGCTACACCTACGACGGCAAGAGCTTCGACAACGCACGGGTGTGCACCACGCGTGACGAGCACCGATGCGTGACCCTGGGAATCCCGCCCACCGCGAACGTCACGGACCGCGACTGGGGGCTGTCCCGCAAGGACCGGGCGCGCGCCGCTCGGCACGTCGACGGCTACCTGTGGTTCGGCCGGCCGTGGCTGTACATGCAGGCGGATCCGTTCGTGATGAAGCGCGCTCTCGCGGTGGCCCGCACCACGCCGTACTGACCCGATCGGGCCAGGCGGAGACGGCAAAGGCCCGGCCGTTGCTGACGGGGGATACAACAACGACCGGGCACGGCCAAATGTACGGTCGGGTGGGCATTTGATCAACTCGCGGTGGCCGATATGACCTGAGTCACCGGGAAATGCCTCGACCGGTCTAGTCCTGCGCACTCAGCGGATAGTCAGTTGCCGGTTGGTCAGGCCATGTCGGGCCGCTCGCTCGTCGGCGGTCAGCGGGCCGCCGACGGCGAGCGTCTGCTCCAGCTCGACGGCGAAGCCGCTCGCCGGCTCCTCCAGAGCCGCCGGTCCGGCGCCGACCGGCAGGTCCCAGACGGGGACCAGCAGGCCATGGGCACGGAACATCCCGATCAGCCGGGCGCCCTCGACCAGCACGTCGAGCCGGGCCGCGTGCAGCCTGGCCAACGCGTCGAGCAGCGGCTCCTCCTCCGCCGTCATCACCCAGCGCAGGTACTCGTGCCCGCCGGTGTCGGTCCAGTACGCCGCCTGCACGCCGGCCAGCCGCGCGGTCGGGCGCGCCGCCGCGTTCGCCTCCTCCAGCGAAGCGTGCAAGGCGCCGTCGGAGTCCTCGACGTCGGAGATCCAGTAGTCGAACCCGTCGTGGACGCTGACCTCGAGGGGTACGTCGTCCAGCAGATCCTGCAGCCGAGCGCCGTCTCCCGGCGGGTCGGTGAGGCCGACGATCGTGCCCGGCTCGGCGTCCAGGGCAGCCTCGAGCACGGCGGCGAGATCTCGGCTGGGGTCGCCGAAGGAGTGCTGCACCTGCAGCCCCACCCAGACGCTCCCGTCCTGGCGGACCAAGGCCGGGGCGGCGGTCGGCAGCAGGGAGCACAGCAGCACGTCGCGTTCCGCGACTCCGGCGCCCAAGGCCTCCTCGCGCAGCCGCACCGGCGCCGTCGCGGCCGGCACGATCTCCCGCAGGGCGACGATGTCGGCTTCGCCGGGCAGGCCTGCGAACGGCCGGGCGACGTACACCTGACCGGGGTGCGGCCCGCCGTGGCAGGACTTGTAGCGGCGGCCGGAGCCGCATGGACACGGCTGCCGCGGGCCGACTGCTCCTCCTCGGCCTTCCTGCAGCGTCGCGTGACGCCCCTTCACCCGTGACTTCTTGCCCATAGCCGGGAAGCCTGTCAGAGGTTCGCCGATGCTCTGCATCGGGGTTGGATCAAGCCAGCGCGAGGACGGCGTGCACGGTGGACCGGGCGGGCGTGCGTTCGGCCCACCACGCGACGGACAGCGTGTCCACCATCGCGATGCCCCGTCCGGCGATCGCCGAGGAGGGTGCGCGCACCTTGCGCGGCAGGGTGTTGCCGCCGCCGTCGGTGACCGCGACCTCGACCCCGCGGCGGGCGACCCGCCAGCTGATCAGCAGGGTGCCGTCGGGCAGCGGCCGGGCATGCCGCACGGAGTTGGCGACCAGCTCGGAGATGACCACGCGAGCGTCCTCCACCTGTTCGGAGGTTCCGCCCAGATCACGAAGCCAAGTGCGCAGACCGTGACGGGCCACCGACACCGAGGACGCCGCGAAGGGGACGTGCATCGAGAAGGGAGGCGGCGCATCCTGCAGAGAACCGACGGCCATGGTCACCTCCCAGTCGGTGCGTGGCGCGGTTCCTTACCCTGCGACGTTTCCCCTCGACCGTGCACTCCAAACACCGGGAACACGTCCGATCCGCTAGCGACCACGCCGTGAGCTGGCGCGACGATGCAGGTAGCCGAGCGTCCTGGCGGGCAGGTCGGTCATCACCGCCTCCACGCCGAGAGCCAGGCACAGGTCGAGATCGGCGTCGGCGTTCACCGTCCAGACGTGGATCCGCCGCCGGCTGCGGGCCAGCCGGGCTCGCAGACGTGGGCTCTCGCGCAGCACGTCGATCCCCGGCCCGGCGATCCAGGCGTCGTCGACCAGGTTCGCGGTCAGCTCCCAGGCATACGGCTTGTCGATCAGCTGCACCACCTCGAGCGCCGGAGCCAGCTTCTTGACCCGGTTCAGCGCCACCCACGAGAAGCTCATCACCCGTGCCGGGGAGCCGCGGCCGGCCCAGCCCATCGAGTCCAGCAGCTCCACCAGGCGGCGCTCGACCAGTCCCCCGAACCGGGTCGGGTGCTTGGTCTCGATCGCCACGTCGACTGGCCGGTCGTAGTCCCGGACGGTCTCCAGAAGCCGCCGCAGGGTGAGCACCCGCCTGGTGTCCTCGTCGATGTCGATCGCCTCGTCGTCGAGGTCTGACCACGGGTTCTTCCACGACGCGAAGTCCAGCTCGTCGAGCTGGGCGAGCTCCATCGTGGAGATCACTCCCTGCCCGTTGGTGGTGCGGTCCACCCGCCGGTCGTGCACGCAGACGAGGTGCCCGTCCGCGGTCAGGCGTACGTCGCACTCGAGTGCCTCGGCGCCCTCGTCGAGCGCGGCGACGTACGCACCGAAGGTGTGCTCGGGGTTCGCATGGCTCGACCCACGGTGGGCCACCACCTGCGGGCGGCCGGCAACGCCATGCACGCCCCTATCGTCGCACTCGCCGACCGATGACCCCGACGTGGGAGTTCCTCAGTCACCATCCGACCGAGAATCTCCTCTGTCCCCTGTCCGTCGCTGCGGCGGGATAGCGTGCGATGCATGGCGAAGCCGGCAGCTCTGGCGAGCGATCTGCTCCACTACCTCCAGCAGTCCCGCGACGCCGTGCTGCGCGGGCTGGACGGGATCGATGAGTACGACGCGCGGCGACCGCTGACGCCCAGCGGCTCGAACATCCTCGGGCTGGTCAAGCACCTGGCCGGCATCGAGACCACCTACCTCGGCGAATGCGTGGGACGGCCATCACCAGTACGCCTGCCGTGGGTCGACGACGGCTCGATCTGGGACGGCGCGGACATGTGGGCCACCGCCGACCAGTCCCGAGACGACATCGTCGAGCTTTACCGCCGGGCCTGGGCACACTCGGACATGTCTGTCAACGAGATGCCGCTCACCGCGCCCGCCCACGTGTCTTGGTGGCCGGCCGAGCGGCGTGTCACCACCGTCGGACACCTCGTAGTGCGGGTGGTCGCCGAGACAGCCCAGCACGCCGGACACGTCGACATCTTGCGCGAGAGCATCGACGGCCGAGGCGGCCCCGACCACGACGAGAACGGCGACACCGACTTCTGGGCCGGCTACGTTGCCCGGATCCAAACCGCAGCCGACGGCTACCGCCGGTAGGCGGGCCGCGGCCGGATCCGATTCATCACTTGCTGCACTTGGGTGGTCAACCTGGGGGGCTCAGACCACTCGGCCGCAGCAAGTGCGCCAGGCGCAGGTCCTCAGCGCTGGCCGCGCAGGAAGGCGCCGAAGTGCGGGACCGTGAAGGCGACGGTGCCTCGCTCGGAGGAGTAGACGAGCCCCTTCTTGATCAGCGCGTCCCGGGCCGGGGACAGGCTCTGCGGCTTGCGGCCCAGACTGAGCGCGACGTCCGCGCTGGCCACCGGGCCGTCTCGTGGCTCGGCGCGGTCGCCACCGAGATCGGCCATCGCGCGCATGTAGTCCCGCTCGGCCGGGGTGGCGCGGTCGTAGCGGGCTCCGAAGAAGCCGACAGCCAGCTCCGCCTCGGCCTCCGGCGCCGCGTCCTGCACGTCGGCCACGCGGATCGGAGTGCCCGCGGCGGTGTCCCAGGTGACCTTGCCGTAGGCCTGCACGAAGTACGGGTAGCCGTCGGTGAGCCGGTAGAGCTCGTCGAGGGCAGCAGGCTCGTAGGTCACCTGCTCGGTGCCCGCCGGGACGAGCAATGCCCGGTCGGCCATCTCCCGCGGCAACCGGTCCACGGCGACATGCCGGAACAGCCGCTCCGCGTAGGACCTGGCCGCCGCCAGTGCCACGGGGAGGTGCGGCAGTCCGGCGCCGACCACGACCAAGGGCACACCCTGCTGGCTCACCTCGTGGCAGGCCCCGCACAACGCGCCCAGCTCGGCAGGCGCGACGTCCTGCATCTCGTCGACGAAGACGGCGACGCCGACCGAGAGGTCGCCGGCCAGCTCGGCGACGTCGGTGAACAGCTCGATCATGTCCAGCTCGAGGTCCCCGGAGTCCGCCCGGCCCTTGGTCGCGGGCACGTCCGGCCCGATCGCGGCCGGCCGCCAGCGCATCCCCTTGCGGTCCTCGGGACTGGTCTGCAGCGCGAAGGCCTTGAGCACGCCGGCGACCTGCTCGACCCGGCCGGGGTCGCGGTGCCGGTGGGCCAGCTCCCGCACTGCGGCGTACACCGCCTGCGCCAGCGGCAGCCGCATGGACCGGTCCGGGCGCGCCTCGAGCTTGCCGGTGCCCCACGCGCGGTGCACCGCCTGGCTGCGCAGCGCGTTGAGCAGCACCGTCTTGCCGACCCCGCGCAGCCCGGAGAGCACCATGGAGCGCTCCGGCCGCCCGGCAGCGACCCGCTCGAGCGTCACGTCGAACTGCCCGGTCTCCCGGTCACGGCCGGCGAGCTCGGGCGGTCGCTGGCCGGCGCCGGGAGCGTAGGGGTTGCGCACCGGGTCCATTGCTCGCATTGTATCCGGCCGTCTAGGAGAATCCTTAGATTTCGCTAGCGAGCCTTAGAGCGCTAGCGAGCCTTAGAGGCCGTGTAGGCGTGCTGCAGACCCGAGCGCAGTACGTCGATCAGGTTGGGGACGTCCTCTACGGCCAGCCGGAACGTGCCGGAGCAGACGCCGTGCCGCCACAGCGACAGCACCATGATCCCGGTGCCTGCCGGCTCCTGCTCGTCGGGATGCCACGTGACGCGCAACGAGCGCGCGCCGCCGCGCGCGTCGAGGAAGACCTCGCCCGTGGCCGGCAGCGGCGACGGTTGCAGCATCACGGCTCCATTGTGGCCCTCGGCGGTCGGGATTGTCACTGATCAGCTACGCGCGGCGGTCGTAGGATCGGCGCGTGCCCGAGCTTCCCGAGGTGGAGGGTCTCGCGCTGGATCTGCGCGCGAGGCTGCACGGCCGCGCGCTGGCGCGCATCGACGTCGTCGCCTTCAGCGCGCTGAAGACGTTCGACCCGCCGGTCACGGCGTTGCACGGCGCGTTCGTCGAGGACGTGTCCCGGCACGGCAAGTTCCTCGACGTCACGGCCGGCGGCCTGCACCTGGTCGTGCACCTCTCCCGGGCCGGCTGGATCCGCTGGCGCGACGAGGTGCCCAGCCTGCCCGCCCGGTCCAGCCGCAAGTCCCCCCTCGCGGTGCGGGTCGTGCTCGACGACGGCAGCGGGCTCGACATCACCGAGGCGGGCACGAAGAAGAGCCTCGCGATGTACGTCGTCCGCGACCCGCGCGACGTACCCGGCATCGCCAGCCTCGGACCCGATCCGCTGACCGGCGCGTTCACGCTCGACGTGCTGCGGAGCATCCTGCACGACGCCGGACGCGCCCAGATCAAGGGAGTGCTGCGCCACCAGGGCACGATCGCCGGCATCGGCAACGCCTACTCCGACGAGCTGCTGCACGCCGCGCGGATGTCGCCGTTCAAGCCGGCCTCGTCACTCGACGACGAGGACATGACCACGTTGTACGACGCGATCCGCACCGTGCTCGGCGAGGCGGTGGAACGCTCGCGCGGGCTGGCAGCGGCGGACCTGAAGGGCGAGAAGAAGAGCCATCTCGCGGTGCACGGCCGCACAGGACTGCCCTGCCCGGTCTGCGGGGACACCGTCCGCGAGGTGTCGTTCGCGGACTCGTCGCTGCAGTACTGCCCGACCTGCCAGACCGGCGGCAAGCCGCTCGCCGACCGGCGGATGTCGCGGCTGCTGAAGTGACAGGATCTCCCAGAGGTGGTGAGGTGGGAGCCATGAACTACGGAGACGTCCCCAGCGTGGACGTGTCCCAGCTGCCCGAGCCGCTCCCGGCGGACCTGCAGGTCCTCGACGTGCGCGAGCCGGTGGAGTGGGACCACGGCCACATCGCCGGTGCGAGGCTGGTCCCGCTGGCCCAGCTCCCCGAACGGCTCGCCGAGATCTCGCCGGGCCGCACGCTGGTGGTCTGCAAGGTGGGCGGCAGGTCCGCTCAGGCGACCGCCTTCCTGACCGCGCACGGCTATGACGCGGTGAACCTCGACGGCGGGATGGTGGACTGGGCGGACGCCGGCCGGCCGATGGTCAGCGAGAGCGGCGGCACGCCACAGGTGGTCTGACACCGCCGGCAGGGGGTCGTCACCCGAAGCCGGCCGGAAGCGGCAGGGCAACGGCTTCGTCGAGGCGGCGTAGATATTCCTCGCGCCGCATGCTGACGGCTCCCAGCGAGGCAAGGTGCGGTGTCAGCCACTGCACGTCCACCAGCCGCCGCTGCGCGTGCTCGTCGTCGAGCATGTTCCGCAGCCCGACCAGCGCGACCTTCGAGGCGTCGCTGACCCGGTGGAACATCGACTCCCCCGCGAACAGCCCGCCGATCGCCACGCCGTACAACCCGCCGACCAGCCGTCCGCCGATCCAGGACTCCACCGAGTGCGCCCATCCCATCCGGTGCAGCCGCACGTACGCCGCGCGGATGTCGTCGTCGATCCAGCCGCTGTCGCGGGACGGATCCGCGCAGGCGTCGATCACCGCCTCGAACTCGGTGTCCACCCGGATCCTCATCCGGCGCACCGAGGAGCGCAGCGACCGGCTCACCCGGAGCCCATGCACCGGGAGCACGCCGCGCCTCACGGGCGACCACCAGAGCATGTCTCCGGCGAAATCCGGACCGGGCATGGGGAAGAGTCCCCGCCGGTACGCCGTCAGCAGCGTGCCGGGCTCCAGGTCTGCGCCCGAGGCGATCAGGTCGTCGGGGAAGCCGGCCGCCTGGCCGCCTTCCCGCAGCTCCGGGAACACCCACCTGGTGGGCGGGGGTTCCAGGGGTCCGGGCGGAGGCACCGGTCCATCCTCACTCATGGGGCGGTTGGGTAGGGTCGCGGTCATGGGAATCGGGTCGCTGGGTGGGTCCCTGGGCAAGGCGCTGGCACCTCAGCTGCAGAAGGTGGCTCCGGAGCTGACGGCCAACTTCGTGCACGAGGCGCTGCACCGGGCGATCCACGGCCTGGGTCCGCTCCCGCCCGCTGCGAAGGCCGCCGACAAGCAGCTCGCCGAGCAGCGCGGCGACCGTCAGGCAGCCGTCCACGAGATCATCGAGAACCACGTCCGCTACGCCGGCATGCAGGGCTTCGCCACCAACATCGGCGGCCTGGTGACCGCGGCGCTGACCATCCCGGCGAACATCGCCGGACTGGCCATGATCCAGTGCCGGATGGTCGCCGGCATCGCTCACCTGCGCGGCTACGACCTCGCCGACGAGCGCGTCAAGAACGCCATCCTCGCCTGCATCCTCGGCGAGGACACGGTCTCCTCGCTGGTGTCGAAGCGGAAGCTGCCCTCCTCGCCGATGGCGATGGCGACCGCACCCACGCACGACCCGCACCTCGACAAGGTGATCGCCGCCGAAGTGACCTCCGAGCTGGTCACCAAGGTCGCCGGGAAGCGGATGGCCACCACGGTCGGGCGCCGGGTCCCGGTCGTAGGCGGGCTCATCGGTGCAGGCGCGGACGGCTACGCCACCTGGCAGATCGGCCGTTACGCCGACCGCGAGCTGCGGCCGCGGACCCTGCGGTAGGCGGCGAGTCCGAAGCCCGCGACCGGGTTGCGCTCGGCGGCCGCGACCAGCCGGCGTTTGGTTCGGAACCACGGGCCGCGTGAGGCCTCCAGCTCGGCGTACGCCGCTTGCCTCTCGGCTCGCGCCTGCTCTTCGCTGTGCGCGAGCCGGGTCGCCTCCTCCAGCAGCGCGACCACCGCCGCCAGGGCCGCGTCGTGCACCTGGGACTCGTCCGGCAGATCCGGGTCGTCGAAGGTCTGCTGGTCGCCGGGGTCCGGAAGCAGGTCGTCGAGCGAGCCGACCACCTGGTAGTCCGTCGCGCCGAGCGTCTCGACCCAGGACCGCGACACCTCGGCCGCCCAGGCGCGGACCTCCGGGGGAAGACCGAGGCGCGGCGAGTCCGTGCGCGAAGCCATGGTCCGGTGCGCGAGCAGCTCGCGGACGAAGCGGCGGTAGTCGGCGTTGGCGAGCACGCCGTCGTTGACGCGCGCGTTGATCCGCCGCACCAGCGCCGTCTCGGGAACGCCCATCGACGGGTTCGCGTGGTCCGGGTCGGGCCGGAAGTCGTCCGGGTCGAGTTCGAGCGCCGCGGCGAAGCGACGCCACAGCAGGTCGCGCGGCGCCCCTGGCTTCGGCACGGTGACCACGTGCACGTGACCGGCGGGCAGGCTCTCCCCCCACCGCGCGAGGATGTCGGGGACCTCCTGCACCGCCCAGAACCAGGACGCCAGCTCGCTGCGCCGCTCCGGGTCGGTGATCTGGTCGAGGAAGGCCCGGTAGCTCACGGTCCGGCGGTGCTTGACGTTCTCCTGCCACTCGGCGGGGATCTGCCGGACCAGGTCCCGCGCGGAGACGACGAGATGCACCTCGGCGTCCCCGAACGACGCCAGAGCACGCGCCACCTGGGGGCGGGAGGCCCGGGCCAGGATCTCGTGAGAGACGATCGTGGTGCCCGGCCACGCCCGCACCTGCTCGGCCAACCGCTCCCAGGCGCCGACGGCCTGGGTCTCCAGCCCGCCCCAGGGCAGCTCCATCAGGTCCAGCGCGGCCAGGAAGTGGGCGTCGAACCGGTCGGCCGGATAGCTGATCCCCTGCGCAGCGAGAACGTCCCGGTTCGCGAACAGCAGGTCCTGCACGAACGACGTACCCGTCTTCGGCACCCCCACATGCAGCAGCACACGTCTCGGCGCCGGGCCCGCCGGCTCGCTCATCTGCGTTGCTCCTCCCCCTCCAGGGTCTGCTCGTTGCGCCCAGCGAGATCCAGGCACGCCAGCGTCAGCAGTCTGAGCACCGTACTACCCGGCGGACGGGTCTCGGGCTGCTCGAAACGCGGCATGATCCGCTCCAGGTCACCGTGTACGACGTACCCGCCGGACCCCAGCTGCTCGACCATCCGCAGCGCCCGCGCCCTCGCCCACGGCTGGAGCCGCGGCGGGACGCCCAGCGCCTGCGGTGGGTGACGCCGAGGCAGCAAGTCAGCCAGCTCCGCGACGAGGGTTCGACGCAGGCCTGCGGCGTGCTCCGGACCAGTGCGCACGGCCAGCACGGCGTTGACCCGGCGCACCACGTCGACCTCGGCCGGGCTCAGGTCCCGGTAGGCCGGTGCCAGACCGGACCAGGCACCACCCGACTCCGGAGCGATCCCGAGCAGCCCCGCCACCTCGCCGGCCGGCGGGCCGGCACGCACCATCAGGTGCACGTTGCCTGCGCCGACCCGTTCCGTCCAGCGCTTCGCGATCCGGGGCAGGTCGGCCGAGGAGGGCAGCCGGTCCCGGCCCGACCAGCGGGCGACGAACCCCGGCCAGCGTGCCTGCGATCCGCGCTGCACCCGTGCCGACCAGGCCTGGGCGAGCATCGCGTCGAGTCCGTGTCCGACCAGGAGGACCAGCGGCGAAAGGCCGCCTTCGACGACACCACGGTCGGCGAGCCGGCGACGGAGCCTCGCCGTGGTGACCGCCGCCCCCTCGATCCGGAAGGCCGGCACCCGGGTGAGCAGCGGCCTGCGCGGCATAGCCGGTGACCCCGCCGCAGGCCCCCGCGGGCCGGACGCGATCAGGAGCTCGGCGAGCACACCGCAGCCAACCCGGATCAGCTCCGCGTCGGGGACGTCGGCCGGGTCCAGCGCCGGCGGCCCGGTGGGCACCGACGACACGGCGCTGCCGTCCACCGGTCCGGGCCAGGGCAGTGGCTGCGCGGGACGGCCGCGACCCGGCCCCGACCGGGAGAGCACCAGGTCCGCGAGCGACGCGAACTCCTCGGCGGAGCGGTCAGCATCGTCGTCGGCGTGGTCACGCGCGGACACCGCGAGCCGGCGGACGAACTCGCACTCCGCGGCACCCACCGGGACCTCGTCGAGTCGGTCCTGCGGCAGCACCGAGCTGGGCCTTCCGTCGCCGGCGGCCCAGTCCGTCCAGGGCGTCGTACCCCCCGCACGCAGATGCTCCACCCAAGCCGCGACGGCAGCCGGGTAGCCGCCCGTGCACCGGCCGCTCACTCTGCCCGGCCCGGAACCGTTCACTGCCCGCGCAGCCGCCGGGCGGCCCGGCCCAGCTTCGCGGTGATCTGGACCCGCGGGTCCGGGCGAGAGGCTGCCTCCACGGTGATCGCGACCAGCGCATCGAGGGCGGCGTCGACCATGTCGACGCGCTTGGGACGGTCGGGGTCGTCCCACTCCGTTGCCTGGTCCGGGAGCACCGGACGCAGATCCTCGACGTCGCCGATCACGTGGATCCCGGATCCCTCCACCCATTCGATCCACTCCTCCGCGACCTCGGCGGCCCACGGGTGGGCCCACGGTGGCAGCGTGGTGCGGATCATCGGCTCCCGCGCGGCGAGCGTCTCGTGCACAATCACATCGCGGACCAGCCGCCGGTAGTCCTCCGAGCCGACGCCGGCCTTCTTCAGCCGGCGGTTCAGCTTGCGAAGCAGCGTGGTCTCCGCGGTGCCGATCGACACGTTGGCGCGCCCGCCGTCGAGCGGGGCCCAGGCGGGGTCGATGCCGAACGCCGTGCAGTAGCGGTTCCACAGCTCGTCCGGGGGGCCGCCGGGCCGTGGGACCGTCACCAGGTGGACGTGCCCGGGAGGAAGGCCACCGGTCCAGCGGCCGAGCACGTCCGGCAGCCCCTGCACCCGCCAGAACCACATGGTCGGCTTGGTACGCCGAGCCGCCTGGACCTGCTTGACGAACTTGCCGAACGAGCGGATCCGGCGATGCTTGATGCCCTCCTGCCACTCGGCGGGGATCTGGCGCCCCAGGTCGCGCGCCGAGTAGACCAGGTGCACCTCGCTGTCGGCGAAGTCGGCCATCGCCTGCTTGATCTGACCCGGCCTGGCGCCGGCCAGGATCTCGTGGCTGACCACCACCGTGCCGTCGCAGCGGCGGACCCTCCCCACCAGTGACTCCCACTCGCCGCGCACCTGCTCGCGAAGACCGCCCCACGGCCGGTCGATCAGGTCCAGGGCCGCGCGGAACTGGCTGGAGTGCAGGCCGAGGGGATACTCCACGCCGTGCCGGGACAGCTCGCTGCGGTTCAGCGCGAGCCGGTCCTGGAGGTAGGTGGTGCCCGTCTTCGGCGCGCCGATGTGCAGGAACACACGGCGGGACGGACGTTCGGCCATGCGCCGATTGTGCCCCAGGGCTCCTAGGCGAGCCCGCTAGACCCCGAGTGCGCGCACCACCGCACTCGGGCTGGGCCGGCCGAGCACTCCGGCCATCCAGACCGAGGTGGAGACCAGCGACTCGAGGTCGACGCCGTGGTCGACTCCGAGTCCGGTGAGCATCCAGACCAGGTCCTCGGTCGCGAGGTTGCCGGTGGCGCTCCTGGCGTAGGGGCAGCCGCCCAGGCCGCCTGCGGACGAGTCGAACGTGGTGATGCCGGAGCGGAGCGCCGCCATCGCGTTGCCCAGCGCCTGACCGTAGGTGTCGTGAAAGTGCACGGCGAGGACGTCGGCGCCGAGGCCCGCCTCACCGAAGGCCCCCAGCAGGGCGCTCACGTGCCCTGGCGTCCCCACCCCGATCGTGTCGCCCAGAGACAGCTGCGAGGCACCCAGGTCGAGCAGCCGGCGGCCGACGTCGACCACCTGCGCGATCGGCACCTCCCCCTCCCAGGGGTCGCCGAAGCACATCGAGACGTAGGCGCGCACGTCCAAGCCGTGGTCGCGGGCGCGGGTCACCGTCGGCGCGAACATGGCGAACTGCTCGTCGAGGCTGCGGTTCAGGTTGCGCTGCGCGAACGTCTCGGTGGCGCTGCCGAAGATCGCGATGTGCCGCACGCCCTTGTCCAGCGCCCGGTCGAGTCCGCGCTCGTTGGGCACCAGCACCGGCATGTCCAAGGCGGCTCCGCCGGGGTCTCCGGTGAGCAGGTCGACGAGCTCGGCCGCGTCGGCGAGCTGGGGCACCCACTTCGGGTGCACGAAGCTGGTGGACTCGATGACCGGCATCCCGGCGTCGACCAGCCTCCTGATGAACTCCGCCTTGGTCTCGGTCGGCACGAGTGCCTGCTCGTTCTGAAGCCCGTCGCGTGGGCCGACCTCGTAGATCGTCACCCGCTGCGGCAGCGACTCGTCGCGGACGACGCTCGGAACTCTCACCTGACCCCACTCCCTCCGCGGACGTCATACGCCCTGGTCGCTATTGCCCCCGGAAGCTATGACGTCCGCGGGCTGCACCTCGAAGAGCGCGACACCGAGCGCCACCTGGTCCCCGGCGTCGGCACCGACCTTGGCGACCGCGCCCGCGAAAGGCGCCTTGAGCGACAGCTCCATCTTCATCGCCTCCATCACCCCGAGCACGTCGCCCTCCTCCACCTGCTGCCCCTCGGCGACCGACACCGACAGCATCGTCCCGGGCATCGGCGCGACGATCGTCCCATCGCCGGCCCCGGGGCCGGCATCGGCGAATATGTCCGGGCGGTGGAACACCCGCCGGTGCCCATGGTGCACCACCTCGACCTGGTGGGCCTCGACGTCGACCAGCGCCTGGTCTCGCCGGCCCTCGATGCTGAGCACGACTACGTGGTGGTCGGCACGCAGCTGGCGGACGGCCAGGTCGTCGACCCGGCCGGCGGCCAGGTCCACCCACACCGGTCGGTCCAGCTCGACCAGCACCGGGGCCGGGTCGCCACCGAGCCGGAACCCGTCGCCCTGGAAGGGCTCGTTCTGCCCCGTGGCGGCGGTGACCAACATCGCCTCGGTCCACGCCGCGAAGATCCGCGGCAGGTCGGGGTCCGGCTCCTCGATGCGCGCGGTGTCCAGCCAGGCCGTGTCGATGGTCGCGTCGCGGAACTCGTCGCTGGCGGCGAGCACCCGCAGGAACCCGACGTTGGTGGTGAGCCCGAGCACGCCGGTGTCGTCCAGAGCGTCGACCAGCGCCCGACGCGCGGTCTCCCGGTCCGGGCCGTGCACGATCACCTTGCCGAGCATCGGGTCGTAGGCGGTGGACACCTCCTGGCCGCTCTCCAGCGCGGCGTCGACCCGGGCGTGCTCGGGCCAGCGCACCAGCGTCGCCGTGCCGGCCTGCGGCAGGAAGCCGTGGAAGGAGTCCTCGGCGTACACCCGCGCCTCGATGGCGTGACCGGACAGGCTGACGTCGTCCTGGGAGAACGGCAGCGGCTCGCCCGCGGCGACCCTCAGCTGGAGCTGCACGATGTCGACGGGCTCGCCGGCGACACGCACGACCAGCTCGGTGACCGGATGCTCGACCTGGATGCGGGTGTTCATCTCCAGGAAGTACGCCGACTCCTCGGCCGCGTTGGGATCCGCGTCCACCAGGAACTCCACCGTGCCGGCGTTCTGGTAGCCGACCTGCCTGGCCAGCGCGACCGCCGAGGAGGTGACCAGGTCACGCATCTCGTCGCTGATCGTCGGAGCGGGTGCCTCCTCCAGCACCTTCTGGTGGCGCCGCTGGGTGGAGCAGTCCCGCTCGAAGAGGTGTACGACGTTGCCGTGCGCATCGCCGAGCACCTGCACCTCGACGTGCCGGCCGTGCTCGACGTACTTCTCCAAGAGGATGGTGTCGTCCCCGAAGGCCGCGAGCGCCTCCCGCTTCGCGGCGGCGATCGCCTCGCGCAGCTCCTCACGGGCGCGGACGATGCGCATGCCCTTGCCGCCACCGCCGGAGGCGGCCTTCACCAGCACCGGGAACTCCAGCGACTCGACGCTCACCCGTCCCTCGTCGGCTGGGTAGGACGGCACCACGGGCACCCCTGCCGCGATCGCGATCTCGCGGGCCCGGTCCTTGCGGCCCATCTGCTCCATCACCTTCGCCGAGGGGCCGACCAGCGTGAGGCCGGCGTCCTCGACGGCGGCGGCGAGCTCGGCGCGTTCGGAGAGGAAGCCGTAGCCGGGATGCACCGCGGCCGCGCCGGCACGCCTCGCGGCGGCGATCACGGCCGCGATGTCCAGGTAGGACTCCACTCGCACAGCGTCGTCGGCGGCCCGCACGTGCGGCGCGGCGGCGTCGAGGTCGGTGTAGACCGCCACGCTGCGCAGGCCGAGCGCTCGGCACCCCCGGATCACCCGCAGCGCGATCTCGCCGCGGTTGGCAACCAGCACCGTCCCCTCGGTGGTTGAGGAGGGCGGAGCGCTAGCGGAGCCCGTCTCGAAACCACCCCTACCCGCGTGCACGTCGCTCATCTTGTTCACATCCTGAAGACGCCGTAGGAAGGTGGCGGGATCGGCGCGTTCGCGGCCGCGGCGAGGCCCATGCCGAGCACCCGCCGCGTGTCGACCGGGTCGATCACGCCGTCGTCCCAGAGCCGGGCGGTCGAGTAGTACGGCGAGCCCTGCCGCTCGTACTGCTCGCGCAGCGGCGCCTTGAACTCATCCTCCTCGGCGCCGCTCCAGGTGCCGCCCTTGGCCTCGATGCTGTCGCGGCGCACGGTCGCCAGCACGGAGGCGGCCTGCTCCCCGCCCATCACCGAGATGCGCGCATTCGGCCACATCCACAGCATCCGGGGATCGTAGGCGCGCCCGCACATCCCGTAGTTGCCGGCTCCGTAGGAGCCGCCGATCACGACGGTGAACTTCGGCACCACCGAGCAGGCGACCGCGGTGACGAGCTTGGCTCCGTCCTTGGCGATGCCGCCGTTCTCGTACTCCCGTCCGACCATGAAGCCGGTGATGTTCTGCAGGAACACCAGCGGGACGCCCCGCTGGTTGCACAGCTCGATGAAGTGGGCGCCCTTCAAGCTGGACTCCGAGAACAGGATGCCGTTGTTGGCCACGATGCCGACCGGGTAGCCCCAGACCCGCGCGAAGCCGCACACCAGCGTCTCGCCGTACAGCGCCTTGAACTCGTGCAGCCGGCTGCCGTCCACGATCCGGCGAATGACCTCCCGCACGTCGTACGGCGTCCGCGGATCCGCGGGAACGATGTCGTAAAGCGTCTCGGGATCCTCCGCCGGCCCCTCTGGTGGTTGAGGTGCGAGCTTGCGAGCCTCGAAACCATCCGGCGCCCCCAGCGTCCCGACGATCGAGCGGACGATCGCGAGGGCTTCGGCGTCGTCGTTGGCCAGGTGGTCGACCACTCCGGAGGTCCGGGCGTGCACGTCGCCGCCCCCGAGGTCCTCGGCGCTGACCACCTCGCCGGTCGCGGCCTTCACCAGCGGCGGGCCGCCGAGGAAGATCGTGCCCTGGTTCTTGACGATCACCGACTCGTCGGACATCGCGGGCACGTAGGCGCCGCCCGCGGTGCACGAGCCCATCACCGCGGCGATCTGCGGGATGCCGGCCGCGGACAGGTTGGCCTGGTTGAAGAAGATCCGGCCGAAGTGCTCCTTGTCGGGGAAGACCTCGTCCTGCAGCGGCAGGAACGCGCCGCCTGAGTCGACCAGGTAGATGCACGGCAGCCGGTTTGCTCGTGCCACCTCCTGGGCCCGCAGGTGCTTCTTGACCGTCATCGGGTAGTAGGTGCCGCCCTTGACGGTCGCGTCGTTGGCGACGATCACGCACTCGCGTCCGGACACGCGCCCGATGCCGGTGACGATGCCGGCGCTGGGCACCTCCCCCTGGTACATCCCGGTGGCGGCCAGCGGGCTCAGCTCCAGGAACGGGCTGCCCGCATCCAGCAGGCGGTCGACCCGGTCCCGGACCAGCATCTTGCCGCGCGCCACGTGCTTGGCGCGTGCCGACTCACGGCCACCAGCGCCGCCCTCGCGGACGGCCGCCAGCCGGGCGCGCAGGTCCTCGACGAGCGACCTCAAGTCCGCTTTGGTGTCTTCTGCCACGGCCCAAGGTTAGCGATCGTTAACATCGTCGTCCAGCGGGTCGGGCGATGCAGAGCCGACCCCGATTTGGAACGTGCCAATCGGTCCGGGACGATGGAGGCATGACCACCTCGACGTCCGATCCGAACTGGTGGCGCCAGGCCGTCGTCTACCAGGTCTACCCGCGCAGCTTCGCCGACGCGAACGCCGACGGCATCGGCGACCTCGCGGGCGTGCTGAGCCGGGTCGACTACCTTTCCGACCTCGGGGTCGACGCGGTATGGCTGAGCCCGTTCTACCCGTCCGCGCTGGCCGACGGCGGCTACGACGTCGACGACTACTGCGACGTCGACCCCAAGCTGGGCACGCTGGCCGACTTCGACGCGATGGTGGCGGCGCTGCACGAGGCCGGGATCAAGGTGATCGTCGACATCGTGCCCAACCACACCTCGGACCGGCACGCGTGGTTCCGCGAGGCGCTCGCCTCCGAGCCCGGCTCGGCCGCCCGGGACCGCTACATCTTCCGCGACGGGAAGGGCCCGGACGGCTCGCTGCCGCCCAGCGACTGGGAGTCGAACTTCGGCGGACCCGCATGGCAGCGGGTTCCGGACGAGCCCGGAGCCGGAGACGACCGTCCCGCACAGTGGTACCTCCACCTGTTCGCCCCCGAGCAGCCGGACCTGAACTGGGACAACCGGCAGGTCCGCGACGACTTCCTGGAGATCCTGCGGTTCTGGGGTGATCGCGGGGTCGACGGCTTCCGCGTCGACGTCGCCCACGGGCTCGCCAAGGACCTGACCGAGCCGCTGGCCACCCTGGGGGATCTGGCCGAACACGCCGTCGACCTCACGCTGTCCGGAAAGCACCCGATCTGGGACCGCGACGACGTGCACGACATCTACCGCGAGTGGCGCAAGGTCTTCGATGAGTACGACCCGCCGCTGGCCGCTGTCGCCGAGGCCTGGGTCCTCCCGTCCCGGCGGGGCCGCTACGCGAGCCCGGAGGGCCTCGGCCAGGCCTTCAACTTCGACCTGCTCGAGGCGGAGTGGTCCGCAGAGGGGTTCCGGACCATCATCACCCGCAACCTCGACGAGGTCGCCGAGACCGGCACCTCCTCCACCTGGGTGCTCTCCAACCACGACGTGGTCCGGCACCCGAGCCGCTACGGGCTCGGCGGCGACCGTGACAGGTGCGACGCCTGGCTCCTCGACGGCGGATCACGCGATGAGGTCGACCTCGAGCGTGGACTGCGCCGGGCGCGGGCAGCGACGATGCTGATCCTCGCCCTGCCCGGGTCGACCTACCTCTACCAGGGCGAGGAGCTCGGCCTGCACGAGGTCGGCGACATCCCCGACGCGGAGCGGCAGGACCCGACGTGGCAGCGGTCCGGGCACACCCGCAAGGGTCGCGACGGCGCACGGGTGCCGTTGCCCTGGACGCAGGCCGGCCCGTCGTACGGCTTCGGCGAGGGCGGAGCGCACCTGCCGCAGCCGGACTGGTTCGGCCCGGTGTCGGTCGAGGCCGAACGCGACGACCCCGACTCCACGTTGAGCCTCTACCGCGAGGCGCTGCGCCTGCGCCGGGCGCTGCAGACCGATGAGCAGCTGACCTGGCTGGCCGACTACCCGGAGAGCGTGGTCGCGTTCTCCCGGCCCGGCGGCTGGCAGAGCGTCACGAACATGGGCAGCGACCCGGTCGCCCTTCCCGAGGGAGAGCCGTTGCTGGCCAGCGGGCCGCTCGAGGGCGGGTTTGTGCCCCCGGACACCACCGCCTGGGTCCACCGGCCTGCTGGTTGAGGAGGAGGCTCTGGTGGTTGAGGAGGGCGGAGCCCTTCGAGACGCCTCCTCCGTCGGCTCCTCAGGACAGGCGCTAGCGGAGCCCGTCTCGAAACCACCTCCGGTCGCCAACCCGCTCAGGTCCGGCGCCAGAGCCGATAGACGAGCACCAGAAGCACGACGAACACCAGAAGCACGAGGGCCTGTCCGAGCGCCGACTCGCCGCGTACCTCGGCGATCACCGTCGCCACGAACGAGATCAGCGTGAAGAACCCGAGCGCACCGACCAACGTCTCCAGCACGTGCTGGCGGCGCTCCCGCTTGCGCTCGGCCGGTGTCTGCGGCGGCGGCCGACGGCGGCGGGTGACCAAGGGGCTCACCCCTTGACGCCGCCCGCGGTCAGCCCCGCCACGATCTTCTTCTGGAAGGCCAGCACCATGATGACCAACGGAACCACCACGATCGTGCCGGCCGCCATCACCGCCGTATAGGGCTCCTGGTGCGGCTGACTGCCCTGGAAGTCCGCGATCGCCACGGTCACCGGCTGGGTGGCCGGACCGGACAGCTGACTGGCAAGCAGGAACTCGTTCCACGCCGCGATGAACGCCAGGATCGCCGTGGTGAACAGGCCCGGAGCGGCGAGCGGCAGTATCACCAGCCGGAACGCCTGCCACTGGGTGCACCCGTCGATGCGGGCGGACTCCTCCAGGTCCCAGGGCATCTCCCGGAAGAACGCGGTGAGGATGTAGATAGTCAGCGGCAGCGCGAACGAGATGTCCGGGATGATCAGCGCCTGGTAGGTGTTGATCCAGCCGATGTTGGTGAACAGCTGGAACAGCGGCGTGACGAGCGCGACCGGCGGGAACATCGACGCGCCGAGGATGCCCCCGAGCAGGAGGTACTTCCCGCGAAACTCGAGCCGGGCCAGCGCATAGGCGCAGAACACACCGGCGGCCATCGCCAGCGCAGTCGTGACCACGCCGATGATCACGCTGTGCAGCAGCGCCAGTCCGAAGTGGTTGCCCAGGCTGGTGTCGAAGGCGGTCCTGAAGTTGTCCAGCGTGACGTGGGTGGGATACAGCGTGGTGTCGAAGGTGAACCCGACGTCCCGGAACGCGGTGACCACCATCCAGTACGCGGGCGCGAGCCCCCAGATGATGATGATCGCGACACCCACGTAGGTGCGCACCCCAGACCAGCTGAACCGGGACGGAGCCCGGGTGACCGGACCGGCCTGTTCGGCGGCCTGAGGGGTTGCGGTCGTGGTCGCAGCCATGTCAGTTGGCTCCCTTCCGCTCGGCCTCTTGGGTCTCGATCACGTTGGCGCCGAGGAACTTCACGAAAACGAACGCGACCAGGAAGATGAACACGAACGTGATCGTCGACAGCGCCGCGGCGCTGTTGAAGCCCTGTCGGATCTGGTCGATGACCAGGATCGAGAGCGTGGTGGTCGCGTCACCGGAGCCACCACCGCCATTGGTCAGGATCGCGGGCAGGTCGTAGATGCGCAGCACGTCGAGCACCCGGAAGAGCACCGCGACCATCAGCGCCGGTCTGACCAGCGGCAGCGTGATCTGCACGAACCGCTGCCAGGCGCTCGCGCCGTCGACCTTGGCCGCCTCGTAGACGTCGTCGGGGATGATCTGCAGCCCGGCCAGGATCAGCAGCGCCATGAACGGCGTCGTCTTCCACACGTCGGCGAAGATGATCGCAAACCGGGAGGACCACGCCCCAGCGGTCCACAGGATGTGAGTGTGCAGGATGTGGTTGGCGATCCCGTCGTAGGCGAAGATGAAGTACCACAGCTTCGCGGTCACCGCGGTGGGGATCGCCCACGGGATCAGCACGGCGGCCCGCAGCAGGCCGCGTCCGTGGAACTTGCGGTGCATGATCATCGCGAACCACAGGCCGAGCACGATCTCGATGGCCACCTCGACGACGGTGAAGAAGACCGTGTTGAACATCGCGGTCCAGAACTGCGAGCCGAGGTTGCCGGCCGGACAGGTGGTCGTGCCGCCCCCCGCCGCCACACACTGGGCAAGCAGCCAGTGGGTGTAGTTGGAGAAGCCGGCGGGCCCGCCGGCGACGAACAGCCCGGTGGCCTTGTCCAGGCCGGGGTCCTTCTGGAAGGACATGATGACCGCGCGGACCACCGGGTAGCCGATCACGATCGCGAGCAGGATCAGCGTGGGGGCCACCAGCATCGGCACCCCGCCACCCTCCGAGAGGTTGAACCAGGACTTGCGACGCCGCTGCGGCTTCTGCGGCTCGGGCGGTGCCTGGACGTCTGTGGCGGCTTCGCTCATTGCTCTTCTCCTGCCCACCGGAATGGCTCAGCGGGGGCCGGCCGTTGGCCGACCCCCGCTGTGCTGACTAGGACGAGGACGCGGTCTTGATCGCCGCGGACATGTCCTTCATTGCCTGGTCGACGCTCTTGGATCCCTTCAACGCCGCGTAGGAGTTGTCCTGGATCGCCTTGGTCACCGCCGGGTAGTACGGCGAGACGGGGCGCGGAACCGCGTTCTGGATCGCGGTCAGCAGCGTCGGCAGGTAGTTGAACTGGTCGATCAGCGACTGGTCGTGGTACATCGCCTCACGCACCGGGGCCAGTGAACCCTGGGTCAGCTCGAACTTCTGGAACCACTGGCTCTCCAGGAACTCCAGGAAGTCGTGCGCGGTGGCCTTGTGGTCGCTGTACACGCTGATCGCCGCGTTGTGCCCGCCCAGCGTGGCGGCGCCCGGAACGTGCCCGCTCACACCCGGCAACGGCGCGATGCCGAACTTGTCCTTGACCACGGAGCTGCCGTCGGTCTTGGCCAGCTTGTAGACGTAGGGCCAGTTGCGCAGGAACAGCAGCTTGCCGGCCTCGAAGGCCTGCCTGCCCTGCTCCTCCTGGTAGGTGATCGCCTGCTTGGGGATGTTGCCGTCCTTGAAGGCGTCCACCAGCCGCTGCAGCCCTGCCGCCGCCTCGTCGGAGTCGACGGTCGGCGTCACGCCGTCGTCACCCACCACCGAGCCGCCATTGGTGTTGATCGCCTCGGTGATGTTGCAGGTGAGGCCTTCGTACTTCGCGAACTGGCCGGCGTAGCAGCCCATGTCGTGCGCCTTGGCGATCTTGCAGTCCGCCATCATCTCGTCCCACGTCTTGGGTGGGTTCGGCACGAGGTCCTTGCGGTAGTACAGCAGCCCGCTGTCGCTGGCCTGCGGCGCGGCGTAGAGCGTGCCGTTGTACGTCGCGGTCTTGACCGTCGCGGGCAGCAGGCCGTCGGTGTTGACCGCCATCTTGTCCTTCAACGGCTGCAGCCACCCCTTGGCGGCGAACTCCGCGGTCCACACCACGTCGACGTCGACCACGTCGTAGCCGGCATCCTTGGCCTGGAAGTGCTGCACGAGGTCGTCGTGCTGCTGGTCGGCCTGGTCGGACTGCTCCTTGAAGGTGACCTTCTCCTTGGGGTGGGCCTTGTTCCACTTCGCGATCGCCGGGCGGATCACGTTGCTGTTGTCCTTGCCCTGCACGTAGGTGATCGGGCCTCGCGAGTCGAGGTTCGCCCCCTGATCGGCGCTGCCTCCACCGCCGCCACATGCGGCGAGCGGAGTCAGGGCTGCCAGGGCCGCGACCATCGCGAGCTTGCGACGCTTCGGCATCTGCTGCACTCCTTCGGGTTTGTGATCGATCCAACCGAGACTCCGCACGGCCCGGTTCCGAGCTCGGGCCCTCGCGTCGGTCGGCGTACCTCGCGTGTTGAAGAGACGCCCGCCTATGATGCACATCACATGCTGAAGCGAATCAGCAACGATCCTTATGGCCCTGCGGACGTGTGTCAAGCACCGTTGGGTAACGCCTCGGAGATCGATGTGGAGGTGCGTTGTGCGCGTTCGACGCCGTGTCACCCTGCTCGACGTGGCCCGGGCCGCGGGCGTGTCGAGAACGACCGCCTCCTACGTCCTCAACGGCCGCACCGAAATGCGGATCTCCGCGGATGCCCATGAGCGGGTACGCCGTGCCGCGGACCGGCTCGGCTACCGGCCGAACCGCAACGCCCTGAGCCTGCGCACCGCCACCTCGATGACGTTCGGGATGGTCACCGACTTCGTCTCCAGCGGCCAGGCGTCCAGCCAGATGATCAGCGGCGCCAGCCTGGCCTGCCTGGACAGCGGCCACCTGCTGCTGATCGGCGAGACCGAGGGCGACCCGCTCGTCGAACGCCGGCTGATCGAGGAGATGATCGACCGCCAGGTGGACGGGATCCTCTACGCCACGCTGGTCAGCTCCCAGGTGCAGGTGCCGGCGCCGCTGGCGGGCTGTAGGACCGTGCTTCTCAACTGCCGGGACCGGGACGGCGAGACCGCCTCCGTGATGCCCGACGACTTCGGCGGCGGGCGCGCCGCGGCCCGGGTGCTGCTCGACGCCGGCCACCGCGACCGGGTCTTCGTGGTCGGCGAGGAGATCACCCCCGGTGGCCTTTCCGGAGCGGCCCGGCTCTCCGGGGTTCGAACCGAGCTGTCCGCGGCCGGCGCGGAGGTGGCCGACGTGGTCGCCTGCGAGTGGGCGGTGGTACCGGCGTACGAGTCGGTCAGCAAGTGGCTGTCCACCGGCGTCCGCCCCACGGCGCTGGTGTGCCTGAACGACCGAGTGGCGATGGGGACCTACCAGGCGATCGGGGAGTTCGGCCTGGACGTGCCGGCCGACGTGTCGGTCGTCTCCTTCGACGCCTCCGAGCTCGCCGGCTGGCTGCGCCCCACGCTCACCTCCGTCGAGGTCCCCTACGCCCATCTCGGCGGCCAGGCCGTCCACGCGCTGATGCGGCCCGAGCCTTTGCGGCCGGGCGTCCGCGCGGTCGCGATGCCGGTACGCCGTGGCGGCTCGGTCCGGCCCGGGGTAATGTGACGGGCGGCACACCCGCCACCTTTACAACGGACCGTCCGGCACGTTCCTGCCGGTGAAGGGAAGCGATTCTCCATGGCAACAGTGACCTTCGAAAAGGCGCAGCGCCTCTACCCCGGCTCCACCGTCCCCGCAGTGGACGACCTCAACCTCGAAATCGGCGACGGCGAGTTCATGGTCCTCGTCGGCCCCTCCGGCTGTGGCAAGTCCACGTCGCTGCGCATGCTCGCCGGACTCGAGGACGTGACTGCCGGCAGCATCCGGATCGGAGACCGGGACGTGACCACGCTGCCGCCCAAGGAACGCGACATCGCGATGGTGTTCCAGAACTACGCCCTCTACCCGCACATGAGCGTCGCCGAGAACATGGCATTCAGCCTCAAGATGGCCAAGGTCGACAAGGAAGAGCGCTTGCAGCGGGTCAAGGAGGCGGCCAAGCTTCTCGACCTCGAGCCGTACCTCGACCGCAAGCCGAAGGCACTGTCCGGCGGCCAGCGCCAGCGCGTCGCGATGGGCCGCGCGATCGTCCGCAAGCCGCAGGTGTTCTGCATGGACGAGCCGCTGTCGAACCTGGACGCCAAGCTCCGGGTGTCCACCCGCACGCAGATCGCCGAGCTCCAGCAGCGCTTGGGCGTCACCACCGTCTACGTCACCCACGACCAGACCGAGGCGATGACGATGGGCGACCGGGTGGCGGTGATGAAGGACGGCATCCTCCAGCAGGTCGACACGCCGCTGAACCTCTACGACAAGCCCACGAACCTGTTCGTCGCCGGGTTCATCGGCTCGCCGGCGATGAACCTGATCCGCGCGAAGTCCTCGAACGGAGAGGCGAAGATCGGCGAATACGAGATCCCGATCGACCGCACCGCGGCGAGCAAAGCCAAGGGTGCGATCACCGTCGGCGTGCGCCCGGAGTCGTGGCGGCTGGTCGGTGAGGGCGAAGGCGGCCTGCCGATCAAGGTCACCGTCGTCGAGGAGCTCGGTGCGGACGCGTACGTCTATGGTCACAGCGACGTCGAGGGTGCACCCGAGCAGGTGGTGATCCGCATCGACGCGCGCCGCAACAACCAGAAGGGCCAGACGGTCTACGCCACCACCGACCCCGAGAGCGTGCACGTGTTCGACAGCGAGACCGGCGAGCGCCTCTCCGACTGAAAGCCCTCCGGGTCAGGAGGGGTGCACCTGCTGGTCGCCGGTGTAGACCGACGTCACCGACGCCGCGCCGATCTGCTCGCTGGGGCAGGCGAACGGGTCCCGGTCCACCGTGATCAGGTCCGCCCGCGCTCCCACCTGGATGCTGCCCTGGTCGTGCCACCGGTTCACGTACGCCGACCCGCTGGTGTAGGCGGCCATCGCCTGCTCTAGGCCGATGGCCTGCTCGGGACACAGCGGGTCGGTGGCCGGCCCGTCGGGGACGTACTCGCGCCGGTTCACCAGCACGTGGATCGCCTGAATCGGCTCCGGGGGATTGACTGGCCAGTCGCTTCCGCCGGCCAGGGGCACCCCGCCGGCGGCGATGTCCGCGAACGGGTAGTGCCAGCCGACCCGCTCCTCGTCCAGATGCGCGAGCAGCATCTGCACCGCAGGCGTCTCGCGCCGCGCCCACATCCCCTCCGCGTTGGCGGCCACGGCGAGCGACCGGAACCGGGGCCGGTCCTCGGGACGGACCAGCTGGAGGTGGGCGATCTGGTGCCGTCTGTCGCTCATGGTGTTGACCCGCCGGGCGTGCTCGACCGCGTTCAGCGCATCGTGCACGGCCCGGTCGCCGATGGCGTGGAAGTGCGCCTCGAGTCCGGCGGCGTCGACCGCGACCACCGCGGCGTTCAGCTGCTCTGTCGACATGAAGGCCAGGCCGCGGTCCCCGCACCGGCAATGGAGGTCCCCGGTGTACGGGATGGTCACCGCGGCCGTGAACGTCTCAGCGATCCCGTCGACCATGAACTTCACCGAGCCAGCGTCCAGACCGGCCTCCGCCAGCCGCTCGCGTTGGGCCACCAGGTCGTCGACCTGCTCCACACCCCGATGCCGGTCCCACCACTGGGAGGCCCGCACGCGCGCGGTCAGGCTGCCAGCCCCGAGAGCGTCGAGGTAGGCCTGGGTCGGGTCGTCGATGCCGGCGTACCCGCCGATCAGCGCATCGTGCCAGCCGGTGATGCCCAGCGAGTGCAGGTAGGACTGCGCCTCCAGCAGCCCCTGGTAGTACTCCTCGCGCGAGGTGTCGACATGGTCGCCGACCATCGCCATAGCCGCCTCGCGCACAGTTCCGGTGGGTCGCCCGTGCGCGTCCCGCTCGAACCAGCCGTCGTCCGGGTCGGGGGTGTCGGCGCCGACGCCGGTGATCTCGAGGGCGCGGCTGTTCACCCACGCGTCGTGGTGGTCGCTACTGGTGATGAACGCCGGCCGGTCGGGGAGCACGGCGTCCAGGTCCTCTCTGGTGGGGCCCGCGGGACCGAACGCGCTCGCCGACCAGCCGCCGGCGCGGAACCAGCCCTTCCCGGGATGCGCCTGGGCGTGGGAGCGGATGGCGTCGAGATACTCCTCCCGGGAGCTCAGTGACGTCATCTCGCAGCGAAGCCGCTCGAGGCCGCCGACCATCGGGTGCATGTGCCCATCGATGAAGCCGGGCAGCACCAGCCCGCCGGCGACGTCGATCTCGTCGGCTCCGGGCCCGGCGTGCTCGCGGACCTCGCCGAGGTCTCCGACCGCGACGATCCGCCCACCACGCACCCCTACGGCGCATGAGCCGCGGTGCCGGATCCCGTCGAACACGGACCCGTTCGCGTAGACCCGCCCCATGTCTCAGGACCGGCCGCGGGGATCGGACCGGGCGTGGTGTCTCTTCAGGGCCAGGCTCATGCTGTCGACGCTATCCGACGCGTCCGAACCGGCGGCGCAGCACTGCGGCCACCTCCTCCGGCCCGGGCATCGCGGCGATCTCGTCGGCGGTGCGCCGTGCCGCCACGGCGTACGAAGGGTCGTCGAGCACGGACTGCACCGCCTCGCGGACGGCGCCCGCGCTCACCGTGCCGGGCATCAGCACCCTGGCGACCCCGGCCTTGCGCAACGCCTCGGCGAGGGTGAAGTTGTCCGCGCCCTGCGGAATCGCGACCGCGGGAAGGCCGTGCGCCAGCGCGCCGAACATGGTGCCGGCTCCTGCGTGGTGCACGACGGCACTGCATCGAGGCAGCAGCTCGGCCTGCGGCACGAAGCGCTCGATGAGGGCGTTGGCCGGAACGGGCTCCAGGTCGGCCGGGTCGTTGTTCGTGCCGGCGGTGACGACCACGTCGACGGGCTGCCCGGCGAGCCCCTCCGAGGGCAGATGGTGACCGTCGCCTCGCCGTACATCCCCGCATGCGGACCGAGGTCGGCGCCCATCGACCGCCACAGCGGCGACAACGCGTCGCCGGTGAGCATGGGGATGTCGGGAGCCAGCAGCGGCCCGTAGGTGTGCAGCACCCCGGGGACGCCGAGCACCCGGGCCACCAGCGGGCCGGCGAACGCCGCTGTGTCGTACAGGACGAGGTCCGGCTCGAGCTCCCGGCCGGCCTGCACCGCGTCGTCGACCATGTCGACTGCGCCGACCTCGCCGAACAGCCGCGGCACGAAGTAGTGGTGGATCCGGTCGATCGGCAGGCCGTCTCCCGGAGCCCCTCGCGTGCGTGCCGCGAGCTGTTGCATCCACACTTCGAAACCGCCTCCGCAGCGACGGAACTCGACCCCGGCGGCCGCAACGCTCGACTCGGCCTCGACCCCTGACGCGACGACAACCCGGTCGCCGGCCCGTGCGAGTGCCGACAGCAGCGGCAGGACCGCGTTCACGTGCCCGGCCTGCGGAACGCAGACAGCCAGGACCTTCACGACGCAATCCAACACCATTGCTCGACATCGAAGTGAGCGAGCGTTAACTAGGGTGTGGGCGTGAGCCGACGCCAGCAGATCCTGGACACCGCCGCGACGCTGTTCGCCGAACGCGGTTTCCACGGCGTCTCGGTCACCGAGCTGGGCGCGGCGTGTGGCATCTCGGGCCCCGCCCTCTACCGGCACTTCGCCTCCAAGGACGCGATGCTCGCCGAGATGCTGGTCGCGATCAGCGAGGAGCTGCTCGAGGTCGGCCGCGAACGGGTCGCCGAGGCCGAGGGTCCGCGGGAGGCCGTGCACGCCCTGGTCGACTGGCACGTCGACTTCGCGTTGCACAAGAAGCCGCTCATCGTGGTCCAGGACCGCGACTGGGCCTCACTGCCCGACGAGGCACGTGAGCGAGTGCGCGAGCTTCAGCGCAAGTACGTCGAGCTGTGGGCCGCCCAGCTTCGCGGCATCCACCCCGACCTCGCCGCACGCCAGGCGCGCGCGATGGCGCATGCGGCGTTCGGGCTGATCAACTCCACCCCGCACAGCGCGATGCTCTCCGAGCCGGCCATGCGCCGGCTGCTGGAGGAGATGGCGCTCCGGGCACTCGGCCTGGTCGGCTGACCAGGCGCCCCGCGGTCAGGGGCAGTGCGCGACCTTGGTGCGCGCCCAGCTTCCACCGGCCCTCACCACGGTCACCACCAGGCGGATGTCGCCGTTCGCGCGACGCACCAGCAGCTTCGCAGTGCCGCTGAACCGCGACTCGATCTTCACGTGCTCACCTCTGCGTGCCAGCGCTTCCGCGGCCGCCTTCGGGGTGTCGAAGTGCTGGCCCTCGGGCGCGACGTCGCGCACCACCAGGTGCTGCTTGCCGCAGACCAGGTCGGCGGGGCGAACCTGCCCCTTCTTCACCTCCGGGCTCGACGAGCATCCGGCCACCAGGCTCAACAGGGCCACCAGTAGCGTTGCCGCACCAGGCAGCCCCGACCGGAGCACGTCTACCAGATCCGCACCCGGTCGGCCGGCTCCAGCCACAGACCGTCCTCCGGTGCGGTGGCGAACGCGTCGTGGAACTCCTCGAGGTTTCGCACGATGTTCGCCCGGAACTCCTCGGGGCTGTGCGGGTCGACGGTGAGCAGCTGCAGCATCTGCTCCTTGCGCCGCTTGGTGCGCCACACGTGGGCGTAGTTGAAGAACAGCCGCTGCACGCCGGTCAGGCCGTCGCTCGGGGGTACGTCGGACCCGGCCAGGCTGATCAGGTAGGCCTTCAGCGCGATCGTGACTCCGCCGAGGTCGCCGATGTTCTCGCCCAGCGTGAGCTGGCCGTTGACGTGCTCGCCGGGCAGCAGCCGCGGCTCGAACTCGTCGTACTGGGCGACCAGCTTCGAGGTCCGCGCGGAGAACGCCGCCCGGTCCTCGTCGGTCCACCAGTTGATCATGTTGCCGTCCTGGTCGTACTGCGAGCCCTGGTCGTCGAAGCCGTGGCCGACCTCGTGGCCGATGACCGAGCCGATGCCGCCGTAGTTCTCCGCGGGGTCGGCCTCGGCGTCGAAGAACGGCCGCTGCAGGATCGCCGCAGGGAAGCAGATCTCGTTCATCCCGGGGTTGTAGTAGGCGTTCACCGTCTGCGGCAGCATCAGCCACTCGTCGCGGTCGACCGGCGAGCCGATCTTGCCCAGCTCGCGGTCGGTCTCGAACGCGGCGGCTGCACGGGCGTTGCCGACCAGGTCGTCGCGCGTGACCGTCATCCGCGAGTAGTCCCGGAACTTGTCCGGGTAGCCGATCTTCGGCCTGAACGTCTCCAGCTTGGCGTAGGCCCGCTGCTTGGTCTGCTCGCCCATCCAGTCCAGCGACTCGATGCTGCGCCGGTAGGCCTCGAGCAGGTTAGCGACCAGACCGACCATCGCCTCCTTGGCGTGCGGCGGGAAGTGGCGAGCGACGTACTCCTCACCCACCGCTTCGCCGATCGCGCCCTCGACGAACGACACCCCCCGCTTCCAACGCACCCGAAGCTCCGGGGTTCCGTTGAGGGTCTTGCCGTAGAAGTCGAAGTTCTCCGCGACGAAGGCCGAGGAGAGGTACGGCGCAGCGGCGCCGATCACGCGCACGGTCAGCCAGGCCTTCCAGTCCTCGAGCGGCACCTCGTCCAGGGCGGCCGACAGGTGCTGCAGGTAGTCGGGCTCGCGGACGACCACCTCGGCGAGGGTGCGCTCGTCGCCGCCGAGCGCGGCGATCCAGGTGTCGAAGTCGAACGAGGGCGCGAGGTCCTTCAGCCCCTGGTAGCCCACCAGGTTGTAGGTCTTGATCCGGTCGCGGGTCTGGGCACGCTCCCAGTGGCCGCGAGCGAGCCGAGTCTCCAGGGCCAGCACCGTGTCGGCGGTCGCGTCCGGGGCGGGATGGTCGACGAGCGACAGCATCCTGCTCAAGTGGGAGGCGTACGCCGTGCGGACCTGCTCGAACTTGTCCTCGCGGTAGTAGGACTCGTCCGGCAGCCCCAGCCCGCCCTGCATCATGTTGACGACGTACCTGCTCGCGTCCTTGTCGTCGGTGTTGACGTAGGAGGCGAACAGGCCGGACCCGCCGCCGCGTTCGAACTCCCCGAGGAACGCGGCGAGCCCGGAGAGGTCCGCGACCGCGGCGACCCGGTCCAGGTCGGCGCGGATCGGGTCGGCACCCAGCTGCTCGGCGCGCTGCTCGTCCATGAAGCTCGCGAACAGGTCGCCCACCTTCTGGGCGGCAGAACCCGGCTCGTGACTGCCCCCCGAGAGCTCCTGCAGGATCGCGTGGACGTCGGCCTCGGCGCGCTCGGCCAGCCGGGAGAACGCGCCCCAGGCGGCCCGGTCGGAGGGGATGTCGGTGTCCTCCAGCCAGCGGCCGTTCACGTGCCCGAACAGGTCGTCTTGGGGGCGGACGTCGGAATTCATGCCCTCACGGGCGTCGTCGAGAATGCTCACCCGCCCCAATCTAGACGGTGCGTGCTTGGATCGAGTCATGGGTGAACGCGCACACGTCAACGTCCAGGACAACACAGAGCGGCACCGGTTCGAGGCGGTCGACGAGTCCGGGGCCGTGGCAGGCTTCGTGAACTACCGCCGCCACGACGACCGGATCGAGCTGGTGCACACCGAGGTGGACCCCGACTTCGAGGGCCGCGGCGTCGGGTCCGCGCTGGCCCGGAGCTCGCTCGACGCGATCCGTTCCGCCGGCATGCCGGCCCAGCTCACCTGCTCGTTCATCGCCGGCTACGTGGACAAGCATCCCGAGTACGCCGACCTGACCACCTGACCGCTCAGCGGAGGGTGAGGACGGTCTTGCCGAGCACCCGGCGCGCCTCCATGTCCGCCAGCGCCCGCCCGGCCTCCTCCAGCGGGTACGTCGTGCCCACCGGCGGGTCGACCACCCCGGAGGCGATCATCGGCAGCAGCTGGTCCCACTGGTCGTGCATGAACCCCCTGCGGCCCATCGCCAGCGCGCCCCAGCCGACGCCGCGGACGTCGATGTTGTTCAGCAGCAGCCGGTTGACCTTGACCTGCGGGATCGTCCCTCCGGTGAAGCCCACCACCAGGAGGCGGCCGAGGGGTGCGAGCGCCCGCAGCGAGTCGGTCATCAGGTCGCCCCCCACCACGTCGACCACCACGTCGACACCGCGGCCGTCGGTCAGATCCTTGACCGAAGCGAGGAACCTGTCGACGAGGACCGTGTGGTCCGCGCCGGCCGCGCGTGCGAACTCCGCCTTCTCCTCGGTGGAGACGACCGCGATGGTGCGGGCGCCGTACCCCTTGGCGATCTGCAGGGTCGCCGTGCCGACCCCGCCGGCGGCGCCGTGCACCAGTACGGTCTCCTCCGCCAGCAGCCGGGCCCGGGTCGCCAACGCGAACTGGGCGGTCAGGTAGTTCATCGGCATTGCCGCCCCCTGCACGAACGTGGTCGACTCCGGCAGCGCGAGCATCGCCTCGGCGTCGACGGCGACGACGTCCGCCCCGCCGCCGTACGACAGGCAGCAGGCCACCCGGTCCCCCGCGCCGAAGCGGGAGTCCTCCGGTGCAGATCGGACGATGCCCGCGAAGTCGACGCCGAGCTGGAACGGGAGATCCGGCTTGAGCTGGTACCCACCCCGCGACAGCAGCAGGTCCGGCCAGCTGATCCCGAGCGCGTGTACGTCGACAAGGGCCTGTTCCGGTGCGGGTGTCGGCTCCGGGGCGTCGATGACCTCGACGCCGGACGGACCGTCGAGACTGGTCACCTGCAGCGAGCGCATCACCCGAGTATGCCGGGTGGGCCGCTGTGGCAGACTTGCGGCGCCGCTTTGAAGCCACAGAGCGGTGGAATGACGTTGAGGGGCAGTCGCCACGTGTCCGGACAGGAGCCCACCGCGGTGTTTCAATCTCTCGCCGACTTGGTCTACGCGGGCGAGGACTTCGACTCGCTCTACTCCGCGGCGTGCACGGCGGCCACGCAGCTGGTCTCCGGCTGCGACCACGCAAGCGTGATGATCAAACGCAAGGACGAGTTCGTGACCGCCGCATCCAGCGACTCGGTGGCACGGCTCATCGACACCATGGAGCGGGAGACGGGCGCCGGGCCCTGCCTGGATGCCATCCTCGACGAGAGCGCCTACCTCGACACCGACCTCGCCACCAGCTCCTCCTGGCCGCAGCTGACCGACAGGGTGCTCGAAGAGACCCCGGTGCGCGGCGTCGCCGGCTTCCGGCTGGTCGTGGAGAACCGCAAGCTCGGTGCCTTGAACATCTTCTCCGACACACCGGGCGCGCTGACCCGGGACTCGATCAACGAGGCGGTGATGCTGGCTGCTTTCGTCTCGGTCGCCATGATCGCCGAGGAGCGTCGCGACGAGGCCACCACTCTGCGTCGGGGCCTGGAGAGCAACCGGGAGATCGGCAAGGCCGTCGGGCTGATGATGGCCTTCCACAAGATCGACGACGACGCCGCGTTCGCGCTTCTCAAGAAGGCCTCGCAGGACATGAACCTCAAGCTCGCCGAGGTGGCCCGCCAGGTCGTCACGCACGCCAGGCATCCCTCCGCGTGACCGGTGGTGCCCTAGAGTCAGGGGCGTGACCGTGACGCGCCAGCACCGCGACGAGAAGGTGCGCAGGCGGTCCATCCCGGTCTGGCTCGAGACGATCCTGCTCCTCGTGCTGGCGCTGGTTGTCTCGGCGATCATCAAGACGTTCTTCGTGCAGATGTTCTTCGTGCCATCGGGGTCGATGGAGCCGCTGCTCGAGGGCGGCCCGACCGTGAAGAACGACCGGATCCTGGTGGAGAAGTGGTCCTACTGGACCCAGCCGGTCCACCGCGGCGACGTAGTGGTCTTCAAGGACCCCGGTGGCCGGTGGCTGGGCGCCGAGGGGGTGCAGGACCTCACGCCGCTCCAGCAGGCGCTGGCCACGATCGGGCTTTTCCCGACCGGCGGTCACCTGGTCAAGCGGGTGATCGGCGTCGGCGGTGACGAGGTGCGCTGCTGCGACGCGCAGGGACGGATCACCGTCAACGGCGTACCCCTGCACGAGAACAGCTACATCATCGGCGGCGCCAAGCCATCGGAGGAGCGGTTCGACGTGCACGTGCCGGCCGGCCGGCTGTGGGTGATGGGCGACAACCGCTCCAACAGCGAGGACTCCCGCTTCCACCAGAGCCTGCCCGGAGGCGGCACCGTCCCGGTGGACGACGTCGTCGGCAAGGTGTGGGCGATCGTGTGGCCGTTCGACCGGGCGAAGTTCCTGCACGACCCCGCCACGTTCGACAACCCGCAGCTCGCTCCGTCGCACTGAGCTGACCCCCCGGACGTGACCACCCCCACATTGCATTTTTCACGGCGAATGTAGTAAAAAATAGCTACAGGCGTGAGACCGGTGGAGGCGAACACATGACCCCGACAACGCTGAGTCCTCTCCATGGCGACCGGGCGACGGAGGTGCCCGGCCCACCCGCGCAAGGCGTCTGGATCGACCTGTGCGGCCTGGACTACTACGAACGACGTCGACGCCTGTACGGCGCACTGTGCGCGCTTGCTCCGGGGGTGGCGACGCAGATCATCAGCTCCCGGGCCGAGGACGTCGCGTGGCTGCGCTATGAGTTGGAGTCCCGGCTCCCCCAGCGGTACAGCTGGTCCCTGCCGCGCGAGATCCACGGCGTCACCGTCACCACAGTCCGGCTGAGCGAGCAGGAGACTCGATGAGGCCGCGACGCCGGCACGGGCCGGTGGTCCCCACCCTGCTGGTCGATCAGATCAACGCGGCTCTCGCGGCCGTCGACGCCGCCCAGGCGGAGCTGGGCGACGCAGTCGCGGACAAGGCACCGCTTCTCGACAGACGCACCGCCCATACCAGGCTAAGGCACGCATTCGACGACGCGGATGCGTTGCTGCGCCAGGCCACCGGGATGGCGCAGCAACACTCCTTCCGGGACTGGTCCCGGTGGCGGCACCGCCTGTCCACGCTGGACGCCGCCCGTCAGGCTCATCTCTTCGCCGAGCAGGACGACATGTGCGTGCTGTCCGTCGGGAGCGTGCGCGCCGTCGACACCGGGATGTCCGGCCCGGACATCGGCGACCTCCAGCACGGCAGGTCCTGCGCACCCGGAACAGCTCCCGGCTACGGCCTGGACGTCGAAGCGCTCTTGACGTCGGACCGGACGACGCTCGACCCGACAGGGTGCGAACCGACCGAGGAGCACAACCAGACGGCAACCGTCGTCGTACTGCCCGTCAGCACGCTCGGGTCGCCCCCGGAGGCGGCCTGAGCGGCTCACCTGCTTCGTCGGCAGCCCGAAGACCCGCACACCGCGACAGAAGGAACCAAATGGAGAGCACCAAAGAGCTCGACGTCCGCGACCAGCCCCCGGCGCGGCGCCATGAGCTGATCTTCGAGACGTACTTCTCCCTCGCTCCGGGTGAGGAGTTCGTCCTGGTCAACGACCACGATCCCAAGCCGCTCTACTACCAGTTCGCCGCCGAGCACGCCGGCGAGTTCACCTGGCAGCCGACGGAAGAAGGTCCGCAGGTGTGGAAGGTCCGGATCGGCCGCACCGCCTCGACATAGGGGGCCGGGCGCGAGCCGTTGACCGGTCCCGAAGACCGCAATACGCTGCCTGGGCCTCCACAGATGGCAGCCCAGCACCACGCGGATCGGGGCCAGACATGCAGGAGTACATCTTCGAGGATCGGGCGGTCGAGCAGCGCCGGCTCGACGCGCAGGCAGGACTCTTCGCGCCCCTGACCGAGCGCGTCTTCCGCGCCAGCGGCATCGCGCCCGGCATGCGCGTCCTCGACCTCGGCTCGGGCGCCGGTCACGTGGCCCAGCTGGCGGCGCAGCTCGTCGGCAAGCAGGGCTCGGTGGTCGGGGTCGAGCGTGATCCACGGGCCGTCGTCGACGCCGGGACGCGCCTCGCAACGGCAGGGGTCGACAACGTCGAGATCGTCGAGGGCGACGTGCAGTCGCTCGACACGGTCGACGGCCCGTTCGACGCCGTGGTCGGGCGGCTGGTCCTGATGTACCTGCCGGATCCGGCGGCGGTGCTCCGCCGAGCAGCCGAGCTGCTGCGCCCGGGCGGTGTGGTCGCCGTGGTCGAGGCCGACCTCACCTATGAATGGGCGACGCCCATGACCCCGTTGTGGACACAGGTTCGCGCGTGGTTCACCCAGGCGCTGGAGAAGGCCGGCGTCGAGCCACGGATGGGTCTGCGGCTGTTCCCGTGCTTCCTGCAGGCGGGACTCGACGAGCCGGCGCTCTCCCTGGAGGCACCTGTCCGCGGTGGCCCGGAGGCCCCGGCCTGGGGATGGGCCAACCTGGTCCAGGGCGTCGTGCCGTTGATGGAGAGGCTGGGGGTGGCCACGGCGGCCGAGGTCGCCCCCGCCACGCTTGCCGACCGGTTGCTCGCCGAGACGTCGGAGCATCACGGCTTCGTCATCGGGCCACCGATGATCGGTGCCACCGCCCGCGTCCCTTCTGGGTCTTCCGGCACGGGCTGAGGCCTTCTAGGGGGCGACCAGTTGGTGGGCAGCGACCCATTCGTGTGTTCGTCGGGCCGTGTCGGACCCATAGGGCAGGAACACGATCCGCTCACCGGTACCGAACGCACGGACGTCGACCTGGTCTTGGTAGCGTGCCGGAACCGCTCGCGAGTGATAGTGCTTGTAGCGCTCGGGACGCACGTCGATCTCGGACTGAGCCAGGCGTAGTGCGTTGAGGTACTTCTGTACGTCGCCCGGGTCGACATCGTCTCCGGTGGCCAGGAACCCGATCATGAACGTGGCATCGAGGATCGTACGGAATCCGAGCGCCTGGGCGACGTAGTACGGAACACCCCACACGGTGGCGGCCGGCACACGCCTGTCGATCAACGTGTCGAGACGTTCGTTCGGCGGGCCCTGGAAGCTCAGCTTGACCTGATCCGCGGGCAGAATGCGCTCGAGCGCCTGCAGAGTGGTGAAATGGCTTCCCGAGTGGTAGCCGACCCCGATCTCGACGTCTGCAAGGTCTTCCGCTCGGCGGATCTGCGACTCCGGGGCGACCATGATCGCCCCCGGCGTGACCGAGTAGGCGCTCGTGACCGGCTGCCCGGTGTTGGCGAGGGCAGCCTCGGTCGTCGCCCAGTGACAGGCACAGCTGATGTTTGCACCACTGCGCCCTGCCCCGAACGTCTCGTAGGCACCCGTCCGGATCTGTCCTGAGTCGTCGCGGCCATCGAACGCGATCCCGTAGTCACCCTCCGGAATGAACGTGTAGTCGAGCCCCTCGGCGGCGAAGTAGCCGTTCTCCTCGGCGACCCACTCCTGCAAGCGGCCGTGCGGCATGATCTTGAACGACATCCGTGAACCACCTCTGTTCTCGCGACACGCGTCAACAGTCTAGGCAGCGCGTCCGAGGTCGCCGGGCGACGGCAGCAAGATCGGCGCCTTCGACGCCTGCTCGGCCAGGCGCGCCGTCACCGTCGGCGAGGGCGAATCGGTCACGGTGGACGCGTTCCGCCAGCTGAAGTAGCGGCAGCTGCTCAGACCGCTGAGACCTTCGCGTCGAACCCGTCGACCAGGAGCTCCAGGCCGGACTTGCCGGCTGTGATCACCGCGGATGGAGCCAGCTCAACCGCCGTCGCGGCCATGAGCGCGTCCACCGTAAGGTCTCGCTTCTTGCGTCGCACTCGGTCGGTACGAGCGCGAAGCGCGCAGGCTCGCATCGCGACACCCTGCGGAAGGTCGAGGGTTGGAATCTTGCCAAGGACGTGCCAGATCGCGGCATCGCTTGGCGCGCCGGTCGCAACCTCGGCAAGAACGACCGCGGGGATCAGGACCCTATGGTCCGCTTGTTGGGCAGCCGTCAATCGTTCGGCCATCCCCCTGCGCTGCTCAGCCAAGGCCGAGACGGCTTCGGAGTCCAGGATCAGGACACGGGCCAACGTCTCAGCGCCACTCGTCGACGTACCGGGCGACAGCCTCGGCATCGAGGGGTCCGTTGACCTCGACGAGTTCGCCGATCAGGTCATCGAGCCCGTCCCGTTCCAGCTGCCTGCGCAGCGCCAGGGTGGCGTACGCCGAGACCTTGCCGGGCTCCACGCGGTCCCGGACGCGATGAAGGACATCGGCCTCGATGGTGAGGCTGACCTTCTCGAAGGCCCACCGACTCCACGCTCCGATGATCGGTGTCACCGCCCGCGCCTAGCCGGGATGCGCGAGGCGGCCAGTCCCTGCGCGCAGGAAGTGACAGATCCAGCCCGCCGGCACCTGGCCGGCATCGAAAAACTCCTGCACGTCCACGCTCACGGTCGGCCCGACTGCCCGGTCGAGCTCCGGGTAGATGATCTGCTCCTCTTTCGGATTGTGGTGCTGCAGGAGCACGAACAACTGATGGCAGGCGGCGCGTAGCAGGTCGGAGTCGACCCCCTCGGCAAGCCCATGATCCAGCGTGTCCAGGAGCGGCCACATCTGCCCGTGCTCGCGGAGCATCACCAGGATCGGCCCGGTCATCCCGGCTAGGCGCAATGGAGGGAAGAGCAACTCCTCCTCGGCGTAGATGTGTCGCCGCAGCTCGTCCACGGCCCGCTTCAGGGCGCCCCTCTCGTCGGCGTCAAGGGCCGACCCGTCGGCACACCGCTTGATGACTTCGTCGATCTCACGATGGTCCTGCTCCAGCGCTCGGCTCAGCGGCACGCGGGTTTGGCCGGTCGACGCGTTCTCCACGGGAACCTCCTGGCTCTGTCGATGACTTGGCGCGGCGTCAGACGCGTTCACGCGACCAGGCTGCGCTTCGGTCGCACGGTGTGCGGTGATGTTGGCGCTGTCGAGGCTGACGTCTGGCTGCCAGCCCAAGGGCTCTCGCCGCGATCAGCGACCCGCTCGGCGGCAGCCCGGATGCCCTCCGCGTCGACGCCGAAGTGGGCACGGAGGTCCTCGCGGGTGTCGGAGATCCCGTAGCCGTCAGTGCCGAGGCTGACGAAGGGCCCGCCAAGAAAGCGTGCGAGCTGGTCGGGCAGGGCGCTCACGTAGTCGCTGACGGCGACGATGGGGATCTGCTCGTCCCCGAGCGCGTGCACGAGGTGGCTCGTCTGGCGAACGTCGTCCGGGTGAGCCAGGTTCCACTGCTCCACGGCCAGCGCGTCATCGCGCAGTTGCTTCCAGCTGGTCGCGGACCATACCTCGGCACCGAGTCCCGAGCGTGCGAGATCCGTCGCCGCGTGCTGTGCTGCGCGCACAGCCGGCCCGGAGGCGAGCAGCCGCACCTGCACAGGGAGCCCTTCCGCCGGGGCCGTGACGCGGTGCAGTCCGGCGACGATCGCCTCGTCGACGCTCATCCCGGGAATGCCCGACTCGGTGGGTTTGGCGGGCTGGACGTGGTCTTCGTTGTAGACCGTCAGGTAGTAGAAGCACTCCTCGCCGCTGCCGTACATGCGCCAGATGCCGTCGCGGACGATGGTGGCGGTCTCGTAGGCGAACGCCGGGTCATAGGCACGACAGCTGGGCACCGCGAGGGCGGCCAGGTGGGAGGCGCCGTCGGTGTGCTGGAGCCCCTCGCCGGCCAGGGTGGTGCGGCCGGCGGTCGCGCCGACGAGGAAGCCACGGCCGCGGGCGTCGGCCAGGGCCCAGATCAGGTCGCCCACGCGCTGGAAGCCGAACATCGAGTAGTAGGTGAAGAACGGCACCACCGCGGTGTCCCACGTGTGCCCGGCGGTCGCCGCCGCGGTCAGCTCGGCCAGCCCGCCGGACTCGGTGATCCCTTCCTGCAGCACCTGACCGGTTGCGGTCTCCTTGTAGGACAGTTGCACACCGGCATCGACCGGGGTGTACATCTGCCCGTCGGGTGCGTAGATGCCGAACTCGCTGTAGAGCACCTCGAACCCGAACGTGCGGCCCTCGTCGGGAACGATCGGCACGATCCGTGGTCCGATGCCGGGGTCACGCATCAGCGAGCGCAGCATCCGGGTGTAGGCGACCGTCGTAGAAACCGGGTGGGTGCCCGAGCCGGCGTCGAAGTCCGCGAACGCCGCCTCGCTCGGCTGTACCGGAAGGGCAGCCGGAGTCGCGGGCCGACGGGGGAGAAGACCGCCCAACGCACGCCGGCGCTGGTGCAGATAGTCGAGCTCCACCGAGCCCACCGGGAGGGGGAGGTACGGCGGCAACCCGTCGGCGAGCTCGGCATCGCTGACCGGCAGGTCGAGGATGTCGCGGAAGATGCGCAACTGTTCCGGCGTCATCTTCTTCATCTGGTGGGTCGCGTTGCGGCCCTCGAAGTTCGGGCCGAGCGCGTAGCCCTTCACCGTCTGCGCCAGGACCACGCTGGGCGCGTCCCGGTGGGCGACTGCGTCGGCGTAGGCGGCGTACACGGCGCGCGGGTCGTGCCCGCCGCGGCGCAGCCCGTGCAGCTGCTGGTCGGTGAGGGTGGCGCCCAGGGCACCCAGGCCGGGGTCTTCTCCGCCGAACAGCGCCTCGCGCAGCTCGGCCGGGCCGAGGATCGTCAGCTGCTGCAGATCGCCGTCGTTCATCCCCTCCAGCCGATCCAGCAACGCCGCACCACCCGGTGCGGAGAACAACTCCTCCCACTTGCCGCCCCACAGCACCTTGAGCACGTGCCAGCCCGCGCCGGCGAAGATGCCCTCGAGCTCGTCGAGGATGCGAGTGTTGCCCCGTACCGGCCCATCGAGCCGCTGCAGGTTGCCGTTGACCACGAACACGAGGTTGTCCAGGTGCTCGCGCGCGGCCAGCCGGATCGCCGCCAGCGTCTCCGGCTCGTCAGTCTCGCCGTCGCCCACAAAGCACCACACCCGGGCCTGGGTGGTGTCGACGATGCCGCGCGCGGCCAGGTACCGGTTGAACCGGGCCTGGTGGACCGCGTGCAGGGGACCGATGCCGAGGCTCACGGTCGGGAACTCCCAGAACCCGCCCATGCTGCGCGGGTGGGGGTATGACGGCAGGCCGCGGCCCGCGACTTCCCGCCGGAAGTGGTCGAGCTGTTCGGTGCTCAGCCGTCCCTCGAGGAACGCCCGGGCGTAGATGCCGGGACTGGCGTGGCCCTGGAAGAAGACCTGGTCGCCGGGGACCACGGGCTTCTGGTCGGGGCCGCGGCCGCGGAAGAAGTGCTGGAAGCCCACTTCCCACAGCGTCAGAGTCGATGCGTAGGTCGACAGGTGCCCACCCAGCCCGTGGTGCCGCTTGTTGGCCCGCACGACCATGGCCATGGCGTTCCAGCGCAGATGGTCGTTGATGCGATCCTCGACCTCGAGGTCGCCCGGATAGGGCATGGCCTGCTCGGCAGGGATGGTGTTGCGGTACGGCGTACGACCGCTCGTCGGAACCCCCCTGCCGCGTGCGTATTCCGACACATCCTCGAGGATCCGCCCCGCCACCCGCGCGCCGCGAGCCTTGACCAGCCCGTCGACCGACTCGAGCCACTCCGCGCGTTCGTCACGCCAGTCTGTCTGACTGCTGCTGCCGAAACCCACCGATGTCACAACCATAATTGTCACAAGAGATTTGTTAGAAATCAAGAAGGAGCCGGCTGGAAGGTGTCACACCCGGCCCGGTTGCGACCTGCCCGTCAACGCCGAGACGCTTGGTCAGTCCGATGCCCCGGTCGCTTGCAGGTGGGCAACGCACATCTGTGGGGTGACGAACGGTTCCAGCGATGTCGCCGCGATCGGAGCGCCCAGCTCGTCGAGTGCCCCCTGCATCAGACCCAAGTGGATCGCGCACACAACGTCGGTGTGCTTCTGGGCTACCTCTCGAAATGGACAGTGGCGCAGACGAACCTCGACGTTAGTCCCAGCAGTGGCGCCGGCTTCGGGCTGGAAGCCGACTTTCTCCAGCAAGTCGTCTAGCCGAGTGAGCGCCTGCTGGGTGTCGACACGCTCCGAGGGCGCCGCGCGCTCGATCAGATGCCGTCCCCAGGTCTTGCCGAGCTCAACGGTCGCGGAGCCGGCGTCCTCGAGGGTCGAGACCAGGCCGGTAAGCATCTCGGCCAGAAACTCGTAGCTCCTCGGGCCCGGCGGATCGCCTTCGGAGGTGTACAGGATCCGCGGCCGTCCTCGTGTGTCTCGCGGCTCGCTGGCCCGCTCCGCCAGCCCCTCCTCCACCAGACCATCAAGGTGGAACCGGGCAGTGTTGACGTGCACGTCCATCGCCCGCGCGACGTCAGCCACCGACAACGGGCCGTCAGTCCGGCGCAACAGCGCGAGCACATCCGTTCGCCGGGCACCCACCGGGAACTGCGGCGGCGGATCCGGCAGCGTCGGTCCACGCATGGTTCTATTGTCACATGTCTGCTCGTACATAACAAATGTCGCCCGTGGTGCTCGGGGGGTAGCCCGGAACCGCGCTCGGCCACGGGCTCGTCCACCGGAGGTCGACTCGCGCTTTTCCGACTCGGACGCGCTCGACAACTGGGGCCCCCGGGTTATTACTGAGTAGGTCGTGTAAAATGTGGTTTGTGACCTACGTGATCGCGCAACCGTGTGTGGACGTGATGGACCGAGCATGTGTGGACGAGTGCCCGGTCGACTGCATCTACGAGGGCGGGCGCTCTCTGTACATCCAACCCGACGAGTGCGTCGATTGCGGCGCCTGTGAGCCCGTTTGTCCGGTGGAGGCGATCTACTACGAAGACGACCTGCCCGACCCCTGGGCTCCGTACCTCGCGGACAACCAGGCCTTCTTCAGCGAGACTCTCGCTGGACGCGAAGCCCCCCTGGGTTCCCCCGGCGGGGCCGCCAAGGTTGGCCCGGTCGGAGTGGACACAACCCTCGTCCGCAGCCTGCCACCCCAGGCGATGTAGACGGAGACACCAGCCAGCCGTGGCCTCGACTCAAGGCTGTCGAGGAGGAGCGGCGTCGAGACGCGTCCGGAACCCTGGCCGGGCCAGCTCAGAGTCAGTGTCGACGCCCGCGAGCGGCATTGACACGGTAGCCGTCCGTGAAGGCCAGCCGTCCCGAGAGCGAGCCCCCTGCGAGCTGGTCGCCGTGCTCTCGCGGTGGCAGACCCATGACGGCGGCGAAGAGATGAGCCGCGGCCCGGCGTACGTCGCAGATCGCGTCCTCGAGCAGGTTCGAGCACCTCGAGAGGTGCAGTCGGCCCTCGGTCCGCAGGTCATCTGCAAGCTGCTGTTCGACGCCTTGTGGCCCGGCCAAGGTCTGTGTGCTGCGAGGTGCGCAGGAGAGGACTTGAAGCGGACGATGCCCCTTGAGCGCCCTACCGCTAGCACATGAGTGCGCAGTCGCGGCGCGTCCTGATGACTGCAAGCATCCAGTCACGAATCCCGCAATCATCCGGGTGGGGAGTCTGCAAACATCCGCTTAGGCGACCTGCAAGCATCCGGATAGCGGCCTCTCGCCGGTAGAATGCCCCCCATGCATACAGCGCAGGTGCTGGGACATGAGTACCGGCCTCGCGTCATCGACAGCGCGTTGGAGCGCGCGCTCGCGGCATCCGGCGCGGTTGTGATCGAAGGAGCGCGAGCGAGCGGCAAGACCATGACGGCGCTCCAGGCTGCTGGCTCCTACGTCTTCATCGACGACCCCGAGGTCCAACAGTTGCTCGAGGTGGCACCGCGCTCACTCCTCGAAGGCGAGGCACCCAGGCTGCTCGATGAGTGGCAGGTCGCCCCGGAGCTGTGGAATCTCGTCCGGCGATCCGTCGACTCAACGGTCGAGCCGGGGCGGTTCATCCTCACTGGCTCCGCCGTACCTCCTGACGACGTCACCCGGCACACCGGGGCCGGACGGTTCCTGCGGCTGCGTGAGCGGACCATGTCCTGGTGGGAGAAGCTCGACGCCGCTTCGGGGGCGGTGAGCCTCGCGAGCCTGTTCGACGGCGAACTGCCGAAGACCGATCTTGGCGCAACCCAGGATCTCGACACCGTCATCGACAACCTGATGCACCCGGGCTTCCCAGCGATGATCACGTTGTCACCCGCTCAGGCAGCCGATCGTCTACGCGGCTACATCGACGACGTCGCGCGCACCGACATCCACCGCCTCGCCGATATCCGACACGAGCCCGAGGTGGTCAAGCACCTCATCACTGCGCTCGCGAGATCTGTGGCCTCCGAGGTCACCTACAAGACGCTCGCGTCCGACGTACGCACGGTCGCCCCCACCATCGACGAGGAGACCGTGAGCAACTATGTCGGCCTGCTCCAGAGGCTCTTTCTTATCGAGACACAGCGGCCGTGGACCCCGGCGCTGCGATCTCGCGCCAGGGTGCGCACCTCACGGAAGCTACACCTGGTCGACCCAGCTCTTGCCGCTGCGGCCCTTGGTGCCGGTCCCCAACAGTTGAGGGGCGACCTCAATACGCTCGGCACACTGTTCGAGAGCGCGGTCGTCCATGATCTGGCTGTCTTTGCCTCTGCGATCGGCGCCGATGTCAGTCACTACCGCGACTCCAACAACAAGGAGGTCGACGCGATCATCACCCTCCCTGACGGACGCTGGGGTGCCGTCGAGGTCAAACTCGGCGGCCAGCAGTTCACAGCAGGAGCCAACACTCTGCGGGCGGTGATCGCACAGGTCGATACGGCTGCGATCGGCGAGCCTGCATTCCGGCTCGTCGTCACCGGAACCGGGCCGATCCTTGTCACCGACGACGGGACTGTCACGGCCCCGCTCAGCGCAATGGCTCCCTGAGGCCGGCCAAAACTCCATCAAGCACGCGGCCACCGCAGCGCACCTCGGGGACCCCGTGCGGAGGCTTAGCACCTTATAGCGGCACGTGAACGTCGACGGCCTCCGACTGAGACGTAACCGAGGCTAGAGGCCATCTCATATCTGTGCGCGAGGGGGCGAGCTCGCCTCCGTCGACGGCGTCAGCCCACGTCAGCCACCCCTTCCGGCCCGGGCGGGTACGTGCAGGATCTCGACCGCGCCCGGCTGCCAGGTAATCCCCGGAACGGAACGGATCGGTGCGAAGGGGTCGATCGCACACTGCCAGGCAGCAACCAGGCTTTCGTTGATCGCAGGGCTCTCCTCCGGATGTGCGGCGACGGCGATCCGCCGCAGGCCCGACACATCGCGGAGCCTGACCGTGATCGACCACGTCACGGTTCCCTTGACGTCGGTCACGGCGTCAACCTCGGTCGTCACCTCGCGGACATCGAAGGCGTCGGCCTCCAGCACCGGATCCAGGCCGTCGGTGGGCCAGAGCAACCAGCCGACCCGATCGAAGCCGGCGACCGTCCCGTCACCGCGATCGTCTGGGGCCTCGTCACCGTTGTCGTCCTGCAATATCCCGACGAGGAAGCCGTCCGCTTCGGCTTGGCCATGGCAGCGTCGAGAGCTGCCGAGTCGATGATCGTGGCGTCCGCGCTGACCGTGCACACCCACGTCTCTCGCATCCTCCCGCGACTGGGCCGCGTCGCCGAGGTCGCAGCTGCGTCGGCGACCGTTTCGAACAGTCCGGGGTCATCGGAGTCCACAGCCGCCCACCCTATGCATGACGAGCTTCTCGGTTCCTGAGCCGGTCGAGATCGGCACTCAGGCCGGTCGCAGGTAGTGCGCGTTGCGGCCGGCAACCTCGCCACGAACGAGTTGGCCGTCGTCGACCAGTCGGTCCAGCGCGCCGCGGGCGCCCGCGGGCGTGAGGCCGGTCAGCGCAGCGTAGTCGCCGGAGGTGATCCGGTCGTGGACCGATAGCCACGTATCGGCAACGGCGGGCGCGTCTTGCGGATCGGGTCCGACGTACCACAAAACTCTGAGTCGGCGGAGCAGCTCTCGATCCGACTTCGACCCGGTAACGAGCCTTCGGGCGTCCGGGGAGAGCAGCCAGGCGTCCTTGTACGGCTTGATCAGCGGGCGCCCGTCGATCACGCAGCGGTAGGTGGTCTCCAGTGCCTCCGCAGCCTCGGACGGCGTTCGCTGCAAGACGGTCGCCATCTGCTCGGCGGTCGAGAAGGGACGGTGCAGCAGTGTGTAGACGACGAGGGCTACCTGGACGTCGCGCTGCCGGGCCACAGGCTGGATGCGTGACGTCAGACGCATGACGGGGACCACCGGCCGGCCGCCGACCAGCCTGGTCCGAACGCGCGGCCCGGGCTCCTCGATCAACAACGGCGGGCGGTGGCCGAGTGTGACCATCTCCCGGTACATGCGATCGACGCCGATGCCCTGCTTGTCGACCAGACCCAACGCCCGGACGGCATCGGCGAGCGCCGGGGAGCGGCTGAATCGCTGCGCCAGGACGTTGTCCTCGTTGATGCCGCCCACGAAGCCGCCGGGCGACACCACTGTCAGGGAAACGTCCTCCTCTACCCAGGTCACAGTCGTGGCCTCATGGAGGTTCCAGTCGCGGTGCACGACCCCGTTGAGGACGGCCTCACGAGCTGATCGCATCGGCAGTTCTCGCACCGTCCGCTCGGCGAACTCCCCGGAGATCGTGACGCGATCGTTCGCGGCCTCCAGCAGGGTCTCGACCCGGTGGATCTGCTCCAGCAGGCTCAAGCCCTGGTGCGGGTCGTCGCGAGCGAGGATGTCGCCACCTTCGACGTCGAGCCGGCTCCAGGTCAGCCACGGGCGCGGTGAGGGACAAAAGAGGAGCGCTCCGGCCTCGGTCAGGTAATCGTCAACGGTCAGTACCCCGATCTGCCGCAGCATGTCAGGTGTGGCGGCCTTGGCCAGGTCTTGCTGAACCTCGTCGGAGATATCGCGTCGGCCGAGGTACTCCCTGGCCACCGCGACAGCGCCCGAGGTGACGTGGTCGAGGCCGAGGCTGCTGGATCGGGACATCGCATCCCAGCCGGCACGGCCTTGTCGGTGTGTCCACCACTCGCCCCGGTCGACGGGTACAGAGGAAGCACCCACGCGCCAACGCAGCCGATCGCTCGTGTCCTCGACCGGCTCGCGTGCCTCGGGGACGTAGATGACCAGGAGGCGGATGCCGCGCTCCATGACCATCTCGATGTCAGGGGCGACGTCGACTCGTCGGTAGATCTGTTGGCGCAGCCACTCGGCGTCGAGCTCAGTGCCGAGGAGGTCCCCGCTTCGGTTCTCGGCCCCGACGATCAGAGCTCCTCCGCCCGGGGTGTTGGCTATCGCCGCGACTTCGTCGGCCATCTGGTCGGCTGCCTTGGTGTTCTCGGGAGACCCGGGCAGCAGCCGGCCACCAGAACCGCGACGGCCGCCCTCTTCCTTGAAGTCGACCCGCTGACGCTCCGCGTCGTCGGGCAACACACCAGACCGCAGCGTTGCCAAACAGGCCTCTACTGCCTCGCGGGTCCGTGCACGGTCGCCTAAGAGCTCTGTGCCGGGTTGAAAGGAGACCCCATCGCGCTTGTCCTTCACGAGTTTCACTTTAGCGGTAGCCCTAAACAGAAAGTAATCGGTCGACCCAGTGTCGCGGTTGCCATTTCGATAGACCCGCGATCAGTCCGCCTACGGATGCCCAGACCTCTCTCCCCCCACTCGCTCACTTTGCCGCGCGCCCCGCACTCGGCTTCCAACCAACCACGGCCTCCTGCGCCACTCCCGAGCCTCACCCATCCACTCTTCAAGCTCACAGTCTCTATGCCCTCACCCTCGAATGGACGTATGCTACCGTGGTAGGTACGTGTAGCGCGATACTAGATACATATGGATGGAGCAGCGCTTGAAAGGTGGAGTGATCCTCTTCCGTGTCGGGTCTCCCCCGTCTCTCCTCCACGCGACATGGAGATCCCCAATGCTATACGTTCGCGCTTGCTGTATCGAGTGTGACGTTGTATGTTTCTTTTATGGAGCCGCGGCGGCGAGGGAACCCCTCCGGGAACACGAACGAACACGTAGCGGCAAACCTGCGCACCGCACGACAAGCGATCGGGATGGACCTGCGCACGCTCGCCGACCGGATCAGGGACACCGGTCGCGCGATGTCAGCCTCGGCGCTGAGCAAGATCGAGAACGGCGACCGACGGGTGGACGTCGACGACCTGACCGTCTTCGCCGTCATCTTGCAGACCACGCCGGCCGCCCTGCTCACCCCGCCTGACGGCACGCCGCCGCCAACCGGGGTGCCCGATGGTCAGTACAACGGCGAGGAGCTCCGTGCCTGGGTCCGAGGGCAGGCGAAGCTCACCACCGAGGACCTGGCTCGCTATTGGAAGGACGAGTACTTCAACGCCGTCAGCTCGATCCGCTACTTCGAGAATCTGATGCTCCAGTACGCCGACGGCCGTGAGGGCAACACGATGCACCGCGCCACCTACGAGCAGCGACTCGCAGCCGCCGGCGCCCTAAGAGACGAGGCGCGTCTGCGGTTGCTCGCCCTTGACCCTGACGCGCTCCCCGCGCCTCGCGACGAAGCTGCCGACGGGTGGACCTGACATGACCCAGAAGCCCCGCCGCTCGCGGTCCCGGCACGCGGGATCGCTCACGTCCTAGGCCACCCAGGGCGGGTAGCGGTGGAAGTTCCAGATCTACGTCCCCAAGGACCCCGAGCGCCCCGAGCTGGGCGATACCCGCCCGACCCGCGGTGGGTTCAAGAGCCTCGACGAGGCCCAGCGCGCACTGGACGAGGCACTCAAGAAGAAGCGCTCTCACGGGCGGTTCCAGACCAAGACGCCGACGATCAGTGAGTACGCCGATCACTGGATCACGACGCTGCGGCTGCAGAACTCGACCGTCGAGGGCTACAAGAAGACCATCCGCAACCACGTCACGCCCTACCTCGGCACGATCCGACTCGACACGCTCACCGCCACCAGGATCGCGGCCCACTACCGGCAGCTGGAGACCTCTGGGCGCAAGGACAAGCCCGGGCTCGGCAAGCCGCTGTCGGCCAACACGGTCTCCAAGGTCCACGTCCTGCTCGCCGCGATGCTCGACGCCGCGGTGGACGATGGGCTGATCGTGCTCAACCCCGCGAAGAGGAGGCGCACCGTCAACCCGCCAAGGTCCAGCCAGTTGCGTGCGCAGAAGCCGGAGATCGTCACCTGGACCGGCACGCAGCTCCAGGCGTTCCTGACGTGGAACCGCGACGAGCTGGACGACGAGCTGTTCCCACTGTGGCGCACAATCGCATTCACGGGCATGCGCCGCTCCGAGGCGCTCGCGCTGGGCTGGTCCGACATCAACTTCACCACTGGCTGGATCAGCCTGCGTCGGGCCGTCGACGTGACGCTCCCCAACACGACCAAGGTCACCAAGACCGGCAGCGCGCGCGTGATCGACATCGACGCCGAGAGGCTGGGCGTCCTCAAGACCCACAAGCGCGATCGAGGCGCGGTCTCACTCGACCTCGCCCGCGCCGACGCCTACGTGTTCGGCGACGACCGGGGAGCCATCCGCGTGGCCGATGCCGTCACCAGCCGCTGGACACGTCGACTCGACTGGGCGACCGCCAAGATCGAGGGGCTCCCTCGCGTCACCCTCAAGGGCTTGCGCCATACGCACGCGACCTTGCTGCTGGAGCTGGGCGAGCACCCCAAGGTCGTCCAGGAGCGACTCGGTCACTCGACCATCACCACGACGGTGAACATCTACAGCGCCGTCACGCCGACGATGCAGAAGGGCGCCATCGACCGCTTCGCCTCACACCTCGGCGAGACGTCCGAAGGGGCATAGCCGTCGCGGTTACCTCCGGTCGGGCAGCGGCCTCAGCTTGAACATCAAGATGCCGAGGTACTTGTTCATGACGGCCTGCTTGTGCGGATACCGTTGGCCGACATCGGCAGGCATCTGCGGCTCGACGGCGGTCTCGATCCAGAGCCCGGCCGCGGTGAAGGTGTTGATCAGGTCCGAGATCGTGTACGGCCGCTTGGTCAGCGTGACCGCGTCGTTCCAGCCACTGTGGCGATAGGAGAACGAGGCGGTGGAGAAGTACTGGCGAGGTTGGCTCGACGCCCGCACACCCCGAGACCCCGAATCACGCTCAAGCTGAGCGTGAAATGCAGGCCGGACCAGCAAACGACATCGCTGGAATACACCGATCGACAGGGTCGGTAGCACATGCGTTAGCACATGAGACGCCGCGTGCACGAGTGATCGGGCGGGCGGTCAGGCGGAGAGCCTCTCCTCCACCAGGTGCGCAGTCTCGTCATCGATCACGATCTCCGACCAGGCTCGCATACACAGCAGGGCGACCGCGTCGACTACGTCCTCGGTCTTGAAACGACCGGGCTTCCATGCCTCGATCCGATCGAGGACGTCACTCAGTGTCGGAGCGGCTCCAGTAGATCGGTTCACCTCAGCTGCGACGAAGTGAACTGTTGCCGCCACCTCCGCTGAGGCGGTGTTCATGCGAGCCATCAGGTCGACGGTCCGGTCAACGGCGTCCCGGTAGGGCTCCATGCGATCGCGGACCTGCGCCACGGCATCTGAATAGGTCGGACCAACGTGGACTTCGAACATCTGCCCCCGCTTCGCCTCAACCGCCAGGCCATTGTTCTGGAGCTGACCGATTCGGCGTTTGAGATCGGCACTGAACGGGCCGTAGGAGCCGCGAGCGAACTCAAGACCGGTCGCAACTCCCGCTTCAGTGGCGAAGTAGGCGAGCTTCTGGAACATGATCCGGCCGACCGGCCAGTGGTAGGGCTGCCGCTGGAGCCGGTCAAGCACCGCTACGACAGCCACCCATTCCGGCGGAACGCGCGGCTCGGCCGGCACTTCCGCGTCATCGATCAAGGCAAGTTGCGCCGGATCGGTCTCAGCACCCGCAGGGGCGTAAAGCTCAACTGGGATGTCCAATCGCGACAGGTGCCTCACCAACGTCGGGCCAACGACGTCCCACTCCAACTGACCGTTGCCGCATCCGAGGGGAGGCACAGCGAGCGACGTGATGCCCCACTCCTTGTAGTGCGCCTCAAGGTGTTCCAACCCTCTGACGATGTCGTCCAGGCGGCTGACGGCCCGCCAGTGTCCCTTAGTCGGGAAGTTCACGACCAGGTGGTCAGGCTCCTCGAACACGTACGGCCGGCCCAGGGAGACTTCGCCGCGCTCGCAGCGCACTACGTAGTTCTGGAACATGTCGGGGTAGCGCTTCTTGAACGCGAGGGCGATGCCCTTGCCCATGACGCCAACCGTGTTGACCGTGTTGACGAGCGTCTGCTGGCTGGACTTCAGGAGATCGCCAGTGACGATCTTGACGTTGTTGACTTCAGTCGAAGTAGACATGGGCATTCACCTCCACCGCCAAGTTTGCTACCAACCTCCGACATTCTGTCGCAGCGGGCCTGCGGCGCGCGTAACAGCCCAGGATGTACTCGGGTGGGACGACATCCGGGACGAGCACCTCGGCTTGGCGCTGCCGCTTACGCTCCTGCTGCTCCCAGTAGTCATCGCTGGTCCACCACTCCGCGAACACCCGCTCCTCGTCGAGTTGAGCGAGGCCGGCTGGCGAGGGGAAGAAGCGTGTCGGTCCGTTCGCAGCGTTGCCGTCACTAACCACGACACCATCCAAGTCAAGTACGAACGGCGAGACGCGGATGACGATCAGATCGTCGGCCCGGCGAAGCCGCATCATCGCGTTCCGAGCGTCGAAGTAGAGGTTCACGTACTCGTGCAAGGGACGACCGTTGGGAACGACTCTCCCAGCACGGTGGTCCTGCACCTCTGCCATCGCGACCGAGACGTGACGGACGGCCGCTGCGCGAGCATGGCTAAGGAGGCCGTGCTCCACGATGGACGCCAGGTTGTCGATCGGCGCCATGTAATGAAGCTCGGTGACGACGCCGCGATCCACTGGCTCCTCCTTCCGTGAACACACAGTTTGCCGGAGAGCCACAGTCTCTCGACAACGGGTATGCAGCCTGGTGTCACGCGGCCGAATCCTCGCTCGCCCATTGGATCGCCAGCCATGCCTCAGCCTGAACTCCTGCTCCGGCATCGCCCACGCCCCACTCTGACCCTGCTCCTCACTTCCAGCAACCCTGAATGGACGTATGCTACCGTGGTAGATACATCAAACGCGATGGTAGAAACATACGGAGCAAGCCGTGAAGGGTGGAGTGATCCTATTCCGGGGGACGGGCGCTGCGGTGCGCCGTTACCTGGAGTCGGATCGCTCGCGAGCTGACGACTACTACCTGGATGACGGCGCGACCCTGGCCGTCTTCGTAGAGAGCGACGCCGCGGGCACACCACGGGCGCAGGCAGAGCTGGACGCGCAGGGGTACGCCGCGTGGGTGGCCTGGGTCGACCCGGTGACCGGCGCGTCGATGGGCAAGCCGCGACTCCCGGGCGAGGAGGGTACGGCGAAGAAGGGGTCGCCGCGGTTCGCGGAGATGGTGGTCAACACTCCGAAGTCACTGTCGGTAGCAGCCGCGTTGCACCCCGACGTGTCCGCGGCCCTCGACGCAGCTCACGCCGATGCCGTGGCCGAGATCCGTCGCTTCCTGGCCCAGCACTCGGTGACCAGGGTCGGGCCGCGTGGCCGGCAGGAGGTGGTGCCGGTCGAGCGGCTACAGACCGTGGCGGTGGTGCACAAGACCAGCCGCGCTGGCGACCCGCACAGGCATGTTCACTTCCAGATCGGCACCCGCGTTTGGGCAGCGGGCAAGTGGAGGGGTTTAGACACCGCGGCGCTGTTCAAGCAGCAGGGCGCGATCCGGGCTCTCGGGACGGCGGTCCTGGCCGCACACCCCGGTCTGGCCGACGCGCTCGACGCGCATGGGCTGCCGCTGGACCCGGTGACCGGCGAGGTGACCGAACTGGAGCCCTACAACGCGCTCATGTCCAAGCGCGGCGCACAGGTCGAGAAGAACCTCGCAGACGCCGAAGCAGCCTGGGAGGAAGCCCACCCCGGTCAGGAGCCGGGTCCGGTCGTGCACGCTCGGATGGTGGCCGAGGCATGGGCCAAGGACCGTCCACAGAAGCGCCCGACGAATCTGGCGAGCGAAGATGGCTGGCGGCAGGAGCTCGCTGACGCCGGGTACGACCCCGCGCGGTTCGCGCAACGCCAACTCCCTGAGCACCCGCCTCTCAACCTGGATGACCTGGAGATCCAGACACTCGCCGCCCGCGCGCTTGATCGCTGCGCGGCGGCCGCGTCGACCTGGACACCGCACACCGTGCGCGAGCACGTCACCCGGCTCATCACCGAGTACGGCGTCCGAGCCGAGCCCGCTGATCTGAGCCAGCTGATCGACCTCGCCAGCGCACTTGCGGTTGGCGACTGCCTCTCGGTGCTCCCACCCGAGGCGCCTCGTCCCGAGCATGTTGCGCACCTGACCAGCGTCGGCGTCGTCGCCGCCGAGACGAAGCTGCGCGACCTGCTCACCGCAGCGGTCGAAGCCAACGGCGATGCGGTGGATGCGCTCGCAGACGCAAGCGGTCTCGACGACGCTCAGAAGTTGGCGGCAGCAGCAATCGCGTCGACCGACTCGCTGGTGATCGTCGAAGGCGCCGCAGGCGCCGGTAAGACCACGATGCTCGGTGCCGCCGTCGCCGCAGCGGCAGCCGATGGCCGCGCGACCCGGATCGTGACGCCGACGAAGAAGGCAGCCGACGTCGCCACCCGCGAGCTCGGTGTCCCTGCCGAGTCCGTCGCCAAAGTGCTGCACGCCCACGGCTGGCGTTGGAACGACGACGGCGTCTGGACCCGCATCGAGGCCGCGCCGCCGGCCTGGGCGCAGCTCGCCCGTGGTGAGCGGATCGTGGTCGACGAGGCCGGGATGCTCGACCAGGACAGCGCCATCGCGCTCCTGACCCTCGCCGCCGAAGCAGGTGCCACCGTCGCGCTCGTCGGTGACCGCGCCCAGCTCCCTGCCGTCGGCCGGGGCGGCGTGCTCGACATCGCCGTCGCGATCTCCGCTGGCGCCGGGGGACCGGTGCACGATCTCGACACCGTGCACCGCTTCCGCGACCCTGAGTACGCCGACCTCACCATCCGCATGCGCGCCGGACACAACCCGGGTGACTTGTTCGACCAGCTCGATGCTCTCGGCCTCGTCCGGCTCCACGACTCCGAGGAGGCCGCGCACGCAGCAATCTCGGAGGCGACCAGCACTCGCGGGCACCGTGCCGTGACGGTGGCGACCAACGACGAAGCCCGCGCCCTCAACGAGCGCATTCGTGCCCAACGGGTCACGGCAGGCGAAGTCGACGAGACCCCGACGGTCGCTGGCAGAGACGGCGTATCCATCGGTCGCGGAGACACGATCTCCACTCGCAAGAACGACAGCACCCTTGGCATCGCCAACCGCCAGACCTGGACCGTCCGACACGTCAGCGCCAACGGAGACCTCGCCGTCGTCGAGATGGGCAACCCCCGCAAGCACCAGCGCAGCGTCACCCTGCCAGCCGAGTACGTCCCCGAGCACGTACACCTCGCCTACGCCGCCACCGTCTACGGCGTCCAAGGCGTCACCAGCGCAACCTCGGACACCCTGCTGTCGGAGGCGCTCGACGCAGCCGGCGTTTACGTCGGCATGACCCGAGGGCGCAACGCCAACGTGCTCCACATCGTCGCCGAGAATCTCGACGACGCCCGCGACCAGTTCATCGACGCCATGCAGCGCGACCGCGCCGACCGTGGCCTCCAGGTCGCCACCACCGAAGCACGAGGGTCGGTCAGTGGCCTCGCCGTCGACGGACCGGTCAAGATCGTGAACGACGAACGAGCCCGGCTCACCAAGCTCATCGCCCACGCCGAACAACAGGCCGCCCGCTGGCAGCGAGCCGCAACGCTCCTCGCCGAGCAAGAGCAGGCCCACGCGCAGGAGGAAGCAACAGCACGCAAGACAGTCCTCGAAGCCGAAGCACAGCTCGCAACTGTCCGCAAGAAGACGATGGCACCGCTCCTCGCCGAAGCCCTCGCAAACGGCCAGACCTACATCGACGCGGCCGCCCGCGAACACGAACCCTGGAAGGCCAGGCAAGTTGTCGGGCGACTCGGGAGGCGAGCCGCCGAACGGAGGTATACCGCGGCAGGCGAGGAGACCCGCACCGCGAGCGAGGCCGTGCTCGATCGTTGGGGAAGCGTCCCCGACACCGGTCGATGGGGCCACATGACTCGCGACAGCCGGGAATCCTGGTCTGTGCGCGTCGCCACCGCGCACGCTGAGGCCCTGCCCGTCGTCGCCGAAGCGCGGCAGCGAACCCAGCTGGCCGACCAGGAGCTCAAGGAGACGCGCGTGCGACACTGCAAGGAGGCCGAAGACCTCAGCCTCGCCGTCTACGGCCGCCACGACACCTTCTACGGCAAGGTGTACGGCTCCGGCAGCGCCGAGGGCCGCGCCCAACGCTGGCAGGCGCGCGCCCACCGTCTCCGGGGCCTCCTCGCCCACATCGAGAAACTCACGGTTGAGGAAGCCGCCGAGATCGTCAGGACCGCTCAGCCGGAGGACGATCGTGTGGAGGCTGCAATGAGCTCCCGTTCGACACGGATGAACCGCCAGTGGGCGTCCAGCAACGGGATTCAGTCCGGGCAAGCCGTCGCCCAGCCGTCCTCGGCCGGACGAGGTCAACCTCCCATAGAGATGTGACCTTTGCGCGTCACGGCACATTCAGGACATAGAGGCGAGAGCCGCAGCCAACTCCTGCGCAAGCGATTCAAGCTCAGTGGCAACCTTGCGTCCCGAGGCAACCGCGACTTCAGCATGACGCTGATCGAACGTTTGCCGAGTGGCGTCCCCCCATTGTGACCGCGATGACGACAGAGCCCGTTTCAGCGCGCGGACTGACTCCTGCGCTGCTGCCGCTTGAGAAGTCAGAGAAGCAGCCATCAGCGAACATCTCCGGGGAGGTGTTTGATGCCTAGCTCCCGCGCAATCAGCAATCTGTGGCGGCCGTTGATGATGTTCAGGGAGCCGTCTGCCTGGCGGTCGGCGCGAATGCGGTCGCTGCCGAGGAACATGTCGTAGACATCGGCGGTTCGGCGGAGGGGCTTAGCGTTAGATTGCGTGTCGCGAGCCGCAAAGTCATCTCGTGTCTTGCCGCTAGCGACTCCTGGCCCGACTACGTCGTTCCACGTCTGCACCGCCCAGCGGTAGTCAGCTCTGCTAAGACCACCCTTCCCAAACGTTCCATTAGCGCCGTTGTCGTCCAAGATCCGGTTGTCATTGAGGTCTGCTGCGCTCACATCGATGTCGGCATGCCCTGAGCTGCCGGCATCGCCGGTGGTCACTCTCGGCGTTCCCGAGCTGACGGAACCACGACCTCCGAACAGCGCGCCACCAGATCGGTAGCCCTCCAGCGCCCTACTCATCGCAGACAGTTGTGCTCTCGCACCAGCCACCTGCGTAGTTGTGTACGAGGCGTGAGTCCGGATCAGTTGTGCAACTCCGGACGCGACGCCCTCAATTCGAACCTGCGCGCGCTTCGCCTGCTCACGTGCCTCGCGCGCTCGGACGAGTCTCGATTCCAGTTCGCGTCGCTTCTCGGGCTCGGACGCGGTGAGGATCGCCTCGATTGCGGCAACCTCGTTGGCCCGCTGGCCAACGGTCCTATCTGCCTCCTCGCAAGCAGCACGCGCGGCGCTCTGTGCGGAATCGAGAACGACCGCAAGGTTGGTCGACCACGTCTGAAAAGCTTGGTCGATCAAGGCGATCGCTTCGTCGCGCGTACGGACTTCGTTCATGCGTCAGCGCCCGCGGTATTGCTCCAGCGCGGACGCCTTCTTCTGAAGCACTGGGGCGTACTGGCTCTTGAGCTTCTCGGTGAACTGGCTGAGAGACTTCACTGTCTGCTTGAAGTCAGACTCAAACTTCTGACGTTCTGAATCCTGCCACCCTGAACTGTCGAGGGCGCGTGACAGCGCCTGCGCGATCTGCTGCAACTGGTCCGCAGACTTGGTCAGAGTCTTGGCGAGTTGCTTCAACTTTTCGGGATCTGCTCGGACATCCGGCATTTGGTTCCTCCTCAGTCGCTCAACGCGGCGGCGGTAACCTGCGTCACCCAGGCACACGAAGGCGGTGCGTAGGCAGTCACGCGGGTCGTGACGCCTCGGTCGTCGTTGATCAGCAAAAGCTGGCTCTCGCGGAGGTCCGCTGCTTGGCCGGACCCGACGAAGGTCTGGGAGTCGTCGGAACTCATCTTGCCGGCCACGCGCCAAGCCAGCTCGCGCATCATGCGAGCCGTGAGGCGCCGCGATGCACCTGCGACGCTGTCAGCCCAGATCCAGACGTGCACGCCTACTTCTGGGCCGTCGCGCATGACCTGCTCCAACTTCTCGACAAGCTCTGTATCTACGTCCAGGCTTCCGAACTCGGCGTCGAGCTCTCGTGCGCGGTGGACCCCGAACAGGAACAGCACCTTCGATGGTCGATTGGTGTCGTCCTGCTCGATTCGGTCGGCGACCTCGATTGCATAGGCGTCAAGCACGTCAGCGAAGGCACGACGTCTCTTGAGTGAGATGCGCTTCGCATCCAGCAGCGGCTCGAACAGCGTGTCAAGTCCGTCGTCGTTGGGCATGAAATCGATCACGTCCAGTGCCGAGTTGGTCATCGCACCGGACGCCACGGCAGCGGCGAGCAGCCCGTAGGCCGGGCCGCCGGCGGGTTCGAGCCAGGTGTTGTCGTTCTCGCCGCTGCGGACGATGTTCAGGACGTTTGCTCCGGCTTCGCGAGAGAGAACGAGGTCGCCGATGTCGCCGACAGTCATCGGGGAACCGGAGCGGACTCGCACCGGATAGGTGCCCGAGGCCGTGAGTTCCTCTTTGAACTGGGCCGGATCTTGGTTGTCGAGCGGAATGAGCGAGTTTCCTTCGAACACCATCGGCACTCGCACGAATCCGGCTTCGTTTGCCTTCTCGCGCATCACCTGAAGCCGTGCGACGCGATCTTGTTCGAGCAAGAGCGCGCCCTTGAATCGTTCGTTGGCCTCAACCGCTCCTCCTGCACCGTTGAGGATGCCCTCGCCTCGGCTGGTTAGGAAGTCCCCTTCGTTGTTGGTGTCGCCCAGCACCTTTCGTGCATCGGCCTCAGTCGAGGGTAGGAGAATCCGGACGGGTAGGAGTTGAGGAACGTGTGCTCCGAGAGCATCGAGTCCGGCCAAGCTCTGGGAGCCGAGAAGGACGTGGACGCCGAACCCTCTGCCCTGGCGAATGATCGATTCCAGCAGGTCTGCCGCTGCCAGACCAACCTTGTCGTTGCGCGCGAAGAGAACCTGGAACTCGTCGAACACCAGTAGGATGCGGGGGATCTTCTCACCGGTCGTCTCCCGTAGACCCTGCATGCCAGCTTGCCGACCACCTGTTGCCCGGAGGATGTCGCCGCGTTGGGCGATCTCGGCTTGCAGAGACTCTAAGACGCTTAGGCCGAATTCGCGGTCAGACTCGATCGCAATGACCTTGGCATGGGGGAGTTGTTCCTCGGCGTACGCCTTGAACTCGACACCCTCCTTGAAATCAATGAGGTAGAGCTCAAGTTCGTCAGGTCCGTAGAGAGTGGTTAGGCCACCGATGTACGCATGAAGCAAGGTCGATTTGCCGGAGCCGGGACGCCCGACGAGCAGGGCACCGGCGTGGTCGCTTGAGTCGAACCCAAGGATCGCCACATCTCGCGCACCCTTTTGACCGATGGGCGCGAACAGTCCACGGGTACTCAGGCCTTGCCACCACGTCAGCGAGGCACGCGGGTCGGTGCTGGCCATGAAGTCGACGAGTTCCTCTTTGATTCCGCGGGCCGCGCTGGCGCGAAATAGATCGAACACCTTCTCGAACGTGACTGGTGCCTCTGTCCGGAGGGCGGCGCCACGACCGACCGCATCGATGATCCGGCGGCCGATACGCTCCGCGTCAGCGCTCCCCTGGTCGGCATCCGGCCACAGTTGCATGGCTAGGTCAATCCCTCTGCGCCCCTCGACGAATGGCTCATCGATCTCCCACGTGGTGATGTCAGCGTCTTCAAGTCGAACCACGCCGCTGAGTTGGGGCGAGTGGACTGCCGACCTGTCACTCACCAGAATCGTCTGAAGACCGCAACGCGGCCCGTTCCGCAAGAGGCGCACAAGTTGGCCGACCGCATCCGCGTCGAAGGCCGTGGGAAACCCGAAAACCAGCAGGAGCCGGTACGGCTCTGCGGTCTCCCCGGCGTCGAGATTGAACTCGGCGATCGAGCGATACGCCCCGCGCAAGTATTTCTGCAGGACTAGTTCGACGTAGGCGGCATGCTCTGCGAGGCTGGCAGAGATCTCTGCAGGCGAAGTCCAGGCCTTGCCGCCAATGAGATCTGTGGAGTACTCGGTGAGGTCGAGAAGTCGTCCAGCCGACTGTCCCTGTCCAACCGGGTCAAACACGTCCACCCTGAGATCTCCAGGGGCGAAGCACGCGAAGAGGCGTAGCGCGATTGCTCTCGCCAAACCGGCGGCAGTCTCCCCATTCGCGGCGCCATGTCGAAGCTCAAGATTCCCCGAGTGCACGTAGTAGAAGGGCAAATGGAGGTCGGTTGCGAATCGCGAATTCTCACCCTGCGCAGGATCTTCCAGCGGCACCAATGAACCAGCAAGTACGGTGGCCGGCGGCACGAGTGACGTGACCTCCCACTCATTCCAAGTCGTGTCGGACCAGGGGAGAAGGGTCGGGTGCAGGCCGCGGCGAACGGACTCGACAGAGGAGACCAGTGTCGTGAGCGCTTCATCAGCGGCGACCCGGTCCGCCAGCGCGCGCTGCGAGCGCTCCCACTCCGCGCTTCGGATCTCGTCGTGGAGCAGGCCGGCGAGCTTCCCAAGACCATCCAGCCGCGCGGCATACCGCGCGATGGCCAACTCCCCCGCGCGCCTTTCTGATCCGCCGCGCCTTCTTCGAAACGACTCACGGAACCGGCTTCTGGCCTCCGTGGCGTCGTTATCAAAGGCTCGTCCGACTTGCTCGGACAGCTCGCGGGCTCCGTCCATCCCGGCAACCAACCAGCGCGAGTCTGTCGCAGCAACCGGGTCCGGAGACGCCGCCGTGGTCGGTTGGCCAAACTGCCGGACGAGGTCCTTCAGAACCAACTCCCGACGTGACCGTTCCGCCTCGACACGACGAATGGTGGCCTCAATGCCTTCAATGGCAGATGTTGATGCACTCCACCCGTCCACGAGCCGACCGCGCAGTGCCGCCAGTCCGGAGACGGCCTCGTCCAGACTTCTGAGGGCGAACTTGGCCTGCGCAGGACCCTGACTCACCACCTCGAACGAGCCTACAGATCCCGCGCTCGAACGTGCACGCAGGTTCCGATGAGACGCGTCATGCCTGGCCCCGCCCAAACCACCGGCGCTTGGCGGGCGGCGGAGCTGTGTCCGCGGGCGGCGAGTAGACCTGCCACTGCCCTACCGCCCGACCAAGTCCCTCGACCTCACTCTGCTCCAATCGGCCACTGGGACCGCCGTGAAGCCAACGCCGATCGAGGACCTCTTGGTGTAGCCCCCCGCATGCATCCTTGAGCCTCAGGTACTGCCCGTGGTTGAGCACCGCCGAGGCACACGCGTTTGCCCCTATCATCAGGATCTCCTCAACCCAGACGTCGCCCGGCCACGCACCGCCGTCCAGTAGCGCACGCCAGGCGGCCTCCGCGCACGCAACGAGAGCATCTACGTCCTGCGCACCAGTTGCCCGGACCTCAGACCAACGGTCGGACAGGTTGCCCATCAACTCGTGCTGTGTGGGAGTGAACTGCGAAGTGTCCATAGGTTCCAAAGCCTCTGCGTGTCGTCCCGGGTTGCTACGCGGGAGGCTACCGGAACTGGGAGACAGACGGGTCCGGTGCGCTCAAGATTTCACGAGGCACGAAGCCGACGCGACGACGCGAAGTGACCCCGGCCGCAGCCAAGGACAGGCCGTCGTGGCGCATTCCGTCACCTCGGTCACCTCGTGGCGGTTCACCAGTCTGCGGGGTCGAAGAGCTTGAGGAACTTCTCGCGAGGGATGAGCACGCGTCGACCGAGCTTGACCGAGGGGATCGTGCCGTTCTCGATGCCAGCGGTGACAGTGCGGGGATCGACCCCAAGGGCAGCGGCCGCGTCGGTACGAGTGATGACGAGGCTGCGCGAGGCTCGCAGAGTCTCGATGGTCATGGTGGCGGCTCGCATCGCGTCTCCTGTCCAGGTCCCGGGAGGTGTCGGAGTGGATCTGTGATCATAGCTGTTCGCTCTTGATGTTGCAAGTACGGCGCTGTACGTTTCCTCTATGGAGCCGCGCCAACGAGGGAACCCTTCGGGTAACACGAACATGCATGTCGCTGCGAACCTGCGTGCCGCGAGGCAGGCGATTGGCATGGATCTGCGCACATTCGCCGACAAGATCAAGGAGACGGGGCGTGCGGTGTCTGCCTCGGCGCTCTCCAAGGTCGAGAACGGCGATCGTCGGGTGGACGTCGACGACCTCACCGTCTTCGCCTACATCCTCGGCACGACGCCCGCCGCGCTGCTGACACCACCCGAAGGCGCACCGACCCCAACCGGAGTGCCCGAGGGCGACTACGAGGCCGAGGAGCTGCGCGCATGGGTGCGCGGGCAGACCCAACTCACCACCGAGAGTCTCGCCGCCTACTGGAAGGACCAGTACTTCGCGGCCGTCAGCTCGCTTCGCTACCACGAGGACCTCATAGCCAAGTTCAGCAAGGAAGGCGCGGACCAGCGGTTCATGCCCGTCTACCAAGAGCAGGCCGCCGCCAACCGAGCCCGCCGCGACGCCGCGCGCCTGCGCCTGCTCACCCTGGACCCCGGCGCGCTGCCCGCCCCGCGTGACGACGCCGCCGATGGGTGGGCCTGACATGACCGACAAGAAGCCTGTTCGCCGTTCGCGGTCCCGTCACGCCGGGTCGCTCACCTCGTATGCCACCCAGAGCGGGACGCGATGGAAGTTCCAGATCTACGTTCCCAAGGACCCCGAGCGCCCAGAGCTCGGTGACACCCGTCTGACCCGCGGCGGGTTCCAGAGCCTCGACGAGGCACAGCGCGCACTCGACGGGGCACTGAGGAGGAAGCGCTCGCACGCGCGGTTCCAGACCAAGACCCCGACCATCGCGGAGTACGCCGACCACTGGATCGCAGGGCTTCGCCTCCAGAACAGCACGATCGAGGGCTACAAGAAGATCCTGCGCAACCACATCACGCCCTACCTCGGCGCGCTTCGGATCGACAAAGTCACCGCCACCCGCATCGCCGCGCACTACCGCGAGCTGGAGACCTCGGGCCGCAAAGACAAGCCCAGCCTCGGCAAGCCGCTGTCGGCCAACACCGTCTCCAAGGTCCACGTCCTGCTCGCCGCGATGCTCGACGCCGCCGTAGACGACGGGCTGATCCTGCTCAACCCCGCGAAGAAGACGCGCACCGTGAACCCACCACGGTCAAGCCAGATCCGCGCGCAGAAGCCCGAGATCGCCACCTGGACCGGCAAGCAGCTCGCCGACTTCCTGACTTGGAACCACGACGTACTCGACGACGAGCTGTTCCCGCTCTGGCGCACACTCGCGTTCACCGGCATGCGTCGGTCGGAGGCTTTGGCGTTGCGCTGGTCGGACATCAACTTCACCACCGATCGAATCAGCATCCGGCAAGCGGGCGACGTGACCGACCCGCAGACCACGAAGGTCACCAAGACCGGCACTGCGCGCGTGATCGACATCGACGCCGAGACCCTGCGCGTCCTCAAGACCCACAAGACCAGCCGGGGAGCGATCTCGCTCGACCTCGCGCGTGCGGACGCCTACGTCTTCGGCGACGACAACGGAGCCATCCGCGTGCCCGACGCGATCACCAGCCGCTGGACCCGGCGGCTCGACTGGGCGACCGCCAAGATCGAGGGCCTGCCCAGGGTGACGCTGAAAGGCCTGCGGCATACACACGCGACCTTGCTGCTGGAGCTGGGCGAACACCCCAAGGTCGTGCAGGAGCGGCTCGGCCACTCGACCATCACCACGACGATGAACATCTACAGCCACGTCACCCCGACGATGCAGAAGAGCGCCATCGACCGCTTCGCCGCCCACCTCGACGCAGGCGCCGAAGGCGCCTAGCACATATTTCGGCATATGAGCGGTCGCAGCACCCCGCACTGAAAGACAAAGCCCCAGGTCAGAAGACCTGGGGCTGTCGTGCGCGAGGGGGGAGTTGAACCCCCACGCCCTTTCGGGCACACGGACCTGAACCGTGCGCGTCTGCCTATTCCGCCACTCGCGCGTGAGCCCGCTCAGGGTATCCCACCCCCGACAGGCCCCCCAAACCGGTTGCGACCGGTTGGATCGGACCGATAGGCCCTGCCCGATACGATCGTGGCGAGCCGAGGGGGTCAGCACAGGAAGGAGGCGGCATGGGGTTGCTCCAGCGGTTCGAGAACCGTCTCGAGGCGTTCGTGTCCAGCGCTTTCGCCAAGGCCTTCCGCAGCGCGGTCCAGCCCGTCGAGGTAGCCGCCGCCCTGCAGCGCGAGGTGGACAACTCCGCCCAGATCCTCTCCCGCAACCGTCGGCTGGTCCCCAACCAGTTCCACGTCGAGCTGTCCGCCGCCGACCACGAGCGACTCTCGCCGTACTCCTCCACGCTCGCCGACGAGCTCACCGACATGCTCCGTGAGCATGCCCAGCAGCAGTCCTACGTCTTCACCGGCCCGGTCTCGATCAGCTTCGACGAGAGCGACGACCTGACGACCGGGCGGTTCCGGGTGCGCAGCGCCGCGCTGGCCAAAGTGACCCCGCTCGGAGGTACGCCGGCCACCGACACTGCCGTACGCCGAGCCAGCGTGATCGTCGAGGTGAACGGCGTCCGGCACCCGCTCGACCCGCCGGGCATCGTGATCGGCCGCGGCACCGACGCCGACCTGCGCATCAACGACCCCGGGGTGTCGCGGCGGCACGCCGAGATCCAGGTCGAGGCGGACCAGGAGACGGCCGGGAGGCCGCGCGTGAGCGTGGTCGACCTCGGCTCGACCAACGGCGTGCTGGTGAACGGGCGGCGCGTGCAGCAGGCGACGCTCGGCGACGGCGACCAGGTCAAGATCGGCAACACGACCATGAAGGTCCGCTTCGTCACCCGGCCCGACGGGGGTGGCTCCGATCAGTGAGCTGACCCTGACGCTGATCCGCTTCGCATACCTCGCGATCTTGTGGATCTTCGTGCTCGCGGCGGTCTCGGTGGTCCGCTCGGACATGTTCGGCGCCCGTGTCGACTCCACCCCCCGCGCCGAGCGAAGGGCGCAGCGGCGCGCGGAGCGACAGGCGGAGCGCACCCGGACCAAGCCGCCCCGGCGGTCGCGGGGCGCGCCCACCCACGTGCTGATCGTGGACGGCGCGAACGCAGGCGAGCAGATCCCCCTCGACGACGCGCCGTTGCTGATCGGCCGCGGCTCGGACGCCGCGATCCGCCTCGACGACGACTACGTGAGCACCCGGCACGCCCGCATCGCCCGCTCCGGCGACCACTGGTACGTCGAAGACCTCGGCTCGACCAACGGCACCTACCTCGGCTCGCACCGGCTCAGCCAGCCGGCCACACTCCAGATGGGGACCCAGGTCCGGATCGGCAAGACCACGCTCGAGCTCAGGAAATAGGCCGGCTCCCGCATGGATCCGACGACTCTTGGCCTCCGGTACGCCGCCCTGTCCGACGTGGGGAGGGTGCGACGAGACAACCAGGACTCCGGCTTCGCCAGCGAGCACCTGCTCGTCGTGGCGGACGGCGTGGGCGGCGCCGCGCGAGGCGACATCGCCAGCGCGACCACGCTCTCGATCATGCGCCGGCTGGACGCACCAGCGCCCGAGGACGCCCATGAGGCGCTGGCAGGCGCCGTCCACCGCGCGCACGACCGGCTCGCCGAGCTGGTCGAGCAGGACCCCGAGCTCGAGGGCACCAGCACCACTCTCACCGCCGCCCTGTTCGACGGGACGAAGTTCAGCATGGCCCACCTCGGCGACAGCCGCGGCTACCTGTTCCGGGACGGCACGCTGGCGCAGCTGACCAAGGACCACACGTTCGTGCAGACCCTCATCGACGAGGGCCGGATCACCGAGGACGAGGCGCGCACCCACCCGCACCGCAACCTGATCCTGCGGGCGCTGGACGCGGTCCGCGACGCCGAGCCGGACCTGTTCGACGTCGAGGTCGCTCCCGGCGACCGGCTGCTGCTGTGCAGCGACGGATGCTCCGGGGTGCTGGACGAGGCCCGGCTGGCCGACATCTTGGGCACCGGGTCCGTCGACTACGCGGTGGTCGAGCTGGTGCGCGCCTCCCTCGAGGCGGGCAGCTCCGACAACGTGACCTGCGTGGTCGCCGACGTCGTGGACCCGGCAACCGAGGAGGCTCCGCTCACCTCCGGCCCGGTCGTGGTCGGATCCGCGGCCGAGCAACCGCGCCGTGCCGGAGCGGTGTCGCGCAGCTTCTTCCGCGGTCACCGAGGCGGCGACACCGGGGAGCTCGAGCCGGTGCCCGGGACCTCCACGGACACCGCGGACGCCACGGATCTCGAGGAGCTCCGCTACGCCCCGCGTCCGCCGCGCCGGTTCGTGTGGTTCCGCCGGGTCGCCGCACTGCTCGTCGTGGTCGCGATCCTGGTGGTCGCCGGGGTGTTCGGCTACCGGTGGACACAGGGCCAGTACTACGTGGCCGCCGACGCCAGCCACGTGGCGATCTTCCGCGGGGTGGCCGCCGACGTGCCGGGGCTTCGGATGCACCAGGTCGCCAAGCGCACCAAGGTGACGCTGCAGTCTCTCGGCGACTATCCCGCCGAGCGGGTCCGCAACGGCATCGACGCCAGCTCGTACGCGGACGCGAAGAACATCGTCCGGCGGCTGACCAGCCTGGCCCGCAAGTGCCCGAGCCCGTCACCGAGCCCGACCCCGTCCGCGTCGCTCTCGCCCACCAGGTCGGCCTCCCACAAGGCGTCCTCGAGCACCTCGCCGACCGCGCAGAGCACCCGGCACAAGCGACGTCACCAGCGCGCCTCCACGTCACCGAAGCCTGGTAGACCCAGCAGCTCGGCGTCCGCCGCGCCCAGCACGCCGACGGCGCCGCCCAGCCCGACCCTGAAGCCTCCGGACTGCATCACGGGAGCGACCCGATGAGCGCCGCGCAGCTGCTGCCCTCGGTCGGGGGCTCGTTCGCACACCGTCGGCGCCGCGGCGCAGAGCTGTTCCTGCTGGTCCTCAGCCTGGTCGTCGGGATCGGCGCCTACGCGGCGGTCGGCATCGGCGTGCACGGGAAGGTGCCGCCCGACATCGTCGGCTACGGCGGCGGGCTGGCGGCGCTGGTGCTCGTCTGCCACCTCGTGGTGCGCTTCTTCGCGCCGTACGCCGACCCGGTGCTGCTCCCGATCGTGTCCGGGCTGAACGGACTGGGCCTGGCGATGATCCGCCGACTGGACGAGTCGGGCGCGGCAGGGACCGGGAACCTGGCCGGCAAGCAGCTGATCTGGACCACCGTCGGTGTCATCTTGTTCGTGCTGGTGCTGATCGTGCTGCGCGACCACCGGCGGCTCCAGTCCCTGACCTACACCTCCGGCTTCGCCGCCATCGTGCTGCTGGTCCTGCCGATGCTCCCGCTGATCGGCACCCAGATCAACGGCGCCAGGATCTGGATCCGGCTCGGCCCGCTGAGCTTCCAGCCCGGCGAGGTGGCCAAGCTGCTGCTGGTGATCTTCTTCGCTGGCTACCTGGTGCTGCACCGCGACGCCCTCGCGTTGGCCGGCCGACGGTTCGCGGGCATCGACTTCCCCCGCGGCCGCGACCTCGGCCCGGTGGTGGTGATGTGGCTGGTCAGCCTCGGCATCCTGGTGTTCCAGCGTGACCTCGGCTCCTCCTTGCTGTTCTTCGGCCTGTTCGTGGTGATGCTGTACGTCGCGACCGAGCGGCCCGGGTGGCTGGTCGTGGGGCTCGGACTGTTCGTGATCGGCTCCTACGCCAGCTACCTGCTGTTCTCCCACGTGCAGGAGCGGGTGAACGTGTGGCTGCACCCGTTCGCCCCGGACACCAACGGCTACCAGATCGTGCAGGCGATGTACGGCATGGCCTGGGGCGGACTGGTCGGCCGCGGCCTCGGGCAGGGCGATCCGAGCCTGGTGCCGTTCTCCTACTCGGACTTCATCATGTCCTCGATCGGCGAGGAGCTCGGCCTGACCGGGATGATCGCGGTGCTGGTGCTCTACGGCATCATCGTCGAGCGCTGCCTGCGCACCGCCCTGGTGTGCCGCGACTCGTTCGGCAAGCTGCTCGCCTCGGGCCTCGGGGTGGTGTTCGCGCTGCAGGTATTCGTCGTGGTCGGCGGGGTCACCAAGCTGATCCCGCTGACCGGTCTGACCACCCCGTTCCTGTCCTACGGCGGCTCGTCGCTGGTCGCCAACTGGGCGATCATCGCGCTGCTGCTTCGCATCTCCGACCAGGCCAGGCGTCCGCCACCCGACCTGACCGGAGGCGCCGGCCGGGCCACCGGCGAGGACGACGCCACCCAGGTGGTGAAGCTGTGAACAAGCCGATCCGGATGATGTCGATCCTGTGCATGCTGCTGTTCGCGGCGCTGCTGGTCAACGCGACCTACCTGCAGTACTTCCGTGCCTCCAGCCTGGACTCGCGCAACGACAACAAGCGGGTCCGCGACGCGGAGTACTCCCGGCATCGCGGCGCGATCGTGGTCGCCGGCAAGCAGATCGCCAAGAGCGTGCCGGTGCACGACCACTACAAGTACCTCCGGACCTACCCCCAGCCGAGGAGGTACGCCCAGGTCACCGGCTACTACTCCTACGTCTACGGGCGCAACGCGATCGAGCTCACCCAGAACGACATCCTCTCCGGCAGCGACCCGCGGCTCTTCGTGAACCGGATCCAGGACCTGCTCGGCAACGCTGCTCCAGAGGGCGGCTCGGTCTCGCTGACCATCGACCCGAAGGCTCAGGCCGCGGCCGCGAACGGCCTGGCCGCCCTCGGCGCCCACACCGAGGGCGCCGTCGCCGCGATCGACCCGACGACCGGCAAGATCCTCGCCCTGGCCAGTGCGCCGACCTACGACCCCAACCGGCTCTCCTCGCACCATTTCGACAAGGTGCAGAAGGCCTGGGACCAGCTCACCCACAACCCCAAGTCGCCCCTGGTCGACCGCGCGATCCAGCGCACCTACCCCCCCGGGTCGACCTTCAAGCTGGTGACCGCGGCCGCCGCCTTGTCCAGCGGCCAGTACACCCCGAACTCGATCGTCAAGGCCGGCCCCAGCCTGGACCTGCCGCTGACCACCACCGACCTGGTCAACGAGAACGGCACCGACTGCGGAGGCCCGCGGATCACGCTGACCCAGGCGCTCGTGGTCTCGTGCAATGTGTCGTTCGGCAGCCTCGGCATGCATCTGGGCGGCGACGTGCTCCGTCAGCAGGCGCAGAAGTTCGGGTTCGGGCAGACCTACCTGCAGGGACTCAACGGACAGGTGCCGAGCCGCTTCCCCAAGCACCTGAACGCGCCCCAGACCGCACTCTCGGCGATCGGGCAGTACGACGTGGCCGCGACGCCGCTGCAGATGGCGATGGTGGCCGCCGGGATCGCCGACGGCGGCACGGTGATGCGGCCCTACCTGGTCGACGAGGTGAGGGCTCCGGACCTGTCGGTCCTCGACAAGACCGAGCCGGAGCCGTTCCGCAGCAACGTGGTCAGCTCCACGGTCGCCCATGAGCTCACCCAGATGATGATCGCGGTCGTCGACCACGGCACCGGCACGACCGCGCAGATCCCGGGGATGAAGGTGGCCGGCAAGACCGGCACTGCGCAGAGCGAGCCGTCGCGCCCGCCGTACGCCTGGTTCGTCAGCTTCGCTCCGGCCGACGACCCGAAGGTCGCGGTGGCGGTGCTGGTCGAGGACGCGGGCGTGGACCGCAACGCGATCTCCGGCAGCGGCCTCGCGGCCCCGATCGCCAAGAAGGTGATGGAGGCGGTGATCGGCAAATGAGCACGCAGCGCTACCGCCTCGAGTCGCGGATCGCCACCGGAGGCATGGGCGAGGTGTGGCGTGGCAGCGACACCGTTCTCGACCGTGACGTGGCGGTGAAGGTGCTCAAGGCGGAGCATGCCGACGACCCGTCGTTCAGGTCGCGCTTCGAGACCGAGGCGCGGCACGCGGCGGCGCTGCACCACCCGAACGTCGCGTCGGTGTTCGACTACGGCGAGCTGCCCGCCGAGGACGGCTCGGGCGTGCCGCGGCCCTACCTGGTGATGGAGCTGGTGCCCGGCCGGCCACTGTCGCAGCTGCTGCGCGACCGGCGGATGCCTCCCGACACCGCCGCGAACCTGGTGGCGCAGGCAGCGGACGCGATCGGGGCGGCACACGCTGCCGGCGTCGTCCACCGCGACGTGAAGCCGGCCAACCTGCTGGTCACCCCCGAGGGGACCGTGAAGATCACCGACTTCGGGATCGCCCGTGCCGGAGAGACGACCGGGCTGACCCAGACCGGGCAGATCGTCGGGACGCCGCAGTACCTCTCCCCCGAGCAGGCCGAGGGCCGTCCCGCGACGCCGGGCAGCGACCTCTACTCGTTGGGGGTGGTGCTCTACGAGTGCCTGGCCGGCCGGCGGCCCTTCGAGCGCCAGTCACCCGTCGGCACGGCGCTGGCGCACCTGCGCGAGGAGCCCGAGCCGCTCCCCGACGACGTACCCGGCCATCTGCGGCGGGTGGTCACCCGGGCGCTCGCCAAGGATCCCGCAGACCGCTTCGGCTCCGCGGCGGAGTTCGCCGCCGCGCTGCGTGGCGTGGGTCCCGCCGCCGAGCCCGCCACCAAGGTGGTAACCCTGGCACCCGTCGGCCCGACGAGCACGACGGAGAGCTCAGGCAGCGCTGCGCCGCGGCGGCGGATGCCCGGATGGGCGCCGTACGCGGGAGCGGCGGTCGGGGTGGCCGCGGTGATCGTGCTGCTGGCGCTGCTCGGCAACGGCGACGGCACCCCCGCGCACGCTCCGGCGGCGGGGGCGTCGTCGCCCAGCTCACCGTCCGCCTCGCCGAGCAGGTCCCCGGACAACCGGGTGCGCGTGCGGCGGGCAGACTACCTGGGCCGGCCCGCGGACCAGGCGGCCTCCGAGCTGACGGCGCTCGGGTTGAGCGTGCGAAAGGTCCCGGTGGCCAACACCGGCGACCATGAACCGGGGACGGTGGCACAGATCAGCCCCACCGGGCTGGTGGCGCCGGACCGGACGGTCACGCTGGGCGTGTGGGGGAAGCCGGCGCCGAACGGGCATGACAACCCCGGAAGCGACAAGCACGGCAAGAACGACCACGGAAACCACCCGAAGAAGGGCGAGAAGGACTAGCCATGACCACGTCAGGCAACGGCTTCGACGACTCCCAGCAGAGCCCGGATCCGGACAACGAGGAAACCCGGATCACCGACGGGACCCCGGACGGTGCCGGGCATCGCGCACGAGTGGGGGGCCGCTACGAGCTCGGTGAGCTGCTCGGGCGCGGCGGGATGGCCGAGGTCCGCAAGGGCAACGACGTACGTCTCGGCAGGGTCGTCGCGGTCAAGCGGCTGCGGACCGACCTTGCCAGCGACCCCACGTTCCAGGCCCGCTTCAAGCGGGAGGCGCAGTCGGCCGCCTCGTTGAACCACCCCGCGATCGTCGCCGTCTACGACACCGGCGAAGAGTTGGCGGACGACGACTCTGGGCACCCGGACGTGGCACAGCCCTACATCGTGATGGAGTACGTCGCCGGGCGGACGCTGCGCGACATCGTCCGGGAGGGCCGCAAGATCCTGCCGGAGCGCGCCCTGGAGATCACCTCCGGCGTGCTCTCCGCACTCGACTACAGCCACCGTGCCGGCATCGTGCACCGCGACATCAAGCCCGCGAACGTGATGCTCACACCCGCCGGAGACGTGAAGGTGATGGACTTCGGCATCGCCCGTGCCATCGCCGACTCGTCGTCGACGATGACCCAGACGGCCGCGGTGATCGGGACCGCGCAGTACCTCTCCCCCGAGCAGGCGCGCGGCGAGACCGTCGACTCCCGCAGCGACGTCTACTCCACCGGCTGCCTGCTCTACGAGCTGCTGACCGGCCGGCCGCCGTTCGTCGGCGACAGCCCCGTCTCGGTCGCCGTCCAGCACGTGCGCGACGAGCCCGCCCCGCCCTCCTCCCTGGACCCGGAGCTGTCCCCCGAGATCGACGCGATCGTGATGAAGGCGCTCACCAAGCGGATTGAGGACCGCTACCAGAGCGCGTCGGCGATGCGCGCCGACATCGAGCGGTTCCTCGCCGGCAAGCCGGTCGTGGCCCCCGCCTTCGTCGCAGGCGCCGGCGCAGCGGAGGCGGTCGACGACGCCACGACGATCTTCGACGGCTCCGACCACGACGACGAGGACAACCGTCCCAAGCGGTGGCCGCTGGTGCTGCTGGCGCTCGGCGTGGTGGCGCTGCTGGTCGCCGCCGCGATCGTCGGACCGATGCTGTTCAAGTCCGCGCCGAACCAGACCGCGGTGCCCTCGGTCATCGGGATGACCAAGACGCAGGCCGACCGGCAGCTGCAGGCAGCGGGACTGCAGCTCGGTGACGTCACCAGCAAGGCGTCCTCGGACACCAAGAAGGGCCACATCATCAGCCAGGATCCCGGCCGGCTGGCGATGCTCGACCCCGGTGGCGCCGTCGACGTGGTGATCTCGACCGGCAAGCCGAACGTGATCGTCCCCGACGTGCTGGGCATCGACAAGAAGAACGCCGCGCAGCAGATCTCAGCCCGCGGTCTGCGGGTGAGGCTGGTCAAGCAGCAGGCCGACCAGCCGAGGAACACCGTGGTCGACACCGACCCCCGCCCGGCCACCAGGGTGACCAAGGGGTCGCTGGTCAAGGTCTACTACTCCACCGGCCCGCACCGCGTCCCGGTGGTGGTCGGCAAGAGCCAGAAGGAGGCCACCAGCGCACTGAAGCGCCGTGGGTTCAACGTCGACGTGGTCTACGACTCCACGACGGTCGCCAAGAAGGGCGAGGTCCTCAAGCAGAGCCCACCGGGCGGCACCACCGAGCCGAAGGGCTACACGGTCACGATCACGGTGTCGAGCTACGAGCCGCCGCCGACCCCTACGAACACGCCGACACCTACCGAGACTCCGACCCAGTCTGAGTCACCGAGCCCGACGCTGCCGACGCTGCCGAGCTCCTCAGCGTCAGGCGACGAGCAGTGACCGACCCGAAGGCCGGCCTACTTGTCGCTCTGCGGTGAGCCGCCAGGTGCGCCGCCCGCCGGGCGTGCATAGCTGAGCTCGGTGGAGCCGTCGTACCCAGGCATCCGCAGGTCCGGCTGGGTCTGCACGTCCCATCCGAGCTGGTACTTCTGGGACTGGACGTACTCCAGGTAGATCGCGATGTAGGGATCGGTGTCGACGCGCTCCAGCATCTGCTCGGTGTCGCCGATCGCCGAGATGACGTACGGCGGCGAGTAGGGCACGTCGTGCAGGACCACGGTGTTGCCGACGCACTTGATGCCGGTGGTGGCGACCACCCGCTGTCCCTGGATGGTCATCGCCTCCGCACCCCCGGCCCACAGGGCGTTGACGACCGCCTGGATGTCCTGCTGGTGGACCAGCAGCTGGCTCACGTCGACGTCGGACGCCTGCTGGACGTTCTTCGGCGCGTCGTCGAGGGTGATCGTCACGGCCGGCCCGTGCACCGGCGTCAGCCCCGCAGGGCCCCGCAGCGCCTGCGCCCGCTTCTCGACCTTGGCGCTGACGCCCTTGCCCAGGCCTGCGGAGAGCTTGTTGACCTGGTCGGTGAGCGTCGCGGCCTTGTCGCGCAGCTGCTGGAGGTCGTTCCGCTGCGCGTTGGCCAGCCCGTCCAGGTCGTCGTACCTGCCGGCCCTTAGGTCGGTGCCCCCCGAGCTGACCGCGCTGGTGACGAACAGACCGCCGGCCACCAGGAAGACCGCGGGCACCAGCAGCCGCCAGGGCAGCGGCGCCCTGGAGCCTCGGGGGCGGCGGTCGGCCATCTGCGGGCCTTTCGTGCGGAGGTGGGGACGCCGACTACGCTAGCCCAGACATCGCGCCCATCCGTAGGAGAGATCGTGCCGCAGACCAGCCCCAGCCGCGCCGGCAAGCAGACCGCCGCCGACGTCCGGGTCTCCCCGACACGCACCGCAGTCGCGGCGTTCCTCGTCGCGCTCGGGATCGCCTGGATGGCGGTCTACATCAACATCGGCGCCGACGGAGGCAGCACCTGGGCCTGGATGGCAGACCTGGGCCGCTGGAACTTCCTGATCGGCTGGGTGCTGATCTTCCTGGGCCTCACCGTCGCCGCCCACCCGGCGACCCCGCTCGGTCGCGGTCGCGGGGTGGTGGTCGCGATGCTGGGCTGCTTCATCATCGGGCTGGCCTGGATCGTTCTGTTCTACATCACCGCCCAGGACCAGATCATCCCGCTCATGAAGAACCTCGGGAACTACAACCTCGTCGTGGGGATCGGCTTCATGGCCGTGGGCTTCGTCTACGCCACCCACTGGGAGTAGCACCCCGATTCGTCCGCGGTTTTGCGGGTGGTCCAGGCGGGGCGACCGAGGACGAATCGGGGTGGAATTACACGGCTGGGATTCTCCACAGGGGTTGTCCCCAATGTGGATGAGTCCTCAGGTGAGCACGAGGGTGCGGGCGGCCACGGCGAGCGCGATCAGCACGGCGATCGCCCCCGCGCCGAGCGCCTGCAGGAGCGTGCGGTGCGGACGCGGGGCGTAGGCGAACACCAGGGTGACCAGGATGCCGCCGACGAAGCCGCCGAGGTGGCCCTGCCAGGAGATGAAGCCGCGGCCGAGGAACGTGAACAGGAAGTTCAGCCCGATCCACATCAGGATCTGGCTCGGGTTGCCGCGAACCTTGAGCACGACCACGAGCAACGCGCCCATCAGGCCGAACAGCGCGCCTGAGGCGCCGAGCGTGGGCGTGTGTACCCCGCTCAGCCAGTAGACCGCCGCGCTGCCGGTCAGTCCCGCGAGCAGGTACACGCCCAGGAAGCGGGCCCGGCCCAGCACCGCCTCGAGCTGGGGACCGAGGAACCACAGGGCGACCATGTTGAAGCCGATGTGCCAGATCTCGACGTGGGTGAAGATCGAGGTGAGCAGCTGCCAGTAGGCCCCGTCGGCGACGCCGGGGAACGACTCCGGCACTCCCCCGATCAGGGCGGTGCCGTGCACGGGCAGCAGCGCCAGCCGCAGCACCCAGGCGCTGCGGTTGCCGCCGGTGGCGGTGATCAGGATCCAGACCGCGACGTTGATCGCGATCAGCACCTGGGAGGTGCGCGCAGGGTTGCCGGGCCGCAGTCCGCCGTACGCCGTCCGCCCCGAGCGGGTCGACCTGGAGCCCTCGCTGACGCAGGACGGGCACTGGAAGCCGACCGACGCGGTGCGCATGCAGTCGGGACAGATCGGCCGGGAGCACCGCTGGCAGCGGATGTGCGCTTCGCGGTTCTTGTGCCGGTAGCAGACCGGGGCCGAGGTCGGGGACGGCTCGGGTGGTTCGGGAGCCCCGGGCGGGATCGGGTTGCTCAGCGGCGATCCACCTCGACCTGGTCGATCACCACCGGCTCGACGGGCCGGTCGCCGCCGCCGATCGCCGTGGTGGCGATGGCGTCCACCACTGCCTGGCTGGACTCGTCCTCGACGGCCCCGAAGATCGTGTGCCGGCGGTTCAGGTGCGGGGTCCTGGCGACGGTGATGAAGAACTGCGAGCCGTTCGTCCCGGGGCCGGCGTTGGCCATCGCGAGCAGGTAGGGCTTGTCGAAGGACAGCTCGGGGTGGAACTCGTCCTTGAACTGGTAGCCGGGACCGCCGGTGCCGGTGCCGAGCGGGCAGCCGCCCTGGATCATGAAGCCGTCGATGACGCGGTGGAACGTGAGCCCGTCGTAGAACTTGCCGGTGGTCTGCTGGCCGCTCTTCGGGTCGGTGTACTCCTTGGTGCCCTCGGCGAGGCCGAGGAAGTTCTCCACCGTCGCGGGGGCATGGTCGGGCAGGAGTCGCAGGACGATGTCGCCCTTGGTGGTCTTCAGGGTCGCGAACGTCTCGGCCACAACAGCCGCCTCTCCCTCGGTGTGGTCACAGGGTTCGATCCTGTCACGTGAGGCAAGACCGTGCCGCCCGGGGTTTGATCTGCAGGCCGTTGCGGGCATGATCAGCATCGAGACCGGGCACAGTCGACGAGTCGGGCAGTGCCGATCCGAGCGGTCCCGATCAGAGCAGACTGTTCAGTGCAGGGCCACGAGACGAGAGGAAGCGCCGACCATGGGTAAGAGCACGAAGTTCCGTGAGCGCGCCACCGACATCGCCACCACATTGCAACCTCACGTGGAGAAGGCACGCGACAAGGCCGGACCCATGCTCGCCGACGCCCGCGACAAGGCCGGACCCATGCTCGCCGACGCCCGCGACAAGGCGGGGCCCATGCTCGCGGACGCCCGCGACAAGGCCGGCCCGTACGTCGCAGAGGCCCGGGAGCGGTTCAACCGCGACGTGATCCCGGCCGTTTCGGCGGCGATCGCTGCCGCCGACGAGGCCACCGAGGACGCGCGGGCCGAGGGCCGGCGCCGGGGCAAGGCCGCGCTGGCGGCGCTGAAGGGCGAGGCCGAAGCGCCGCGCAAGCGCCACCGGCTGCGCAACCTGCTGTTCGTCCTCGGTCTCGGCGGTCTGGTCGCGGCGATCGCCAAGAAGCTGTCCGACCGTGAGCCGACGACCGCGTGGCAGTCCTCCTACACACCGCCCCCACCGCCGGCTCCGGCGAGCCCGGCCGACGACGCCACGACCGGGTCTCACCGGGCTCATGATGCCGGCGCGGCCACGCCCGATGTCGCCGCGGCCGACGCGGAGGCGGAGCCGCACGCCGCCACCACTCCGGACGAGCCGGCCGAGGAGACCGACGTCACGAAGGAGTAGCCCGGCGTCCCGCAGGTGACGCTCCAGTGGTCTTCGCCTCCCGTTCGGCGATCCACGCGTCGATGCGTTCCCACCACGAGAACAGCCAGTCGATCCGGTCGTCGCGGTCGGTCGGGATGTCCTCACGCGCGACGCGCCACCAGCGCATCACCAGTTGCTTGTCCATCGGCATCTCCCGCCACAGGTCGGCGGCGGTGACCAGGTGGTCCAGCCCGGTGTGGGCGACCAGGACGACGTCCGCGTCGGGTGCCGCGTCGAGGGCCGCCAGCAGCCCTCCGGGCCGGGGCGCGACCACGTGACGCATCCGTTCGGCGCGGCGGGCCATCCGCTCCAGTCCGAGCTTGCGCAGCCGGTCGATCGCTCGTTGCCGACGACGTGGGGTGAAGTTCCCGCCCTCGGGGAAGATCACGAACGCGTCGTTGTGGTCAAGGTTGCGCGCCAGCTCGCCGACCTGGGTCTCCAGGTCCTCACCGGCGCGTGGACGACTGGACAGGAACCGGCTGGGCAGCCGGTTCAGCATGATCCCGATCGCGGGATCCCAGGCGAGGCTGTCCTTGAGGACCACTCGCGGCTCCCGGCCGTACCAGTGCATCAGCGCGTAGATCAGCGTGAAGGAGTCCCCCACCCCGGCGTGCCGGCAGCACACCAGCAGCGGCTCGCCGGGGGTCGCGTCCGGATCCGGGCCCTCGGTGGCCACGCTCAGGTTCAGCACCCACCGGGCCACCGCGAAGAACCCGGCCAGATAGGTCTGCACCAGGTCGTAGTGGATCCGCTCGTAGAACGGCCGCCGGATCGCGACCCCGCACCCGGAGGCCAGCCACAGGCCGGCCATCTCCACCAGCAGCACGGTCTCGGCGAGCACGTGCAGAAGCACCAGGAAGGTCAGCCGCAGTGGCCGCATCCGGCCGGAGACCACGGGTGAGAGCAGCGCCGATCCGAGCAGCAGCAGCGGTGCGGCCGCCCACAGCAGGATCGTCATGGCGATCATCACGCACGCCAGGACCACCCGGCGCGCGAGCGCCCTCACAGCCGGTTCCGAAGGTACGTCGCCGACGCCGCGTAGGCGGTGTCGATGCGTCGCGTCACGGCGCGGAAGTCGCGGTAGGCCAGCAGGCTGTCGTCCTTGCTCGAGGAGGCGCCGGTGGGCAGCACGAACGCCTCCACCGAGTCCGGCAGGTCGGCCATCTCCTTGTGGAAGCGGTGCCTGCGGGCGATCTCGAACGACACTCTGGCCACGTCCCACGGCTTCGTCGGTGGCCGCAACGGCCGGTCGACGCGGCCCACGTGCAGCACGAAGATCCTGCTCGCTCCGCACTCGACCGCCCGGCCGACAGGGATGGAGTTGACGATGCCGCCGTCCAGGTAGTGCTCCCCGTCGACCAGTGCGGGTCCGAGCAGGCCTGGTACGGCGGCGCTGGCCACGACCGCGTCCACCACCCGCCCGGTCGTGAACCAGTGCTCGCAGGCTCGTTCGATGCTCGCCGCGCAGCACTGGAACGGGACCGTGAGGTCGGCGAAGGTCCGCTCCCCGAGCTCGGCGGCCAGCCGGTTGCGCAACGGCCGGCTCGAGTACAGATGTGTGCCGGTGCGGACGGCGCGGGTCATCTGCTTGACCGGCCCGTCGCCGTAGACGTCCCGCCCGGCGGCGGCACGGAGCCACAGCGCGACGAGCCGGTCCACGACGTCAGGACCCGGATGCGCGGCGACCAGCGCGCCGTTGAGCGCACCCACCGACGTACCGAGGATCAGGTCGGGGCGCACTCCGGTCTCGAACAAGGCACGCAGCATGCCCACCTCGGCGGCCCCCAGCAGGCCACCGCCGCCGAGGACGAACGCGGTGTGCGCCACGGACAGCCGCGCTCAGCCGGAGACGGGCGCGCGGGGACTGCGCTGATCCTCGCCGAGGAGCGGCCGCGTCTGGTGGATCGCGCGGAGCTCGGCCCAGAAGGACAGGAACGGGATCGTGCCGCAGATCAGGCTGACGATCGTGAAGCCGATGCTCCACTTGGCCATCCGCGACAGCGCGAACGCCACGAACACGAAACCGATGTAGATGAAGCCGTGGGCGGTGCCGAGGTACTTGTTGATCGCGTCGCCGACCTGCTGCGCGTTGCTGCCCACCGGCAGCCACGCGGGGTTCAGGCGGTGCAGCTCGTTGAGCGGGAGCGCCACGAAGATCAAGATGATGATGGAGATGCCGACGATGGTGGCCAGCACCCGGTAGACGTTGAACGTGGCTCTCACGTTCTCGAAGTTACCTCAGCGTCCTCGACGCGCCCGCGGCGACCGTCCGGGTCCGCGCCGCGCAACTCCTGCGACGGGCCTTCCTCGGAACCGTCATCGGCACTGTCGCGTTGCGCGAGCGCGTCGCGGGTCCAGCGCCACCACAAGAACACCGCGAAGCCGCCGAACACCCACCACTGGAGCGAATAGAGCAGGTTGCGCAGCCCCGTGAACTCCGAGGGCTGCGGGAGCGACTCCGGCGTCACGGGGGTGAGGCTGCTCTGGTCCGCCGGCTGGGGAGAGCTCGCCTTCGCGATCACATAGCCGCCGTAGAGGTCCCGGTCGACGTGACCGATCGCGTCCGGCACTCGAAGCGCGGTGAGCACACGGTCCGCCGGATCCGGGTCGGGGGGCCCGGAGCCTTCGCCAGGCTGCAGCCAGCCCTGCACGCGCACCGTCCCACGGGGTGCAGCCGGCACCGCGCCGACGCTGGGTGCCCAGCCGCGCACGACGAGGATCGCCGAAGCCCGTCCGCAGTCCGGCGCGGACGCCGTCGAACCGGTGGAGCACACCGCCACCGGGGTGACCGCCCAGACCCCCATGCGTCCGCGCGAAGGGCGGTGGGAGACGAACAAGGTGTCCTGCGGCATCCAACGGCCGGTGAACCGGACCGGTCTGCCCACCCCGTCGGCTGGAAACGCCGAGTCCGGCCCGAGCACGCTCCGCAGGGTCACCGGCGCGGCGTGCGCCAGCACCGAGGCCTGGTCCGTGCGGTGGCCCTGCCACACGCCGTACTGCCACAGCCCGAGGAGTACTGCGGCAGCGACCGCCACCAGCGCGGCCGCGTGCAGGCCGAGCAGGCGCGGTGAGAACAGGACCCGGAGCACCAGTCCAGACTACGTTCCGTTGCCCGTCATGAACGTTGCCACCACGTCTGCGAGCCGCTCGCCGGCGTCCTCCTGCAGGAAGTGTCCGGCGCCTTCGATGACCGGGTGGTCCAGACGTGCCGCGCCGGCCATCGATCTCCGCAGGATCGGCGCCATCCCGCGGGTGATCGGGTCGCTGTCGCTGAATGCCACCAGGAACGGCTTCGGCCAGGAGCACAGCGTCTGCCATGCCGCGCGGTTGTCTGCCGAGGCGGGATCGTCGGGCCGGGTGGGCACCAGCGCCGGCATCGCTCGCGGCCCGGCCTTGTAGCGCTCGTCGGGGAACGGGGCGTCGTACGCCGCGCGCACCTGCTCGGTCATCGGGTGCAGACACCCGGACTGCACCAAGCGCCCGATGTCGAGCTCCGGTGCGCGCTCCACCGCCTCCCGGAAGCGCCACCACACCGGTGGCATGTCCACGTCGCCGGTGGGGAGTCCGGTGTTCGCGGCGACGACGCGGGCGAAACGGTCCGGGTGCTCGGCGACCAGGCGCAGCCCGAGCAGGCCGCCCCAGTCCTGTCCGACCAGCGTCGCGTCGCGCAGACCCAGATGGTCGAAGACCAGCGCGCGCATCCACTCCACGTGATTGGCGTAGCTGTGGTCCTCCGCCGACACCGGCTTGTCTGAGCGCCCGAAGCCGACCATGTCGGGTGCCACCGCACGGATGCCCGCCGCGACGAGCACCGAGATCACCTTGCGATAGAGGAACGACCAGCTCGGCTCGCCGTGGAGAAGCAGCGCGACCGGTCCGTCGCGGGGTCCCGCGTCGACGTACGCCATCCGTAGCACCCCGCCGTCACCGTCGGGGACCTCCGCGTAGGACGGGCTCCCGAGCGGACCGTCGAGATGGGGCAGGGAGGCGAAGCGGTCGTCAGGCGTGCGCAGCAGGAACATGCGGCGAGTCTGTCAAACCGCGCCAGGCCACTGAAACGGATAAGTAGACTTCGGCGCGTGAGCTCCCCCTCGAAGTCCCCGGCCGCCGCAGCGCGGGTGTCGATCTCCGACATCGCCCGCGACCTCGGCATCTCGAAGGCCGCGGTCTCCTACGCGCTCAACGGACTTCCCGGGGTCGGCGCGGACACCCGTGAGCGTGTGCTCGCCGCCGCCACCAGGATGGGCTGGTACCCCAGTAGCAGCGCACGTGCGCTGACCGGTGCACGGACCGGCGTGGTCGGGCTGGTGCTGTCGCGCCCGCCCGAGCTGCTCACCCTGGAGACGTTCTTCGTGCACCTGCTCGCCGGCGTGGAGACCGTGCTCGCCGAACGCGGCTCCAGCCTGCTGCTGCGGGTGATCGGCGACCATCCCGACGAGGAGATCCGCACGTACCGCCGCTGGTGGGGCGAGCGCCGGATCGACGGCGTCATCCTGATCGACGAGAGGTTCCGCGACCCGCGCATCGAGCCGATCGAGCAGATGCAGATCCCGGCGGTGCTGTGCGGCGGACCGTTGCGGTCGTGGGAGATGCCGTCGTTGTGGACCGACCACTCCGCCGATTCCGAGCGGGTGGTGGCTCATCTGCACGAGCTCGGCCACCGACGCATCGCGCACCTGTCCGGCCCCACCGAGTTCGTCCACGAGCGGTCCCGACGCCGCGGCGTACGCCGTGCCGCGCGCAAGCGCGGGGTCGACGTGACCACTGTCGAGTGCGGGTACACCGGGCCGACCGCCGCCACGCAGACCGCGGCCCTGCTGCAGCAGGCCCCGGCGGACCGTCCCACCGCGATCATCTACGGCAGCGACGTGATGACCGCCTCCGGGCTCGGCGCCGTGCACGAGGCAGGACTGTCGGTGCCCGCGGATGTCTCGGTGCTCAGCTGGGACGACTCCCAGCTGGCAACTCTGGTGCGGCCGCCGTTGACCGCGCTGCGCCGCGACAACCTGGCCTACGGCGCCGCCGCGGCGCACGCCTTGCTCGACCTCGTCGAGGGGACCAACCGAGGGCTGGTGCAGGTGGCCGCCTCGGAGCTGGTGGTCCGTGCGAGCACCGCCCCGGCCCGCCGCTGAGCGCCTCCCGCCCGAAAAGTTCGTCAGCGGAAGGTCTAGCAACTTAACCGGATAAGTGATTCGATGGCCACAACGTCGTCCGACGAGGGCCGGGCGAGCCGAAACCGCGAAGGGTGAGGGCTGTGAAACGACGAGTGGTGGCAACGGCCGCGGTCGCCGTCCTGGTGGCGGCCACGACCGCGGCGTGCGGCAGCAGCAACGGGGGGTCGAGTGCCAGCGACAAGACGCTGACCTACTGGGCCAGCAACCAGGCGCCTTCGCTGGCCGACGACCGGAAGGACCTGACGCCGATCCTCAAGGACTTCCAGAAGAAGACCGGGATCGAGGTGAAGCTGCAGGTGATCGGCTGGCCGGACCTGTACACCAAGATCCTGGCGGCGACGACCAGCGGCAAGGGCCCCGACGTGCTCAACATCGGCAACACCTGGGCACCGTCGCTGCAGGCGACCGGCGCGTTCGTGCCGTTCGGCCAGCAGGAGTTCCAGGCGATCGGCGGCAAGCAGCGCTTCGTCGACGCGGCCCTGGCGACCGGCGGGATGAAGGGCAAGCCGCCGACCTCGGTGCCCTACCTCGGGCTGGTCTACGGCCTGTACTACAACAAGAAGATGTTCGCCGACGCCGGCCTGCAACCACCGACCACCTGGGAGGAGCTGGTCTCCGACGCGCACAAGCTCACGCACCCCGACCAGGGCGTGTGGGGGATGGCGATGGAGGGCGGCAGCTACACCGAGGGCGTGCACTTCGCCTACATCTTCGGTGAGCAGCACGGCGCCGACCCGTTCGACGCGAGCGGCAAGCCCCAGTTCACCACCCCGGGCATGGTCGCCGGTGTGAAGCAGTACGTCGACCTGATGGCAGACGGCGTGGTCAACCCGAGCAGCGCGCAGTACAAGAACGGCCCCGAGGCGCCCGGCGACTTCGCGAAGGGCAAGGCCGCCATGCTGATGAGCCAGAACAACGCGGACAACACCCTGCAGGCCGACGGGATGGACCCCGACGCCTACGGCGTGGTGCCGATCCCCGCTCCCAGCGACGCGGCCAGCGACGTGGCGAGCTTCGTGGCCGGGATCAACCTGTCGATCTTCAAGAACACCGACAACAAGGCCGGCGCACTGAAGCTGGTGAAGTACCTCACCAGTCCTGCCGTGCAGGAGAAGCTGGACCAGCCGTTCACGGCCCTGCCGGTGAACAAGGGCGGCACGGTGAACTTCACGCCCAAGGCGCACGAGGCCCAGGTGTTCGCCTCGATCCTCCAGAACCGCGCCAAGCCGCTGCCGCTGGTCCCCGCCGAGGCGGCCTACGAGACCAACGTCGGCAACGCGGTGGCGGCCCTGATCGCGCAGGCCGCGACCGGCAAGCAGGTCACTTCCGCGGACGTGAAGTCGGCGCTGGCCGAGGCACAGGCGAAGATGGCCTCATCCTGACCGACTCGGAAGGTCAACGTGACAGCGCAGATCGAGCGGCCGGCAAGGCCACGCGTCCCGGGGACACCACCGTCCCCGGGACGCCGGCTCGGTGGCCTGCTGCGATCCCGGCCGCACCTGACGCCGTACCTCTTGGTGCTTCCGGCGGTGCTGCTCGAGCTGCTGATCCACATCATCCCGATGGTCGTCGGGATCGTGATGAGCTTCATCGGGCTCACCCAGTTCTACATCCGCAACTGGTCGAGCGCCCCGTTCGTCGGCCTGGGCAACTACCGGATCGCGCTGGACTTCAACGGGCCCATCGGGCAGGAGCTGCTCCACTCGTTCCTGATCACGATCGTGTACACCGTGATCGTGGTCGGCGTCTCCTGGGTGCTCGGCATGGCGGCGGCGCTGGTGCTGCAACGCAGCTTCCGCGGCCGCGGCGGGCTGCGCACGCTGTTCCTGGTGCCCTACGCGCTGCCGATCTACGCCGGGGTGATCACCTGGAGCTTCATGTTCCAGCGTGACAACGGCCTGATCAACCACATCCTGCAGAGCAACCTGCACCTGATCGACAGCCCGTCGTTCTGGCTGATCGGCAACAACGCGTTCGTCGCGATGGCGGTCGTGGCGATCTGGCGGTCCTGGCCGTTCGCGTTCCTGATGCTCACCGCCGGCATGCAGTCGATCCCCGACGACCTGTACGACGCGTCGGCGGTCGACGGTGCCGGTGTGTGGCGGCAGTCGCGCTACATCACGATGGCGATGCTGCGGCCGGTGAACGTCGTACTCGTGCTGATGCTGTTCCTCTGGACGTTCAACGACTTCAACACGCCGTTCGTGCTGTTCGGCGCGAACGCTCCCGAGCAGGCCGACATCATCTCGATCCACATCTATGCCAACTCGTTCGTGAACTGGAACTTCGGTCTCGGCTCCGCGATGTCGGTGCTGTTGCTGCTGTTCCTGCTGCTGTGCACCGTCGTGTGGTTCCTCATCGCAGGCAGGAGGGCGCGTCGTGCGTGAGGCCGTCTCGTTCCGGATCTTCCGCTGGGTCGTCGTCGGCTTCCTCGGCGTGTTCACGCTGGTGCCGCTCTACGTGATGATCAGCAGCGCGGTCAAGCCGCTCGGGGAGGTGCAGGGCGACTTCCACTGGTGGCCCACCCAGGCGACGTTCGAGCCGTTCGTGGACATCTGGACCACCGTCCCGTTGGCCCGCTACTTCGCGAACAGCCTGATCGTCTGCTCGCTGTCGACGGTGTTCAGCGTGATCGTGGCGATCTTCGCGGGGTACGCCGTGTCGCGGTACACCTTCTTCGGCCGGCGCGTGTTCACCGGCACGGTGCTCTCCACCCAGATGTTCCCCGGGATCTTGTTCCTGCTACCGCTGTTCCTGATCTTCGTCAACATCGACAACACCCTCGGCATCGACGCGCTCTACCAGACCCGGCTCGGGCTGATCCTCACCTACCTCACGTTCACACTGCCGTTCTCGATCTGGATGCTGGCCGGCTACCTCGACGGGATCCCGCGCGAGCTCGACGACGCCGCGAAGGTCGACGGCACCGGCGACTTGGGGGCGCTGTTCCGGGTCGTCCTGCCGGCGGCGCGTCCGGGCGTGGTCGCGGTGGCCGTCTACGCATTCATGACCGCGTGGGGCGAGATCCTGTTCGCCTCGGTGATGACCAACGACTCCACCAAGACGCTCTCGATCGGGCTGCAGTACTACTCCACCCAGATCAACGTGTACTGGAACCAGGTGATGGCCGCATCCCTGGTGGTCAGCGTCCCGGTCGTCGTCGGCTTCCTGCTGCTGCAGCGCTACCTGGTGGCCGGCCTGACCTCGGGGGCGGTCAAGTGAACGACGGAGCCGAGCGGGGTACGAGCGAGCGACCGAGCGAACTGTCCAGCACAGTGGGATGGCTGGGCGCGAACTTCTGGTCACGGACCGGCGGACCGTTGATGTGGCGCTCCTACGATCCGGCGGTGGTCCGCGCTGAGCTGCGCGTGCTCGCCGAGCACGGGCTGACCATGACCCGGTCCTTCTTCTACTGGCCGGACTTCATGCCCGCGCCCCATCGGATCGACGAGCAGCTGACCGCGCGGTTCGCCGACTTCCTCGACGCGCACAGGGAGAGCGGGCTCACCACGGTGCCGACGTTCCTGGTCGGACACATGTCCGGAGAGAACTGGGATCCCGCCTGGCGGGGCGATCGAGATCTCTACTCCGACGTGTGGCTGGTGGCCCGGCAGGCGTGGTTCATCCGCACCATGGTCGAGCGCTTCCACGCGCACCCTGCGGTGAGCGGCTGGCTGGTCAGCAACGAGATGCCGATCTACGGCGGATCGGCCACCGAGGAGGCAGTGACTTCCTGGGCAGAGCTGGTGACCGCCGCGGTCCGCGCCGGCGGCGGCAGCCAGCCGGTCTCGCTCGGCGACGGCACCTGGGGACGCGAGGTCACCGGCCGGGACAACGGCTTCTCGCTGCGCCGGACCCGCGACCTCGTGGACTTCATCGGCCCGCACGTCTACCCGATGGGCGACGACGTGGTGCGCCAGCACCTGCGGGCGGCCCTCGTCTGCGAGCTGGCGGGAGTCGCCGACCGGCCGGTCGTCCTCGAGGAGTTCGGCTGCTCGTCGGACTTCGCCTCCGACGAGAACGCCGCCCACTACTACCGGCAGGTGCTGCACACCTCTCTGCTCGCCGGCGCGACCGGCTGGATCGCCTGGAACAACACCGACTTCGACCCGTTGCTCGCCCAGGATCCCTACCGTCATCACCCCTTCGAGCTGCACTTCGGCCTCACCGACGCCAAGGGCGTCCCGAAGGCGACACTGCGCGAGATGGCCGACTTCGCCTCGGTGCTCCAGCGCATCGACCTCACCCGCTGCCGTCGTCTGCCCAGGGACGCGGCGCTGGTGGTGCCGTCCTACCTCGAAGGCGCGCACCCGTTCACCGACCCGGCCGACGGGCCGTTCGTCTTCGACGCTCTCGAACAGGCTCACGTCGCCGCCAGAGAGGCGGACGTCCCGCTGTCGTTCGTGCGCGAGGCCGACGGCCTCGACGGTCCGGCCGGCGGCTTCCGTCTCTACCTGGTGCCGTCGGTCAAGGCGCTGACCGCGCCCACCTGGCTGCGGCTGGAGCAGCTCGCCGGCGACGGTGCGACGGTGTGGGTCTCCTACGCCGCCGGGGCGACCGGCACGCAGCGTGGCCCGTGGTGGACCCGCACCACCGAGCTGTTCGGGGTGCGCAACGCGCTGTCCTACGGTCTGAACAACCCGATCGAGGACGAAGTGCTGGAGCTCCGGTTCCTCGCCCCGCTCGGCGACATCGCCGCCGGGGAGGTGCTCGCGTTCCCGGTCGCCGGCGGGCCGCACGACCGCGCCTTCCTGCCGGTGGAGGTCGTCGACGGCGAGGTGGTCGCGGTCGACGGGCACGGCCGTCCGGCGATCGTCCGCAAGGCGCACGGCCCCGGGGCAGCCGTGCTCTGCACGTACCCGCTCGAACACCTCGGCGCCGCGCGCCCCCACGCGAACCCGGAGCCGACCTGGCGGATCTACCGCGCGCTCGCGGTCGCCTCGCGGGCCACGGGCCCGGTCAGTGTCGACGAGCCGGACGTGCTCGTGGACGGGATGGTCCGCGACGACGGCACCGCGTTCGTCTGGCTGGTCAGCGAGAGCGACGACAAGCGCCAGGTGCGACCGCGGGTCGCGGACGGGGGTGGGCTGCGGACCCTCGAGGGAGAGCCACTCGGCGCCGAGATCACCCTCCCGCCGTACGGCGTGGCGGTGCTGCGCCTCGAGAAGTCCGCGAAGACACATACCTAGTCCGTTCGCACGTCGGCAACCAAGGAGTCACCCGTGGAAGACCTGAGCACCACCACCGCCCCACCGCTGACCGACGTCGCGCAGGCGCGCGACCTGGCCGGCATGCTGCCGCGCGGGTTCGAGCTGGGCGTGGCGACCGCGGCCTACCAGGTGGAGGGCGCGGTGCACGAGGACGGCCGCGGCACCTCGATCTGGGACACGTTCAGCCACACCCCGGGCAAGGTCGCCGGCGACGAGAACGGCGACCTCGCGTGCGACCACTACCACCGGATGACCGAGGACGTCGCGCTGATGTCGCGGCTCGGCGTCGACGCCTACCGGTTCTCGGTCGCCTGGCCGCGCATCCAGCCCGACGGCCGTGGTGCGGTCAATCCGGAGGGGGTCGACTTCTACTCACGGCTGGTCGACGAGCTGCTCGCAGCCGGCATCACCCCGGTGGCGACGATCTACCACTGGGACCTGCCCCAGCCGCTCGAGGACGCCGGCGGCTGGCCGATCCGGGACACCGCCCGCCGGTTCGCCGACTACGCGACCGCCCTGCACGAGCGCCTGGGCGACCGGGTGAAGAGGTGGATCACGATCAACGAGCCGTTCTGCTCCTCGATCCTGGGGTACGGCACCGGGCGGCATGCGCCCGGCGTACGCGACACTTCGGCTGCGCTCGCCGCCGCTCACCATCTGCTGCTCGGGCACGGCATGGCCGTCAACGCGATGCGGGCGGCCGATCCGGCCGCGGCGTACGGCGCGACGCTCAACCTGGAGCCGGTCGCGCCGCTGACCGACGCCGCCGAGGACGTCGCCGCCGCCAGACGCTCGCTGGTGCTGTCGAACCTGCTGTTCACCGATCCGGTGCTGACCGGTCGCTACCCGGAGGACGCGCGCGCGATCTGGCCGCACGTGGACTTCGACTTCCTCCAGGACGGCGACCTCGCCATCACCTCGGCGCCGCTGGACTTCCTGGGCGTCAACTACTACTTCCCGGCACGGGTCCGCGCGGTGGCTCACCGCGAGCAGGACCCCGCGCGGCGCAGGGTCGACGACATCGGCGTCGAGTCCCCGCTGCTGCCCGACGACGAGATCACCGAGATGGGCTGGCCTGTCGACGCCGACGGACTCTGCCGGCTGCTGACCTGGCTCCACGAGACCTATCCCGGCCTGGCGCCGATCATCGTGACCGAGAACGGCCGGGCGTCCGCGGACGTCGTCGAGGGCGGCGCCGTGCACGACCCGGAGCGGATCAGGTACGTCGACAGCCACCTGCGTGCGGTGCTGCGCGCCCTCGGCGCCGGCGTCGACGTGAGCGGGTACTACCACTGGTCGCTGCTGGACAACTTCGAGTGGGCTGAGGGGTACGCCAAGCGCTTCGGCTTCGTCTACGTCGACTACGAGACACTGGAGCGGGTGCCCAAGGCGAGCTTCGAGTGGTACCGCGACGTGATCGCCGCCCGCTCACGTGGCTGAGGACGACGGATCCGAGGACTGCCACGCCGACAGGCACTTGCCCCCTCGACTCCGCCGACTCAGGCTGAGCCGGCCCGGCACCAGACCTCGAGTGCCTGTTCGTATGGCTTCGGTTCGCGGTGCGCCGGTTGGCGCGGCGACTACCCATGCGGTGGGGTCAGTCTGTGCCAGGTGTGGGCGCCGTCGGCGGTGCGGTACACCTGACCGCCGTTGGTGGTGACGAGGTAGCCCACTCGCGGGGAGACGAAGGTGGCCCGGAAACCCCGCCGCGCGATCGGTCGTGGAATCGGGGCGACGACGGTCGTGGTGCGTCCGCCGTCGCGGGTCTGCTCGATGCGCGTCCCGTGTGAGCCGTCGATGACGGCGTACGCCGTGCTGTCGCTCAGCGGAAGCAGGGCGCTGTCGGAGGTGCCGGCTACGTCTGAGAACACGTCCGCCGGCGCGGCGTCGCCCTTCTGACGCGTGGAGTGGTCGAGCATGCCCGTGCCACACGTCGCCCACAACACGTTCCCCGAGGTCGCGACCGGCACCTCCCATATGCAGTCTGCGGCCTCGAACCGGTGCCAGGTCCGGCCGCCGTCGCGGGAGCGCAACGCGGTGACGTGGCCATGGCCCAGGTTCAGCAGCGCCCAGACGTCGGGCCCGTAGGCGGTGATGCCGATCGGTCCGGAGGTGTGGGTCCTGGCGGGCAAGCTGTCGAACGTATGTGGCGCAGCCGCACCGCTCGGATCGATGGACCACAGGGTGGCGTGGTCGCAGGGGGCGGTCGCAGCGGGACAGTTGCTCGTCAGTGCGTAGGCCGCTCCGCCGCCGATAGCGACTTGACGTGGTTGCTCGCTGGTCGGCAGGTCCACCCGGGTCCATGAGCGTGCGCCGTCGTCGGTCACGTACAGGGCCTTGCGATCGCGCCGCCCGTTGTCCTTCGAGGTCCCGGTGATCGCCAGACCGGTCTCGGCGCCACCGAAGGCGAGCAGGAGGACGGCGCCCCTGGGCGCCATCCCGGGATTGCCGGGCATCCCCGGCGGCGCAGCCCGCGGGTCCAGTCGGCCGACGGAATCGAGGTGCCAGAGTGCGCCGGTGTTGTCGGAGCCCCACCCGACGACGTACGCGGAACCACCGGCGTGGACGACCTCCTCGGCCCAGCCCGGCACAGGCACACGCGATTCGTGCGAGCGCTTGCCGAGCACCACCGAAGGCGATGGCGACGCCGCCGTCCGGGATGCGGTCGTGGACCCGGATGAGTTCGCTGCCTGAGTCGCTCCACTGCAGCCCGCGAGCGGGGAGGGAGCGGCTGCCGCGAGAGCGACCAGGACCCACGCACCCCGACCGAGGGATGCGCGCCGCCCTGGACTGCCCACGTCTTGATCATGCCCCCGGACACCAGGACTTCGCAGCCGGACCCGAACGGCTTCGACAAGAGCTGCCTTCATCACGCCCCCGGCGGCTAGGACGGCCGAGATCACCGTGAGACTTTTCTGGCAGAGTTGTCTGATCCGGGGCCAGGCGTTCGTAGAACAGGTGAGAGGCGGCCGGACGAAGCCGCCGGAACAAGGAGTCATGAGATGACGCAGTACCTGATCTCGTTCGACGACGGCGCGATGACCTTCCCCGAGGAGGAGCTGCCCGACGTGGCCAAGGCCGCGCAGGCGGTGGTCCAGGAGGCGCAGGATGCTGGGGTGTGGGTCTTCGGCGGCGGACTGGAGAGCCAGAGGGCGAGGATCGTGGCCACCGACGGAACGGTCACCGACGGCCCGTACCCGGAGACCAAGGAGGTCATCGGCGGTTTCGCGGTCGTCGATGTGGCCTCACGCGAGGAGGCGCTGGAGTGGGCTGCCAAGATCGCCGTCGCCTGCCGCTGTGCGCAAGAGGTGCGGGAGCTGCTGCCCGACCCGGCCGTTTGACCCAAGCTGGAGCGGACAAGGGGCGGCGACCGGCGGTGGAGCCAAGGGGACTCGAACCCCTAACCCCCCCTAACCCCAATACCGTTCAGTTAGAGTCACACTGGTGTAGTTTGGCTCTATGCCGCGTGCGGGTTGGAAGAAGCCGGAGTCGGATCGTCGATTGTCGGACCTGGTCTCGGTGGGTGTGCTCACCCGTGTGTTCCCGCCGG
>DASSKK010000101.1:0-42337 GCA_035690495.1 Nocardioidaceae bacterium | reverse complement strand
CCGCAGGCGCGCGAGGCGGCGTTGGAGGCTCTGGTCTCGGGCGAGGAGCTGGACGTCCTCGTCGTCGGTGGCGGGATCGTCGGCGCCGGCACCGCGCTCGACGCGGTCACCCGCGGGCTGTCGGTCGGCCTCCTCGAGCAGCGCGACCTCGCCTCCGGCACCTCGTCACGCTCCAGCAAGCTCATCCACGGCGGTCTGCGGTACCTGGAGATGCTCGACTTCGCGCTGGTCCGCGAGGCGCTGTCCGAGCGCGGTCTGCTGCTCACGCGGCTGGCGCCGCACCTGGTCCGGCCGGTGCCGTTCCTCTACCCGCTGACGCACCGCGGCTGGGAGCGGCCGTACGTCGGCGCCGGGCTGGCCCTCTACGACGCGATGGCGCGCGGGGGCTCGCGGGGCAGCCACGGCAACGGGCTGCCGCGGCACCGGCACCTGACCAAGCGGGCGGTCCGACGGATCGCCCCCGACTTCAAGACCGAGGGGCTCACCGGCGCGATCCAGTACTGGGACGCGCAGGTCGACGACGCCCGGCTGGTGACCACGCTGGCGCGCACCGCTGCGACGTACGGGGCCCGCATCGCCACCCGCACCAAGGTCGTCGGGTTCCTGCGCGAGGGCGAGCGCGTGACCGGTGCACGCGCGGTCGACCTGGAGACCGGCCGCGGCATCGAGATCCGGGCCAGAGTCGTGGTCAACGCGGCCGGGGTGTGGACCGACCACATCCAGGAGCTGGTCGGGGGCCGCGGCGCCCTGCACGTGCAGGCCAGCAAGGGCATCCACCTGGTCGTGCCGCGCGACCGGATCCGCTCCGAGACCGGCCTGATCACGCGCACCGAGACCTCGGTGCTGTTCGTGATCCCGTGGGGAAGGCACTGGATCGTCGGCACCACCGACACGCCGTGGAACCTGGACAAGGCGCACCCCGCGGCCTCGCGGACCGACATCGACTACCTGCTCGGCCATCTCAACCGGGTGCTGGCCGAGCCGCTCGGGCACGAGGACGTCGAGGGTGTCTATGCCGGTCTCCGTCCGCTGCTGGTCGGGGAGTCCGAGCCGACCAGCCGGATCTCCCGCGAGCACACCGTGGTCACGCCGGTGCCCGGACTGGTGATGGTCGCCGGCGGCAAGCTGACGACGTACCGGGTGATGGGCAGGGCCGCGATCGACGCGGCGGCGCACTCGCTGGGCGGTGCGGTCCCGACCTCGATCACCGAGCGGGTCCGGCTGGTCGGCGCCGACGGGTTCGAGACCCGGCGCAACCAGCGGGAGAGCCTCGCTCGCGGCTCGGGGCTGCACGTGGCCCGCATCGAGCACCTGCTCGGCCGCTACGGCGGGCTCGTGGACGAGCTGCTCGGCCTCGTCGCGGCGCGGCCCGAGCTCGCCGCCCCCCTGACCGGAGCCGAGGACTACCTGGCCGCGGAGGTCGTGCACGCGGTGACCCACGAGGGCGCCCGGCACCTCGACGACGTCCTCACCCGGCGCACCCGGATCTCGATCGAGACCTTCGACCGCGGGGTCGGCGCGGCCCGGCCCGCGGCGGACCTGATGGCCGACCCGCTCGGCTGGGACCAGAAGCGCGTCGACGACGAGGTGGACCACTACCTGCGCCGGGTCGAGGCGGAGCGGCAGAGCCAGCGCGAGGCCACCGACCGGGAGGCCGACGAGGCACGGGTCCGCGCTCCCGACATCGTCTGAGATTTTGCCGACTTCGGAAGTTGCCGAAACCGGTGGGTTGTGGATAAGCGGCCGTCCGGTGAGGGTAGGAGGGCTGGATAGCTCGGGATCCGGCGGTCCCTGCATCGCGGGGGTACTCAGGGCATCGATGGCGCCGGCGGGATCTTCCCGCCGGCGCCGTGGCCTGTGTGCCCCGGGTGATCTCGGTTACGTCGCCGCCGCGCTCGTGCACCGCGTGTTACCGAGGGGTAGTCAGGCTCCGAAAGGCGCCATACCCTCGGTATATGACGACCTCCGACATGCTCGAGCCCGACTACGTGCGCGGACTGACCGGCAGGCTCGTGGCAAGCACCGGGGAGTCGGTGCCGACGTACTCGCCGCTGGACGGCACGCCGCTCGGCTCGATCCCGCAGTCCGGCCCTGCCGACGTGGCCGAGGCGTTCACGCGGGCCCGCAAGGCCCAGCAGGAGTGGGCGCGGACGACGGTCCACGAGCGCGAACGGCTGCTGCTGAGGCTCCACGACGTGGTCCTCGCGCACGAGCCGGAGATCTCCGACCTGGTCTGCCGGGAGTCCGGCAAGGCCCGCAAGGACGCCTTCGACGAGTCGCTGCACGTGGCGCTCACGGCTCGCTACTACGGGCGCACCGGGCGCCGGCACCTGGACACCCGGCGCGTGCGGGGCGTGGTGCCGGGCCTGACCCGCGTCGAGGTGAACCGGGTCCCCAAGGGTGTGGTCGGGCTGATCTCCCCGTGGAACTACCCGTTCACGCTCGCGCTGTGCGACGGGCTTCCCGCACTGCTGGCCGGCAACGCGGTCGTGCACAAGCCGGATGCGCAGACGATGCTCACCGCGTTGCTCGGCGTACGCCTGCTCGAGGAGGCCGGGTTCCCGGCCGACCTGTGGCAGGTGGTGGGCGGTCCCGGACCGGACCTCGGGCCGGAGATCGTGGGGCGCGCCGACTACGTGTGCTTCACCGGGTCCTCCGCGACGGGCCGGCTGATCGGCCGCCAGTGCGCAGACCGGCTGATCGGCTGCTCCTTGGAGCTCGGCGGCAAGAACCCGATCCTGGTCCTGCACGACGCCGACCTCGACCGGGCCGCGGAAGGGGCGGTGCGCGCGTCGTACGCGAACGCGGGCCAGCTGTGCGTGTCCACCGAGCGGATGTACCTCGCCGACCAGGTCTACGACCGGTTCCTGGCGCGCTTCCTGGCCCGGATCGAGGCGATGCGGTTCGCGCCCGGGATCGGATGGGGCAACGACATGGGCACGCTGATCTCGGCCAAGCAGCTGGCTGCGGTGAGCTCGCATGTCGACGACGCTCGCGACAAGGGCGCCCGAGTGCTCACCGGCGGGAAGGCCAGGCCGGAGCTCGCGCCGTACTTCTACGAGCCGACGGTGCTGGAGGGCGTGCGGCCGGAGATGGCCTGCTTCGGCGAGGAGACGTTCGGCCCGGTGGTGTCCGTCTACCGGTTCGGCGAGGAGGCGGACGCCGTGGCGCGCGCCAACGAGGGCGAGTTCGGCCTGAACGCGTCGGTCTACAGCCGCGACGGGCGACGTGCGCGCGAGATCGCCGCCCGGATCAGATGTGGCACCGTCAACGTCAACGAGGCGTACGCCGCGACGTTCGCCAGCGTCGAGGCGCCGATGGGCGGGATGCGCAGCTCCGGGCTCGGCCGCCGGCAGGGCGCGGAAGGCGTGCTGCGCTACACGGAGACCCAGTCTGTGGCCACCCAGAGGCTTCTGCGGTTCGCCCCGATGCTGGGGATGAGCGACCGCGGCTACGCCCGGATGATGACGGCGAACCTGAAGCTGATGAACAGGCTGGGCCGCCCGTGACGCGCCCCCCCGATTCGTCCGCGAAACTGCGTCCGTCTCGCGCGGAGCGACCGCGGACGAATCGGGTGGACTTCGACGTGCTGGTGATCGGGTCGGGCTTCGGCGGGTCGGTCAGCGCGCTGCGGCTGACCGAGAAGGGATACCGGGTCGGCGTGCTCGAGGCCGGGGCCCGGTTCGCCGACGACGACTTCGCCGCCACGTCCTTCGACGTCAAGCGGTTCCTGTTCCGGCCCGGGATCGGCTGCTACGGCATCCAGCGCATCGACGCGCTCAAGGACACGCTGATCCTGTCCGGCGCAGGCGTGGGCGGCGGTTCCCTGGTCTACGCCAACACGCTCTACGAGCCGCTGGCGGCGTTCTACGAGGATCCGCAGTGGCGTGACATCGCCGACTGGCGGGCCGAGCTCGCGCCGTACTTCGACCAGGCGAAGCGGATGCTGGGGGTCGTCGAGAATCCGCTTCGCACCCCGTCCGACGACGTGATGGACAAGGTCGCCGCGGAGATGGGTGTCGGCGACACGTTCCACCCGACTCCGGTGGGAGTGCTGTTCGGTGGCGCTGGGCAGGAGCCCGGTGCGCCGGTGGCCGACCCGTACTTCGGCGGGGCAGGTCCGGCACGGCGTACCTGCCTGGGCTGCGGGGAGTGCATGACGGGTTGCCGGCACAACGCCAAGAACACACTGGTCAAGAACTACCTCTACCTCGCCGAGCAGGCCGGCGCACGGGTGCTGCCGCTGACCACGGTGACCGACGTGCGCCCACGTGCGGAGTCCTCGGGGGGCGGGTACGCCGTGACGGTGCGGTTCACCAAGGCGAAGCTGCGCCGGCGTTCCGCGACCCGGACGCTGAGCGCCGACCAGGTGATCTTCTCCGCATCGGCGCTGGGCACCCAGCGGCTGCTCCACCGGATGCGCGACGAGGGCCATCTGCCGCACGTGTCGGGCCGGCTCGGGTACTTGTCGCGCACCAACTCCGAGTCGATCCTCGGCGCGATCGCCCCCGACATGCGCACCGACTTCAGCCAGGGTGTGGCCATCACCTCGAGCTTCCATCCTGACCCGAACACGCACATCGAGCCGGTGCGCTACGGCAAGGGGAGCAACCTGATGTCGCTGCTGCAGACCGTGCTCACCGACGGCGACGGCGCCGGGCCGCGGTGGCGCACGTGGCTGCGGGAGCTGTGGCGGCAGAAGGGGAACGTGCGCGACTTCTACGACCTCCGGCACTGGTCGGAGCGCGCGGTGATCGCCCTGGTCATGCAGAGCCTGGACAACTCGATCACCACCTTCACCCAGGCCGATCCGCTCACCGGCCGGCGCCGGCTGACCTCGCGGCAGGGGCACGGCGCTCCGAACCCGTCGTGGATCCCCGCGGGCAACGAGGCCGTCCGCCGGCTCGCCACGCTCCTCGGCGGGACGCCCGGCGGGTCGATCGGCGAGCCGTTCAACCGGCCGCTGACCGCGCACTTCATCGGCGGGTGCCCGATCGGCGAGTCGGCCGCGACCGGCGTGGTGGACCCCTTCCAGCGCATCTTCGGGCACCCCGGGCTGCACGTGGTGGACGGCGCGGCGATCTCTGCCAACCTCGGCGTGAACCCCTCCCTGACGATCACCGCACAGTCCGAACGGGCGATGGCGTTCTGGCCGAACAAGGGGGAGCCGGACCCACGGCCGGCTCTCGGCTCGGCGTACTCCCGCATCGACCCGGTCGCCCCGCGGCGCCCCGCCGTCCCGGACTCGGCGCCGGGCGCTCTCCGGTTTCGGATCGTCGCGAAGTCCTGAAGAAAGGCTCAGGGCCCGGCCGGGGAGGGAGGTGGCCGGGCCCTGAACAGGTCCACGCACTCGCACGGACTCACGGACCCGGTGCGGGAGGGAGCAAGATTGCACCGGGTCCGCCCTGCACAACGACCGCCCCGCACAGTGGTTACGGGAGCGACGGAAAAAAGAGCAAGTGGATTCTCACGAGCCGCTACAGCGGGTCGACTATCCGAGCGGCATGCCACCTCTTGGCTTCGTGCACGGAGACACGATCTCGAAGCGCAACGCGTGGTCGGTGTGTTGCAGTCGCCACCGCACCGCGAGAGCCCTTCGGATCACTCGTCGATCGGCGTCCAGGTCTGTCCGCCGTCTGTCGTGCCGACGAGTTCTTCGGTGTCGTGACACGAGGCCTTGCCGCTGGGGCACGATCCGATGTCGACAAGTGCAACGCCTCTGTCGGCGGAGGTGAATCTCAAACCCACCACCTGTGCTGGGAGACCATTCGGGCTGACGATTGACACTTTCGCCGGCTGATGAAGGCTACCGGAGTAGAGCTTTGATCCCTCGGTCGCTACCGTCTGCCAAGTCCCTGCGTCCTGCACCGAGAGGGCCAGCGACGCCCCGAGTGCTGTCGCCGCGTGAACAGGCACCTTGGAGTTCACGCTCCACGTGGCGCCGTTGTCCCTGCTTACATAGAGGGCCAGGACGCTGGTGTCGTCAGACTTATGGATGGTGACAGGCAGGACGAGCCCGATGTCGGTCTGGACCGGATCGGCGAAGGTCGAGGTCTCGTCAGCGACCGAGACGTGCACCTCCGACCAGGTGATGCCGGTTTGGGATTTGAAGAGCTTGTTGTGCAGTGGGCCCCCCACCAACCAGAAGACGCCGTCAGCGAAGTTGACCGAGCCACCGGAGGGGGCGCGCGCGACACTCCACGACCTGCCCCCGTCGGGAGTGCTGAAACTGCGGCCGAAGGAGAAGTTCGAGCTCGAAGGCTCGGAGTTCAGCACTAGCACATGATTCCCGTCGGTCGCCACGCTGAGTGCCCCGGCCGGTGGGGTTACCTGCATCTGAGGGTCACGAAGCGAGTGCTGTCCTTCGAGTGCCCAGTGGCGCCCTTCGTCCGAGGTCCGGAAGAGCTCGATGGAACCGTGCACGGCTGCAGCCAGCCAACCGTCGCTGACGGTGTTGAACCTGACCGCAATCGTCGACGGTGCCGGCACCGGGACGGCTCGCGGGGGTGATGCGCTCCTCGGGCTTACGCCGCGGAGTCCGGACCGGGTGAGCACGTGGATCCCTGCCCCTGGCACCAGGCTGGTGGACTGGCCCTTGAATCGAAGGCCGTTCCCTGCAGCCGGGGTCGGACCGGAGGTCGTCGAGCCTTGAGACGCCCGTGGCTCGCTCTCACGGACACCGCCGGTGCGGCTACCGCACGAGGAGGCCAGGAGGGCCAGCACGACAAGCAGACCAGCCAAGCAGCGCGCCCGCCAATCGTGTCGGCTCTTGGCATGGCTGACAGTTGTCCGACCGCGTCCCTCTTGAGTCGCCGTCACACGCACGGCCCTCCATAGTCGTTGCCTCGGGTCCCGAATACTGGGCCGTCAGAGCAATCCGAATCGATGGAGATCGTCACTCCGCCGTGTGTCTCGCTGTGCCCGCCTCGGTACTGCTTGTGTCGTTGATGATGCGTCCAGTGGCCGTCGGAGATGCACTGGATATGCTCGGTCGTCTTCGGCTTGCCCCAAGCGGCGGGCCAGATGAAGTTAGGCGGGTTGCCATCGTGCGCGAAATCGTCGACGTAGCTTGAGCAATCCGACCCGTACACTCCGGACTTCTGGGCGGGGTACTGCTGCAGGTAGTCGGCCCAGCCTTTGGCGAATGACTTCGCGGCGGCACGGCAGCCGCTTCCGCCGTTGTAGCCTTCCAGGTCGTACACGATCGGGGTACCGTAGATACTCACGTTGAGCGCGGATAACGCCGCGACCGCATCTTGGGCAGCATTGACACCCTGGGTGTGCGCAGTGCTCGTGTTCAGGCTGATGTAGTCGTTGTAGGGCTGCTTGGTCTGACAGTTTCCGTACGGCATCTGCCGACCGACCCAGATGAACACGATCTGCCAGCCCTGCGAATTCACCGTGTCCACCCACGACGGCGTGAGATTCGGCTGACCGCAGGACCGATTAGAGCCCCCGAGGTACACGAACACATTCCAGAACGTCGAGTTGGTCCACCAAGTGCTCATCTGCGACTTCGACGGCGCCGAACAGGCATCGAACCCTCGATGCTGGCTGATGTACGTGGCGGCGTGAGCCGTCGGTCCGGCGAATATCGACACGAGCACCAGTGACAACAGGAACATCAGGACACTGGCACATCGGGATCCCCGTCTTGCTCCCATGAGCTCACGCTAACCCTGAGGGGCGGGGGCGTCCGTCAATAGGACGAGGATCATCCGGGTCGATACACTGCAGCGTGAGCACCGACCACGACCTGGTACTCGTCGTCGACTTCGGCGCCCAGTACGCCCAGCTGATCGCGCGTCGCGTCCGCGAGGCGAAGGTCTACTCCGAGATCGTGCCGCACACCATGCCCGTCCCGGAGATGCTCGCGCGTGGCCCGAAGGCGATCGTGCTCTCCGGCGGGCCCTCCTCCGTCTACGAGCCGGGTGCGCCCAATGTCGACGGGGCGTTCTTCGAGGCCGGGGTTCCGGTGTTCGGCATGTGCTACGGCTTCCAGGCGATGGCGCAGGCACTCGGTGGAGAGGTACGACGTACCGGCCGCTCGGAGTACGGCCGCACCCCGGTGCACGTCTCCGCCCCGGGCACGCTGCTCTCCGAACTGCCCGTCGAGCACCGGGTCTGGATGAGCCACGGGGACAGCGTGGTGGCCGCCCCCGGCGGGTTCGCGGTGCTGGCCGCCACCGCGGGGTCGCCGGTCGCCGCCTTCGAGGACCTGGACCGCCGGCTCGCCGGAGTGCAGTGGCATCCCGAGGTGCTGCACACCGAGCACGGCCAGCAGGTGCTCTCCCATTTCCTGCTCGACATCGCAGGGTGCCGGCCCACCTGGACGATGGTGAACATCGTCGAGGAGCAGATCGAGGCTGTCCGCGCGCAGATCGGCGACGGGCGCGCCATCTGCGGCCTGTCCGGGGGAGTGGACTCCGCGGTGGCGGCTGCGCTGGTCCAGCGCGCCATCGGCGACCGGCTCACCTGCGTGTTCGTCGACCACGGACTGCTCCGCAGGGGCGAGGCCGAACAGGTCGAGCGGGACTTCGTGGCGGCGACCGGGGCACGCCTGCACGTGGTCGACGCCCACAAGCGCTATCTCGAGGCCCTGGCCGGGGTCAGCGACCCGGAGGGCAAGCGCAAGATCATCGGCCGGGAGTTCATCCGCGTCTTCGAGGCCGCCGAGGCCGACGTGCTCGGAGACCTGACCGACCAGGGGGAGAATGTCGCCTTCCTGGTCCAGGGCACGCTGTATCCCGACGTCGTCGAGTCCGGTGGCGGTGCAGGCACCTCGAACATCAAGTCCCACCACAACGTGGGCGGGCTGCCCGACGACCTCCGCTTCGAGCTGGTGGAGCCGCTGCGGACACTGTTCAAGGACGAGGTCCGGCTCGTCGGCGAGCAGCTCGGGCTTCCCTCGGACATGGTGTGGCGCCAGCCCTTCCCCGGGCCCGGCCTGGCGATCCGGATCGTGGGGGAGGTCACCGACGAGCGTCTGGCGATCCTTCGAGGGGCGGACGCGATCGCCCGCGAGGAGGTCACCCGGGCGGGCCTGGACCGTGACGTGTGGCAGTTCCCGGTGGTGCTGCTGGCCGACGTGCGCTCGGTCGGCGTGCAGGGCGACGGCCGCACCTACGGGCACCCGGTGGTGCTGCGGCCGGTGACCTCCGAGGACGCGATGACCGCGGACTGGGCCCGGCTGCCCTACGACCTGCTCGAGACGATCTCCACCCGGATCACCAACGAGGTCCCCGAGGTCAACCGGGTGACGCTGGACGTGACCAGCAAGCCACCCGGCACCATCGAGTGGGAGTGACGCCGCACGCCCGACATCGAGGTATGCTGATGTCATACCGAGGAGGTCGACATGACGGTGCGCAAGGTGGCGGTCACGTTGCCCGAGGAGCTGTACAACCTGGTGGAGCGTGCCCGCGCATTCGAGCACAGGACTCGTTCCGAGGTGATCCAGGAGGCGATCCGGACACACTTCGGCGAGGCCGTCTACGTACCGAGTGAAAGAGAGCGGCAGCTTCTGGTCGAGGCTTTGGAGGAGGACCAACGCCATCCTGAGCTTGCCCGGCCATGGAGCGAGGTTCGGCATGAGTTGTGGCCCGACGCGTGAGGTTGGTCGTCCGGCCCAGGGCGGCCGACGACCTTCGGACCGCGTACGAGCACTATGCAGCGATCGATCCGGATCTTCCCGATGGTTTTCGCGACGAGTTCGAGGTCGTCGTCGACCGTTTGGGCATGTTCCCGCTGTCCGGAAGGCCAGTCGAGGGTGTCCACGGTGTCCGCCGGGCGCGCATGCGCCGCTTCCCGTACGGCGTCTTCTACCGCACTTTGAGCGTGGACGAGATCAGGATCCTCAGAGTGCTCCACGCCAGCCAGGATCGGTCCAGGGCATTGCAGGACGAGGGGTGTCCCTGATTGTTCCCTGGCCTCGGGACGGCTTGGGCGATCCGGCCTGCCGCAGCAGTTAGGCTGTCCGGGTTCCGATGCCGCCGCATCGACCTCGACGACTGCACAGGAGATCCGGGTGTCCCGCCTCACGACGTACCTCAAGACCCGGGTACGTCGTCGGCTGCTGGCCAAGGCAGGTGGCGGCGGCGCGATCGACCTGTCCAAGCTGGACAAGGTGCCCGACTGGGTGACCTGGCCGTTGAACCGCTCCGGCCTGGACCCGGTGGCACGGCTCGGCGAGATGCGCGAGCACGATCCGGTGCACAAGTTCACCTCGTTCCTGGGCTTGAACATCTGGCTCGTGACCGGACAGGAGGAGGCCCGAGAGGTCCTCGCCGACACCACCAGCTTCAGCAACGACATCCGGCCGATGATGGGCAGCCGCGGCTCGACCACGGACGGCGACATCGGGGGCCTCGGCTTCACCGACCCTCCCGAGCACACACGGCTGCGCAAGCTGCTCACCCCCGAGTTCACGATGCGTCGGTTGGCGCGGATGCGCCCGCTGGTCGCCGACATCATCGACCGCCAGCTCGACGAGGTGGAGGCGGCGGCCGCCCGAGAGGGGTCGGTGGACCTGGTGCCGACGTTCGCGTTCCCGGTCCCGTTCCTGGTCATCTGCGACCTGCTGGGCCTTCCGGACGAGGACCGCGAGACGTTCCGGCAGCTCGGCTCGGCCCGCTTCGACGTGACCCACGGCGGGCAGGGCTCCTTCGGTGCCATCTCCGGCTCACGCGAGTTCCTGATGGAGGCGACCCGCAAGCAGCGCCATGACCCCGGGCCCGGCCTGATCGGCCACATCATCCGCGAGCACGGCGACAGCATCAACGACTTCGACCTCGGCGGACTCGCTGACGGCGTGTTCACCGGCGGCCTCGAGACCAGCGCCAGCATGCTCGCGCTCGGCACCGCCGTCCTGCTCGAGCACCGTGAGGACTACGCCCGGATCGCGTCCGACCCGGGAAGCGTGGACGGGGTCGTCGAGGAGCTGCTGCGTTACCTCACCGTCGTCCAGGTCGCCTTTCCCCGCTTCCCGAAGCGCGACCTCGAGCTCGGTGGGCACAAGATCGCCAAGACCGACGTGGTCGTCTGTCATCTCGTAGGCGCGGACCGGGACGGCCGGATGGGTCCGGGGATGGACCGCTTCGACGGCTCCCGCGCACCAGTTCCCCATCTGGCGTTCGGGCACGGCTTCCACCGGTGCGTGGGCGCCGAGCTGGCCCGGATGGAGCTGCGGGCCGCCTACCCGGCCCTGGCCAGGCGGTTCCCCGACCTGCGGCTCGCGCCCGGCGCCGACCTCGGCTTCCGGCAGCGCTCGATCGTGTTCGGACTGGACTCCCTGCCGGTGCGGCTGGTCCCCGAGCAGTCGCTCGCGGTCCGCTGACCCCGTCAGCCGTACGCCGTGCCGGTCAGAAGCCCAGCGAGCGGCCGATGATCTCCTTCTGGATCTCGGTGGTCCCGCCGTAGATCGTCTGGATCCGGCTGTCCACGAACGCGCGCGCGATCGGGTACTCGCGCATGTAGCCGTAGCCGCCGAACAGCTGGACACCCCGGTCGGCCATCTTGTTCTGCAGCTCGGTGGTCCACCACTTCGCCATCGCCGCACCCGCCGCGTCCAGCTCGCCGCGGTTGTGGCGACGTACGCAGTCGTCGATGAAGACCTGGGCGACCTTGGTCTCGGTCGCCATCTCGGCGATCAGGAACCGGTTGTGCTGGAACTTCCCGATCGGACGGCCGAACGCCTCGCGCTGCTTGGCGTAGTCCAGGCACAGGTCCAGGATCCGCTGGCAGGCGGCGGCCGCGATCACCGCGATCGAGAGCCGTTCCTGCGGGAGGTTCTCCATCAGCGAGATGAATCCGCTGCCCTCCTCGCCGAGCAGGTTGGCCTTGGGCACCTCGACGTCGTCGAAGAACAGCTCTGCGGTGTCCTGCGCCTTCAGGCCCAGCTTGTCGAGGTTGCGCCCGCGCTCGAAGCCGGGCATGCCGCGCTCCACCACCAGCAGGCTGATCCCCTTGTAGCCGGCCGCCCGGTCCGCGCTGGTGTCGGTACGGGCCACCACGACCACGAGGTCGGCAAGGATGCCGTTGCTGATGAACGTCTTGGAGCCGTTCAGCACGTAGTGGTCGCCCTTGTCGACCGCGGTGGTGCCGATGCCCTGCAGGTCGCTGCCCGCGCCGGGCTCGGTCATCGCGATCGCGGTGATGGTCTCTCCGCTGACACAGCCGGGCAGCCAGCGGGCCTTCTGCTCCTCGGTGCCCAGGCTGGTCAGGTAGGGCACGATGATGTCGGTGTGCACGGCGAACCCGGGACCGGTCACGCCGGCCCTGGTCAGCTCCTCGGCCATCACCATGTTGTAGCGGAAGTCGTGCACCCCTGCCCCGCCGTACTCCTCGGGGACGTCGAAGCACAGCAGCCCGAGCTCGCCGGCCCTGGTCCACACCTCACGGGGCACGATCCCGTCGGCCTCCCACTGCTCGGTGTGCGGGACGATCTCCTTGTCCACGAAGGCCCGCACGGTCTGCCGGAACGCCTCGTGCTCGGGCTCGAAGAGCTCGCGGGTCACTGCGACACCCACCCCTTGAGCCTTCCGACCAACGCGGCGGGGTTCTCGGAGACGGGAGTGACCTGCAGGTTCGTCACCCCGGACTCGGCGAACGCCGCGATCCGCTCCTTGACGTAGGACTCGGGGCCGACCAGGTTGCACATCTCCAGCAGCTCCTGGGGTACGACGGCCTCGGCGTCGCGCTTGTTGCCGCCGAGGTAGAGCTCCTGGATCTTCTCGGCCTCCTGCTCGTAGCCGTAGCGCCGGGCCAGGTCGTTGTAGAAGTTCTTCTTCTTCGCGCCCATCCCGCCGATGTAGAGGGCGAACATCGGCCTGGCCAGGTCGAGCATCGGCTTCACGTCGTCGCCGACCGCGACCATCCCGCCGGCGACCACCTCCAGCGGGCCGAGGTCGTCGGGACGCTTGGCCGCCCCGGCGCGCAGCGCGTCGCCCCACACTGAGTCCGCCTTCTCCGGTGCGTACATGAACGGCAGCCAGCCGTCGGCGTACTCGGCGGTGCCGGCGACGTTCTTCTCGCCGAGCGCCGCGATGTAGATGGGAATGCTCGTCCTCTCCGGCTTGGTGAGCATCTTCAGCGGCTTGCCGAGGCCGACACCCTGGTCGGGCGGCAGCGGGATCGTGAACACCCGGCCGTGGTGCTCGATGGTCTCCCGCGCGACCATCCGCCGGATCAGGTCGACGGTCTCCCTCGTCCGTGTGAGCGGCCGCTCGTAGGGGACCCCGTGCCAGCCCTCGACGACCTGCGGGCCGGACGCGCCGAGCCCGAGGATCGCCCGGCCCTCGCTGACGTTGTCCAGCCCGGCGGCGGTCTGCGCGAGCGCGCCTGGCGTCCGCGAGTAGACGTTGAGGATCGCCGAGCCGATCTCGACGGTGTCGGTGGTGGCGGCCAGGTAGCCCATCAACGTCGGGGAGTCGAAGCCGTACGCCTCCGCGACCCACACGGTGTCGAGCCCGGCCCGCTCCAGCTCGCGGACCTGGTCGGCCGCCTCCCGCGGGTTGCCGGAGTACATCAGCATCGTGGACAGCTTCATGGTATTACCGTGACAGTAACACTGTCATGATGGCAAGGAGCGACGTGACGACGTACCAGATCGCCGTGGTCGGGGGCACCGGCCCGCAGGGCAAGGGGTTGGCCTACCGGTGGGCGATGCATGGGCACCGGGTCGCCATCGGCTCACGTTCCGAGGAGCGGGCGCAGGCGGCCGCGGACGAGATCGGGAAGCGACTGCCGGACGCCAAGGTGTCCGGAGCGGCCAACCGGGACGCAGTGGCGGGAGCCGACGTGGTGCTGCTCGCGGTGCCGTACGACGGCCACGACGAGCTGGTGGCCGGGCTCGCCGACGCGCTCGCCGGCAGGATCGTGATCTCCTGCGTCAACCCGCTCGGCTTCGACAAGCAGGGCCCCTACGGCCTCGCCCTCGCGGACGGCAGCGCGGCCGAGACCGCGGCCCGGCTGGCGCCCGATGCCCGTGTCGTCGGCGGCTTCCACCACGTGTCCGCGGTATCCCTGTGGGGGGACGCCGATTTCCTGGACCACGAGGACGTGCTGGTCTGCGGCGACGACTCGGACGCCAAGCAGGTGGCGATCGAGCTGGCCCGCGCAGTCACGGGCCGCGACGGCGTGGACGCGGGCCGGCTGCGCATCGCCCGCCAGCTCGAGCCGCTGACCGCGGTGCTCATCTCGGTCAACCGGCGCTACAAGGCCCGCTCGGGCATCGCGATCTCCGGCATACCTCGCGACTGAGTTCACTTCGCCGGTTCGGGTGGGATGTCAGGCAGCATTCCCCTGAGATCCCACCCGAACACCGGACTCGGCTACACCGTCGGGCTCGACGTCGACGCGCTGCTGGGCTGCCGCGCGGAGACTTCAGCCACAGCCTGCGGCGTCGCGCAGGTGCGCTGCCCGTGCGCGGCTCAGGTTCCAGCTCAGCCCGCTCGACGGCTCACCACCGGACGCGCAGACGTCGAAGCCTCGCCAGCGGCCGGCGAGCAAGGGCGCGGCGTCCGAGGACAGCTCCGCCAGGTAGCCCGCGTCGATCCGGCCCGTCTGCCGGTAGCGGTCGAGGTTGTGCGAGGCGATCATGGCGTCGGGATTCACCGAGGCAAGGGCGAGCAGCGCGACCGCGCCCGAGATCAGCATCGTGCGCGGCACCCACGAGCCACGGAGCCGGAAGCCGGCGAGCATCACCAGCACGACGACGATCCCGAGCCAGCCCTCGAAGACCGAGACGAGCAACCGCAGCCGGGTGAAGCCGAACGCCTCCTCATAGATGTGCATACGCAGCAGCGCCGAGGCCACCACCACCAGAGTCAGCGCGGTCAGGGCTCCCAGCGCCACACGCAGCAGGGCACGGTCGCGCGGAGAGGCCTTCTCGGCTACATGGCTGGTTCCGGCAACCACGAGCAGGGTCAGCGCCGTGACGACGGTCAGCTGGGCGAACCCCTGATGCACGTAGTCGGCATAGCTGAGCCCGGTAGTGCGGCGCACGTAGCCCCGCCCGCCGAACATCGCGGTGGCTTGGGCGGCCACGAAAAGCGCGAACATCACGTCGAGGACACCGACCGGCACCAGCCACTCGAACGTGCGCACGTGGCGGCTCGGCTGCGGTGGCGAGAGGCGATCGGCAACTGGCGGGTTCGACGCGACGTACACCCCGGCGAGGCTCAGCCCGGTGAACGCGACCAGCAGGAACCCCCGGAGTGCGAACCACTCCGCGGACACGTCGGGCACCAGCGCGCCTGCCCATGAGGAGAACAGTGCGTCCGCGGACGCGAACAGGGCGCCGAAGACCAGCAGCAGCCCGGCCGAGATCGCGAGCGTGCGAACCACCGACCCCCACGCACCGAACCTGCGCGCGACGCTCAGTCCCCGGCCCAGCCACGGGAGCCCGCGCAGCGTCGCCAACGGCACCGCGAACGCCGACGCGACGATCCCGGTCAGCGTCCGCGCATCCACCAGCGCGCCGACCGTGACTGCCGCCGCGGCCAGGACGCACAAGGCCACCACCCACAGCGCATCGAGCAGGAACAGCGGCGCGAGCAAGAGCAGGCAGAGCAGCCCGCAGCCCAGCTGGTACGCCGTGCGCGGCCGCCCGCTGCAGGCGAAGGCCCCGCCTGCCACGACCTCGCAAGCGGCGAGCACGAGGAACGTCGCGATGCCTGGGCTGCTGTCCGGAAGCACGGCCGCGGCGAACAGGCCGACACCGAGCGCTGCCACCAGGAAAGGCGCCCCGGGTGAGGAGCGTCGCTCGGGCCAGAGCTGGCCGGGCCAGGACGACGCGGCCGTCTGCAGGTTGGTCGGAGGCGCGCTCACTGCATGGCCTCGTCGGGCACGGTCACCCGGATCCGGCATCCGGCCCCGGCGGGGTGGAGGGGGGACAGATCAGCCGGGTCGTCGACGACCTCGATCGTGCCGCCGTGCAGGTCGGTCACCCACCGCGCGATGGACAGCCCGAGCCCGCCGCCGTCGTGGCTGCCATCGGTGGAGAACCGCTCGAAGACCCGGCCGCGGTCGGCGAGGGCGATGCCCGGGCCGGAGTCGGCCACTTCGAGGACCATGCCGTGCCCGGATTGCAGGGCCAGCACGTGCACCGTGCCGCCCCGGGGGCTGTGCCGGCTGGCGTTGTCCAGCAGGTTGGCCACCAGCTGGTGCAGCCGGGACCGGTCGGCGTACACCACCATCTCGAACGGGCGCACGTCCACGGAGAACCGGACAGGTCGGTCGGCCAGCCGGGCCTCCCGGACGGCGTCGTGCAGGAAGGCGCGCACCGCCACCCGCGACCGGTTGAGCGGCGTGATGCCCGCGTCGGCGCGGGACAGGTCGAGCAGGTCGGCCACCAGCCGGCCGAGCCGCTCGGTCTGCGCGAGCGCGGTCTTGAGGCGGTCGGTGCCGGGCGTGGCGACGCCGTCGACGAGGTTCTCCAGCACTGCCTGAAGCGCGGTGACCGGTGTGCGCAGCTCGTGGGAGACGTTCGCGACCAGCTCGCGGCGCTGCCGGTCCACGGCCTCCAGGTCGGCTGCCATCGTGTTGAACGCCCGCGCGAGCTGCCCCACCTCGTCGCGGGACGTGGCGGTGACCCGCCGCGAGTAGTCGCCGGTGGCCATCACCCGTGCGGCCGCGGTCATCTCGCGCAGCGGAGAGGTCATCCCGCGGGCGAGCAGCTGGGTGACCGCCAGCGCGACGAGCACCGCGACCGGGATCGTCAGGTACGGCGTGAGGCCGGCCCCGGTGCCGGCGACCGCGAGGACCGCCGCCACGGTGATCGTCGCCGCGACCAGCACCCCCAGCTTGATCTTGATCGATCCGAACGGGTCGAGCGGCCTCACGGCGCACCGACCTCGAGGGCATAGCCGACGCCGTGCACGGTGCGGACCAGCTCGGCGCCGATCTTGGCGCGCAGCGACCGCACGTGGCTGTCGACGGTCCGGGTGCCGGTGGCGTCAGGCCAGTCCCAGACCTTCGCGAGCAGGGCCTCGCGGGTGAGCACGACGCCGGGGCTGCCGGCCAGGCAGGCGAGCAGATCGAACTCGGTGGGCGTCAGGTGCACGGCGCTGCCGTGCACACGGACACGTCGAGCACCCGGATCGAGGTCGAGCGGTCCCGCGGTGAACGGCTTGGCCCGTGCCAGCTCGCCGGCGCGTTCGACCCTGCGCTGCAACGCACGGAGCCGGGCGACGAGCTCCCGCAGGCTGAACGGCTTGGTCAGGTAGTCGTCCGCGCCTACCCCCAGCCCCACCAGCACGTCGCTCTCGTCGTCTCGGGCGGTCAGCATCAGCACGGGAAGCGCACGCTCTGCCTGCACGCGGCGACAGACCTCGTAGCCGTCCAGGCCGGGCAGCATCACGTCGAGCACCATCAGGTCCGGCGCCCAGTCGGCCGCCGCAGCGACGGCGGCAGGCCCGTCGTACTCCTGGCGTACGTCGAAGCCCTCGGTGACCAGCCGGTCGGTCACCGCCTGGTTGATCACCGGCTCGTCGTCGACGACAAGCACCTTGACGCCCATGGACCGAGGGTAGGGCCCGGGGCATCCAGGATGGGTGCGGAAACTGTGAAGATCCCGTGCAGGTTTCGCCGACTGTCCGAGCGTGACGGGGCTACAGCCGAGCCACGCTCAGACACGTCGGTGGCAGAATCAGGGGCCATGGTGCAACCCCACGTGCTCATCCTGGTCGGTGCCACCGGCGACCTGTCCCGACGCAAGCTCCTGCCTGGACTGTTCCGGCTGACGATCGCCGGCCTGATGAAGGACTGCCGGGTGATCGGCACCTCGCTCGACGACCTGACCGACGAGGGTTTCGCGAAGCTCGCCCGCGAGGCCTGCGAGGAGTCGCTGGGCAAGCAGTTCGACGAGAGCGCCTGGGCGGGCTACGCCAAGCGGTTGAGCTACGTCCCGCAGTCCGCGGGACCGGAGACGCTCGCGGCCGCAGTGGCCGACGCGGAGAGTGACCTCAGCGGGGCCGCCAACGACGCCGAGATCCGCCGCCTGCATTACCTGAGCGTGCCGCCCAAGGCGGCGGTGGGCGTCGTACACATGCTGGAGAAGGCCGGCCTGGTCGACCGCGCCCGGATAGTGATGGAGAAGCCGTTCGGCACCGACTACGCCTCGGCGCGGGCGCTCAACGACGAGCTCCACGAGGTGTTCGCCGAGGAGCAGATCTTCCGCATCGACCACTTCCTGGGCAAGGAGGCGGCGCAGAACATCCTCGCGTTCCGGTTCGCCAACGGCCTGTTCGAGCCGATCTGGAACCGGAACTTCATCGACCACGTGCAGATCGACGTGCCCGAGACGCTCGGCGTGGAGGACCGCCTCAAGTTCTACGAAGGCACCGGTGCGTTCCGGGACATGGTGGTCACCCACCTTTTCCAGGTGATGGCGTTCATGGCGATGGAGCCGCCCACCTCCCTCGAGCCCGGGCCGATCGGCGAGGAGAAGCTGAAGGTGTTCCGGTCGATGCAGCCGCTCGACCCGGGCGAGGTGGTGCGCGGGCAGTACGCCGGCTACCGGGGACTGCCCGACGTGGACCCGGAGTCCGACACCGAGACGTTCGTGGCGCTCAAGGTGGAGATCGACAACTGGCGGTGGGCCGGGGTGCCGTTCTACCTGCGCACCGGCAAGCGGATGCCCCAAGGGTCGCGGATCATCTCGATCGCCTTCAAGGAGCCGCCGCGCACGATGTTCCCGCAGGGCTCCGGCGTAGGCACGGCCGGACCGGACCACCTGACCTTCGACCTGGCCGACCAGTCGCGGATGTCGCTGTCGTTCTACGGCAAGAAGCCGGGTCCGGGCATGAAGCTGGAGAAGCTGTCGATGCAGTTCGCGATGCACGACATGGCCGGATCGCAGAAGGTCCTCGAGGCCTACGAGCGGCTGATCCTGGACGCGATGAACGGCGACCGGACCCTGTTCACGAACGCCGAGGGCATCGAGACGCTGTGGGCGCTGTCGCAGCCGCTGCTCGACGAGCCGCCGGTCGTTCGCCCGTACGCACGCGACAGCTGGGGCCCGAACGCCATCCACCAGCTGATCGCGCCGCGTGCGTGGCGGCTGCCGTTCGAGCGGGAATGGAGGCGTCCGAACCCCAGCGCCGAATAGCCGCGCCGTCGGCGCGGCGCGGTCAGTTCTCGGGGATCAGGATCCAGGCCACTATGTAAACCAGGATCAGCGATCCGAAGCCGATCAGCGTCCCGAGCACGACCAGCAGCCGGACCAGGTTGGCGTCGAGGCCGGTGTAGTCGGCCAGGCCGCCGCAGACACCGCCCAGCCAGCGGTCGTCGCGGCTGCGGACCAGTCGGCGGGGCGGCTGCGATGCGGGCCGGTAGGCGGGTTGTTCACTCATCGTCGTTCTCCCAAACTCGTTCGATGTCGGTGGTGTCGGTCATGTTGTCGGCGGTATCGATGCGGTCGGTCAGCCGGCCGGCCGCGAACGCGACAAGGCCGACCACGCCGGCTGCGACCAGCGTCAGGGGCAGTACCCAGCGAGCGTCTGCGATACCGATCACGCCGGTCTGGTGCAACAGCCAGGATCCGGAGACTCCCAGGAAGATCAGTCCGACCACCAGGTAGCCGACGTTCAGCGGGTGGGTTGCTCTCATCAGCGTGTCCTCACTTCGATGTGTCCGGCGTAGGTGTGCAGCCGCAGGTGGAGCAGCGGCGAGTCCACGGCCGGGTTGACGGTCTCGACGATCGCCGTGCCGAACCCGGACTCGTTGCGTCGCGGGGTGACGATGTCACCCGGACCGGTCACCTCGGCGTCCACCTGTGCCCGTACGTCGTGCGGCAGGACCACCACGATGGTGCCTGCCCGGCTGCCGATGTCGATGGAGCGGCCGTCGAGCTCGGCCGGCTGGGCGACGTCTGTCAGGTCGACGTAGGCACGTCCGGCGGGCAGGAAGTAGCTGCCGTGCACCTGCGTGGCGCTGGTCGGGTCGACGCGCAGCTGCCGGTTGCCGACGTCGACACCGGTCACCGACGTCGCCGCGAGTGCGAGAGCCGCCACGATGCCCAGCAGGACAAGGCCGCCGGCTCGGCCGACCCAGGCGCCGACCACCAGCATGGCGCCGATCAAGGCCAGCGCGAGTGCCGGGTAGGCGGGCGCGTCCACGGAATGGCCGGTGGCCTCGACCAGGCCGAGCACGCCCAGTGCGACCGCGACCAGGGCCAGCGTCGGACCGAACAGCAGGGGCCCGCGGTCGGGTCGGACCGGCGGTGGCGGTGAAGCCGGGACAGGGTAGTCGGCGGAGACCGCTCCGTCCGCCGGCACCGGCTCGTTGACCGCCTGGCCGGCGTACTGCCGCTGTTCGGCGGGCTGCGCGTACGAGTCGCCACGCGCGTGGGTACGGCGGTCCCGGCCGGCGAGCAGCGCGAAGACCACGATCGCGATCACGAAGCAGATCCACGGCACCCCGAACCCGTGCCAGCTGCCGCCGAGCACCAGCAGCGCCGCGAGAGCAGCGATCCCGAGCAGGATCACGTTCCGCGCCGCTCCGCTGGTGGCGATCACTCCGCGCTCCGATCCTTCCTCGGGCACGACCAGCCACGCGGCGGCGTAGAGCACGAGCCCCGCGCCGCCGAAGAAGCACAGCACCACGAGGATCACTCGCACGATCGTCGGGTCGATGTTCAAGTGCCGGCCGAGGCCGCCGGCCACGCCGGCGATCTTGCGGTCGGTCTGGCTGCGGCGCAGGCGTTCGTAGTCGCGCAGGTGGTCGGTGTCGACCCCGCGGTGCTCCTGCTGAGGCGTCTCTGTCATGGCTCAAGCCTCGTCGTTCGCGCGGGCGCGCACCATCGGGGAACGCCCTGATTGCGCCCCGGGATGCGGCGTGGCGGGTCAGGGGGAGGTCAGGGTCGGCACGCATGGTGCGCCCCACTGTGCTGTGTGACGATTGAGCACACCATGACATCCGTGCGCACCGAATCCCCTGGGCCCTATCAGCCCCGGCGCGCCTTCCGCAGCTCCGAGGACCGCTTGCTGGGAGGCGTGGCGTCCGGGATCGCCCTGCACCTGGGCGTCGACGTGCTCTGGACCCGGGTCGCGTTCGTCGTCGCCGCCGCGATCGGCGGACTCGGGCTTGCGGTGTACGCCGGACTGTGGCTGCTGCTGCCCACCGGCGCGCATCTCGAGCAGAGCAGCCCCGGCATCGAGGCGGCCACCCGGCAGGGCAAGCGCCCCGGTCGCGGCCGCCGGCTGCACGACGTCGGGCCGCTTGTCGCCCTCGCCGCGGTGGGCGTGGGCGTCGTCGTGCTGGTCCAGGGCCTGCTCGGCGCCTCCTTCCTGTTCTGGCCGCTGCTGGTCGGCGTGATCGGCCTGGCGATCCTGTGGCGGCAGGCCGACGAGGCCCAGCGCGAACGCTGGGTCGACAGCTCCGGGAGGATCAACCTGTGGCGGGCGGTCGTCGGCCGGGGCGGGGCCGCGTCGTACGCCCGCCTCGCTGCCGGGATCGGACTGCTGCTGGTGGCGCTGCTGCTGTTCGCCGCCCACAGCGGCGGGCTCGGCGTCGCGCGCGACGTGCTGGTCGCCGGCGCGCTCGGGGTAGCCGGGCTGGCATTGGTCGTCGGTCCGTGGCTGGTGCGGCTGCTCGGCGACCTCGCCGAGGAGCGGGCCGCCCGGGTGCGCAGCCAGGAGCGCGCGGACGTCGCGGCGCATCTGCACGACTCGGTGCTGCAGACGCTGGCGCTGATCCAGAAGCACTCCGCGGATGCGAAGACCGTCGCCACACTGGCCCGAGCCCAGGAGCGCGACCTGCGCGCCTGGCTGTACGGCGACCAGCCGGCGCCCGACGCCTCGCTGGCCGCCGCGCTCCGTTCGGCCGCCGCCGAGGTGGAGGACGCGCACGGTGTCCCGGTCGAGGTGGTCACCGTCGGCGACACGCCACTCGGAGAGCGGCTGAGGCCGATGGTGCTCGCGGCCCGGGAGGCAATGGTCAACGCCGCCAAGCACTCGGGGGCTGAGCACGTGGACGTCTTCGCTGAGACGGACGATTCCCGGGCGGAGCTGTTCGTGCGGGATCGCGGCAGCGGCTTCGTTCAGGAGACCGTGCCGGCCGACCGGCTAGGCATCCGCAACAGCGTCGTCGACCGGATGGCCCGCCACGGAGGCGAGGCAGTGATCAAGACCGCGCCCGGCGTGGGAACCGAGGTCCGCCTGACGATGCCCATCCCGAGAACGGAGGAAGCCCGGTGAACCGCACAGTGGTGGTCGTCGACGACCACGCCATGTTCCGCGTCGGAGTGAAGGCCGAGCTTTCCGGGCACGTCGACGTACTCGGCGAGGCGGCCGACGTCGACGAAGCCGTCGAGGTGGTGCAGAGGCTCCAGCCGGACGTCGTCCTGCTCGACGTCCACCTGCCCGGCGGCGGGGGAGCAGAGGTGATGCGTCGCACCATCGGCAAGGCCGGGGCGAGCCGGTTCCTCGCGCTGTCGGTGTCCGACGCCGCCGAGGACGTCATCGGCACGATCCGGGCCGGTGCGCGAGGCTACGTCACCAAGACGATCACCGGGCCCGAGCTGGTCGCCGCCATCGGGCGAGTCGCCGACGGGGACGCGGTGTTCTCCCCGCGGCTGGCCGGCTTCGTGCTGGACGCATTCGCCGGCTCCATCGAGGTCGCCCAGGTCGACGAGGACCTGGACCGGCTCACCGAGCGCGAGCGGGAGGTGATGCGGCTGATCGCGCGCGGCTACGCCTACAAGGAGGTCGCCGCAGAGCTGTTCATCTCGATCAAGACGGTCGAGACACACGTCTCCCGGGTGCTCCGCAAGCTGCAGCTGTCCTCCCGCCATGAGCTGACCCGCTGGGCCTCCGACCGCCGCCTTCTCTAGGCGTCCTACCGCGGCGGCTGGTCGGGGACGACGGCGGCCAGCACCAGTAGCGCGACGCCGACGACGACGAGCATCAAGACGTCCGACCATCGCCGTCGCACGCGGAGCATCCCGGCGCCGTGCTCGGAGAGCCCCAACCTGGCTGCCGCGCCGAGCAGCAGACCCGCGCCGATCCAGTCGACCCCGGTCCGCCACGGCCCGACTAAGGTGAGCACCAGCCCGAGCACCGCCATCGCGACCACGAGGAGGTAGACGAAACCGCCGAACGTCTGCGGACGCCAGCCCGGCTTCTCGGGCTTGACGGGCCCGTCGGGACGATCCGGAATGGTCAACCGCGCGCCTCGAGCGAGCGCTCGGCCGCCTGCACCACGTTGGACAGCAGCATCGCCCGCGTCATCGGGCCGACACCGCCAGGGTTGGGCGAAACCCATCCCGCGACCTCGCGCACGTCGTCGGCGACGTCGCCGACGAGCTTCCCGTCAACCCGGGAGACCCCCACGTCCAGGACGGCGGCGCCAGGTTTGACCATGCCGGCGGTGACCAACCCCGGCCTCCCGGCGGCCGCCACCACGATGTCGGCGGTCCGCACGTGGGCGGCCAGGTCACGGGTGCCTGTGTGGCACTGCGTCACGGTGGCGTTCTCGCTCTTGCGGGTCAGCAGCAGCCCGAGGGGCCGTCCCACGGTCAGACCGCGCCCGATCACCACCACTTCGGCGCCGGCGATCGGGACGTCGTACCTGCGCAGCAGCTCGATCACCCCGACGGGCGTGCACGGCAGCGGTCCTGGCTCGCCGAGGACGAGCTTGCCGAGGCTCACGGGATGCAGGCCGTCGACGTCCTTGTCGGGGGCGACCCGCGACAGCAGGGCGAACTCGTCGAGTCCCGTCGGCTGCTGGACGAGGAAGCCCGTGCACTCGGGATCGGCGTTCAGATCGTCGATGACGTCCTCGACCTCCGCCTGGGTGGCGGTCGCCGGGAGATCCCGCCGGATCGACGTGATCCCCACCGAGGCGCAGTCCTTGTGCTTGGCCCCGACGTACCAGTGGCTGCCCGGGTCGTCGCCGACCAGGACCGTGCCGAGGCCCGGCACGACTCCCTGCTCGCGCAGCTTGGCGACCCGCTCGGTGAGCTCTGTCTTGATCGCGGCAAGGGTGGCCTTGCCGTCCAGGATCTGTGCTGTCACGCGCGTCATCCTCTCAGCGTCGTCGCGGGGCCGTGCTCAGTGGTAGAAGTGCCGGGTCCCGGTCAGGTACATCGTGACGCCGGACCGCTTGGCCGCCTCCACTACCTGGGCGTCGTTGCGCGAGCCCCCGGGCTGTGCCACGGCACGAACACCGGCCTCGAGCAGGATCTCCAGGCCGTCCGGGAACGGGAAGAACGCGTCCGAGGCGGCCAGCGAGTCCTTCGCGCGGTCGCCGGCCCGCTCGACCGCGAGCCTCGCCGAGTCGACCCGGTTGACCTGCCCCATCCCGATGCCGACCGACGCACCGTCGGCGGCCAGCAGGATGGCGTTGGACTTCACCGAGCGGCAGGCCCGCCAGGCGAACGCCAGATCGGCCATCCCGGCCTCGTCGAGCGGCTCGCCCGATACCAGCGTCCAAGTCGCCGGGTCGTCGCCGGGCGCGTCGACGGCGTCCCGCTGGGAGAGCAGCATCCCGCCCGAGATCGGCCGGATGTCCTCTCCGTCGGGAGGCGGCGCCTCGCACACGAGGAGGCGGATGTTCTTCTTCGCCGACAGGATCTCGACCGCCCCGTCGTCGTACCCGGGCGCGACGACCACCTCGGTGAAGATGTCCTTGACCTGCTCGGCCATCGCCACGGACACAGGCATGTTGGTGGCGATCACACCGCCGAAGGCGGACACCGGGTCGCAGGCGTGCGCCTTGCTGTGCGCCTCGGCTATCGGATCGGCGCTGTCGGGCCCGGCGACGGCAATGCCGCAGGGGTTGGCGTGCTTGATCACCGCCACGCACGGCCGGTCGAAGTCGTAGGCGGCCCGCCGGGCGGCGTCCGCGTCGACGTAGTTGTTGTAGGACATCTCCTTGCCGTGCAGCAAGGTGGCCTGCGCCAGGCCGGGAGCCGGGGCGAAGCCGCTGGTGTAGAGCGCCGCGGCCTGGTGCGGGTTCTCGCCGTACCTCAGCGTCGCCGCCTTGTCCCAGGTGGCACCGACCCACGCCGGGAAGCCGGTCCCCTCCGAGCTGTCGCTGAGCACATTGCCCATCCAGGACGCCACGTGCACGTCGTACGTCGCGGTGTGCACGAACGCCTCGGCGGCCAGCCGCTGGCGCTGGGCGAGCGTGAAGCCTCCGGAGCGTACGGCGTCCAGCAACTCGGCGTACTGCGCAGGCGAGGTGACGATCGCCACCGACGGATGGTTCTTGGCGGCCGCCCGGACCATCGACGGCCCACCGATGTCGATCTGCTCGATGCACGCGTCCGCGCTGGCCCCGGACGTCACCGTCTCGGTGAACGGGTACAGGTTCGACACCACCAGGTCGAACGCCTCGATGCCGAGGTCGGCAAGCTGCTCGACGTGGGCGGGGATGCGCCGGTCGGCGAGGATCCCCGCGTGGACCTTCGGGTGCAAGGTCTTGACGCGGCCGTCCAGGCACTCGGGGAAGCCGGTCAGCTCCTCGACCTTGGTGACCGGCACGCCTGACTCGGCGATGCGCGCGGCAGTACTTCCGGTGGAGACGATCGCGACTCCGGCGGCGTGGAGCGCGCCGGCGAGCTCCTCCAGCCCGGTCTTGTCGTAGACGGACACCAGCGCCCGCCGGAGGGGTTTGCGTTCCTGCTGATCCACAGCCATGTCACTCCTCATCGATGTGATGAGGCACCCAGGCGTTCGATGCGCTCGCTTGTTCCCCTGTGATGGGGCACTCCCCGGTGGTAAGTCCCACCTGCGCCAGTCGTGGTGCCCTCACTCTAGTTCACCCGCGGCCCCCGGGCGAACCACCGCCGAACCGCGCTCTCCGGCCGTCGATCCGGTAGCCCTCTCGCGCGATACGGCCGACCGTGTCGACGAGCATGCCCCGCTCGACCACCTTGATCCGCCCGTGCAGGGTCTCGGGGGTGTCGTCCTCCTCCACGGGCACCGTCCGCTGCGCCAGGATCGGTCCGGTGTCCACACCGGCGTCTACGACGAACAACGTGGCGCCGGCGACCTTCACGCCGTGGGCCACTGCGTCCGCGGCGCCGTGCATGCCGGGGAAGGCGGGCAGCAGCGCCGGGTGGGTGTTGAGGTAGCGGCCGCCGAACCTCCCGAGGAACGCCGGCCCGGCCAGCTTCATGAAGCCGGCCGAGACGACGAGTTCGGGCCGGTGCTCCTCGCACGAACGGGTGACGGCCACGTCCCACTCCTCGCGGGTGGGGTAGTCCTTGACCCGGTGCACGAACGTCGGCAGCCCGGCCCGCTCGGCACGGGCCAGCCCCTCGATGCCGTCCCGATCGGCGCCCACGGCCACCACCTCAGCGCCGTACGCCGGGTCGGCGCAGGCGTCCAGCAGCGCCTGCAGGTTCGTACCCTCCCCGGAGACCAGCACCACGAGCCGCACCGGGCCAGGCTAGCCCTCGGGTCGTCGAGTCGGGCTCCCGGTCGCATCGAGCCGGGCCTCGCGTCGACGCCACCCGGTGCCCGCGAGACCACCGAGCACGCCGCCGATGCCCATCGCGAGGATCGCCGCCCCGAGACAGTCCCCGACGGGCGCGCCGACCTCCGCCATCCGCCCCGGTCCGACCGCGCCTCCCGCCAAGCCGATGAACAGGCCGGAGAGCAGGCCCCCGAGCAGGCCGGCGCCCAGCCCTCGCGCCACGCCCAGCTCGAAGGAGCCGGTCGGGAAGCGCCGAGCCGCCCCCACTACCGCGACGAACGCCACCAGCACTGGCACCGCCACGAACAGCTCGGTCCACCAGGGGGGGACGCCGTCGCCGGGCAGCGCGGCCAGTAGGGGGAACGCGGGCACGGGCCCGAGAGACACCGACGAGGTCGACACCACGGTTCCCGTGCCGACGGCGAACCCCGGTCCGAGCAGGTAGGCACAGGCCAGCAGCACCGCGTTCGGCGCGACCGCTGCGACCAGCACGGTGTAGAGCGCCGAGCCGGTGGCGTCGGCGTGCAGCCTGGAGAGCACGTTCGCCGCGGACCCGAGGTCGCCCAGCAGAGCCACGGTGAGGATGGCGGCGCCGGCCGAGACGAGAAGGAGTACGGCGGTCAGGGCGCCGGTCAGCACGGCGCGCACCGTCGCCGGAACCAGCCCCGCCGAGGGCCTGAGCAGGCCACTGCCAGCAAGGATTCCGACGCCTCCGAGCAGGAGGGCCAGCAGGAACCCGCCGAGCACCGCGCCCACGGTGTGCGGTTGCGCCTGCGGAGCGCTGGCGAGCAGAGCCGTGACCAGCGTCACGGCGGCGTACCCGACGGCGAAGACGGTGGCACCAGAGACCAGGTCGCGGACCGACCGGCCGGGTGAGACCTGCCCCGCCCAGCGGCCGAGCCGCAGCGCGACGTAGCCGCACAGCGCGGTGAGGCCAAGCGGCACGACCGAGATCGTCGCACCAGCGAGCCCGAGATGGCCCCCCTGGGCAAGCAGCCAGGCGTCGGCGCCGACCCGGGTCGCGTCGGTGGTCTGGCCGTAGGCGCCGGCGGCAGAGGCGAACCAGCCGACCAGCGCCAGCGCTATGCAGCCGAGCAGCGTCGAGGCTGCGGCGGTGGCGCCGGCGAATCCCGCGCTCAGCACGAGCGGTCGCCCGCCCTGCCGGCCGTCGGCAGCCCGCAGGGACCGGACACGTCGAGTGAGCAGATCGGTCATCTCAGTCATCCACTGCCATCCTCACTCCGTTGATTGCGCGAACCGTGCTGCCACGCCGTACCGTGGTCGGGTCGAGAAAGCGGCGGAGCAGGAAGGACGTGGTCGGGCGATGGGCAGGGAGGGGGCCTTCGACTCCTTCTACAGCGCGACCCGTCAGCAGCTGCTCCACGAGGCCTTCGTGCTCACCGGCGATCTGCCCGCGTCGGCCGCGGCGGTGCGGGAGGCGTATGTCGCCGCCTGGCACCACTGGCGCAAGGTGTCGCGCGCGGAGGAGCCGCTCTCGTGGGTGCGCTCGCGTGCCTGGGTGCACGCGCAGCGCCGGCACACCGCCCGGATCTGGCACCGCAGCAAAGGGGTGTCGGAGGAGCAGCGGGCGGTGCTCGACGCACTGGCGCGGCTGACCCCCCCGCAGCGGCGCGCCCTGCTGCTGATCCAGGTCGCGGGCGTGGACCTGCCCGACGCGGCCCGCTTCCTCGGGCTGACCCAGCCGATGACCGAGCAGGTCCTGCAGTCGGCGACCGCGAACCTTGCCGCCCAGCTCGAGATCGGGTCGGCGATGGTCCGTCCCCCGCTGATGGACCTCGCCTCGGTGGTGCGCCACCAGACACTGCCCCGCGCCCCCATCGTGCGGCGCGCCGGAAAGGCGAAGCGGCACACTCACGCCGTGGTCGCCGGCGCCCTCGCGATCCTGGTCGCGGTGGCTTCCGGGGCCCTGGTGCACCAGCCGGGGCGGGGGGCGGTCGCCGACCTGCACCTGGTGAGCCCCAACGCCCCGACGGTCGAGGGGGGCGCCGGTGCCCAGGCCGCCGCGGAGTCGGCTGCCCGCCGGATGCCGACCGCCGACCAGATGCTCGACCACGACCAGATCAGCCGGCTCGGGCCGCATCAGCAGTGGCGTGTTCTCGGCACCTCCAATAACACGTCCGGGGACGGCATCAACACCATCTGCCAGCAACGTCGTTTCGCCGACCCGGACGGCTTGTCGGCGATCGTGCGCCGCTACGCCACGGTGGGCGAGCCGCTCCGCACGGCCGTGCAGACCGTCGAGTCGTCCCGGTCGGTCAAGCACGCCGAGCAGACCTACCAGACCGCGCTCGACTGGTACGCCGGCTGTCAGCTCTCGCGACTGCAGATCCTGAAGGCCTACCGGGTGGACAACATCGGCGACCAGGCCGACGTACTCATGCTCCGGGTGTGGTCCAGGCCGATCAGCACCTACTCGGTCGCGATCGCGCGGGTGGGCACGGTGACCACCACCACGGTCGGCAAGACCGTCGGCGCCAAGCCGCCGCCTGCCCACGAGATCGTGCAGTCGCTGGCGGACGCGGTGGCGATGGTGTGCGCGCGCAGCGGCTCGAAGGGATGCGCGAAGGCGCCGGACTACCAGCCTGTGGCCCCGCCGCCCTCGGGTGGCGAGGCGGGCATCCTGGCCGTCGCCGATCTGCCACCGGTGGGCCGCATCGACAAGCCGTGGGTAGGCACCGATCCGGCCTCGCCCCGCCAGAACCCGTCGGAGACGACCTGCGACCACGCCGACTTCACCGCCGCGGGCGCGGTGCGGACCAGGTCGCGCACCTACCTGATCCCGCAGGCGACCATGCCTGCCCGGTTCGGCCTGTCGGAGACCTACGGCGTCTTTCCCACGGTGGACGCGGCCGCGAAGTTCCTCGCCCACGAGCGGCACGAAGTGTCCCGGTGCGAGCACCGCGATCTGGCCACCACGATCACCCGGTCTCACCCTCACTGGCGCTCCGACGGCGAGCGGATGGCCAGCTGGAGCTTCGCGACCGCGGTGACCAGGCACAAGACGGTGCGATTCCGGATCGGCTTCGTGCGGGTGGGCGACACCGTCGCACAGCTGACCTTCGCCTCCGCCCCCCATGACACGATCACCGTCCCCGATTTCCGCGCCCTGGTGCACCGCGCCGGCGCACGGCTGAGAGAGGTCGGCTGAGGATAGGGTCGGGGGATGGCCGAAGGACGCGAGTGGGCGGTCGCCGAGGACGCCAGGAGTCCGGTACGCCGCTGCCGTGAGCTCTTCGCCCTGCCGCCGGGGGTGATCTACCTCGATGGGAACTCTCTCGGCGCGCTGCCCCGGTCCGTTCCCGATCGAGTCGCCGACGTCGTCTCGCGCGAGTGGGGTCACGGGCTGATCTCCTCGTGGAACGACGCCGGCTGGATGAGCCTGGGCAGTCGGGTCGGCGCGCGGATCGCGCGGCTGATCGGGGCCGGTGCGGACGACGTACACCTGGGGGACTCGACGAGTGTCACCCTGTTCAAGACCATGGTCGCCGGCGCCCGTCTGCGTCCGGAGCGGCGCACGATCGTGCTCGAGCCGTCCACTTTTCCCACTGACGGCTACGTCGCGGCCGGGGTGGCGCGCACCCTGGGGCTGGATGTGCGCTGGTGCGACCCCGCCGACCCGGCGGCCGCGCTCGACGAGGACGTGGCGCTGCTGTCCCTGACCCACGTGGACTTCCGCACCGGGGCGATGTTCGACCTTCCCGGACTCAGCGCCGCCGCGCACGACGTGGGCGCACTCGCCCAGTGGGACCTGTGCCACTCGACGGGCGCGGTCCCGGTCGACCTGACCGCAGCCGATGCGGACCTGGCCGTCGGGTGCACGTACAAGTACCTCAACGGGGGGCCCGGCTCACCGGCGTTCGCGTGGGTGCATCCGCGGCACCAGGACCGGCTGGAGCAGCCGATCACCGGCTGGATCGGCCATGCGCGGCCGTTCGACATGGAGGCGGGCTACACGCCGGCCGCCGGGGTCGGCCGGATGGCCTCCGGGACGCCCCCGGTGCTCGCCATGTCCGCACTCGACGCCGCCCTCGGCGTGTTCGACGGCGTCGACGTGGCCGTGCTGCGCCGGATGTCGCTGTCGCTGACCGACTACTTCATCGCGCTGGTCGAGCAGCACCTCGGATCCGAGCTCGAGGTCGTCACTCCGCGTGAGCACGAGCGGCGCGGGAGCCAGGTCTCGTTGCGCCACCGCGACGCCTACGGCGTGGTGCAGGCATTGATCGCCCGGGGGGTGGTGGGCGACTTCCGCACCCCCGACATCGCCCGTTTCGGCTTCGCCCCGTTGTACGTCACCCATGTCGACGTGTACGACGCGGTCGAGCATCTCGCTCAGGTGATGGCCGAGGAGGAGTACGCCGATCCGTCGTACGGCGTACGCAACGCGGTCACCTGACCGCGACGGATGAGTGGAATCCGGTGGACGGCCGGCGGCTCCTTGCGATGGGATCGGCACGTGGACCTGACTTCGCGCAACGAGACGATCACGATCGACACTGCCGGACCCGAGGACTTCGAGGCGCTCGGCAGGGTGCTCCAGATCGCCTTCCCGGGGCCTCCGGCTCCTCCGGAGGAGGTGGAGCTAGAGCGCGACCTGGTGGAGTTCGAGCGCACCCTGGCCGCACGCGCCGGCTCCGAGGTCGTCGGCTCGGCGACGGCGTACAGCTTCTCGATGACCGTGCCGGGCGGCCGCCAGGTTCCCACGGCCGGCGTCAGCTGGGTGGGAGTGCTGCCCACCCACCGGCGCCGAGGCATCGCCCGCGCCCTGATGCGGCGTCAGCTCGACGACATAGCGCGGGCCGGCCGCGAGCCGCTGGCCGCACTGTGGGCCAGCGAGTCCTCGATCTACGGCCGGTTCGGCTACGGCCCGGCGAGCCACTCGCTGAGCATCCGGGTCGCGCGGGACCGCGGGGTTCTGCGTGAGGTCGAGGGCGCCGACCGGATGCACGTCCGGTTCGTCGACAATGAGGAGTCGGTGGAACTGCTCCGGCCGGTGTACGACGCGGCGGCGCGCCGGCGCGCGGGGATGATCCTCCCGCCTACCGACGCCTGGTACCGAGCGCGGGTCGTGGACCCGGAGGCCCGCCGCAAAGGCGCCTCACCGCTGCAGACCGCGGTGGTCTTCGAACAGCAGGACCGACCCTGTGGCTACGTCCGGTACGCGACGAAGTCGGAGTGGGGGCGCGCCGGAGCCGCAGGCAGCGTGCGCGTGCGCGAGATGGAGTGGAACGTGCCCGCAGCGGCCGCCGCGCTCTGGCGCTACCTGCTCGACCTGGACCTGGTGCGCACCTTGCACGCACCGAACCGGCCAGTCGACGACCCGCTGCTGCATCTGCTCGTCGACCCTCGAGCGGCACAACCCGAGGTCGACGACGCGCTCTACGTGCGACTCGTCGACCTTCCCGCGGCGATGCAGGCGCGAGAGTACGCCGTACCGGTCGACGTCGTGCTCGAGGTGACCGACGACTTCTTACCGCACAACACCGGACGGTGGCGGCTCACGGCCGCAGGCGACGAGGCGACCTGCGTCCGCAGCGACCAGCCTGCGGACATCACGCTCACCGCGCGCGATCTCGCCGCGACCTACCTCGGCGGATCCTCCCTCGCCGCGCTGGCCGGCGCAGGCCTTGTCGCCGAGCACACCCCCGGGTCGGTGGCCTCGTTGTCCCGAGCGCTGCTCGCCGAGCCCGCGCCGTTCTGTCCGTTCGTCTTCTGACATGCATGGGTACCACCGCCACCGGTGGTACCATATGTATGTGGACAAGACTACGGTGTACCTGCCCGACGACCTGAAGGCCGCGGTCAAGCGCGCCGCGGCGGATCGGGGCATTTCCGAGGCCGAGGTGATCCGTCAGTCCATCCGCCAGGTGGTCGAATCCGGCCAGCGACCGCGACCGACGGGGGCGCTCTTCTCCAGCGGGCGTCCGATCGCGAGACGTGCAGACGAGCTGTTGGCCGGTTTCGGGGAGCGGTAGGCGTGTCGCACCTCGTCGTCGACACGAGCGCGTTGCTCGCCTACTTCGACGCGTCCGAACCAGATCATGAAGCGATGGCGGCGCTGATCGACTCCGTCGCGGACCTGTTGGTCGTGTCACCGTACGTGGTTGCCGAGCTGGACTATCTTGTCGCGACGCGGCACGGGGTGGAGGCCGAGTTGGCCGTTCTCGACGCATTGACCGGTGGCGCGTGGGAGCTTGCCGGCCTGGACGTCGACGACCTGGTGCTGGCCCGCTCGGTCGTCGCGAAGTACCGAGACCAGGTCATCGGCGTCGCCGATGCGTCGAACGTCGTCCTGGCCGGGCGCTACCGCACCCGCAGCATCGCGACCCTGGACCGCCGGCACTTCGACGTGCTGCGGCCCCTGACCGGCGGGCGGTTCAGTGTTCTCCCTGCAACGGGCTAGCCGGCCTGGAGGATCTGCTTCATCAGCTCGGCGGTCTGCGAAGGGGTCTTGCCGACCTTGACGCCCGCGGCCTCCAGGGCCTCCTTCTTGGCCTCCGCGGTTCCCGACGAGCCGGAGACGATCGCGCCGGCGTGACCCATCGTCTTGCCCTCCGGAGCGGTGAACCCCGCGACGTACCCGACGACGGGCTTGGTGACGTGCTTCTCGACGTACGCCGCGGCGCGTTCCTCCGCGTCTCCACCGATCTCGCCGATCATCACGATCCCGTCGGTCTCCGGGTCGTCCTGGAAGGCCTGCAGGCAGTCGATGTGCGTGGTGCCGATGATCGGATCGCCGCCGATGCCCACGCAGGTGGAGAAGCCGAAGTCACGCAGCTCGTACATCATCTGGTAGGTCAGCGTCCCCGACTTCGAGACCAGCCCGATCCGGCCCGCCTTGGTGATGTCGGCGGGGATGATGCCGGCGTTGGAGCGTCCCGGGCTGATCAGGCCGGGGCAGTTCGGGCCGATGATCCGGGTGGTGCCCTTGGCCTGGGCGTAGGAGAAGAAGTCCGCGGAGTCGTGCACCGGCACCCCCTCGGTGATCACCACGACCAGCGGTATCGCCGCATCGACGGCCTCGACCACCGCCGCCTTGGTGTACGCCGGCGGGACGAACACCACGCTCACGTTCGCGTCGGTGGTCGCCATCGCGTCCGCGACGGAGCCGTAGACGCTCACGGAGGTGCCGTCGAAGTCCATGGTCTCGCCGGCCTTGCGGGGGTTCACCCCGCCGACGATGTTCGTGCCGGCCGCAAGCATCAGCCGGGTGTGCTTCTGCCCCTCCGAGCCGGTCATGCCCTGCACGACGACCCGGCTGTTCTCGTCCAAGAAGATTGCCATGCTGTGCTACCGCCTCACTTGTTCGCCAGCTCGGCGGCCGTGCGGGCCGCACCGTCCATGGTGTCCGCCATCGTGACCAGCGGGTGGTCCGCCTCCTGGAGGATCCGCCGGCCCTCGGCGACGTTGTTGCCGTCCAGGCGTACGACGAGCGGCTTGTTCGCCTCGTCGCCGAGCATGTCCAGCGCCGAGACGATGCCGTTGGCGACCGCGTCGCAGGCGGTGATGCCGCCGAACACGTTCACGAACACGCTCTCGACCTGAGGGTCGTTCAGGATCACGTCCAGCCCGTTGGCCATCACCTCGGCGGACGCTCCGCCGCCGATGTCGAGGAAGTTCGCCGGCTTCACCGCGCCTTGCTCCTCGCCGGCGTAGGCGACCACGTCGAGGGTGGACATCACCAGCCCCGCGCCGTTGCCGATGATGCCGACCTGACCGTCGAGCTTGACGTAGTTCAGGCCCTTCGCCTTCGCCTTGGCCTCCAGCTCGTCGACCGCCTCGGACTCGGCGTACTGCGCGTGGTCCTCGTGCCGGAACGAGGCGTTCGCGTCGAGGGTCATCTTGCCGTCCAGTGCCTCGAGGTGACCGTCGCCGAGGCGCACCAGCGGGTTCACCTCGACCAGGGTCGCGTCCTCGGCGATGAAGGTCTCCCACAGCGCCTTCACGACCTGCTGCGCCTCGTCGGCAACCTCCTTCGGGAAGCGCGCCGCCGCCACGATCTCGGCAGCCTTCGCGTCGTCGACGCCGGCCTGCGGGTCGATCGCGATCTTCGCCACCGCGTCGGGGTTCGTGCGGGCGACCTCCTCGATCTCCACGCCCCCCTCGACGCTGGCGATGCACAGATAAGAGCGGTCTGCCCTGTCAACGAGGAAGGAGAAGTAGTACTCCTCCGCGATGTCGGCGGTCGGCGCCACCAGCACCCGGTGCACGGTGTGGCCCTTGATGTCCATGCCGAGGATGTCCTTGGCGCGGTCGACCGCCTCGTCGGGGTTCTCGGCCAGCTTCACGCCGCCCGCCTTGCCACGCCCGCCGACCTTGACCTGCGCCTTGACCACGACCTTGCCGCCGTTGTCTCGGGCGGCGTCCGCAGCGTCCTCGGGCTTGTCGACCACTGTGCCGAGCGTGACCGGCACGCCGTGCTTGGCGAACAGCTCCTTCGCCTGGTACTCCATCAGGTCCACGACAGGTTCCGTCCTTCGGTGACTGGTCAGTGGGTGGGTAGGTGGGATCACAAATCTCGGGGGTCCACCTGAGACTAGCCCGGTGATCCGGCTCACAGCAGGCAGGGTCGCGGCTACGTGCTTCGCGTAGCCAAACACCGGCCGGCTCGTTGAGACCGGTATGCGCGCACGTCGAACGGCCTCCGTACTGACCGCTACGGCCTCGTTGCTCGCCGCAGGAGTGGCGGCGGGTGTCGTCCCCTCGGCCTCGGCCAGCACCCCGGGCTACTCGCTGCACCACATCACCGTGAACGTGAAGGTCGGCCCCGACGGCGCCACCTCGTGTCTGGTCAACGCCGACATCTACAAGCCGGACCACACCTCCCGGCACCACACGCGTCCGGCGATCCTGACCACCAACGGGTTCGGCGGCAGCAAGGACGACAGCAACGAGACCGCGATCGGCAAGGGCTTCGTCCGTGAGGGGTACGTCGTGATGGCCTACTCCGGACTCGGGTTCGGAGGCTCCGGCTGCAAGATCTACCTCGACGACCCGGACTACGACGGCAAGGCCGGCAGTCAGCTCGTCGACGTGCTCGCCGGCAAGCACCCCTACACCAGCTCCGCGACCGGTAGGACGCACCGCATCCACTACGTGGCGAAGAACGCCCCGGGCGACCCGAAGGTCGGCATGATCGGCGGCTCCTACGGCGGCGAGATCCAGTTTGCGGTAGCCGAGCAGGACCCGCGGGTCGACGCGATCATCCCGATCATCACCTGGAACGACCTCTCCTACTCGCTCGCGCCCAACAACACCGACTTCGCCCACGGCGTCACCTACCGGACCCCCGGCGTCGCGAAGAAGGAGTGGACCGGGCTGTTCTTCGGAGAGGGCGTCATCGACGGCGTCGAGGGCGCGCAGGTCGACCCGTCCCGCGTCTTCCCGCCGTGCCCGAACTTCGCCGACGACGTGTGCGCGTCCGCCGCGAAGCTGCTCACGCTCGGCTACCCGGACCCGACCACCCTGCGTCTCGCGCGGCACGCGTCGGTCGCGACGTACATGCACCGCATCAACGTGCCGACCCTGCTCGCCCAGGGCGAGCAGGACACGCTGTTCAACCTGCAGGAGGCGGTCGCCACGTTCCGGGCGCTGCGCAAGCAGGGCACCCCGGTGCGGATGATCTGGCAGTCATGGGGGCACTCGCACAGCACTCCGGCGCCTGGCGAGCTTGACTTCGGTGCGAAGTCGCTGCGCGCCTCCTTCGAAGGTCGGCGGTTCCTGAGCTGGATGGACCACTACGTCAAGGGAGACAGCTCGGCGCCGGTCGGCCCGCGGTTCGCGTACTTCCGCAACTGGGTGCACTACGACACCTCAGCGGACAAGGCGGGGCGCGCGGTCGAGAAGGCGTACGCCGCCCGGTCGACCTTCTCGCAGAAGCCGACAGCCTCGCTGTTCTTCACCGGCTCCGACGCGCTGACCCCGTCGCGGAGCGCGGTGCAGTCCGGCTCGAAGTCTTACGCGAACGCCTCGGGCGCCCCGACGTCGTACTCGGAGACCTCCGGACTCGAGGGAAACCAGGTCAACCAGCAGCCGTCCGACACACCCGGCACGTTCGCAGGCTTCACCAGCAAGCCCCTCGCGCATGGTGTCGCGATGGTCGGCTCACCGCGGTTGACCCTGCACCTGAAGGCACCGGTCGCGGCGCTGAGCGAAAGCAGCGGGCCCGGCGGAAAGCTGATCCTCTTCGCCAAGGTCTACGACGTGGCGCCGGACGGCACGGCGATACTGCCCGCGCGGCTGATAGCGCCGGTGCGCGTCGCGGACGTCACCAAGCCGGTGCACGTGACGCTGCCGGGTGTCGTGCACCGGTTCGCCAAGGGGCATCGGATCCGGGTCGTGATCGCGGCCAGCGACTTCGCCTACGCGAACAACGCGACGGTGCAGCCGGTGACCGTCACCACCAGCAGGAGCGCACCCAGCGTCGTACGCCTGCCGCTGACCGGCTCGCTGCGGTTCCGCTGAGCGGCTACGCGGCGCCGGCGGCCACGTGGTCGCGGACCCAGGCGACGATCTCGGTGGTGGTCGATCCGGGAGTGAACACCTTCGCCACGCCGAGGTCCTCCAGCAAGGGGATGTCGTCGTCCGGGATGATCCCGCCGCCGATCACCACGATGTCGCTCGCGTCCCGCTCGGAGAGAAGCTCGACGAGCTTCTTGAACAGCGTCATGTGGGCGCCGGAGAGCACGGACAGGCCGATCACGTCGGCGTCCTCCTGGATCGCGGTCTCCACGATCTGCTCCGGCGTCTGGTGCAGCCCGGTGTAGATCACCTCGTGGCCGGCGTCGCGCAGCGCGCGGGCGATCACCTTCGCGCCGCGGTCGTGGCCGTCGAGCCCGGGTTTGGCCACCACGATCCGGATCGGTGCCGCCATGGAACCTCACACCACCTTCTGCGCTCTGCTTCGCCAGCCTGCGAGAACCGTCGCCGGAAGGCTATCCGACCCGCCGATTCCTTCCCCCGGGGGACAAGGCCGTGACTGTTCCGTTACAGTGACCGACTGGGTGCCCCCGATGTAGAGAGACCATTTTGCCGTGTCCTACCACCGTGCCGAGAAGCGGCCGCGTGCGCGACGCCGCTCCTCGGACACATCGTCACGGGCGGGAGGGCACAGGCGGTCATCGACCGGATCCCGCAGGAAGCTGCTGCGGCTCCCCTCCGGTCCCCTCATCGTCGGCGCCGGCGCACTGGTGCTCGCCGGGGCGGGAGCGGTCACCATTGGCCAGGCCGGGTCGGGCACGCAACTGGCCGCGGGCGGGTTCCAGAAGCTCTCCGCGCAGGCCAGTGTGCTCACCGGCGCCAGCAGCGTCGGGTCGAGCGACGCGCTGACAGGACGCCAGCGCGCGGTCAGTCGGGACTCGGAGCGGGAGGCGCTGCAGGCCGCCGCCGACGAGAAGCTGCAGGCGGCCGCCGAGGCGCAGGCCAAGCAGCGTCACGCCGCCCTCGCAGCGCTGGCCGCAAGTGCCCAGAAGCACGCGAACGCCATCGCCCGCAACGCCTGGCAGCTGCCGGTCACGCCGGGGACCTACCACCTGACCGCACGCTTCGGGGACTGCTCGATGCTGTGGGCGCACTGCCACACCGGCCTCGACTTCGCCGCCCCCTACGGGACCCCCATCACCGCGATCGCGCCAGGGGTGATCACCGAGGTCGGCTGGGCGGGCTCCTATGGCAACCGCACCATCGAGACGCTCAGCGACGGCACCGAGCTGTGGTACGCCCACCAGAGCTCGATCGCGGTCTCGGTCGGTCAGCACGTCAGGGGCGGCGAGCTGATCGGCTACGTCGGGTCCACCGGCAACACCACCGGGTCCCACCTGCACCTGGAGGTCCGCCCAGGCGCCGGCGACCCAGTCGACCCGTACACCGCCCTCATCGCGCACGGCCTACAGCCGTAGGGCTCCGGGCCAGCACCCCGGCCGACGCGCAGGCGGCTGCGACTGCCACGACTGCCCACGACGGCCCGAAGCGCGACGAGACGGCGCCGACGACGTTCTCACCGATGAGCACCGGCAGCAGCTGTACGACGGTCATCAGCGCCTGGAACCTGGCGAGCATCCCCTCCGGGGTCCGCAGGACGAACAGCGGGAACACGTGCGAGGTGAACACTGCGGTTCCCACGCCCATCACGCCGGCCCCGGCGAGCGCGGCCGCCGGGGCGGGCGCGACGGCCACACCCAACGCGCCGATCGCTGCGAGTATCGGCCCGCCGACCAGCGGCCCAGTCGGATCCGCCCGTGTGCCGGTCCGCGCGACCAGCACACCGACCACGAGCGTGCCGGTGATCCACGCCGCCTCCACCAGGCCCGACGTACCGGCGCCCCAACCGCGCGACCGGGAGATCAGTGGCACGCAGAGGCTCAGCATCGGCAGCAGGCTGCCGGCGACCAGCGCCACAGCCCCCAGAAGAGCCGCCGTACCCGGCACTGCTCGTGCGGCACGCAGTCCCTCCAGGATCCGGCTCAGGGTCGAAGAAGTCTGGCCTCCCTCCGGGCTCGGCTCGTAGGGCGGACGCACTGCCACCAGCACGACCAGGATCAGCGCGAAGCTGACCAGATCGGCCAGCGCCGCGCCCCGCAACGCCAGCGCGACCACCACGATCCCGCCCAGTGGCGGACCGGCCAGCCGGGACACCGACAGCACGGTCCCGGTCAGCGACATGCCGCGCGGCAGAGCCTCGTCGTCGAAGAACAGCCGGGGGAAGGCCCCGTCCGCGGGCCGGTGGAAGGCGTCGACGATGCCCTCGCCGAGCGCCAGCCCTGCGAGTAGGAGGGCGTCGGGCAGGTCGAGGCCGCTGATCGCCAGGTACCCGGCAAGGAGTACGCACATCGCCAGGTCGCAGCCGATGATCGTGCGGCGCAGCCCCCAGCGGTCCGCCATCGCCCCGCCGACCAGCGTGAACAGCACCCCGGGCAGCAGGCCGGCGGTGACCACCAACGCCGCCACCTGGGCGCCGAGCCCGGTCGCGGTCCAGGCGAGCGCGAAGAACAGCACGCCGTCGCCGGTCGCCGAGAGCGTTGTCGCGGCCAGCCAGGCGACGTACCCACGACTCAGCAGCCGGTCGCTCACCGCTCGGCGATGGGCATCAGCAGCACGCTGAGTCGCCGTTGCTCGACCGACGTGATCCGGACCGGGCGGGCGGTCGCGGCAAAGCTCAGGGTGACGTCCGCGCCGACCGTGCTGTCCAATGCGCCCCGCAGCAGCGTGGGGGAGAAGCTCACGCTGAACCGGTCACCAGTGGTGACCGCGTCGACATGGGAACCTTCGCGGTCGCCGACCCGGCTGATCGTGATCCGGTCGCCACCTACGGACAGGTTGACTGCGGCCTGGTCCGTCTCGTGCGTGTCGGTCAGCAGTCGCCGGACCCGGCCGCGGGAGAACGTCGCCCTGCCGACCGGCGTGGGGAGTGCGTCGAGGATCAGCCGGTAGGCCGGGAACCGGTCGTCGGCGGTCTCGACCGTCCTGCTGCCGTCGTCCCCGGTCATCTGCGTGTCACCGGCGGCGAGCCGCGCCGTCACGGTGCCCTGACGTGTCAGCCATCCGGCGAGCCCGTGGCCAGCGGGGAGAGGCACGAATACCCGACGCGGCCCCGCGAACGCCTCCGCGACGGGGATCTCCCAGCTGGCCAGCCGGTAGCGGTCGCTGGCGACGACGGTCAGAGCCGACCCGTCCAGGTCGAGGAGTACGCCGCACAGTGCCGGCTGGTCCTCGGCTGCGGCTGCGTGGCTGACCCGGCGCAGCGCGGCGGCGAGCTCAGGACCCTCCAGGGTCGCCGTCGCCGGTGCCAGGGGCTGCTCCTCGCGGCGGAGCGCCGAGACCACCTCGTCCACGACGGCGGAGGTCTCCCGGGCCCGGACCGCGGCGTGCTCGGCGAAGCCGGCGAGGATCTCTGCGGCCCGATCCGCGGAACCCTCGAGAACCGCCCGCATCGACTCCACCGGCACGCCGACCTCGCGCATCCGCCTGATCAGGTGCGCCCGCCGGGCGAGGTCGGTCGTGTAGTAGCGGTAGCCGGTGTGCGGGTCCACCTCCGCCGGCGGCAGCAGTCCCGCCTCGTCGTAGTAGCGCAGCGTGCTCGGCGCGAGCTCGACCGCACGGGCGAAGGCGCTGATGGTCAGCAGCGGCTCGGTGGTCATGCAGCCGAGTCTGAGCCTTCGAGCCGCTGCAAGGTCAAGCCCGGCCGCGAAGACGTGTCAGTCGCCGGACGTCACGCTGTGCGGTGACCAGCTATGTGGCCTTCGCGGAGCCGGCGGGCCAGGGCTGCCAGTGCGGCACCGACGACGAGGGCGATCACGAGCATGACTGCGAACAGCACCCAGTCGGTCGCGGACAGGGCTCCGTCGGCGACCGGTGCTGGAGCTGACGGGGCACCGGGCAGGCCCACCGGATCGGGTGAGAACTGGGCTGCGGCCGGGCCTGCTGCGAGTAGTACGACCGCCCCGACGGCCTGCGCCAGCACGAGGATGCGGATCGAAAGACGGGTCTTCGGACTCTGAAGGGACATGGGAACCTCCGGTAGAAGGCGACCCGGTCGAGCGGGCCGCAGAGTGTTGGCTCCTCACGGTGGCCGAAGACCGGCGGATGCGGAATTCGATCTTTGTCGTACGCCTTTCGGCGCATGGTCAGCGGCCCTGCGAAGGCCTAGCCTGGACCGGGGCACAGAACGCGCGCAGGACGTGCGCAGTGGCCGAGTGCAAGCAGATCACCGACGACGACGTGAAGGCCCTGCTCGCGCTTGTCGAGCATCCGGTCCCGAACGACGACGAGGAGCCGTTCTACTCCGAGGTCCTGACCGGGCTCCGTGCGCTGATCCCCTGCGACGACATGACCTTCCAGTTGATGGACGTCGGAAGACGGCAGGTGAGCACCGTATCCGTCACCGATGCCGGGATCGAGCTCGAGGAGGGCACCGGCGACGAGCCGGACGAGTTCATGGACGTGTTCTGGTCGGAGTTCTGGACCGAGCACGGCTGTGCGGGGCCGCTGGCCACCGACGACTACGAGACGGTCCTGGGCGCCCAGTTCCTCGACGCCCGCTCGCGGGCTGAGGAGCTCGCCTCTCCTATGGGCGAGTTGTTCGCCAAGCAGGGCGTCAAGCACGAGCTGCTGGTGCCGATGCGGCCGCGCGGACCTCTGGACCGCCGTTTGCTGTTATGGCGGTTCGACGAGCCGGGCTTCGGCGAGCGGGAGCTCGCGTTGCTACGGCTGGTCCGTCCGCACCTCTCGGAGCTGCAGATCCGTCGCGAACGCGAGCTGTCCGGCATACCCGAGCTCACTGCGCGGCAGTGGGAGATCATGCGGCAGGTGTCGATGGGGCACAGCAACGCCCAGATCGCAAGGATCCTCGGCCTCTCGCAGGCGACGGTCCGCAAGCATCTGGAGAACATCTTCCTGCGGCTGCGCGTGGCCAGCCGCACCGAGGCGGTGCACCGGGTCCGGGACTTCCTCGGAGCCGCCTGAGCTGGGAGGCGGAGGCGATCCACGGCTCGGGCAGGGGATGGCAGCGTGGCGCGGCATCATCTGCCCGCTGCCAGTGGGCGGGTTGGCAGCCACCTGGCTTTCGTGGCGGTTCGCGTTCGTACTCGGAGCGGTGCTGGTGGTGGCAGTCGCCGGCTCCGTCGGGTTGCACCGGCGGCTCGCCGTGCTGATGGTGTCCGGGTTGTACGACGCCTCTCCCCGGTGACGGCATGAACTCCTCGAACTCTTCTGCCATGTCGGGCCTCCATTCCGTCGATGAACAACAGCTCAACACCGAACGGGGCGCAACTCAACACCGAACGGGGCGCAACTCAACACCGAACGGGGCGCAACTCAACACCGAACGGGGCGCAACTCAACACCGAACGGGGCGCAACTCAACACCGAACGGGGCGCAACTCAACACCGAACGGGGCGCAAC
>DASSKK010000100.1:0-4290 GCA_035690495.1 Nocardioidaceae bacterium | reverse complement strand
GCCGCAACCGCCGCCGTCGACGCGTTCTGCTGCGCCAGCAGCTGCGAGTAGTGCTTGACCTCCGCGCGGCCCGACTGCGCCAGTTGGTCGGCCAGGTTGTAGGCGTCCTCGCTCGAAATCTGCGTGAACGCCGCATCGGAGATGCCGAGCTTGCGGAGCTTGGTCAAGCTCCGCTTGAACATGTCCGCGTGCACCCGGTTGGCGAACATCTGCTGCTCGGCCACCTGCAAGTCCGTGGCATAGGTGCCGTCGGTGTACTGGTGGCCGCCCGCGAGGTCGACCTGGGAGAAGCCCTGCACGATCGAGGACTTGAGCTGGTCCCGCGCCGAACGGAGGTCGGCAAGCGACTGCTTGTCCTTGTCCAGCTCCTTGCGCTGATCGGCCAGGGCCTCCTTGGTGCCCTTCACGGTGTGAGTCAGGTCGCGCAGGCCGAAGCCGAAGTCATCCAGCCACGAGTGGCCGTGTGGGCGGAAGTCGTCGAGCCACGACACGTTGCGCTCACGGACATGACCACCGCCGGCGTACCCCGGCAGGTCGACGTACCCGCCGGACTCGTAACCCCGGAGGCGGCGCCGCATCTCGTACATCGCCGCCGGACCGCCCGCCGCATCGACCGTGGCGGCGTCCATCACGAACTCGCCCCGATGGACGATGCCCGCGGGCTCCAGACGGCCGCCGTCGCCGGTATAGCCGCCCACATCGAACAGCCGGTTCACCCGGATCACAGCCGTCGCCACCGTGCCGTCGAACGCCGACAGCGCGCGGCGCGCCGTAGCGATCACACCCGTGGCGGCATCGTGAGCAACGAGGGACGCCGAGCCCACCAGCCCGTCGAACACGTTCAGGCCGTGAGTCGCCGAGCCGACCGCGGAGTCCGCCGGGTGCTTGTTCGCGTCCAGCGTCGCGGTGCCCTTGGAGTGGTCGAACACGCCGAGGGCACGGTTCACCGCCGCCAGCTTCGCGTCCGCCGCGTGCTTGTCGACGTCGACCTTCGGATCGGCCTTGATCGTGTCCAGATGCAGCAGCTTGTCCGCCAACCGCTGGGCAGCGTCTCGGCTCATGCCCATGCCCATCGCCAGGTGGACGAACTGGCCCTCCATGCGCTTCATCGCCGACCGTTGCGCCGGGCCGGACAGCCCCGAGAGCACCTGCTGCATCGACCCGGCCAGCGACGTGAGCTGCTGGTAGGACGCCACCATCTTGGCGTTGTGGGTGTCGATCAGGGTGCCGTTCTTGCGGAACGCGCGGCCGTTCTCCTTGACAGCGTTGCGGGTGTCGATCAACGACTGCAGGTAGGCGCCACGAGCCGACCGCTGGCCCAGGGTGGCCTGCAGGTCCTGCAGGGAGCGGTTGTAGTCCTCGGCGGCCCGCTTGGCGCGGTCGGTCGCCGACGCGACCGCGAAGAAGTCCTGCCCGGCCTGATACTTCAGCTCGGCGATCTTCTTCTTTGCCTTGTCGATGTCGTCGTTGAAGCCGCTCTTGGACAGCACGTCGAGGTCGCCGTGGAAGACCAGCCCGCCGAGCCCCGTGAGCGCGTCCTTGAACCAATCGCCGACGCCGGACGTGTGCGCGAGGTCGTCAGCCTGCTTCTGCACCGCGGCGAGGTTGGCCTGCAGCACCTTCAGCTTGTCCGAGCTCGCCAGCTTGTCCAGCGAGCCGTACAGGTCGTCGGATGCCGACTTGGCGTCCAGGAGAGCGCCGACCCCGGCGCCGATGCCAGCACCGAGCGGCCCCGCGAACGAACCGGCCAGCCCGAGGGTGGCGGTGTTGGTGAGGCCGAACTTCTCGGTGACGCCGGATGCGACGAGCCCGAGCGCGCCAACGGCGCCGGCGGTCTTGCCGATGCTCTTCAGCGAGGCGCGACGGGCCGCGGCAGCCTCCTTCTCGGCGGCAGCGACCTCAGCCGCGGCCGTCTTGACGCGACCTTGCGCCGCCACGTACTCGTTCACCGCGGCGCGCTTGGCCTTGGTCGGGATGAACGCGAACTGCGCGTCACGGGCCTTGATCGCCGTGGCCGACAACTCGGTCTGCGCGGTGCGGAGCTTCGCGTTCGCCGCGGTCAGCTCGGCGCTCATGCCGCGCAGCGAGGCGCCGAATCCCTTGATGCGACCGGACATCTTCGGCCCGAACGCCGCCAGGGACTCGGACTTGGTGACGGCCAGCGCCCGGTTGTACACGGACAGTGCCGCCAGGGCACCGAAGATCGGCGTCCCCAGCGGCGAGTCGGCGAGCGCGGCAATGGCATCCGCGAGGGCCGTCAGACTGTGCAGCACCGGCCCACCGAGCGGGGCGGCGGCCTGCGCGATCTGGACGAACATGTTGCCGACCGAGCCGAGCAGGTCGAGCACCTGCGGGCCGGTGGTCCGCACGTAGTCGAGGAAGTTCTGGAAGCCCTGCGTCTGGTCCAGCCCGGTCGCCCACTGGTCGAAGCCGTTCGCCAGCCGCACCATCCCCGCCGACATCTCATGGTCGATGGGCAGGAACGCCTGCCACAGCTCGGCAAACCCGTGCGTCACGTCGCCGAGTGCGTGCCCGAGGTCCATCAGCGCCGGGCGAGCCTCGGTCTCCAGGGAGGCGAAGAACGAGTCCCACTCAGGGCCCGCGAGGGCCTGCCCACCCTCAGCGGCGAGGTCGCCCAGGGTGTCGGCCAGCTCGTGCACGATGCTGTTGACCTCGGGAGCCCGGGTCACGATCGCGTCCAAGCCATCAGTCAGGCCGGGGAACAGCCCGGACGCCGACGACGCCTCGAGGTCGTCCAGTAGCGGCTTCATCGCCGACAGGTGCCGCACGAAGTCCTGAGTGGCCGGGGAGAGCGCCTGCATGGCCACGTTGAGCTTCTGCAGATTCGCAGCGCTGGGGTCCACGCCGTAGTCGTTCATGGCCTTGAGTGCGTCCCCGACGCCCTGGAAGGCGAGGATCGCAGAGCCGCCAGCGAGAGCGGCAAAGCCGAACTGGTTCGCCAGCGTGGTGACAAGGGGGATCGTCGCAGCACCGATGGGCAGCAGGCCGGGCCCGAGCACGGCCACGGCTTCCCCGAGCACTCGCAGGCGGCCGGAGTACCGGTCGATCTCGGCGCCGGAGGTCTGCATCGTGCGGCCGAGTTGATCGACATCGCCATTCGTGGACCGCAGCTCGCGGGAGAACGCCTTGGTCTCCGCCGTGGCGGTGGCGAGTCCGCGGCCGTAGGGCCCGACGTCGGCGTCGATGGTCACGCCCACGCGGCGGTTCGGCATGGATCACCTCCTGCGTTCACGTGACGGGCGGGAACAGGGCGTCGTAATGTGGCCGAATGGCGCGGAATCAGCAATGGGTGCAACCGGTCGACGTCGTGCCCGATGGCTTGAAGAGGGCCGGCGTCGTTCTCGGACTGCTCTGTCCGATCGTCGGCGCGATCATCGCCCTGACCCAGTGGGGCAAGCAGGGCTCGATGGCGATACGCGCGGCTACCGTCGTCGGCTTCTTCTTCTGGTGGATCCTGCTCACGAGCCCGTGAGCCCTAGCGCCGCTTCCGACGTGCCTCCCGCTCAGCCAACTCGTCCGGCGTCAGGGGCCGCATGGACGTGTACCGCCCATCGGCCGGACGTGGCTCCGTCGGCTGGGCCTTCGGGTGCGCCTCGTCCCACTGCCGGTCCCGCTCGCCCAGCGCCCGTCCGTACCCGGCCTGCCCGCGGCATACCTTGCAGAGCCGGTCCTCGAACGTGAGCGGGCCGAGGTCGTCGATCACCGCCGGGTGAATGTGGCAGCCGGGACACGCCTCGCGGTCATGCCGGGCCACACCCTCAGCCAGCCCGCGGGAGTCGTCGTCCCATTCCGGTTCGAGCTGCCGGGTTACCGAACGGATCAGCCGCGACGGGCGGCCCCAGGCGTCGTCGGCGTACTCGTAGATCGTCTCGAACGACGGCGACCAGCCGTTGTACCGCTTCGGACTGGCGCCCCACGACTGGGCTACTCGGAGTCGGTCAAGCTCCTCCGGCCGGCGAGCCAGTCGACGCGCGATTTTCCCGGGTCCACCCCGTTCACGTGCATCCCGGCGACCGTGGACGCCGCCTTGAGCAGGTCACCCGGAGCGCCCGCGCTCTGCAGGAACTCCCACCACGCCTCCGACGGCGGCTCATCGTTGTAGGCGACGATCCACTGCCGCAGGTCCCGGACCAGATCGGCCGCGTTGCACAGTCCCCCAGTCCAGCGAGCATCCTCGGCGTACCCGGCCGAGTCGACCATCCGGCGGGCACCATCCTCGCCAGCCTGTTCGTCCCGTGCCGGGTGCGCGGCCTTGAACGACCGCCACTT
>DASSKK010000099.1:0-54246 GCA_035690495.1 Nocardioidaceae bacterium | reverse complement strand
GGCCAGCGGCCTGATCGAGCTGGTGCAGCTGGTGTTCCTGCCCAATCGGGTCGCCTCGTTCAGCGATGTGGTGGCGAACACGCTCGGCGCCCTGGTCGGTGCCCTCCTCGCGCCGTACGCCTCCCGCCTCCTCCGCTGACCTCCCGGCCGTCTCGGCTCGGCCCGGTCAGACGTGGCTGTGGTTGGCAGCAAGTGCAACCTCGAGAGTCTTCTTGAGGTGCTCACGCTCGATCTCGGCCGCCTTGTCCGCGTCCCGCGCTCGACACGCATCAATCAGCTGTTGGTGTTCCTGGTTGGCGATGACGGAGTAGTCCGGGTCGACCACGCTGGACCAACGCACGTACCGCGCGGCGCTGTCGCGCAGTCCTCGCAGGATCCGGTTCAGGTTCGGCGAGTTGCACGATCGCGCGAACACAGCGTGGAACTCCCGGTTCCACTGTGACCACAGGTCCATGTCCGAGTGGTCCTCCATCCGCTGATGCAGCGCCTCGGCCTCGGCGAGCTGCTGCTCGCTGATGTTGGCCACCGCCTTGCGGATGCCCAGCGGCTCGAGCAGCAGTCGGAGCTCGTAGATCTCCCTGAGCTCGTCGGGGTCGAGCCCTCGGACGATTGCCCCCCGGTGGGCGTCGATGCGGACCAGCTCTTCGCCGGCCAGCCGACGGAGCGCCTCCCGCACGGGCGTGGTGCTCAGCGACAGCTGCGATGCCACCTGCGTCTGGGTCAGGCGGGTCCCAGGCCGGAGGGTGCCGTTGAGGATGCTGCGGCGCAGCACCTCGTAAGCCAGCTGCTGGGCAGTCCTCGGATAGGCGTCGGCGCTGAAGCTGACGTCCAGGGGCACGTGCAGGCGGTCGCCGCCGTTCGCGTACGTCGTCTCGCTCGCGGGCTCTGTCGGCGTGCTCAAACCCATCCCCCTTCGCCAGGCACTGACGCCCGGGTTAGCGTCGTGGTCACATTGTCGCTTCCCTGGGTTGCGTGGGCGTGGAAGATCTCCACAGCACCCGCGTGGCGGTCACTGGCCATCATGCTCACCGTGAGCAGGATCCTCGCCTTGAGACCATCGAGATCTCCGGCCGGAATCAGCCCGCTGCGCAGCAGACCCGACTCCGCCCCCGCGAAATCATACGTTCCCGTGAGGCCACAGCCCGCTCCGGTGCGGGAGGCCAGCACGACCGGCTTGGCTGCAGCGAGTCGGGCCAGGGCGTCGGTCCACCAGGATGGGACGTGGCCCGCGCCGAAAGCCTCGATCACCAGTGCGTCGTACGCCTCTCCGAGCGCTTCGAGCCCGGTGGTGTCATCGCCGAGGGCGAGGCGCACGAGCCCGACCCTCGGTGTGGTCGCGGCGGGCCGGACCTCCAGACTCCTTCTCCTCCCGGGGGGCGAGGAGAAGGACACCCGGCCTTCAGTGACTCGTCCGACCGGACCGGTGGCCGGCGAGGCGAACGCCCCGAGGCTGGTCGTGTGCATCTTGCGCACTTGGCGCGCGTGGTGCACCTCGTCATTCATCACCACGAGGCAGCCGCGGCCGGCGGTGTCCGGGGACGCGGCGACGGTCACCGCGGCGAGCAGGTTCGCCGGCCCGTCGGCCCCGACGGCGTCCGCCGTGCGCATCGCGCCCGTGAGCACGAGCGGCTCCGAGCGACCCCACACCAGGTCGAACAGGTAGGCCACCTCCTCCAAGGTGTCGGTGCCTTGGGTCAGCACCACCCCGGCCGCGCCTTCAGCGCAGGCGGCTTCCAGCTCCGGCAGCACCCCGAGCAGGGTGGGGATGTCCAGCGAAGCGCTGGGCAGGTTGCGCAGCGTCCGGCTGGTCACCTCCGCCACCTGGGCCAGGCAGGGGACCGTCTGGACGAGGGACTCCGCGGTCTCGGTCGGGGTGGCTCCGCCGGTCCCTGATCTCATCGCGATGGTGCCTCCCAGGGCACCCACGAGCACCCGCGGTGGTCCCGATCGCGGCCCTTCCACGTCCTTGTCCCGTCCTTCGGTCTTGTCCAAAACACCCCTTGACAGTGTCGTGTGCCTCATACATTGTACACAATGTCAGAAGTGAACTGGCTCACAGCAGAGGCGGGATAGTGAACGAGGGCAAGGCGGGGCGCGAGTGCTGATCGAGCAGCGGTTCACGCTCGACGCGCCGCGCGACGAGGTGGCGAAGTTCTTCCTCGACATCGACCGGGTCGCGGGCTGCATCCCCGGCGTCGAGGGCGTCGAGGAGGTCGGCCCGCACCAGTACACCGCCGTGCTGGCGATCCGCCTGGGGCCGATCCGCGCAGCGTTCGCTGGGGCGCTCGAGCTCGACGACCGGGAGGCGCCGGGCCGGTTCGTCGCCACCGGCGAAGGTCGGGACAAGGCGACCGGGAGCCTCGCCAAGGTCACGTTCACCGCAGACCTGGAGGACGTGAGCGGCCTCCAGACCGAGGTGGCGGCGGTCGCCGATCTGTCCCTGCGCGGACGCATGGCCCAGTTCGGGACCGGTGTGGTCCGGGCCGCGGCCGGCGAGATCGTGCGTGAGTTCGCCGCCCGAGCCAACGACGCGCTCGACCAGCGAAGCGAGGTCCCGGGCACGGCGGCCGCGCCAGCGCCCACCAGCAGCCGCGGGCTGCTGCGGGTCGTCGGGCGCGGGCTGGTCGACTCCTTGCTGCGCACCCTGCGGGGCTGGTTCGGCCCCCGCAGGGATCCTGCGGATCGCCGGGAGCCCGCGGACGGAGGCGCGCCGCGATGAGCGTCCAGAGGTTCGTCGAACCGCAGACGGTGGCCGACGCCTGGCGGGATCTTGCCGAGGACCCCTGGGGAGCGAAGGTGATCGCGGGCGGCACCGCGGTGGTCCTGATGATGCGCCAGCGTCTCCTGGCGCCCAGCTCGCTGGTGAGCATCCGCGGCATCCCGGCCCTGCGCGGCATCGCGACCGCGGACGGAGTGGTTCGGATCGGGGCCACCACCACCCTCAGCGAGGTCGCGTCCTCACCGGAGGTCCGCCGACACGCCCCCAGCGTCGCCCGTGCCTGCGCGCTCGTCGGCAACCCCCGGGTCCGCAATGCCGCCACCTTGGGCGGCAACCTGGCCGAGGCGGACTACGCCTCCGATCCGCCCGCCGCGCTGGCCGCGGTCGGAGCCCGGTGCACCATCGTCGGCCCCGACGGGCAGCGCACCGTTCCGGTGGCCGAGCTCATCACCGGCTTCTACGAGACGGTCCTGGCGCCCGCGGAGCTGGTCGAGAGCATCGAGCTGCCGGCGCCGGCCGGGGAGCGCCGGGAGGTCTATCTCAAGTACCGCTCCCGGTCCTCGGAGGACCGGGCCTGCGTGGGTGTTGCGGCTCGCATCGATCTCGACCGCGGGCGGGTGGCCGACGCCGATGTGGTCGTCGGCGCGGTGGCCTCGACGCTCCAGCGGGCTCCTGAGGCGCTGGCGGAGCTCCGCGGCCGCCGGCTCGACGCCGAGGCCGCTGGCTCGGTGGCCCGAGCGTACGCCGCGGCGATCGAACCGATGCACGACGGCCGCGGCTCTGCCTCCTATCGCCGCAAGATGATCCAGGTCTTCGTGCGCCGTGCCTTGCTGCAGATCACTGACGAAGCGGGAGGCGAGGATGCCTGACACGGTTGGCACCGACTTCCGGCACCGGGACGCCGAGCGGCGCGTGCTCGGCACGCTCGAGTTCGTGCTCGACCACAAGGTCGAGGGCATGGTCCACGCGAAGGCGGTTCGAAGCCCGCTCCCGCACGCCCGCGTGGTCGCGGTGCACACCGAGGACGCCCTGGCGATGCCCGGTGTCATCGCGGTGCTCACGGGCCAGGACCTGACGGCGAACCCGGACATCGATCCGTGCTTCGGCAAGCCCCGTGCCGACCAGCCGGTTCTCGCCATCGACAAGGTGCGGTACGCCGGGGACCCGGTGGCCATCGTGGTGGCCGAGACCGAGCACCAGGCCTGGGAGGCGCTGCCGTACGTCGACGTCGAGTATGACGAGCTGCCCTACGTCGTGGACGCAGTCCAAGCCGCCCGTCCCGGAGCCCCGGTCGTGCATGACGACCGGCCAGACAACAACGTCGCCACCTGGCGGCTGCGCCACGGGGACTGCGACTCGGCGATGGCCAAGGCCGACAGGGTCTACTCCGACACCTACTACTCGCCGCCGGCCAGCCACGTGCCGATGGAGCCGATGGTCTGCGTCGCGCAGTGGTCCGAGGGGCAGCTGGAGGTCTGGACCTCCGCGCAGGCGCCGCACGCGGTGCGGCAGGGACTGGAGAAGGTCTTCGGGCTCCCTGCCGGGCACGCGCGGGTGCACACCCTGAACGTCGGCGGCGGGTACGGCGCCAAGGGTCAAGTCAAGATCGAGCCGATGGTCGGCTTCGCCAGCCTCGCGGTCGGACGGCCGGTGCGCATGGAGCTCTCGCGCGACGAGGTGTTCCAGACCATCGGCAAGCACGCCACCACCGTCGAGCTGACCACCGGGGTCATGAACGACGGCACGTTCGTCGCGCGTCGCATGCACGTCAACTACAACGCCGGCGCCTACGCGGTGACCAGCGTCGTCGGCGCCGGCCAGGGCCTGACCCGCGCCAACGGCCCCTATGCGATCCCGAACGTGGCGATCGACACCGTCGCCACGTACACCAACACGGTGCCCTGCGGTCCGTTCCGTGGCGCGATGACCTCGCAGCTGGCGTTCGCCTACGAGTCCCAGATCGACGACATCGCCAGGGACCTGCAGATGGACCCGCTGGCCTTGCGCCGCAAGAACCTGCTTCGCGAGACGGATGTGTACCCCACCGGCGAGACGTTGCACGACCTCCACTACGACGAGCTTCTCGACGACCTCGCGGCGGCGATCGACTGGACAGCCCCGCCGGCTCCGGCTGAACCGGGCAGGGCCCGGGGCAAGGGCCTGGGCATCATCATCAAGAACACGCTGACCCCGTCCCGGTCGGAGGCGGTCGTCCGGCTGGAGGCCGATGGCACCCTCCGGATCTTCTCCAGCAGCGTCGAGATGGGCCAGGGCGCCAACCCCACCCTCGCCCAGATCGCGGCGGACCGGCTCGGCGTGCCCGTGGACCGGGTGGCCCTCGGCTTCCCGGACACCGCGGTCACCCCGTTCGACACCACGACCAGCTCGAGCCGCACCACGTTCTCCATGGGAGCCGCGATCTCCAGCGCTGCGGAGGACCTGCAGGCGCGCCTCACGGCGCTGGCGGACGAGCTGCACGGGTTGGGCGGCATGCAGCTGAACCACGACGACGGGCAGGTCACCCCCGCCGGTCGGCCGGAGGTCAGGATCGCCTGGACGGATCTGCTGGAGAAGGCCGGCCTCACCGAGCTCGAGGGACACGGGGTCTTCCAGACCGACTACGGCATCACCCTGATGGATCCCCTCGACGTGAAGGGGCCGGTCAGCGTGCACTGGCACCAGGGAGCCGCCGCGGCCGAGGTCGAGGTGGACCTGGAGACCGGGAAGGTGGACGTGCTCCGGATGCACGCCAGCTGCTACGCCGGCCGCGTCGTCAGCCCGCTGCGTGTCGAGCAGCAGAACCAGGGATGCGCGGTGTTCGGCCTCGGGCCGACGCTGTTCGAGGAGCTCCATTACCAGGACGGGACGCTCAGCAACCCGAACCTGTCCGACTACATGATCCCCTCGATCGTGGACGTGCCGGCGACGATCACCAGCACCGCCTTGGAATCCGACGATCCGCAGGCCGAGCTGCACGGTGTCGGAGAGATGGCGCTGCCCGCCGTGTCCCCGGCCGTCAGCAACGCGATCTTCGCCGCGACCGGCGCCCGGATCACCACACTCCCGCTCACACCGGAGCGGGTCCTGCAGGCCATCGAGGAAGCTTCGACCGCACGGGGCCGGACAGAACTGGGAGCGCAGCGATGACGCAGCTCGAGGAGGAGACACCGCAGCTCGAGGCGGCATTCACCCTCAACGGAGACGCCCAAGTGACCTCGGTCCGGGTGGACGAGACCCTGCTCGAGGCGCTGCGAGAACGGGCCGGCATCACCAGCGTCCGCGGGACCTGCGGTATCGGCGTGTGCGGCACGTGCACGGTCCTGCTGGACGGCAGGCCGGTGAGCTCGTGCATCACCCTCGCGGCCCAGGTGAACGGGCGTCAGGTCACCACGGCCGAGGGCCTCGCCGGCGCGGACAACCAGCTTTCTCCGGTCCAGGAGGCCTTCGTCCGGCGTGGTGCCTACCAGTGCTCGTTCTGCATCCCGGCGATGACTCTCGCGGTCCACGCAGCGTTGAACGACCCGGAAGCCGGACGCGACGTCGGCACGGTGCGCGAGTACCTGGCCGGCAACCTCTGCCGCTGCGGCACCTACCCCCAGATCCTGCAAGCGGTCACGGACCTGGTCAGCAGCGCACCTGACCACGACAAGGACGGTGAAAACACTCGATGATCTCCTCAGCGACCGAAACGACCGCGGCGAAGGTCGGGGTCCGAAACATCAAGAAGAGCTTCGTCTCCCGCAAGGATCGCGTCTCGGTGCTCGGGGGTGTGGACTTCGACATCCGGCCGAACGAGTTCCTGTCCGTCATCGGGCCAAGCGGCTGCGGAAAGACCACCCTGCTCCGGATCATCGCGAGCCTGACCCCGGCTGACGAGGGCGAGGTCCTCATCGACGGGAGAACTGTCACCGAGCCCGGGCCGGAGCGAGCCGTCGTGTTCCAGCAGTTCGGGCTCTTCCCTTGGAAGACCGTCCTGGACAACGTCAAGTTTCCGCTGATCGCCCGGAAGATGCCGGACGGTCAGGCCAGCGAGATCGCGAAGGCCCAGCTCGACCGCGTGGGATTGAGTCGATTCGAGTCCAGCTACCCCCACCAGCTGTCCGGCGGGATGCAGCAGCGCGTCGGCCTGGCGCGGGCGCTGGCGACCGACCCCGAGATCCTGCTCATGGACGAACCCTTCGGCGCCATCGACGCGCAGACCCGGGAGCTGATGCAGGAAGAGCTGATGAAGCTCTGGGAGGAGACCCAGAAGACGGTCGTGTTCATCACGCACGACCTCGACGAGGCAGTCCTGCTGTCCGACCGGATCCTGGTCCTCGGTCGCGGCCCGGGCAGCACGGTGCGAGAGATCGTCGAGGTGGACCTGCCCCGGCCGCGGGCAGGCCACGACGTCCGCGCCGATCCCCGCTTCGCCGACATCCGGCAGGAGATCTGGAACTACCTGCGCGGCGACCTGCAGGCCCAGACCGAGGAAGAGGGCCGCACCGCCCAGCGATCGGGCAGGTCCGGGGACGCCTCGTGAGCGCCCAGGGGGCAGTACGGGCCGGCAGCATCGGCCGGGGGTCCGTGCTGGGAACGCCCTCGTTGCGGGTCAAGCAGCTGGTCACGGCCGTCTGCGTCATCGGGGCCTGGCAGATCTACGGCATGATCCTGAACTCCATCGTCCTGCCCCCACCGTCGAAGATCGCCGTCGCCTTCTGGAACCTGCTCGTGGGCGGCGACCTGCTTCCGGCACTGGGCTCCAGCCTGAGGCTCCTGGTCATCGGGTTCGCCACGGCGTTCGTCCTCGGCACCCTGCTGGGCATCGTCCTCGGACGCTACCGAGTGCTCGACTACACGCTCGGACCCTACGTGAGCGCCCTCTACTCGACGCCGGAGATCGCTCTGATCCCGCTGATCCTGGTGTGGTTCGGCTTCGGGCTGGGCGGCCGGGTCGTGGTGGTCTTCCTGGCGTCGTTCTTCCCGATCCTCATCAACACCTACGCCGGGGTGCGGGACGCTCCTTCCCATCTGATCGAGGTCGCCCGCAGCTTCGGTGTCTCGAGCGAGGTGGGTCTGCTCCGACGGGTGATCGTGCCCGCCGCCACTCCGTTCATCATGGCCGGCATCCGGCTGGCGATCGGTCGTGGCGTGGTGGGCATGGCGGTCGCCGAGGTGTACCTCCGGCTGGGCGGCATCGGCGCACTGATCGTCCAGTACGGCGCGGTGTTCAAGACCGACTACGTGATCGCGGCGATCCTTCCCCTCCCGGTGCTCGGCATCGGCCTCACCCGGCTCTCCGCCGTGCTCGAGCGCCGGTTCCAGGCGTGGCGGACGTAGGAGGTGCTGCCTGACTCATCGAGAAGCCCGCACACGGCAGCGCCCAGCGCCGCCGAGCATCAACAAATCTGTCCAAGCATGAAGAGAAAGACGAACCAGATGAAGCGTTCAGCCATGAAGGGTGCGCTCGGGGCCAGCACCGCACTAGCGCTCTCGCTCACTCTCGCAGGGTGCGGGGGCAGTGCGAGCGGCGAAGGAGCGAACGTCGATCCCCTCGTGAAGGGGTACGACGGACCGAGCGTCGACATGTCCGGCGTCAGCCTCACCTTGACCACCTCGGAGGCCGACGGCCTCAACCTCGGGTCGTTCTGGGCGGCCGACAAGATGCGTCAGTGGGGCGCCGACGTCAACGTCGTGGTGCTCACCTCCACCTCCGGGATCCAGACCATGATGGCCGGCAAGAGCGACGTGGCCTCCCAGGGCGCCGACGAGGTGATCCTCGGAAACGCGGAGGGCGCAGGCGTGGTCGCCATCGGCTCTCCGAGGACGAAGCAGAGCTACGTGCTCGTCGCCAAGAACGAGATCAACAGCGTTGCCGACCTGAAGGGCCGCTCGATCGCGATGTCCGGCCCCTCCGGCTTCGACACCCTGCTCAGCAAGTACGCCCTCGAGAACGCCGGGCTCAGCGACAGCGACGCCAAGCTGGTGCAGGTCGGCGGGAGCCCCGACCGAGCGTCGGCGCTGCTGTCGGGGACGGTCGACGCAGCCACCATCTTCCTGTCGGGCTGGGAAGAGCTGCAGGCCCAGACCGACAAGGTGCACCAGCTGGTGAGCTTCGGCGACAGCACCGACTTCCCGGGGAGCGCCTACTACGCCAAGGCGTCGTACCTCAAGGACAACCCCACCGTGGGACTCGGCTTGGCCTGCGCCAATCTCGAGGCCAACGACTGGATCAACTCCGACGAGTCCCAGTACCTGAAGTACGCCCAGGAGCAGATCGAGGGCGCCAGCGTCGACGGTCTCAAGCAGCTGTGGAAGGACGCCACCGCCATGGACATGTGGCCCACCGATCCTTCCCAGGTGATCTCGTCCGACGGCATGGACGGTCTCGCCAAGGCGATGCTGAAGAGCGGAGAGATCAAGAAGGAGGTCTCGACGGCGGACGCGGTCGACACCAGCTTCCTGCAGAAGGCGGCGGACATGGGGTGTGGCCAGTAGCTGATCCGGCAGCCAGGACCGCGAAGCAGATGAACAGGAGCCGCACGTGTCATCTCACAGCCGAGCGCCGAGCGCGCTCTCGGGCCGAGACGAGCTCAGCCGAGCCGCAACGACGGAACGGGAACCACGGATGAGTCCCATCGGCAGGAGGCTGGAGAGGCTGAACACGCCCAAGGTCTACCTGCCCGTCATCGCCGGCATCACGGCACTGGCGGTGTGGGAGGTCGTGGGCCGGCTGTCGAACCCCATCCTGTTCGCCCCGCCCAGTCAGGTCTACCTGGCGTTCGTGAAGCTCGTCGGGAACGGGGAGCTGCCCGCGGCCCTGGCCACCACCCTCAACACCCTCGCGGTGGGTTACTTCGGCTCGGCGGTGCTCGGCATCGCAGTGGGCGTGCTGTTCGGGCGGCGCAACGCGTTGTCGCGGATCGCCGAGCCGTATCTCGACGCCATCTACGCCACGCCGCGCGTGGTGATCACGCCCCTGGTCGTCGTGTGGTTCGGGGTGGGCTACCCCGGGCGGTTGTTCATCGTGTTCATCGGGACGATCATCCCGATCATCCTGAACACCGCCATCGGAGTCCGCAACGCCCGGCCGGACCTGCTCGAGGTGGCCTATTCCTTCGGGGTCCGGGAACGTGACCTCGTCCGGCACGTGATCATCCCGGGCGCGGTGCCCTACATCGTGGCCGGCCTGCGCATCGCAGCCGGCCGCGCCCTCCTCGGGGTGGTCATCGCCGAGATCTTCCTGAACCTGACCGGCGTGGGCGGGATCATCGCGACCGCGGCCGGCTACTTCCACACCGCGGAGATGCTCGTGGGCGTGCTGGTCTTCTCAATCCTCGGGATCCTGCTCATGACGAGCTTGACCTGGCTGGAGAACAGGTTCGCGCTCTGGAAGGGGCACGGAGCCGAGTAGCAGAGCAAATCGCCGCCTCCGCGTTCGGATGCGAAGGCGCGCCGGTACCCCTCGGTACCAGACCTATGTCAAGCAGGTGAGCGGTGCATCCCATCGGCAACGGCCGGAGGCGCCGCTGCCATGAACGGAGAGGCATGCTGTGAAGTTCGTCAGCTATCGGATGGACGGAGACGGGGTCGACCAGCTCGGGGTGCTCACCGAGGACTGCGAGGCTGTTCTCCCGGTGCAAGGGCTCGAAGACATCCAACCCGGCCAGGCCCTGCTGCGGGTGATCGAGGACTGGCAGACGCGCGGGACGGATCAGCTTCGGCTCGCCGACCAGTCGGTCCCGCTGTGCTCGGTCAGGCTCCAAGCCCCGTTGGCCCGGCCGCGGCGCAACATCTTCTGCGTCGGCAAGAACTACCGCGAGCACGCCGAGGAGTTCGACCGCAGTGGTTTCGACGCCAGCCGCGACCAGCAGCGGGATGACGTCCCGGCGGAGCCGATCTTCTTCACCAAGACGCCCACGAGCGTGATCGGGCCCGGTGCCACCATCGATCCCCACCCGGACCTGACCACCTGCCTGGACTACGAGGCAGAGATCTGCGTGATCATCGGCCGCACGGCACGGTGCGTGAAGCCCGAGGATGCCTATGACCACGTCTGGGGCTACGTCCTTCTCAACGACGTGACCGCGCGAGACCTGCAGCGTGACCGGAAGCAGTGGTTTCTCGGCAAGTCGCTCGACACGTTCTCGCCGATGGGACCGTGGGCGGTGACCGCGGACGAGGTGGATCCCCGCAACATCGAGATCGAGTCCCTCGTCAACGACGAGCAGCGCCAGAAGGCCAACACCACCGACCTGATCTTCGACATCCCCACCTTGATCGCGGACCTCACGCGGGGCATCACGCTCGAGCCGGGTGACCTGATTGCAACCGGCACGCCGGCGGGGGTAGGCGTCGGGTTCGATCCGCCGCGCTTCCTGAAGTCTGGGGACGTCGTGCGGGTGAAGGCGGCGGGACTCGGTGAGCTCGTGAACACCGTCGGCTGACCAGCGTCCGGGACACTAGAGGGACAGACAAGGACAGGAGAAAGGATCCGATGGCCGGCATGGATGCAGCAGACCTGGAGGAAGCGGCTCGGTTCAACCAGGAGACCCTGGTGATCGAGGGCCACCGCGACTGTTACGAGCAGGTCTACTGGCAGAACATGGGGGAGCAGAACCCGATCCGGGACCGGTTGGCGCCTCGTCTCCGGACCGGCGGGGTGGACGTGACGGTCTACTCCGTCGGGGGCGACTCGATCGCCCACTCCAACAGCAGGGACAAGAAGTTTCTCGCCACCATCGAGAACGTCGAGAGCTTGCGTTTCGCCCGCGAGGCCATGGCTCCCGCGCCGCAGGTGATCCGCACGGCGGACGATCTCCCGACGGGCCCTGACGGCAACGTCCGGTTCTTGCTGCACCTCGAGGGCGGCAGCCCGCTGGAAGGCAGCATGGCCGCTCTGGAGGCATTGTTCGAGCTGGGCGTCAGGTCCATCCAGCCGACCTGGAACCTGCGCAACGAGCTCGGCGACGGGGTCCGCGAGCGCGGCACGAAGAGCGGCCTGACCGCCTTCGGGGTCGCGGTCGTCACGCGGATGCAGGAGCTGGGGATGGTCGTCGATCTCGCGCACATCGCCGAGTCCGGGTTCTGGCACACGCTCGAGGTCACCGAGGGACCGGTCACCGTGTCGCACGCCAATGCCCGCTCGGTCTACGACCACCCCCGGAACCTCACCGACGACCAGGTGCGGGCCATCGCCGAACGCGGCGGAGTGGTCGGCATCCACACGCTGCCGACCTTCACCGGGAGCGGGAGCCAGACGCTCGACGACCTGCTGCGCCACATCGACCACTTCGTGCAGGTCGCCGGCGTCGAGCACGTCTCGTTCGGCGGCGACTTCGTCGCCAGCGACGGCCCGCGCCCCCCGCGAGAGCCGATCTTCCACGACCCGCGGGTGGCGCCCCCGACCATTCCCGGGCTCGCCGAGGCTGACGAGCTGGCCAACCTGACTGCGGCGCTCTTCGCCCGCGGGTACTCCAAGGACGACGTCGCGGCGCTCCTCGGAGGAAACCTGCAGCGGATGCTCCGCCAGGTCCTCCCCGCCCACTGAAAGGTTCGCGATGAAGATTTGCCGGTACGACGATGCGGGTGCTCCCGCCTGGGGAGTGGTGGAGGACGACCAGGTTTTCGCCCTCCGGGGCGACCCTTTCGGAGGGCACCAGCGCGGGATCCTGGTCGGGGAGCTGGCGAGCACGCGACTGCTCGCGCCGTGCGCTCCGAGCAAGGTGGTCTGCGCCGGGCGCAACTACCGCTCGCTCCTGGAGGCCCAGGGCCGCGAGGTCCCGAAGGAGCCGTTCCTGTTCCTGAAGGCGTCCACCACGGTGGTCGGCCCCAACTCACCGGTGTACCGACCGGAAGGGGTCAGCGACTTCGTCTACGAGGGTGAGCTGGGTGCGGTGATCGGGCGTCGGGCCAGCGGCCTGACCGCGGAGGAGGCAGCTGGCGCGATCCTCGGCTACACCTGCGGCAACGACATGACCGTCCGGGACTGGCAGGACCCGTCGGCACAGTGGTGGCGCGCCAAGAGCTCGGACACACACTGCCCCCTCGGACCGTGGATCGAGACCGACTTCGAGCCGGCCAAGGCGCGGGTGCAGACCCTGGTGAACGGGGCTGTCCGCCAGGACGGGACCACCGACGACCTGGTCTTCGACGTGAACCAGCTGGTCGCCTACGTCTCGCAGCACATGACGCTCTTGCCGGGGGATGTCGTGCTCACCGGCACACCGGCCGGCATCTCGCCGGTCGACGCCGGCGATGTCATCGAGGTCAGGGTCGACGGTATCGGCTCGCTGGTCAACGAGGTGGTCAGGTGGCCGTGAGCCAGACCGTGAGAAGCATCAGGTACGCCGGCATGCCGTACCTGGACCGGACTCCGTACCTGGGCGCCGGCACCGACTTGCAGGTCGACATGGTGCCGTTCGGGGACGTCCAGGACCTGTTCCGCCGGCAGGCGCGAGGAGCGGAGTTCGAGTCCTCGGAGCTGTCCCTGTCGACGTTCATCGTGATGCTCAGCGCCGGCGACACCCGGTTCGTGGGCCTTCCGGTGTTTCCGTCCCGAAGCTTCCGCCACCGGACCCTGTACGTCAACGAGCGGAGCGGCATCACCTCACCGCGCGAGCTGCGGGGTGCCCGGGTCGGGGTCCCGGAGTACCAGATGACCGCCGCGCTGTGGGTCCGCGGCATGCTGGCCGACGAGTACGACGTACAGCCCGGAGACATCGACTGGTACACCGGCGGCCTGGCCGAGCCGGGCTACCGGCCGCGCATGAACGTGGACCTGCCGTCCGACGTACGCCTGACCGTCATCCCGGAGGACAAGACGCTGTTCTCGATGCTCGCCGACGGCGAGCTGGACGCGCTCTGCTCGGTGATTCCGCCGGACCTGGAGAACCAACCGACTGTGCGGCCGTTGTTCTCGGACCCGGCCGCCGCGGAGCGCGAGTACTTCCAGAGGACCGGGCTGTTCCCGATCATGCACCTGGTGGTGCTGCGTCGGGACCTGTACGAGACGGACCCGTCCCTGGCGGCGGCGCTGGCCGATGCCTTCCTGGCCGCGAAGCGGATCGGGCAGGCACGGCTGAGGCGCCTCGACTGCCTGGCGGTCGAGATCCCATGGCTCGGTGACGCGCTGGCGGACGTGGACACGGTGTTCGGCGGTGACGCGTTCCCCTACGGTGTGGCCCCGAACCGGGGAAACCTGGAGAAGGTGCTCGAGTACTCCTACCGGCAAGGTCTCGCGCAGCGAAAGGTGGACGTCGAGGAGCTGTTCGCTCCCGAGGCGGTCGCGGTTCTCGGCTGAGTCAGGACGGCGGAGCGGTCGATCCACGCACGACCAGGTTCAGCGGGAGCAGCACCGAGCGGGCCGGCCGATCCGGCTCGCTGATCGACTCGAGCAGCATCCGAGCCGCCTCCACCCCGATCTGGTGGTGCGGTACGCCCACAGAGGTCAGCGGCGGCTTGAGCTTGTCGAGGAACGGCATGTCATTGAAGCCGACCACGCTGATCTGTGTGGGGCACGAGAGCGAACGTTCGTTGAACACGTCGTAACAGCCGAGGGCGATCAGGTCATTGCCGGCGACAACTGCGGTGAACGCGGTGCCGGAGTCGAGCAGCTCACGCAATGCTCGCGCCCCCTCCTCCTCGTTCCAGTAGTCGCAGGGCACGATGAGCGCGGGATCCTCCTCCAGGCCCAGGGTGTGTATCGCGGTCTCGTAGGCCTGTAGGCGGATTGTCCCCGTCGACGTGGACTGCGGGCCCGCAAGGTGCGCGATCCGCTTGTGCCCGAGGTCGGCGAGGTGGCGCACCGCGAGCTCCACACCGGCCGCGTCGTCGGGCGTGATGAACGGGATGTCCACGCCCAGCGTGCGGCGGTTCACCAACACCATCTTGAGGCCTTGCTCATGCAGCTGGCGCAGCAGCTGGTGATCCAGTCGTGCCGTCGCCACGATCAGCCCCTCGACCTGCCGGGAGCGCAGCGAGTTGACCTGTGCCCTCTCGCGCTCCGGATCGTTGTCGGTATTCACGATCAATGCGCTGTACCCGGCGGGGCTCAGCACGTCCTCGATGCCTCGCACGATCGGCGGGAACAGCGGGTTGGTCAAATCCGGGATCACCAGCCCGACCGTCCGGGACTTCGCGGTCTTCAGGCTTCGCGCGATCGGGTTCGGCTGGTAGCCGAGCGCTTCCGCGGCACGCAGAACCCTGCGTGCAGTGTCGGAGTTGACCAGCCTCCGCGTTTCCGGGTTGAGCGCGCGTGATGCAGTGCCAGCGTGCACTCCAGCCGCCTCGGCGACGTCGCGCAGTGTCGGGGGGTGCACGGAGGTGCTTTTCTCCTTCATGAGCTCAAGCCTGGCTCCTCCTGGGTCACCGCGCGGCGACCGCGGCGTTGCGCCAGCGAGGAGTGTACCCGCGCCTAGCAGGCCGAGCTGCGAATTTGCTGATCACCGCGACCAAGACCGCCCGACCCTCGGTCGGCTTGACCTTGGGTCCACACCTGACCTATGTTCTCACAAACGATTGCAACCAAAGGGAAAGATGAACGAGACGAACGACTGCGCGCGCGGCTCCGAGGCGGGTACCGCGATCCTCCCGGAGCTTCCGGGTCTGAGCGTCGGCTGGATCGGCGTCGGCCGAATGGGCTTCGCGATGGCGCGCCGCCTCGCCAGAGCCGGCGCGGACGTCACGGTGTGGAACCGCACCCGGGCCAAGGCCGAGCCTCTCGCAGAGGACGGCTGCACGGTGGCCGACACGATCGGGGAGCTGCGCGGATGCGACGTGGTGTTCACCATGGTCTCCGCTCCGAGGGACCTCCAGGCGGTGCTGGTCGGAGACGGTGGCCTGCTCTCCGACGCCCAACACCTACCGGAGGTGGTCATCGACTGCTCCACGGTCGACACCGAGTCGTCGGCGGCGATGCGCGAGGCCTGCAGCGCCCATGGGGTCGATTTCCTAGCCGCTCCGGTCAGCGGGAACGGCCGTGTCGTCAGGTCTGGCAAGCTCAGCCTCGTGGTCTCCGGCCCAGAGGCCACCTACACACGGGTGGCTCCGTTCATCCGGGCGATCGGCTCCTCGGTGACGTACGTCGGAGATGGCGACGTGTCCCGGCTGGTGAAGATCTGCCACAACCTGATGCTCGGCGTGGTCACCCAGTGCCTCGCGGAGATCACCGTGCTCGCCGAGAAGGGCGGGGTGTCCCGGGCGGCGTTCCTCGAGTTCCTGAACAACAGCGTGATGGGCTCCACCTTCACCCGGTACAAGTCACCGGCCTTCGTGAACCTCGACTTCACGCCGACGTTCACGCCGCTGCTGCTGCGCAAGGACTTCGACCTGGGTCTGGCCGCTGCCCACGCACTCGACGTACCCATGCCCGTCTCTGCCGTCACCGCGCAGCTGGTGCAAGCCAGCGTGAGCAGCGGACGTGTGGAGGAGGACTTCGCGATCCTGCTCGACCTGCAGGCGCAGAACTCCGCACTGGAGCTCAAGCCGGAGAACGTGGCCGTCGACGACGGTCTCGGAGCGGCCGACGAGGAGGACTAGATGACCGCTCCGCTGCCGGCGCCCGGCCACATGGGCGTCGACTACGAGCAGCGGGTCGACTTCGACCGGCTGCGGCACTACCGGCTGAACCGCGCGCAGGAGGCTCTGGAATCCAGTGAGTGCGGGGCGTTCCTGCTCTTCGACTTCTACAACATCCGCTACACGACGCACACCTGGGTCGGCGGCGCGCTCGGCGACAAGATGATCCGCTACGCGCTTCTCGTCCGCGGCAAGGACCCGGTCCTGTGGGATTTCGGGTCTGCGGTCAAGCACCACAAGAAGTACTCCCCTTGGGTCCCGGAGGAGAACTACCGGGCCGGTTTCCTCGGCTTCCGCGGTGCGGTGGCGCCGTCCGTGGGTCTGATGGCCGACGCGGTCCGCGAGATCAAGGGGCTGCTCGAGGATGCCGGCGTGGCCAGAGCGCCGGTTGGCGTGGACATCGTCGAGCCGCCGTTCCTGTTCGAGATGCAGCGGGAAGGCCTCCAGGTCGTGGACGCCCAGCAGCTGATGCTTGACGCCCGATGCATCAAGTCGCCGGACGAGATCATGCTGCTCAACCAGGCAGCGGCGATGGTCGACGGCGTCTACCAGGACATCGTCGAGATGCTGAAGCCCGGTGTGCGCGAGAACCAGGTCGTCGCGCTGGCCAACCAGCGTCTCTACGAGATGGGCTCGGAGCAGGTCGAGGCGATCAACGCGATCTCCGGGGAGCGTTGCAACCCGCACCCTCACAACTTCACCGACCGGCTGGTCCGCCCCGGAGACCAGGCCTTCTTCGACATCATCCATGCCTACAACGGCTACCGGACCTGCTACTACCGCACTTTCGCGGTCGGCAGCGCGACCCCGAGCCAGCGCGACGCCTACACGCGGGCGCGTGAGTGGATGGACCGCGGACTGGCGGGCATCAAGGCCGGCGTGGGCACCGATGAGGTGGCCGCGCTCCTTCCCAAGGCGGAGGAGTTCGGCTTCGCGAACGAGATGGAGGCCTTCGGGCTGCAGTTCGCCCACGGACTCGGCCTCGGCCTGCACGAGCGCCCGATCATCTCGCGGCTGAACAGTCTGGCCGAGCCCGTCGAGCTGAAGGCCGGGATGGTGTTCGCGCTGGAGACCTACTGCCCCGCCGACGATGGGTTCTCCGCCGCCCGGATCGAGGAGGAGGTGGTCGTCACCCCCGACGGCCCGCGCGTCCTCACGCTGTTCCCGGCCGAGGAGCTCGTGGTCGCCAACCCGTACTGAGAGGCAACCCATGACAGACCTGTTCACGGAGCTGTACGTCGGAGGCAAGCCGATCTCCGCTTCAGACAGCGGCCGGTTTGACGTACTCGATCCGGCCACCGGCGAGGTGATCACCACGGTCGCCGACGGCACCGTCGAGGACGCCACCGCCGCTGTGGACGCCGCCGAAGCCGCGGCCGCCGACTGGGCCGCCACCCCGCCGCGGGCTCGGGCCGCCGTGTTGCGCCGGGCCTTCGAGCTGATGGCCGCGCAGGCTGAGGACCTGGCCCGGCTGATCACCCGCGAGAACGGCAAGGCGCTTGGCGACGCGCGTGGCGAGGTGAGCTACGCGGCGGAGTTCTTCCGGTGGTACTCCGAGGAGGCGGTCCGCGGAGCTGGCTCTGTGATGACCGCGCCGTCGGGAAGCAACAAGATCCTGGTGCTGCAGCAGCCGGTCGGGATCTGTGTGCTGGTTACTCCGTGGAACTTTCCCGCGGCGATGGCCACCCGCAAGATCGGGCCGGCCCTCGCGGCCGGTTGCACCGTCGTTCTCAAGCCCGCGAGCGACACCCCGCTGACTGCGCTCGCACTGGCACCCATCCTCGAGGAAGCCGGGGTTCCTGCGGGCGTGGTGAACATCCTGCCCGCGCGGCGTTCCGGCCCTGTCGTGTCGGCGATGTTGCACGATCCGCGGGTGCGCAAGCTGTCGTTCACCGGCAGCACGGAGGTGGGCCGGCTCCTGCTGCGCGAGGCGGCTGACCAGGTGGTCAACACCTCCATGGAGCTCGGCGGCAACGCGCCCTTCCTGGTGTTCGCCGACGCCGACCTCGACGCCGCGCTCGACGGCTCGATGGTGGCCAAGATGCGCAACGCCGGCGAGGCATGCACCGCGGCCAACCGGTTCTACGTGGAGGCCTCGCTGGCCGAGGAGTTCGGTCGCCGGCTCGCGGAGCGGATGTCCGCGCTGCGCGTCGGGCCCGGGCTGGACGAGAGCAGTGAGGTCGGACCGCTGGTCAACGAGGACACCGCGACGAAGGTCGACGACCTGGTCCGCGGCGCGGTCGCAGCCGGTGCCCGGGTGGTCGTCGGCGGACGGCGTCTCGAGCGGGAGGGGTTCTACTACGAGCCGACCGTGCTCGTCGACGTACCCGAAGACGCCGCCATCCTCGGCGAGGAAATCTTCGGTCCGGTCGCGCCGATCGTCACCTTCACCGACGAAGCGGAGGCGGTCCGGCTGGCCAACGACACCGAGTACGGCCTGGTCTCCTACGTCTACACCCGCGACCTGGCGCGCGGGCTGCGGGTCAGCGAGGCGCTCGACTCGGGCATGGTCGGGTTGAACCGTGGTCTGGTCAGCGATCCTGCCGCGCCGTTCGGAGGGACCAAGCAGAGCGGCATCGGCCGCGAGGGCGGCCATGTGGGGCTGCTGGACTACCTCGAGTCGAAGTACGTCGCGGTGCAGTGGTGACCGGCTAAGAACGCCGGCACCTTACTGCTTTGCCCAGTAGTCATCCCGCGCCCTGGACTCGACCAGTTCCTCTGCGGTCCGGAAGCCAGGCGCCATGGAGGCGTCGGTGCCGGCCAGGTACTGGTGGTGGTCGATGCCAAGCAGCCGGATCCAGCTCTGCTGCCCGTAGGTGAGGGCGATGCAGTTGCCGAGCTCGACGAGTTCCGGCTCGCTGAAGTGCGAGCGGAGCCGTGTCCAGAGACCGTCGAGATCCTCCTCGCCCCAGGCGATCGCCTGCGCGTAGGCCAACGCGGCCTTCTGTCGCTCGTCGTACTTGTCCGAGGACTCGAAGTTCAGCAGCTCGTCATACTGCTGTTCCTGCAGCCCCGAGGTGGTGGCCTTGATCGAGCGTTGGTTGCCGCAGAACTCGCACTTGACCGTGCGGGAGATGTACACCCGGCACAGCTCCTTGATCGAGTGGTCACAGTCGCCGCTGTGGAACAGTGCCTTCCATGAGTCGGCGAACGCCCAGAATGCGGCGGGCACGTGTGCCCGCACCGCCGAGCTCTCGGGGCGCGGGGTGCCCTCGCGAGCGCAGCGCTGCATCTCCTCCTGCATCCGCCCGTCCATCTCGTCGTACGGGACGTAGCTGATCGCCTGTTTTCCCATCTGCGTCTCCTCTGGTGATGTGCAGCCAATGGCAGGTCAACTGATCGCCGACACCACCGCTTCGGTGGTGATCGGCAGGTGCCTGACCCGAGCCCCGACGGCGCCCGCCACGGCGTTTCCGATCGCCCCGGCGGTTGGTCCCTGCGCGGCCTCACCCGCTCCGACGGGTGGGAGTGAAGGCCGGTCCAGCACGATCACGGACACCTCAGGCATCTCGCTGAACCTCAGGATCGGGTAGCTCTCCCAGTCGTCGCTGGTGATCCGCCTCTTGTCGAAGCGGACCCGCTCCTTCAGCGTCCAACTGGCGGCCTGCAGCGCGCCGCCCTCGAGCTGGTTCCGAAGCCCGTCGGGGTTGAGGACCCGGCCCACGTCGACAGCGACGGTCAGCCGGAGCAGCCGCACCGAGCGCACCGCCTCGACCTCGGCGACGACCGCGCAGTAGGCGTACCGCTCCTTGTAACGGGCCACCCCGATGCCGCGGCCGGCGCCGTCGGCCAGCGGAGACCCCCAGCCGGAAGCCGAAGCTGCAGCCTGCAGCACCTCGCGGGCGCGCGGATCGTCGAGGTGCTGCAGCCGGTAGTGCAGCGGGTCGTGCCCGGCAAACGACGCCAGCTCGTCCATGAACGACTCGATCGCGAACACGTTCAGGAAGGAGCCGAGCGAGCGCAGCGAGGAGCTGCGGATCGGGGTCTGCAGCAGCCGGTGGCCCACGATGTGCCGGGCCCCCACGTCGTACAGCGGGATGGCGTTCCTCAGCGTGCCCCCGCCCCTGATCAGCGGCGGGTCCACCGGCGCCGGCATCTCGACCGGTTCGGCGAGATGGGCGCAGGCGAGCAGACCGGCCGAGCCGGCGTATCCGGGACGCGATGTGTGCCCCTGGCTCCACACCTCGTGGCTCCACGACCGGATCCGGTCCGTGTCGTCGATGACCGCCGACAGGTCGGCGGTCATCGCCGACCCGAAGGGTCCCCAGCTCAGCTCGTCGCGGCGGCTCCACTGCACCCGCACCGGTCGGCCGGGCACCGCCCGCGCTAGGAGCACCGCGTCGAAGGCCGCGTCGTCGGCGGCGTTGTGCCCGTAGCAGCCGGCACCCTGCACGTGCTGCACGACCACCCGATCCTGCGGCAGCCCGAGCGCCTGCGCGATCGCGACGCGCAGGTTGGTGATGCCTTGGCTGTGGCTCCACACCGACAGTCGTCCGTCAGGCCCCCAGTGGGCGACGCCGCAGCTCGGCGCGATGGAGGCGTGGGCCAGGAAGGGTCTGCTGTACGACGCGCGGAGCACTCTCCCCTGCGCCGGTGCGGTCCGCTCGTCCAGCACGCTGGCCGTCTCGTGGGGCCCGGCGCGCAGGAACTCCTCCAGCCGGTCCTCGTCGGGAAGCGTGTCGTGCTCTTCCCACGTCGAGGTGGCGCGGAGCCTGTCACAGGCGGCGTTGACCTCAGCCTCGCGGGCGCCTACGACACCGAGGAACGAGCCGTCCCGGACCACCTGCACGTCGAAGCCGGGAACGGTGCCCGGCTCGACCAGCACCGCCCCGCGCGACGGTGGGCGGAGCACTCGTCCGAACAGCTGACCCGGCAGCCGCAGGTCGTGGACGAAGACCGGCTTGCCGGTTACCTTGTCCGGCAAGTCAGACCGCGGCACGCTGCGGCCGACCTCTCGAGCCTCGTCGAGGCCCTTCGTCGCGACGGCCGGGTCGGCCACGACCGCGAGGTCCACGGTGAGCTCGCCGTACGACACCGACTCCTCCCCGGCGCGCAGCACACCCTCGCGCACCGACACCTCGGCCGGGTCGACTCCCCAGCGGCAGGCGGCCTCCGTGACGTACAAGCCCCGAACGTTCGCGCACACCAGCCGCAGCGGCGCGAACGTGTGGAAGACCGAGAGGCTACCCGCCGTCAGCCCCTGGTCGGGGCTGCGGTCGGTGCTCGCCGGCACCATCACGATCCGGTGCAGCGGTACGTCGAGCTCGTCGGCGGCCACCTGCGCGAGCGCGGTGCTGATGCCCTGGCCGAGCTCGACCTTGCCGATGCGCACCTCGATGGTGTCGTCCGCGCGGACCGAGATCCACTGGGACAGCAGCGGGTTTGCGTCCAGATGGGGAGGCACAACGTGCTGTGCGGCCGTGGTCATCGCGGTGCCCGGGCTGTCTGGCGACCCTCAGGAGCAACCGCCCGCAGAACCGCACGCACGATCCGCCGCTGGCTCCCGCAGCGGCACAGGTTCTTGTCCAACGCGGCGCAGATGTCCTCCTCGGTGGGGGAGGGGTTCTCGCTCAGCAGCGCGGCGGCGCGGACCACGATCCCGGAGATGCAGTAGCCGCACTGCGCGGCCTGCTCGTCGAGGATCGCCTGCTGCACAGGATGCAAGCCGGCCTCGGACCCGAGCCCCTCGACGGTGACCACCTCGGCGCCGTCTACCGACCACATCGGAGTGTCACAGGAGGGCGTCACCGTGCCGTTGACCATCACGTTGCAGGCGCCACACAGCCCCATGCCGCAGCCGAACCGCGAGCCCTTCAGGTCCAGGTCCTCGCGCAGCACAGATAACAGCGGCGTGCCCGGCTCGGCGTCTACGGTGACGTCGCGGCCGTTGACGGTGAGCCGGAAGGTCACTCGAAGACCTCCGGGTGCTGGTCGAGCTCGATGCGGGTGCGGCGGATGTGCCCGGAGAGGTGACGTTCGGCGTCCACGCTGTCCCGGCGGGTCACCGCGTCCAGGATCAGCCGGTGCTCGGCGTTGACCACCCACATCCGACCCGGACCGCTCAGCTGCACGAACGCCCGCCGGTAGTGCTGGGTGGAGTTCCACAGCCGGTTCACCATGCCGTTGAGCTGCTCGATCGGACACCCGCTGTAGCTGAGCAGGTGGAACTCCCGGTCCAGGGCCAGGAACTCGCCCACATCCCCGTTGGTCTCGATGCGCCGCTGCACCTCCTCCAGCCGGTCCAGCTCGGCTCGGGCGAGGTGCGAGATGCTCTCGGTGATGGCGAGCGGCTCCAGGCGTTCGCGCATCTGGTAGATCACGTCCACCTCGTGCCGGCCCAGCCGGGGGACCCGGGCGCCCTTGTTCGGCATGTGCTCGGTCAGCCCCTCGGCCTCCAGGATCCGCAGCGCCTCGCGCACCGGCAGCCGGCTGGCCCCGAACCGGTCGGCGATCTCCTCCTGCCGGATCCACTCCCCGGGGCCGATCTCGCCGCCGAGGATCGCGTCGCGCAGGTAGTCGGCCACCCGGGCACTGGCGGCAGGGACGGTGGCGGTGGCGGCGGTGGCGGTCATCCGGCCTCTCCTTCAGGGGCCGCCTGCCCCCGGTCGAACTTCTTCCCACCCGGGTACGACACCAGCTCGAACTGCATCCCCCACGGGGACAGGAAGTACACCCACCGGTTACCTTCCGCGGGCCCCTTGGACGCGGTCGGCTCGCCCAGCACCTGCACGCCCCGGCCGCGCAGGTAGGCCACCGCCTCGTCCAGGTCGTCGACGTAGAGCGCCACGTGGTGGCCGCCGATGTCACTGTTGCGCGGGATCCGGCCCTCCTGGTCGGGGGCGCGGTAGTCGAAGACCTCGAAGATCGCCTGGTCGCCGCAGCGGAACCACCGGTTCTCGCGCATCTCCGCGCGCGGGTGCACGTTCAGGTGCTCGGCCATCCAGTCGTCGTCGCTCTGGAAGGGCCCGAGCGAGTACAGGTACTCACACCCCAGCACGTCGACGAGGAACTTCGAGGCCTCGTCGAGGTCGGGCACCGTGAAGCCGATGTGGTCCAGCCGTCGAAGGCCCGGCAACCCCATCCGTCGTACCTCCTGAATATTGGATCCACTCACGCTAGGACATACGTGTGCCGCGTGTCTAGCACGACAGAAGTACTGGACCTTGGATCCAATCCTGTGCCAAGGTGATCGCTCAAGGAGGTGCCGATGAGCACGCACACCCGCCTCGAACCCGCCGCACCGTGGGTCGAGCTCGCGGTTGCCGACGAGGACTGGGACCGCGCCGACCCGCAGCTGCTGACCGCGATCTGGAGCCAGTTGACGCTGATCCGGACCTTCGAGGAGTACGTCCTCGAGCTCGCTGGCACAGGGCTGATCCATGGACCGGCGCACTCCAGCATCGGCCAGGAGGGCGGCGCGGTCGGCTCGGTGCTCGCGCTGACCAGCGAGGACACCGTCAACGGATCGCACCGCGGTCACCACCAGTTCCTGGCCAAGGCGCTCGCGCACGTAGCGCCCAAGGGCATCGATCCGGCCGGTGAGCTGCCCGAGGACGCGCGCACCGTGCTGCTGCGTACCCTCGCCGAGATCTGCGGGCTGGACCGAGGCTGGAGCCACGGCCGCGGCGGGTCGATGCACCTCCAGTGGAAGGAGGCGGGGGCGGTGGGCACCAACGCGATCGTCGGCGGCGGCGTGCCGATCGCGGCGGGCTACGCGTGGGCGCACCGGGAGGCCGGCACCGACGCGGTGTCGGTGACCTACTTCGGCGACGGCGCGGCGAACATCGGCTCCACGCTGGAGACGCTGAACCTCGCGTCCGCGTGGCGGCTGCCGATCTGCTTCTTCATCGAGAACAACCAGTACGCCGTGTCCACCACCGTCTTCGAGGCAACCGGCGAGCCGCGGCTGTCCGCGCGTGGGCTCGGGTTCAACATCCCGAGCTGGAAGGTCGACGGGATGGACCCTCTCGCGGTGCACCTGGCGATGCAGGAGGCGGCCGAGCACATGCGCGCCGGCCTCGGTCCGACGGTCGTGGAGGCCGATACCTATCGGTACTTTCACCAGAACGGCGGCTTCCCGGGCAGCGCGTTCGGCTACCGAACCAAGGAGGAGGAGCGCGAGTGGCGGGCCCGCGACCCGCTCGCGCAGGTGCGTTCACATCTGGTACGACGCGGCATCCTCACCGACGCCGAGGCCGACGCGACCCTGTCGCGCGCCAAGCTAGCGATGGACGAGATCGGCTCCGTGCTGCTCGAGCCCCTCCCCGGCGGCAAGCCGGGCCAGCGGCGGATCCGCCCGTCGGAGTGGCCCGACCCCGCCTTTGTTGATGTCGGTGTGCGCGGCGATCTCAGCGAGCTGTCCGGTGCGCGGTTCACCGACCGGGACACGTTCGACGGCGAGGTGGCCGAGTGCAAGCTCATCGACGTGGTCTCCGCCGTGCTCGGCCGGCGGATGGAGACCGACGACGGCGTCGTGGTGCTCGGCGAGGACGTGCACAAGCTCAACGGCGGCACCAACGGCGCCACCCGCGGCCTCAAGGAACGCTTCCCGGACCGGATCCTCGGCACCCCGATCAGTGAGAACGCGTTCGCCGGTCTCGGCGGCGGCATCGCGCTCGACGGCCGGTTCCGCCCGGTCGTGGAGTTCATGTACGCCGACTTCATGTGGGTCGCCGCCGACCAGCTGTTCAACCAGATCGCCAAGGCCCGGCACATGTTCGGCGGCGACGGGAACGTGCCGCTCGTGCTGCGCAGCAAGGTGGCGATGGGCACCGGATACGGCTCGCAGCACTCCATGGACCCGGCCGGCATCTTCGCGACCGCACCGGGCTGGCGGATCGTCGCGCCGACCACGCCGTTCGACTACGTGGGCCTGATGAACACCGCGCTGCGCTGCAACGACCCGGTGGTGGTGCTCGAGCACGTCGACCTCTATGGGTCCACCGGGGAGGGGCCGGTCTCCGACTTCGACTACTGCCTTCCGGTGGGGAAGGCGGCGGTACGACGCCCGGGACGAGACGTCACCGTGATCTCCTACCTGGCCATGGTCCCGTTCGTGCTCTCGGCAGTCTCCTCCGTCGGGAAGATCGATGCTGAGGTGATCGACCTACGCTGGCTGGATCGGGCCAGCCTCGACTGGGACACGGTCGGGGAGAGCGTCAAGAAGACCAACCGGGTGCTCATCGCCGAGCAGGGTCCGGTCGGTACGGCATACGGCGGATGGCTGGCCGACGAGATCCACCGCAGGTTCTTCGACTGGCTCGACGAGCCGGTGCAGCGGGTCACCGGAGGCGAGGCGTCGCCGAGCATCAGCAAGGTGCTGGAGCGGGCCGCGATCGCGCAGGCCGACGAGGTGGTCGCCAAGTTGAACGAGATGGCGAGGTACTGATGGCCTGGCTGTTGCGGATGCCCGAGGTCGCCGCGAACGCGGTGGAGGCGGTGCTCCAGGAGTGGCAGGTGCCCGAGGGTTCGTCGTTCGCCCAGGAGGACACCATCGCCACTGTCGAGACCGAGAAGGCAGTTGTCGACGTGGAGGCGGAGGCGTCTGGGACCCTGCTCATGACGCTCGTGCCGAACGGGGCCCAGGTCGCCGTGGGGGCTCCGATCGCGGTTCTGGGTGCTGCCGATGAGGCCGTCGACGACTTGGATGCGCTGCTCGCCTCGCTCGGTGTCTCCGCACCGGTGGTCGAGGAGCGAGCATCGGTGGTTGAGGAGCGAGCATCGGTGGTTGAGGAGCGAGCGTCTCGAAACCACCCGCCCGACCCTGCTTCCAACGGCCGCATCTTCGCCAGCCCGCTCGCCCGCCGGCTGGCTCGTGAGGCCGGCCTCGGCCTGCAGCAGCTGACCGGCACCGGCCCGCGCGGCCGGATCCTGCGGCGCGACGTGGAGGCCGCCGTCGCCGGAGCCGAATCAGCGGCTGGTCGCAACGGGGGCGGATCCGTTGCCGCACCCTCGGCATCGGCTCCGGCGCCCTCGGGGACGACACCCATGCTGCCGGCAGCCGGCGCGTCCGACGTACCCCACTCCCGGATGCGCCGCGCCATCGCGACCCGGCTCGTCGAGAGCAAGCAGACCGCTCCGCACTTCTACGTGCGCGCCACCGTCCGCGCCGAGGAGCTGCTTCGGCTTCGAGAGCAGCTCAACCAGCACGCGCCGGTCAAGATCTCCCTCAACGACCTGATCGTCAAGGCGGTCGGTCGCACGCACACGCTCGTGCCCGAGATGAACGCGATCTGGACCCCGGACGCTGTCCGCCGGTTCTCGACCGTGGACGTCGGCGTCGCGGTGGCCACCGATCGGGGTCTGCTCACGCCGGTGGTCCGGGGCGTTGAGGGCTTGACGATCAGCAGCCTCACCGCGATGGCCCGCGACCTCGCCGAGCGCGCCCGGGACGGCCGGCTGCGTCAGGAGGAGCTCCAGGGCGGCACGATCACGGTGACCAACCTCGGCATGTACGGCACCGAGGAGTTCGCCGCAATCATCAACCCGCCCCAGTCGGCGATCCTCGCCGTCGGCGCTGCCCGCCACGAGCCGGTGGTCGAGAACGGTGGACCCGCCGTGGGTACGGTCATCCGCCTCACTCTCTCGGTCGACCACCGTCCCGTCGACGGCGCGCTCGCCGCGCGCTGGATGCACAGACTGGTGTCCTTGCTCGAGACCCCGGCCACCATCCTCGCCTGAGGTGCGCCGAAGACCCACCCCAATCGGTGATCGTCTACGAAGGGACGGATGGATCACCCGGTCAACTGCTGTCGCATCCACGACCACGTTGCCGGCCCCCATTCGGGCTCGCTCCTTGCCGCGATGTGGCCGTCGTCCTCGTAGACACGGGCCGTGCGACTTGTCGGGGGACCGCTCTCCAACGCCAGATACAACTCCCCGATCGGGGAAAGATGGTCCTTCTTGCCGTTGATCAGCAATGACGGGGCATGCAGCTGCTCGAGAAGCCCGTTGTGCTTCAGCGACCAACGGAGAAAGTCCGCGCGCTGCTGTTCCTCCGTGATCTTCTCGGGCTCAGCCGGCCTTTCGGCACCGGGACCGAACCAGTGCTTGGCGCGGGCGTTGCGGAACTCTCGCCATGCTGCGCGTTCCTCGGCCGACCCTTCGTAGCCCACGCCGCTAGGAGCGATCGAAGCGACGGCCTTCACGCGGTGGTCGAGCGCCGCGAGACGCAAGACCCACTGCCCGCCACGGCTGACGCCGAAGGCGCCCAGGCGGGTCGCGACCACTTCCGGCCGCGACTCGAGCAGGTCCAGGGCCTTCTGCCACGCGACGATCGACTCCGGAGCATGCGGGAAGGTGGTCTGGCCGGTCCCGGGACCGTCGACCACGAGGGCGGCGAGTCCCTCGCCGATCGCGCCGAGCGCATAGTGCTCGCGGTCCTCCTTGAACATGTCCGCGCCGCACATCACCAGCACACCCGGGACCGGGCTCGTTGCGGACGCGCCGGGCGGCAGGTAGAGGTAGCCCGCCGCCGAGAGCCCGCTCTCGGTCACGCTCACCGTCTCGTGACCGACGTCCGACAGTTCGCTGGCCCGGGCGAAGCACTCGAGGTAGCGCTGGTAGCACTCGCTCTTCAACGGGCCCATCGTCGCCGGGGCGAAGGACGTGCCCGAGTGGTACGGCGAGGGGAAGCGCCCGATGCTGTAGTACGTCTTCGCCTGCAGGAAACCGCGCCGGGCCGACGCCCGGCCACCACGAGACAACGCCTCCTCGGCCTGGTCGGCGTGCTGCCTGGCGACCCGGCTCCACACCGGGACCCATTCCTCGTCGACGGTGTCGGTCAGCTCGGCGACGGTGGTCTTCAGCAGACCGATGTCGTCGAGCAGGTTGAACCAGCGGCGGTAGAACCCGCCCACCGCGACCGTGAACGGGTCCTCGTCGGCGCGCAGCGGGAGATCGCGGAGCCGGTCGGTTGCTTCGGCCGTCGTCATAGCGCGGTCCCTTCGGTGGCAATCGTTTGAGGGACACTATGGACCCGCCCCGGAGGCGCGTCAACGGGAGCTGCGCGTCCTCTTGACAGCTCACCAGAGGTACGATATGCAAGCGTTTGCAGACTCCGAACCAGGCGAAGGGATGCCTCGTGCGGGACGAGTCCGACGGGATCGTGGAGCGGGTCCTCGACGTGTGGACCCCCCGGTTCCTCCGTGCCGGGATCCTCATGGAGGACATCAAGGTCGCGGCCCGCCGCATCCGGACCTGGGACGACTGGGCGGCCAGGTGGATCGAGCTCGCGGAGGAGCACGAGGCGCTGGCCGGCCAATGGCTCGACCGCGGAGACGATCTGTCGGCGATCGAAGGGCTGCAACGGGCCAGCCTCTACTATCACGTCGGTGCGTTCGTCTTCTTCCGCGACAGAGAGCTCCACGAGTACGGCTATCGGAAGATGGTCGAGAGCTACGACCGGTCGATTCCGCTCACGGCTGGGGCGATCGAGAAGGTGAGGTTCCCGTTCGAGGGCACCAGCCTGGTCGGGTTGCTCTCGGTCCCCTCCGGTGTGCCGAGGCCACCGGTGATCATCCTCATCCCGGGCCTCGACAGCACCAAGGAGGGGCGTCACGCCGGCAGGAACGGGTTCCTCGCGCGCGGGATGGCCGTCTTCAGCATCGACGGGCCGGGCCAGGGCGAGATGAGCCTGACGACGCACATCCGTCCGGACTACGAGGTGGTGATCGCAGCGGCCATCGACTACCTCGAGACGCGGGAGGACGTAGACGCCTCACGCGTGGGGCTGGTCGGCTCCAGCCTGGGTGGCTACTACGCCCCCCGGGCAGCCGCCCACGAGCCGCGGGTCCGGGCCTGTGTCGCGGTGTCCGGCCCGTTCAACTGGGGATGGCGCTACCGCGAGCTGATGCCCGTCACTCGTGAGGCGTTCGAGCACTACTCCGGCGCAGCCGACGAGGAGGAGGCGGAGCGGCTCGCCGGCTCGCTCACTTTGGAACGGTCTGCACACGCCATCAGGTGTCCCCTGCTCGTCGTCGCCGGCAAACGGGACCCCCTCGTGGGATGGGACAGCGCCCAGCAGCTGTACGACGCCGCCGGCGGCCCCAAGGAGATCCACGTCTTCGACGAGGGCAACCACTCGTGCCAGAACATCCCGCACAAGGTCCTCCCCCTGCAGTACATCTTCCTCTCAGACAGCCTGGCCAGGAGGTCCCAGTGACGACCGACGAAGGCTACTACCCGCGGTTCTCGAAGGCCGAGCACGAGAGTCGGGCCACCGCGACCCGTGCCCTCATGGCCCAGCACGGATGCGAGGTCCTCGTCGTCTATGGCAGCTCCGCTCAACACGGAACGGGACAGGCAGACGTCTTCTACCTCACCCATCACCTGGGCAGCCAGGAGAACATCCTGCTCTTCTTCGCCGACCACGACCCGGTCCTGCTGGTGACGGCCTTCAACCACGTGCCCAACGCCCGACGCCAGTCCGTGGTCGCCGACACGCGCTTCGGAGGAGCCAAGGCCGCGTTCGGGAAGACGATCGTCGACGTCCTGAACGAGCGGAGCGTGAACCCCGCCCGGGTGGGCATCGTGGGGTGGCTCCCGTACCAGGTCCACGGCGCCGTCTCCGGTGCGCTGCCCGGCACGGACATGGTCGACCTGACCGGTCGCTTCCGGATGCTGCGTGCCGTGAAGAGCGCCGAAGAGCTGGAGTGGCTCGCCCGCGGTTGTGCGCGCACCGATGCTGCCTTGATGGCGATGGTGGAGGGCATGCGGCCGGGGATGCGCGAGCACGAGCTCGGGTTCCTGCTCGCCGACGGGTACCGCGACCAGGGCGGCGAGGACTACCTGCACTACGTCAGCTCGACGTCCCAGGAGGCGCCCGATCGAGCGGTGCCGTCCCAGACACCCGGCCGTCGCGTGCTGCAGAGCGGGGATGTCGTCGCCATCGAGCTCAGCATCGGCTACTACGGCTACGCCGGTCAGGCGCTGCGGACGATCGTCCTCGACGGCGAGCCGAACCGCCTCTTCGCCGACCTGTACGCGACCGCAGACGAGGCCTACCACCGGATGTGCGAGACCATCAAGCCCGGCGCGACGACGGCGGACGTGCTGGCCGCCGTGGAGTTCATCGACCAGCGCGGCTATGCGATCATCGACGGGCTGCTCCACGGATACGGCATCGGGATACTGCCGCCTTCCGTGCCCAGCGAGGGCTATCCGAGGGGGTGACGCGGCCGGTGCGGATGCCGGGCACCAGCCCTGCGCCGTTCACGTTCGAGGAGAACATGACAGTGGTGGTGCAGCCGAACGTCACGACCCAGGACGGCACCGCCGGGGTCCAGATGGGCAACCTGGTCCGGGTGACCGCCGACGGCGTGGAGCCCATGCACCACTGCCCGCTCGAGCTGCTCCGTGCCTGACGCGTCAGCGAGACCGCGAGTCCGCAACGCCTGACCGCCGAGTGGTGCGGGCCGGTCGCACGGGTGCGGCGCGGCGTGGCGGCGGCGCCGTGGACTCGCGGCTGACCAGGGTCACCGGGAGCTGCACGGACCTGGGGAGCCGGGACGGTTCCTTGATCGACTCCAGGAGCATGCGGGCCGCTTCCACGCCGATCTCGTAGTGCGGCACCGCGACGGTGGTGAGTGGCGGGCGGAAGTTCTCGAGGAACGGCATCCCGTTGAAGCCCACCACGCTGATCTGTCGGGGGCAGCTGATGTCCAGCTCGCGGAAGACGTCGTAGCAACCTATGGCGATCAGGTCGTTCCCGGCCACGATCGCCGTCGGCTCGGTCCCTCGCTCGAGCAGCTCCCGGAGCGCCCGTGCGCCCTCCGCCTCGCTCCAGTAGTCGCACACACCGATCAGCGACGGATCGTCGTCGAGACCGCACTCGCGCACAGCGCTGCGAAACGACTCCATCCGCAGCACGCCGGTCGAGGTGGTCTGCGGACCCGCGAGGTGGGCCACCGTGCGGTGGCCCAGGTCTGCGAGGTGCCGGACCGCGGTTGCCATGCCCTCCGCGTCGGCCGCGCTGACCGTGGATGCCTCGACTCCCGTAGGGCGGCGGTTCACCATCACCATCTGGACACCCTCGCGCTGGAGCTGCTCCAGCAGGGGATGGTCGAGGCGGGCGGTGGCGACGATCAGGCCTTCGACGTGTCGCGAGCGAAGCGACCGCACCAGTGCCTCCTCGCGCCCCGGGTCGTTGTCAGTGTTCACCAGCAGCACGCTGTAGCCGCGGGCTCCGAGGACATCGTCGATTCCCCGCACGATAGGAGGGAACAGCGGGTTGGTGAGGTCGGGGATGATCACGCCGATCGTGCGCGACTTGGCCGTCTTCAGGCTCTGCGCGATCGGGTTGGGCTGGTAGCCGATCGACTTTGCGATGCGCAACACCCGCCGCGCAGTCTCGGCGCTGACGAGGCTCCGCGTGTCCGGATTCAGCGCTCGGGACGCCGTCGCCGGGTGCACTCCGGCCTTCTGGGCGACGTCACGGAGCGTCGGATTCTGCATGACACGGCATGTTAGTGCCCCTGCCAGCCAACGTTTGCGCCGCCGTGTTCCGCCGCACGACTCCGGCAATTTTCGCCCGGTGTGCTTGACGCGGAGAATCGGTCATGCAAACGTTTGGGGAACGACAGGACCCTTCGCTCGCAACACCGGCCGCACTCGCAGTCTCGACCGCGGGCGCGGGACCTCGTAGTTTGTCGACGTCGGGCGCCACGGGTGTCCAGGAGGGGCAGAAGTAGATGACCAACCCGCCTACGGAGATGCCCTTGGCCGCCGGTGCCCGGCGCCCGCCGGTAGTGGGCAACGTTGCCAGCCTGCCGCTCGCGTCGGTCGACGAGCTTTCGGTGCACTTCCAGTCCAAGCGCGGAATCGTGCACGCCGTCGACCGAGTCAGCTTCGACATCGGCGATGGCGAGAGAGTCGGCCTCGTGGGCGAGACCGGATGCGGGAAGAGCGTGACGGCCCGGTCGTTCCTGGGACTCGTCCCATCGCCACCGGCTCTCCATGCCGGAGGGCGCATCCTGTTCCGGCCGAAGCAGGACTGCACTCGCTGCCACGGGGCCGGGTGTGCCTCGTGCGACCGGCTGGGGCGGGCGCCGGTGCCCTGTCCGGCCTGCCGTGGCGCGGGCTGTGGCCATTGCGACGGGACCGGCCAGGAGCAGCACGACCTCACGAGGCTTACGCCCCGGCAGATGCGTAGAGTACGGGGCGAGCAGGTCGCGATGATCTTTCAGGACCCCGCGCTCGCGCTGAACCCGGTGCTCACCATCGGGCAGCAGGTGGCCGAGGTGCTCCACGAGCACCGCGCAGACGTGCTGCTCGCCGAGGCCGGCCTCACCGGCCAGGGCGCCCTCCTGCAGCGGGCTGCGCGCGACCGGAGCACCCGGCTGGAGCGCGCCCTGCTCGCTGCCCCGGGCCTGCGCGGACAACGCAACCGGCTCCAGAAGGTGGTCCGGGACCACGTGGCCCGGGCACTGGCCGAGACCCGGATCGCGAACCCCCGCAAGATCATGGACAGCTATCCTCACGAGCTGTCGGGTGGCATGAAGCAGCGCGTGATGATCGCCCAGGCGCTCGCCTGCGCCCCCGACCTGCTTATCGCGGACGAGCCCACCACCGCGCTCGACGTCACGATCCAGGCGCATATCCTCGACCTCATCCACGAGCTGCAGGAACGCCACCGCACCGCCGTGCTCTACATCAGCCACGACCTGTCGCTGGTCCGCGACTTCTGCGACCGTGTCGTCGTGATGTACGCCGGGCAGGTGGCCGAGGAAGGCCCGACGTCCCGCCTGTTCCAGCAGCCGCTCCATCCCTACACGCGAGGCCTGCTGGCGGCCGTCCCGACCGGAGGACAGCCACGGGGGACGCTGATGGCGATCGACGGAACCGTCCCGGAGTTGGCGAACCCGTCGAGCCAGTGCCGGTTCCACACCCGCTGTGGCCACGGGAACATGGTCTGCGCCAGTCAGACGCCGGTGCTCACCGTGCACGACCCGCCGAATCACCGGGCCGCATGCTTCCTGTACGACGACGGGGAGGCTCTCGGGCTGCGCGCGGAGGACATGCCCTCGACGGATCGGAGTGTGTCATGACGGTGACGGAGAAGGAGGGCACGCCGGCCACCGATCGGGACGCCCCCTACGTGGCCTCGATACGAGGCATCAAGAAACACTTTCCCATCAAGGAAGGGGTCCTGCAGCGGGTCGTCGGCCACGTGAAGGCGGTCGACGGAGTCGACCTGGACGTCCGCCGGGGCGAGATCGTGGGCCTGGTCGGCGAGAGCGGGTGCGGAAAGACGACGCTCGGGGAGTGCATCAGCGGGCTTCTCCGGCCAAGCGACGGAGGCGTCTTCTTCGGTCTCTCCGAGGCGGACCATCGGCGCCTCGACGCGCTTCTCGCGTCACCCCCGGACTCGTTGAGCGCGCAGGAGCGGCACGAGCTCGACCGCATCGTGCGTGACCACCGCGTGGACAGGATGCGGGGGGAGAGGTGGCGGCGGTACCGTCGGAACTGCCAGGTGATCTTCCAGGACACCTACTCCTCGCTGAACCCGAGGCACCTGGTCAAGGACATCGTGGCCCGGCCGCTGCGGGTCCACCACGAGGCATCCGGGTGGGAGCTCACCGAGCGCACCGTCGAGCTGCTCGAGAGCGTCGGGCTCGGGCGCCAGCACCTCTACCGCTACCCGCACCAGTTCTCCGGTGGCCAGCGGCAACGGATCTCGATCGCGAGGGCACTCGCGCTCGAGCCCGAGTTCATCGTGCTTGACGAGCCCACCAGCGCGCTCGACGTCTCGGTGCAGGCTCAGATCCTCAACCTGCTGAGCAACCTGCAGAAGGAGCACGGGCTCACCTACTTGTTCGTGAGCCACGACCTGAACGTCGTTCGCCACATGAGCGACCGGATCGTGGTGATGTACCTGGGCCGTGTGGTGGAGACGGGACTCAGCGAGGAGCTGTTCACCTCGCCTCAGCACCCGTACACCGAAGCCCTGCTGGCCGCGAACCCGGTCGCCGCGGAGGAAGCCCAGGTGGAGCGGAAGCTCCTGGTCGGCCCGGTTCCGGATCCCGCACGGCCGCCCAGCGGCTGCCGATTCCACACCCGGTGCCCCGTGGCCACCCGGATCTGCGGCTGGGAGGTCGACGACGTCGTCCGCTCCCTGGAAGGGGCCTCGGAGGCTCTGGGTGAGCTGTCCGGCGTCACCCGGCACACCCCCTTCCACGCCGACTTGGCCTTCACCAGCGAGAGCAGCGCTGCCGCCTTCGTGAAGGATCTGCGCGAGGGGATGCCGGCGGCGGCCGGTGAGGCCTTGGACCTGCTTCGTCGCGACGGCAGCACGGTGGCGTTGCGCTTCCACGAGGTCCCGCCCGCCGAGCTTGCAGAGGTGGCGCCGGGGCATCTGTCGTCCTGTGTGGCGCGGACGCAAGACTGCTGAACAACGTGCCGGGAACGCAAACGAATGCGTCGCGTCCTCGGACGGGTGCGCGCCTGCCGCAACGGCAGTGCTCGGTCACGGCGGGAGTGCAGATCCTCGCCGGGGTGAGGGGCATCCCGCAGTCTCATAACCATTCCGCAACTAATCGGCAGCGGAAGCCCGCCATTCCCTTGACACCCTCCCCGCCGTGTGATTAGCGTCACCGTTGTGCAAACGATTGAGGTCGTCCGGCACGACTCGCCTTCTCGGGTGCCACAAGGACTCGTCTGGTCCCGGAACGGACTCTCCCACACAGAAGGGCTTGTTGATGAAGAGCAACGACACTCACGTGGATGACCAGGACCGGGTCCGCGGCGAGGCGCAGGCACTGGGTCATGCTCTCGGCGGCTGGTCGCCCAGCAGGCGCGGGCTACTGGGGATGATGCTGGCCGCGCCGCTGGTGGCAGCGTGCGGAGCGGGCGGCTCGAACGGCGGGAGCAGCAGTGTGCCCAACGCCGGCACACTCGTCTTCGCGCTCGATGATCAGCCGGCATCCCTCGATCCGGCCCAGGTGAGCCCGGAGGACATCGGGATGAACATGGTCTTCAACGTCTACGACCGGCTGCTGGACATCCCGGCTGGATCAGCAGACCTGGCACCCAGCCTGTCCACGAAGATTCCGTCCCCGGACAACGGGCTGATCTCGAAGGACGGGCTGACCTACACCTTCCCCCTGCGCACGGACGTCACGTTCCACGACGGCAGCCCCTTGACCGCGGATGCGGTCAAGTACTCATGGGAGCGTGCCCTCAAGATGAACCTGTCGGAGGGTCAGTCCGAGCGGCTGGCCAAGGTCAAGGCGATGCGCGCGGTGGACGACCACACCTTCGAGGTCACTCTCTCCGAGACGGACGGCTCGTTCCTCCGATCGACCGCGGCCGCGCCGGTTGCGAGCGTGGTGAACCCGGCGGTCGTGGAGGCGCACGGCGGTGTGGTCGCTGGAAAGCCGAACGAGTGGATGGCCCAGAACGTGGCCAGCAGCGGGCCTTATACGTTCGGGGAGTGGGTGCGTGGCGACCACATGACCTTCGAGGTCTACAAGGACTACTGGGGCACGCCGGCGCACCTGCCGGTCCTGCTGAAGCTCCTCGTGAAGGAGCAGGCGACCATGCTGCGCGCCAAGGAGGCCGACATCATGAGCATGGCCGCCGACCGCGTCCCCAAGGTGCAGGGCATCGACTACGTCACCGTCGACACGAGCACGCTCGGCCTCCAGCTCGACGAGCTGGGTTTCAACATGAAGATCGACCCCTCCACCTTGCCGAACGGTGACGACATCCCCGCGGACTTCTTCCAGGACGTCCGGGTTCGCAAGGCGTTCAACTACTCGTTCCCCTATGACACCTACATCAAGGGCGTGCTGGGCGGCTTCGCCGAACGCGTCGGTTTCGTCATCCCGAAGGGGATCTTCGGCTACGACCCGAGCGCGGGGATGTACGACACCGACCCGGCCAAGGCGGAGCAGCTGTTCCGGGAGGCCGGCTGGTGGGACCGGGGCTTCACGATGTCCATCGTCGCTGACGGTACCAACGGTGCGTTCAACGGTGCCGCACTGGCGATGAAGGACGGCATCGAGAAGCTCAACCCGAAGTTCCACGTGCAGGTGCTCTCCGTCCCCGAGGCAAAGTCCGACAAGATGATGGCCCAGGACCCGATCCCGGCTGCGATGTGGTCCTACACCAGCCCGCCCCTGACCGCGCCCTCTGAGTACGCCTACGACCAGGCTCACCCCGACGGAAAGTGGGGCCAGGTCGGCGGATTCCGCAACGGCTACTCCGACCCAGACAAGGTCGCCGCGATCTGTGAGGAGGCAAGCTCTTCGCCCGACAAGCAGCGCCGGCTCGATCTGTACTCACAGCTGCAGCGCATCCAGTACGACGAGGCGATGTGGGTCATCACCGCCCAGGAGTCGCTGCCGATGGCGTACGGCAACTGGCTGAAGGGCGTCGCGGTGAACCCGCTCTGGCCACGACCCAGCTTCCGGTGGGCGCTGTACAGCAAGCCGTCCGCGAAGTGAGCCTCTAAGCGAAACGGACCCGAGGGATATGCGTCAGTACCTGGTACGCCGACTCATCGCACTGCCGTTCGTGGTGCTGGCGGTCACCATGCTGGTATTCGTGCTCGTCCGGGTTGGTGGCTCGCCGATCGGGATCTACCTCGAGCCGGGCATGACGCACCAAGAGGTGGCCGCCCTCCACACACGGTTCCACTTGGACGCCCCACTCCCGTTGCAGTACGTCTACTGGCTCAACGGCCTGATCCACGGTGACCTCGGCTGGTCGGGTGTCGCGTCGGCGCCCGTCATGGACGTGTACCCGGCCAAGTGGGCGGCCACGATCGAGCTCGCGGTCTCCGCGGGGCTGGTGGCCGTCCTTCTCGGGATCTCGCTGGGGACGTTCGCGGCGCGGCGGCGTAACAAGCCCTCGGACCAGTTCGCGCGGGTATTCTCGGTAGCCGGCGCGAGCCTGCCCAACTTCTGGTTCGGGATCCTGATGCTGATCGTGTTCTGGGTCTGGCTCAAGTGGTTTCCGAACGGCAGGTACGACATCACCCTGTGGGACAGCATCCCGCACCCGACGGGGCTCTACACCGTCGACTCGGTGCTGGCCGGGAACCTCACCACGCTGTGGGACGCCCTCTGGCACCTGGCGCTGCCCAGTATCGTCCTGGGCTACATTGCCGCCGCGATGATCGTGCGGATGATGCGCTCGTCCCTCGTCGACGAGCTGGGTCGGGACTACGTGGACTCGGCCCGCGCCAAGGGCCTCCCCGAGCGGTTGGTCATCCGGCGGCACGCGCGCCGGAACGCCCTGGTGCCCACCGTGACGGTGGTAGGCCTAGCGGTTGGGACGCTGCTGGAGGGGACCGTCGTGGTGGAGACCATCTTCCAGTGGCCTGGCCTGGGGAGATGGATGGCGCAGGCCGTGCTGAGCGGTGACAACGCCACCATCCTCGGCTACGTCCTGTTCCTGAGCGTGACCTACCTGCTTGTGAACCTGATGGTCGATGTGGCGTGTGCCTATCTGGATCCGCGGATCAGTCTCAAAGGGGGCGCAGAGACGTGACCGGTCTCGTCACAACCGCCGCGCGTCAGCCGGCGCCGAGGCGTGGCTACGCATTCGTCGTACGGGGGCGCCGGGTCGCCTCGATCGCCGGAGCGGTGCTCCGCAACCCGACCACCGCGATCGGGACGGGCGTCATCGTCCTGATGCTGCTGATGGCGGTGTTCGCGCCCGCCCTGGTCCCGGTGAACCCGACCGGTTCCTACCAGATGCCGCGTGACTTCGCAGTGGTCCACATGCCACCGGGCACGCCAGGGCATCTCCTGGGCACGAACTCGCTGGGTGGCGACGTGCTCTACGGAATCGTTTGGGGCTCCCGGCTGTCGTTGCTGCTGTCCTTCCTCGTGGTCGGCATCGCTACCCTGATCGGGCTCATCGTCGGCAGCGTGGCGGGCATGAGCGGCGGCAAGATCGACGGCGTGCTGATGCGCATCGCGGACGTCTTCCTCTCGGTGCCGGAGCTGATCTTCCCTCTGACGATCGCCGCGGTGCTGGGACCGTCCTTCAAGAACATCATCCTCGCGCTCGCCGTGGTCATCTGGCCCCGGTACGCACGGATCGCCCGCAGCCGGATCATCCAGGTCCGGGAGGAAGGCTATGTACGTGCCGCAAGGTCCATCGGGGACTCACGCCTCAACATCGTGCGGCGCGACATCCTGCCGAACTCAATGACTCCGATAGCCGTCCAGGCAACGCTCGACATGGGACATGTGGTTCTCCTCGGCGCCACCTTGAGTTTCCTGGGTCTGTCCCAGGCAGGCCTTGCGGAGTGGGGGCGACTGGTGAGCGTCGGCCAGGAGGGCATCACGGCCGGCTGGTGGTGGACCTCGACCTTCTCCGGCCTGATGATCTTCCTGTGGGCACTTTCCTTCAGCCTGGTGGGTGACGGCCTGCGTGACGTGCTGGACCCCAGGACGGAGGGCAGATGAGATGCCGCCGGACACAGCGGAGGCGACCTCGGTCGATCGGGATGCGAAGGTCGCGTCCGCCATTGCGCACTGGGGCCCGAGGTTCACCGCCAACGGAGTGACGCCGGCAGACTTCGCCTCCGTCACCGGTGGCCTCGCGAGCTGGGGCGAGTGGTGCTGCGCCTGGTCGACGATGGCAGCCCGGCACGAAGCGCTTGGCCGCACTGCCCTCGCCGACAACCGGCACCGTTCCGCCGGAGAGCACCTCGCCAGGGCAGCGGTCTACTACCACTTCGGGAAGTTCGTCTTCGTCGAGGATCTCGACCAGATGCGCACCGCTCACGCGCATGCGGTCAGATGTCTGACCGACGCGCTGCCGCACCTGGACCCACCAGGCACGCGGGTCGAGATCCCGTTCGAGGGAGCCCGTCTGGTCGGCGTACTGCGCTGCCCACCCGGCCCAGGACCCCACCCGACGGTTCTGCTGATGCCGGGTCTGGACTCCACCAAGGAGGAGTTGCGATCCACGGAGGACACCCTGCTGGTGCGGGGGCTCGCCACCTTCAGCGTCGATGGGCCGGGCCAGGGCGAAGCGGAGTACGACCTTCCCATCCGCGCGGACTGGAGCGCACCGGCCGAGGCGCTCCTAGCCGCACTGGCTCGACGGCCGGAGGTCGACGTCGACCGGCTGGCCGTGTGGGGAGTCAGCTTGGGCGGCTACTACGCACCCCGCGTCGCGGCTGTCCTGGGCGACCGTGTCCGGGCCTGTGTCTCCCTGGCGGGTCCCTTCGACTTCGGTGCATGCTGGGACGACCTGCCCGAGCTGACTCGGAACACCTTCCAGGTCCGCTCTGGGGCCGCTGATCCGGTCGATGCGCGGAAGATCGCGCAGACCCTGACACTCGCCGACGACGCAGCAGCGATCAAAGCACCTCTCCTCGTCGTCTTCGGACGCCTCGACCGGCTGATCCCCTCGCGACAGGCAGAGATGCTCATAGAGGCCGCGGGGGGCCCGACCGAGCTGCTGATGCTCGAGGACGGAAACCACGGCTGCGCAAACGTCGCACCGTGGCACCGGCCGTACACCGCTGACTGGCTGACACGCAGATTGCGCGGAGCGAGCGCCTTGTGAGCTGAGACTGCCCAAAGCAGCCCGCTACTCCTCGCCCATCACGGAAAGAGGGTCGAGGCCGAGGCTAGTGAGCACCGTACGTGCCGCGTTGCGTCCGGGCCGTCCGGACACTGACCCGCCCGGGTGAGTGGTGGCACCGGTGAGGAACAGGCCAGGCAGGCCGGTGTCGTACCTTGGCCATCCCGGGATGATCCCGCCGTCGGGTGCGACGAACTCGCCGCCGTGGCAGGACCCGCCGAGGTTGTGCGGATTGTGACCCGCCACGTCCACGGGAGACTCCGCGCGGATCGCCAGGATGTCCTCGGGCTCCAGGCCCAAAGTCCTGGCCCGGACCAGGTCGACGAGGGCCTCGGCGTACTCGTCCCTGGCCTCTTCCCACTCGAGGCCGTCGGCGAGCTCGTACGGCGCCACCGTGAGGATCTTGAAGGTTCCGCCTCCGCCGGACACCCGGCCGGGGTCCACCACGGTCTGGTTCACCACCAGCACCCAGGGGTCGCGCGCGTCGACCTCCCCGCGGTGCGCGGCATCGATCTGCGCGACGATTCCGCTCGGCGTCCCGAACCCGGCGGCAACCGAGCGGACCGGCCCCGCCTCCGAGCGGTAGGCCAGGTCCCCGCGCAGCGCGGCGTGGACGGCGAACACGCTGAGGCCGGGCTGCCAGCTGTCCCGGGCGGCGACCAGGTCATCCGGAGGCCGCGTGCCCTCGAGCATCCCCGCTAGCCGGGTCAGGTGCGCGCTCGACACCACCGCCTTGCGGACCTGCACCCGCCGGCCGTCCTCGGTGCGTACGGCACTGGCACGACCGCCGGACACCTCGAGAGCGGCCACGGACGCGGAGCAGACGACGTGGCCGCCGTGTCCGGTGATCTGCCGGACCAGCGTCTCGGGGAGGGCGCCAGAGCCTCCGATCGGGGTCGACCAGCCGAACCTCAGCCGACCGGCGCTCAACGACGACGGCAGCACCCCGGTTCCCGGCCTGCGGGGGTCCTGGATGGTGGCCATCGCCAGCCAGAGCATGAATGACCTGATCGTCGGGTGGGCGAAGCGTTCGTGGACCACGTCCCACGCGCTGCGCCGCCGGACTGTGAGGTAGCGCTTGACGACCTCGGAGTCGCCTAGGTCGAGGCCGGAGCCCCAACGGCCGTGGACGGCGGCCAGTCCGCTGGTCCACTCCTCGATCATCTGCCGGAACTGCTCTGCGTCGTCGTGCGACCAGCGAGCCAGTTCCGCGACCGTCGCGTCGAGGTCCGGATGCATCACCAGCGTGTCGCCGTCGGACTGGGGCATCACCACCGCAGGGTCCGTGGACGCGTACTCCAGTCCGTGCCCGGAGAGCAGGCCGAGCTCGTCGTCTCGCAGCAGCGGGTTGGATTGGATCAGGACATGCGCACTGGAGCAGGAGTCGTGGGCGAACCCGGGCAGGGTGAGCTCCTCGGTCCGCGTGTTGCCGCCCACCAATGATCCCGCCTCGAGGACCAGGACCTCGAGCCCAGCGGCGACGAGATACCCGGCGCAGACCAGGCCGTTGTGGCCGGCGCCGACCACCACCACGTCCACGGTGTTGGGCAGGCTCACGGGGTCTGCCCCCGAGGGGGTCGTGGTCACGGTCACGCTCCGGTCTCGTCGATGACTCTTCCTCATGATCGCAATCGTTCTCAGCGAGCCTGTCACCGAGGGACCGATCATGTCTACCCCCACGAGTAGCCGGACGATCGCCAATGATCACCGGCGTGACTACCCCGGTCGGGCGAGGCAGCTCGGACATCGCCCATTGACTTGGAGGGGCCCATTCGCTAGCGTCCGATGCAATCCTTTGCAGAACGACGTAGGGGTGTTGAGTGGTGGAGAAGGTCCGGCTGGCATCGGCAGGAACGGGGCGATGGGCACGCGTCCTGGCCAACGCGATCGGAAGGGGGACGCAGGTCGAGCTCGTCAGCTGCTTCAGCAGGGACGAGGCCAAACGTCACGCTTTCCAGGAGGAGTTCGGCATCGCACGGAGCGCCGGGTCCTACGAGGAGTTGCTCGCGGACCCGGAGGTGGAGGGCATCGTGCTCGCCACGCCCAACGACACCCACCGCGACCTGATCGTGCGGGCGCTGGAGGCGGGCAAGGCGCTGTACACGGAGAAGCCCATCGCGGGGACGATGGAGGACGGGCTCGCGATCGGTGCGGCCGCCGAATCCACCGGACAGGTGCTGGCCGTCGGGCACAGCGCCCGGCGTCTCGGCGGCTCCCGCGAGATGAAGCGGTGGCTCGACAAGGGCCTGGTAGGCCAGGTGTCGCTCGCCGAGGCAAACTTTTCCAACGAGCGAGGTCTGGAGCTCACCGCCGACTCCTGGCGGGCGACGACCAAGGCACCCGGGGGCGCGATGGTGCAGCTGGGCATCCACCACGCCGACAACCTGCAGTACCTGCTCGGCCCCGTCGCCTCGGTGTCCTGCCACAGCCGTCGTGTGGTGAGCAAGGCCAACATCCCCGACGCCGTGATGGCGATCTGCGAGTTCGAGTCCGGTGCGCTGGGCTACATCGGGACCGGCTGGGCGTCGCCGAGCGTGTACTCGATCAACCTGCAGGGGACGAAGGCCAATCTCCGCTACGACCTCGACTTCAAGCACTGGACCGAGGGCAACTTCGTCGACGATTACACGGTCCTGCACTCGCAGAACCATGAGGAGTCCTACGGCAAGACCGAGCGCACGCGGGTCGAGGTGCCCCGGACCGACATGTACCGAGAGCAGCTGGAGGAGTTCGCCCTCGCGATTCGGGGCGAGGCCTCTGTCGAGGTCGGGCCGGCCGAGGCCATCGCCGCGCTCGCCGTGGTGCACGCGTCGATCCGCTCCTCGGAGCGGAACGGCGAGGCGGTGCAGGTCGCGGAGGTGCTGGAGACGGCAACGGCGACGGCACGCTGACCCGGGGGTGAACCGATGACGCGTCAGGCGCAGCGACCGGCCGGCGGGGAGCATGCGCCCCGCCGGGTGGCTATCCTCGGGACCCGGTACCCGGACTTCTCCATCGAGGAGCACCAGCTCGCGGCGCTCGGGGTGGAGATGGTTTCGGGTGAAGGGGACTCGCCGGAGGAGATCCTGGAGGTCGCTGGCGACGCCGAGGTGATCCTTGCCGGTTCCCGTCCCCGGTTCGACGAGACCGTGCTCGCGGCGCTCTCCTGCCGCGGCATCGTGCGCTACGGCGTCGGCACCGACTCGGTCGACTTGCTGACGGCGCGGCGGCTGGGAATCTCCGTGGCCAGGGTCTCTGACTACGGCACCGAGTCGGTTGCCTTCCATGCCGTGTCCATGGCGGTCGCGCAGTTGCGCCGGCTCGTAGAGGTGGACCGGGCTGTGCGTGCTGGCTCCTGGGGTTTCGGTCAGTTCCGGCCGTTGCACGAGCCGAGCCGTCTAACCGCCGGCGTGGTGGGTTACGGACGCATCGGCAGGCAGTCCGCGACCTACCTGCGGGGACTGGGGATGCGCGTGTGCGCCCACGACACCTACGTCGACGTCCCGCCGGAGGACCATGTCCAGGCCGTGGACCTCGGCGAGCTGCTCGCGGTCAGCGATGTCGTGCTGCTGCACGCGCCGGGGAGCCAGGACGGCAGACCTATCATCGACGCGGGCGCCCTCGAGAAGATGCGGCCCGGGAGCGTACTGGTCAACACCGCCCGCGGGTCGCTGGTCGACCTCACCGCGCTGGTGCCGGCACTGCGGCGTGGCGCGCCGGCACGTGCGGCACTGGACGTGTACCCGAGCGAGCCGCCGGACCTGGCCGTGCTCGACGACGTTTCCGAGAAGGTGCTATTCACGCCGCACATGGCTTGGTACACCGAGGAGTCCGAGGCCGACATGCGTCGGAAGGCGGCCGCGGACGCGGCCCGCCTGCTCCGCGGGGAGCGACTGGCCGACCCCGTAGTGGAAGGAGGAGCCGAGGCGTGATCCACGACCTGAGCACGATGACCAGTCCTGAGGCGCACGAGGCGGTGCAACGCTCGCAGACCGCGGTGATCCCGGTCGGCAGCATCGAGCAGCACGGCCCGCACCTTCCGAACGGCACGGACACGTTCGCTGCCAAGCTGATCGCCCGCGGAGTGGCGGAGCGGATGGACGCGGTGTACGTGCCGTTCTCGCCGTACGGCGTCTCGCCCATCCACGCCGGGCACCCCGGCACGGTGAGCCTTCGGCCCGAGACGTTCGAGGCGCTGCTCACCGACGTGTGCGCCGAGCTGATCGCGGCCGGAGTGCGGACCGTCGTGCTGGTCAACTGGCACGAGGGCAACATCTCGTCGATGAACCGGGTGGCCACCGAGCTGCAGGACCGGCACAAGGTGGTCTTCGTGGCTGCCCAGGCGTGCTACACCGCACAACGCATCTACCGACCCGAGGGAGGCGAGCTCACGCACGGCGGCGGGATCGAGACTCTCGCCGTGCTGGCACAAGACAAGGAGCTGGTCAAGGTGGAGCGCGCCGGCGAGCCGACGCGTCCCGAAGGCGCCCACGAGCTCGATGCGATGCGCCGCTCCCCGGAGGTCTACGGCTTCGTCACCGACGTCTCGGAGCTCGCCGACGCCGGCTGGTACGGCGATCCGACCTGGGCGAGCACCGATCGTGCCGGAACGTTCGTCGACGACGTGGCGAACGAGGTCGTCCGGCTTGCCGAGTCGGTGGTGGCCGCGCACCGGAGTCGCGGGTGACCGGGTGTCTGGGCGCTCAGCTGGTGTGCCCATGCCCGTGATCCGCGCCGCCGACGCTCCCTCCGTCGAGCTTCCAGGACGGACCTCGGCCAACCCGCTGCCCGCCGCCCTGGGGAGAGCGGCAGGGGTGAGCCTACGGGTGGTGGAGATCCCGCCGGGGCCCCGCACGCCGCACCGACACCCGCACAGCTGCGAGGTGGTGTACGTCGCAGCTGGCCGGGGCCGGGTCTGGGAAGGGGAACGGTCCACCTCGGTCGCGCCTGGCGACGTGGTGCTCGTCGAGCCCGGCGTGCCCCACGCCACCGTGTGCACGAGCGCCGAACCGATGCGCCTGGTCTGCTTCTTCCCGCACCCGGACCTGGGCGACAACATCGAGGAGATGGACGCCGAGCTGCGGACGTGAGAAGCCGAGGAGTCGGGAGCCGAGCGCTCCCCGAACGCGGAAGGAGTGTCGCGCATGCGACTGGTGAGCTTCGAGGGTGGGTTCGGCCGGGTGGTGGACCGGGACGGGGAAAGCGTCGTCGTCCCGATGGGGCGTGACATCGTCGCCTACCTCGCCGGCGAGGAGCCCGCGCAGGACGGATCCCCGACGCCGTACGGCCAGATGCGGCTGCGGGCGCCGGTCCCGAGACCGGGGAAGATCGTCTGCGTCGGGCTCAACTATCGCGACCACGCCGCCGAGACCGGGAAGCCGATCCCGGAGGAGCCGGTGCTGTTCGCCAAGTTCGCCAACTCTGTGGTCGGGGACCGGGCGGTCGTCGCGCTGCCGGCCCTCACCTCCGAGGCGGACTGGGAGGCCGAGCTCGGGGTGATCATCGGCAGCCGGACCAGCAAGGTCGCGCCGGAGGACGCCCTGGGCCACGTCGCCGGGTACACCTGTCTCAACGACCTCTCGGCACGCGACCTGCAGCGCCGCGGCGGGCAGTGGACGCGCGGCAAGGCGATCGACGGGTTCCTGCCGATGGGGCCGGAGCTGGTCACCCGTGACGAGGTCGGGGACCCGCAGGACCTCGCCATCTGCTGCCGGCTGAACGGCTCGCCGGTCCAGAAGTCGAGCACCGCGCAGATGGTGTTCGGGGTCGCGGAGCTGGTGAGCATCATCAGCCAGACGCTGACCCTGGAACCAGGCGACTGCATCGCGACCGGTACCCCGCCCGGAGTGGGGATGGCGATGTCGCCGCCGCGTTTCCTCGCGCCCGGCGACGTGCTCGATGTGGAGATCGAAAGGCTCGGGAGGCTCACCACCATCATGGGATGACCGCCGGCACGACCGGGATCGGCCAATCGTTTGTCGGCAGCCTCTCCCGGCCGGACACACGGGGCGCTGGCATCCGGCGGCCCCCTCTTGACAACTCTTGGAGCAAACGATTGTATGACGGAGCCGCTGTTCCGTCCCGAGCGAAGGATCGCAGATGCGCCATCAATTCCTCATCCACGACGCCGCGGACATGGTGGGCGTCGCGGTCCAGGACCTCATCCCGGGGCCGGCCACCGGCCGGGTCCAGCAGACCGGCGAGACCGTGGACCTCGAGGTCCACGAGGACGTGCCGCTCGGTCACAAGGTCGCGCTGCGCGACGTCGCGAGCGGCGACGAGGTGATCGAGTACGGCATCGCGATCGGCGCGGCCACCCGGGACGTCCGGGCGGGCCAGCACGTGCACGTTCACAACCTGAAGGGACAGCGGTGGGCATGAACACGACACGAACCATCCAGGCGTACCGGCGTGAGAACGGCGCGTACGGCTGCCGGAACCACGTGCTGATCCTTCCCGTCGACGACCTCTCCAACGCCGCGGTCGAGGCGGTCGCCAGGGTGGTCCAGGGCACGCTGCCACTGCCGCACCCGTACGGACGTCTGCAGTTCGGCCCGGACCTCGACCTGCACTTCCGCACGCTGATCGGCACCGGCTCGAACCCGAACGTCTCGGCCGTAGTCGTGATCGGCATCGAGCCGAACTGGACCAAGCGCGTCGCGGAGGGCATCGCGGCCACCGGCAAACCGGTCGTTTCGTTCTCCATCGAGGGCCATGGCGACTTCGCCACCATCGAGCGTGCCAGCCGGGCCGCCAAGGAGCTGGTGCATCGGGCCACGGCACAGCGGAGGGAGGAGGTCGCGCTCTCCGAGCTCCTCATCAGCACCAAGTGCGGCGAGTCCGACACGACCTCCGGACTCGGGTCGAACCCCACGATCGGGCGGTTCGCGGAGCGGTTCGTGGCTGCCGGTGGCACCTTCTTCTTCGGCGAGACCTCCGAGCTCACCGGTGGCGAGCACATCGTCGCCGACCGGATCGTGGACTCCGAGCAGCGCGCCAAGTTCCAGCGCATCTTCGACGACTACCAGCGGTGCATCATCGAGCAAGAGGCCGACCTGCTCGGCTCGCAGCCGACCGAGGGCAACATCGCCGGCGGTCTGAGCACGATCGAGGAGAAGGCTCTCGGGAACATCCAGAAGATCGGCAACGCCAAGGTCGACGGCGTGCTGGAGATGGCCGAGGCACCCGACGGCCGGGGCTTGTACTTCATGGACACTTCGTCGGCGGCCGCGGAGTCGATCACCTTGTTCGCGGCCGGCGGAGCGGCGCTGCACTTGTTCACCACCGGCCAGGGCAACATCATCGGTAACCCGGTGGTGCCGGTACTCAAGCTCACCGCCAACCCCCGGACCGCGGAGACGATGTCCGAGCACATCGACCTCGACATCTCGCGGGTGATCACCGATGACATGACCCTGGACGAGGCGGCAGACGCCACCGAGGAGCTCGTGGCCGAGACTGCCTCAGGGCGCTGGACCGCCTCGGAGGTGCTCGGGCACAAAGAGTTCGTGCTGACCCGGCTGCACCGCACGGCGTGAGCTCGGGTAGGCGACGGTGACGACCAGGTCCGCGCCCGCCCGCCCTCCGACGCTGGCCGAGGTCGCACAGGCCGCCGGGGTCCACCCCTCCACCGCGTCCAGAGCCCTGAACGCGCACACCCGTGGCAAGGTCAGCGACGCTACCGCCGTGCAGGTGGTGGCAGCCGCACGCCGACTGGGCTACCAGCCAAACTCGCTGGCGCGAGCGCTCCGGATGAGCCGCACCTTCACGGCCGGGATGCTGGTCCCCGACATCACCAACCCGCTGTTCCCGCCGATCGCCCGGGGCATCGAGGACCGGTTACGTCGGAACGGCTTCACGCTGGTGATCGCGAACACCGACAACGACGACGACAAGGAACGCGCGCTCTTCGAGGCGATGGTGGCACGGCGGGTGGACGGGCTGATCCTGGCCACGGCGCGGCGCGAGTATCCGCTGCTGAACGAGGTCACAGCCAGCGGGCTTCCGTGCGTGCTGGTGAACCGGACCACCGACGACACGGCCGTCCCCGCGGTCCTAGGCGACGACCACGCAGGCGTCGGGCAGGCCGTACGGCACCTCGTGAAGCTCGGGCACACGCGAATCGCCCACGTCGGCGGCACGCAGGCGGTGTCGACGGGTGTGACCCGGTACAACAGCTTCCTGTCCTGGATGCGCCAGCATGGCCTTGACCCGGACCCGCAGCTGGTGGTCATCGCCGAGTGGTTCCAGGAGGAGCGCGGCGCCGAGGCGTTCCGGGAGCTCTTCGCACGTGGTGTCGACTTCACCGCCGTAGTGTGCGGCAACGACCTGATCGCCCTGGGTGGGTACGACGTGCTGCGGGAGCGCGGACTCAGCTGCCCCGACGACGTGTCGATCGTCGGCTACAACGACACTCCGTTCAACGACAACTTCTCGCCGGCGCTGACGAGCGTCCGGATCCCGCAGTACCACATCGGCTACCGGGTGGCTGACCTGTTGCTGAAGATCATGGAGGACAGCGACTACCAGCTGGCCGACCTGCACCTCAAGCCCCAGCTGATGGTGCGTGGTTCCACGGCGCAGCCGCGACGCTGACGACAAGGGGGCCCGTTCCCGTGGACATCGACGACGTCGACATCGACGCTCCGCCCGACTTCACGCCCGCGGAGATGAAACGGCGGCACCGCGACCTGCTCGCCGCTGCCATGGATCAGGGTGTCAACCGGGTGCTGAGCGTCGGCGTCCAGCGTTTCGGTTCGGCGATCCAGTGGCTCACCGGCTGGCCGGTGACCCGGGAGGCGTACGTACTCTCCGAGGAGGGCCGGCCGGACTGCCTGTACGTCGGCTACTTCAACCACGTCCCGCAAGCCACCGAGCTGGCGGCGGAGGCGGAGGTGAGCTGGGTCGGGCCGTCCCCGGTCGAGACTGTGCTGGCCGAGCTCTCGCGCAGAGGACCGGTCTCGGGCGGCCGCATCGGGGTGCTCGGGCCGCTGTCCGTGCCCTTCCACCGGGCCCTCGTGGGGGCGGGCCTGGAGGTAGTTGACCTCGGGCGGGCCTACATCCGGCTGCGGCAGGTCAAATCGGCCGAGGAGCTCGCCTGGCTGCAGCGCGGTGCGGAGCTGTCCGACGCGGGGATCGACGCACTGGTGGCGGGACTGCGCAGCGGGCTCACCGAGTACGACCTGTGCGACCTGGTGGAGCGCGCCTACGTGCCCCTCGGCGGCACCACGCACATCCACTACTTCGGGGTCACATCGATGGCTGATCCGCGGCGTGCCAACCCGGCGCAGTATCCCAGCGCACGACGGGTCGCGGCCGGCGACGCCGTGGTGGTGGAGCTGAGCGCGGCATACCGCGGCCACCCCGGGCAGGTGCTGCGCACCTTCGCGGTCGAGACGGAGCCGACGCCGCTCTACCGGGATCTGCACGCGGTCGCAGAAGCGGCGTTCGCAGCGGTCCGGGACGTGCTGCGTCCGGGCACCACCGTCGCGGAGATCCAGGCTGCCGCCGGGGTGATCGAGGATGCCGGCTTCACCACGGTGGACGACCTGGTGCACGGGTTCGGCGGTGGCTACCTGCCGCCGGTGATCGGCTCGAAGAGCCGGGACCACGCCCCGGCAGGTGACGACCGGGTGCGAGCGGGGATGACCGTGGTGGTGCAGCCCAACGTCGCCACCACCGACCACACCGCGGGCGTGCAGTTCGGCGAGCTGGTCCACATCGACGACGACGGCGCGAGGTCGTTGCACCGCGCGCCGGGCGGCTTGCTCAAGGTCCCCTGAGCGAAGGCACGACTACCCGAGCGCTCGGACCATCAGCACCACCGCTGCCACGACGAGACTGGCCATGATGACGCGCGAGAAGTTGCGCTCTCCCACCCGGCGCGACGCCCACGACCCCACCGGAAGCATCACCGCGACCGGCAGCAGCGCCAACAGCGCCTCGAACAGCAGCGTGGTGGTGTAGGCGCCTAGTGCCACCAGCGTGACCACCTGCGCCAGCGCGAAGACCAGGAACAGCGTCGCCAGGGAGAAGATGTAGACCGGGGGCGAGAGCCCGTAGCTGTAGAGGTACGTCGTCAGGAGCGGCCCGGACATGCCGGTCGCGCCCTGCATGCCACCGGCGAGAAGTCCGACGGGCGGTGCGGTCCAGACGCTGGTGGACGGAGGGAGCACGGTCTGCGGCCTGCGGATCCTCACCGCCACGTAGCCGAGGATCAGCAGCGCCAGCCCAAGGGAGAGCCACCGGCTCGGCGCCGCGGTGAGGGCGAGGGTGCCCACGACGGCCCCCGCGACGCCCGCACCGACCAGAGCCGGCAGGTCCCGGGAGTGTCGCCACGAACGGGCGTGCAGCACCAGCAGCCACACGTTCGACGCCACGCCAGCCACCGACATGATGATCACGGCGCGTTCCACCCCGAGGAACAGCGCCATCGCGGGGATGGCGACCTGGGGCAGGCCGGAGCCGGTGAGGCCCTTGACGAAGGCGCCGATGCCGAGCGCCACGATGACGACGAGGATCTCGAACGTCACGCCGCATCGACCTGCCTTGGAGCGGTCTCCGGAAGCAGCAGGGCCGCCGTCACCAGCGCCGCGAGAAGGACCGCGCAGGTGCCCAGAGCGGCGACCGTCGGCCCTGCGTGCTGGTAGGCCAGCGCCACCAGCACCGGGCCGCTCACAAGTCCGATGTCCCCGGCGAACCGGTATCGCCCGAGGACCCGTCCGAGCTCCTTCGGGTCGGATCGGTCGCCCAGCATCGTCGCGCAGACTCCTTGACCCGACGAGCCGAGCGACATGGTGACCAGTGCCACCAGCCACCAGGTCACGCTGTCGGCCACCGCGATGATGGCGACGCCGGAGGCCTGAAGAGCCAGGCATGGCAGCAGCGCCATCTTGCGCGAGAACCGGTCCGAGACCACTCCGGTGCTCAATGCGCCGATGAAGCGCGCCACGCCGCCGGCCCCGAGCGCGAGTCCGATGGCGACGGTCGTCAGCCCAAGCTCATCGGCACCCATCAGCGGCACCAGGACCTGGGGCATGGACGACACGGTGAAGAAGACCGAGAAGCCGACCGCGAAGACGACCAGGTGCTGCACCCGACTGAATGGAGCCCCCGACGCCGGAACCGGGGATCGCTGGGTGCCTGCCGGACGCCCAGCGCTCCGCCGCGCGGCCGTTGCCGCGCCGGCCGCGAGCAGCAACGCGAGCCCGGAACCGCAGAGGAGGGCTAACCGCCAGCCCTGCACCGAGGACAACATTCCTCCGAGCGTGGGTCCCAGCGCCTGGCCGATCAGGAGCGCGCCGGAATAGAGGGCCATGGCGGAACCGCGCCGGCCCTGGGTGGCCCTGCCCGCCATCGTGGCCATCCCGGTGGTGTTGCTGGTCGCCGAGCCGATGCCCAGGAGCATGCAAGCCACGATCACGACGATGGGCAGCTGCGCGACAGCCATGCCCAGACTGGCGAGCGACAGCATCAGGGCTGCTAGTGCGAAGAGCCGCAACGGGGGCACGCGGTCGACCAGCCGTCCGGCCGGCATGTCCATGAGCAGCCGTCCCACGCCGAACGCAGTCACGACCCAGCCCAGGGTGCTGGGTGCCATCTGCAGGTCCTCACCCATCTCGGGCAGCAGCGGGACCCGCATCCAGGAGATCACCGAGACCAGCAGCACGCACAGGGCCACCGGAAGCGAGGGGCGCAGCCACCCCGGTGGTCTTGCCGACGCGTTTGCGGGGGCCGTGGCGGCGCGAGGTCGGCGCCGGCGTGTCGCGTCGCTTGCGTCGGACACTCGGTGGGCCTCCTCGGGGAACACCTCGTCGTGATGAAAATCGATTGCAGTGCTGCGGCGCGGCCGGTGCGCAGGTTGACGGCATCCGAGAGGGCACACTACGCTGCCAAACGTTTGCAGTCCAGCCGTTCTTCACCGTGGAGGTGGGCATGACCGGACCCGGCCCGGGCGCTGAGTCACATGCGTTGGTCACCATCGGCCACAGCGACCTGAACGGGTACGGCGACGGCATGCAGGTCCAGCGCGAGGGGGACGCGCTGTACGTCGGCCATGCCGGCACGACAGGCGCGGGGACCAGCGTTCTGGATGCCTCCGATCCGACGGACCTGCGCCTGGTGACGCACCTGCCCGCGCCGTACGGCAGCCACACGCACAAGGTGCAGGTGGCGGACGGTCTCCTCCTGGTGAACCACGAGCAGTTCAAGGGAGGCACCCCCTACAGCGCCGGGATGGCGGTCTACGACGTCACGACGGATGCGCTGCGACCGCGACGGATCGGCTGGTTCGACTCGACCGGCCGGGGAGTCCACCGCATCGTGTGGACCGGGGGGCAGTACGCCTACGTCTCGGCGATCCCCGAGGGCTTCGACGACCGGATCTGGGTCGTGGTCGACATGTCGAACCCGACGCACCCGGTGGAGTGCGGGCGCTGGTGGTGGCCCGGTCAGTGGGTAGCCGGTGGGGAGACCCCCACCTGGCCGGAGGGCCGGCGGTACGCAGCCCATCACGCGCTCGTCGACGGTGACACCGCCTACCTCGGCTACGGCGACGGCAACCTGGTCATCCTGGATGTCTCCGACCGCTCCTCACCCCGTCGGATGGGCGGCGTCCAATGGTCCCCTGGCGGGGACACCCACACCTGTATGCCCCTGAAGGACCGGGGCCTGCTCGTGGTGACCGACGAGACGGTGACCGACAGGTGCGAGGGGGAGGAGCACTTGGTGCGCGTGGTCGACGTCTCCGACCCGTCGGCGCCCCGCGTGGTCTCGACCTGCCCGCCACCGGCCGGCAACTTCTGTGAGCGAGGTCTGCGCTTCGGTCCTCACAACACCCACGAGAACCGGCCCGGCAGCTACCAGAGCGACCACCTGGCCTTCGTGACCTACTTCAACGCCGGGCTCCGGGTCTACGACCTCAGCGACCCTGCCGCCCCCGCGGAGATCGCGTTCTGGATGCCGGAAACCCCGCCGGGCCAGGAGGCAATCCAGATCAACGACGTGTTCGTCGCCGCCGACCACACCGTCTACGTCACCGACCGCATCGGCGGCGGTGTCTACGTGGTCCGGCCGCAGGCCGAGCTGGAGAGCCGGATGGAGGCGCTGCGCCGATGACGAAGGGGACGGTCGTCGATGTCCACGCCCACTGTGTGCCGGAGGCGGTTGCCGGGCGGATCGAGATGGAAGGGGCGCGCTGGGGCATCGAGCCGACCGGACGCGAGTTCATCGACGGCGTGAGCATCGGTGGCCGTGCGTCGACCGCACGAGCCCACCCCGGCCTCCTCGACGTCGGCCGGCGACTCGAGGCGATGGACGCCATGGGCGTGGACGTGCAGGTCCTCTCGCCCTGGATCGACCTCACCGCCTACGCCCTGTCCCCGGACCTCGGACTCGCCTTCGCACGGATGTTCAACGAGGAGCTCGTCGCTCTGGCGGGTGAGCACCCGTCGCGGTTCCGGACGCTCTGCACGGTGCCGCTCCAGTCCCCGGCCGCCGCCGACGAGCTGCGGTACGCCGTCGGCGAGCTGCACATGTCGGGCGTCGAGATCGCCACCACGGTGGCCGGCCTCGAGCTCGACGACGAGTCGCTCGACCCGTTCTGGGCCGCCGCCGCGGAGCTGGGTTGCCTGATCCTGATCCACCCCTGCGCGTCCCTGGCCGGCCGCGGGGTCAGCAGGTACTTCCTGGGGAACCTGGTCGGGAACCCCGCGGAGACGACGATCGCGGTCGCGCACCTCATCTTCGGGGGCGTGCTCGCCCGGCACCCGGGCCTGCGGATCTGCCTGGTCCACGGCGGCGGCTTCCTGCCCTATCAGCTGGGGCGCTGGGACCACGCGTACGAGCATGCGGTGCGCGGCTCGGCGGCCCGCCTCGACCGGCCCCCCAGCGCCTGGGCCGCTCAGCTCTACTACGACACCGTGCTCCATTCGCCGCGGTCGCTCCGCCACCTGCTCGACACGGTCGGCACTGACCACGTGGTGCTTGGGACCGACTATCCCTTCGAGATGGGCGACGCGACTCCGCTGCAGACACTGGCGGACACCGCTGGGATGACCGACGACGAGCAGTACACCATCGTGTCGGCCAACCTGCTGGCGCTGCTCGGTGAGACGACAGGTGATCGAGCATGACGCGCATCAGCTTCATGCTGCCCCACAAGTCGACGATCCCGAGTGCCGGGTCCGGCTCGAGGAGGCGATCGCTGCCGAAGCAGCGGCGTCGTGGAGCTTGAGCTGAAGGATCTACGAGCGGTCGGGCAGCTACAGCGAACACCACCGCCGCGCCGGACGCTCCATGGCCCCGTCGCCCAAATGGGGGACCGACCCGCGTAGCAACACCCGTTCGCGGGCACTCCGGCAGAGCCCTCCGGGTTGAGCAGACCCCAAGAACTGTGGCATGCCCAGATTCCGGGCCTATTCTGCGAGCACACGAGAACGCAGGGA